>SAQE01000070.1 GCA_004020545.1 Mesorhizobium sp. | reverse complement strand
CGTCGACGAAGAGAAGCGCAGGGTGGTTGGCGGCGTCGAGCACGGCGCGGCAGCCGGCGACGTCGCTGGTGACGCCGGTCGCGGTTTCGTTCTGGGTGCAAAAGACAGCCTTGATGCGATGCGCCTTGTCCGCGCGGAGCTTCTCCGCATAGAGGTCGAGCGGGACGCCCGTTCCCCATTCGCAGTCGATGACGTCGACCTCGAAGCCAAGACGCTCGGCCATGTCGACCCACAGATGCGAGAACTGGCCGAAGCGCGACATCAGCACCCGGTCGCCGGGACTGAGCACGTTGGTCATCGCCGCTTCCCAGGCGCCGGTGCCCGACGAGGGATAGATGAAGACGCGGCCGGTCTCGTTCTTGAAGACTTTCTTGATGTCCTCGAACAGCGGCAGGGTGAGGTCGGGAAATGAGCCGGCGCGCATATCCTCCATCGGCAGGTTCATGGCCTGCCGGACCTCTTCGGGAATGTTGGTCGGTCCTGGGATGAAAAGATGGGTAAACCCAGCCATGCGAACTCCTCCGATCGTTTGGGATTGTCAGGGGAGTGTCGTTCGCGCGGCGTGCTGCAACAACACCTTGCCGGGTAAGTTGTCGCCACGGGCGGGTAGGGCGGACCTACCCGGTCCGCCTACCCGAAAGGCGATTTGGACGTGCGGCGCTTCTCGTTCGCATAGAGCGCGACGGCCATGGCGCGGTTACGGACGTCGAGCTTGTCGTAGAGATTCTTGAGGTGGTACTTCACCGTGTTCTCCGAGATCCCGGTCCGGGTCGCGATCTGGAGATTGGTCCAGCCATCGGACAGCACCGCAAGCAGCTCGCGCTCACGCACGGTGAGCTGCGACAGCGGCGTGTCGTTGACCTTGTTGATGTCGATGTAAGGGATGCAGATGCGCCCATGAGCGACCGCCAGGATCGTCTCGAAGATGATCGACGGGTCGTCGAACTGGAAGCAGTAACCCTGGGCGCCCAGCCGCACGCATTGCTTCAGGATGCCGATGTCGTGGTCGTTGGAGAACACCGTGACGCGCACATCGAGCTTGCGGTTCTGGACCTCGGCCAGGACGTCGGCGCCGTCCATGTCGGCAAGCTTCCAGCCGATGACGGCGACATCGAACCTGGCGCTCGCCGCCAGTTCCAGGAATTGGCTGCCGCTCTGAACGGTGCTCAACAGCTCGAAACGCCCGTCGCATTCCAGCATTTCGCGGAGCGCCGACACAACGAGCGGATTGCGCTCGGCGACGACGACGCGCACGCGCCTCGAGCCAACTGCTTCGTTCGTTTTCCGGGACTTGAGGTTCAAGGCCTGCCGATTGTCCTCTCGATCTTGCGCGGTCGCCGGTCGCCGTGGACCTGCATCATGACAATTCTGCCCCAACCGCACTGTCGCGCTCTTTCCGCAGCGACATGCGCTGTCGCGTCGGCTGAAGCCGAAAATTGGTCGCGTCGAAGGCGTCACGGCGCATATTTCGCTGAATATTCCGCGTGCTAGCGCAACGATTTCGCAAGACGAATCGCATCACGGCCCTATCTGCCCGCGTTGGCATCGGATTTTCCCGAAATGCGGTTTCCACTTTTCGGGATCATGCTCTAGACGTGAATCGCACCCTTTCCGGATTCCTGTTGGCGGGAGGCGCTGGTGGAAGGCCAGGACATAGAGACGACCGGCGCCCGCGCCGCCGAGGAGCACCACGCCGACATCTATGGCGAGGACGGCGCTGTCCGTTCTTCCTTCCTCGCCCAGATCGGCGCGGCGATCGCCGACCGCGACACGCTGACCCTGAAGCGTGAAGTCGACGACCTGCATCAGTCCGAACTGGGCGATCTGCTCGAGGCGCTGCATCCCGAACAGCGCCGGGCCCTGGTCGAGCTGCTGGGTTCCGATTTCGACTTCTCCGCGCTGACCGAGGTCGACGAGGCTATCCGCCTCGATATCGTCGACAACCTGCCCAACGAGCAAATCGCGCAGGCGGTGCAGGAGCTCGATTCCGACGACGCCGTCTACATCCTGGAGGACCTCGACCAGGAGGACCAGGACGAGATCCTTTCGCAACTGCCGTTCACCGAGCGCATCAGGCTCAGGCGCGCGCTCGACTATCCGGAAGAGACGGCCGGCCGGCGCATGCAGACGGAGTTCGTCGCCGTGCCGCCGTTCTGGACCGTCGGCCAGACCATCGACTACATGCGCGAGGACAAGAACCTTCCGGACCGCTTCAGCCAGATCTTCGTCATCGACCCGAGCTTCAAGCTGCTCGGCGCTATCGACCTCGACCAGATCCTGCGCACCAAGCGCGCGGTCAAGGTCGAGGACGTGATGCACGAGACGCGCCACGCCATCCCTGCCACCATGGATCAGGAAGAGGCGGCGCGGGAGTTCGAGCAGTACGATCTGCTCTCGGCCGCCGTGGTCGACGAGAACGAGAGGCTGGTCGGCGTGCTCACCATCGACGACGTCGTCGACGTCATCCAGCAGGAAGCGGAGGAAGACCTCTTGCGCATGGGCGGCGTCGGCGACGAAGAGCTGTCGGATACCATCGCGGCGACATCGCGCTCGCGCGTTCCATGGCTGCTGGTCAATCTTGGCACGGCCTTCATCTCGGCCTCGGTGATCAGCATGTTCGGCGCGACGATCGAGGAAATGGTGGCACTTGCCGCGCTGATGCCGATCGTCGCCTCACTGGGCGGCAATGCCGGCACGCAGACGATGACGGTGACCGTACGCGCGCTCGCCACACGCGACCTCGATATCTACAATGCCGGCCGCGTCATCCGCCGTGAGGTCATGGTCGGTCTGCTCAACGGCGGGGTCATTGCGACAATCCTTGGGCTGGTCGCCGGCTTCTGGTTTCACAATCCCGATCTCGGTTTCGTCATCGCCGCGGCGATGATCCTCAATATGTTGGCCGCGGCACTCGGCGGCATCCTCATCCCACTGTTTCTCGACAAGCTCGGTACCGATCCGGCAATTTCGTCCTCGATCTTCACGACAATGATCACCGACGTTATCGGCTTCCTCGCCTTCCTCAGCCTCGCCACATGGTGGTTGCACCTGGGTGAGCGAGCCGGATAAGGCATCTTAATTGACTTTTACGTAAATGCCGTGCGACGTTGTCTCGGGGTCACGTGCCGATTCCGGCGCAAGACGGGGTTTGATAGGAGGGAAGGGCGACGCTCCTGCGTGGCGATGCCTGGACGTTTGGGGCGTGGGAGCGAGAATGCGGGAATATTACACGATCACCGAGCTGACGCGCGAATTCGACGTGTCGACGCGGACGCTGCGTTTCTACGAGGACGAAGGGCTGGTGCAGCCGATCAGGCGCGGACGCACCCGGCTGTTCCGTCCCTCCGACCGGCATCTCATCCGCCAGATCATGCGGGGAAAGCGACTTGGCTTTTCGATCGCCGAGATCCGCGAGATCATCCAGATGTACAAGGAGCCGCCCGGCGAGGTCGGCCAGCTCAAGCTGATGATCAAGCGCATCGAGGAAAAGCGCGAGGATCTGCGGCAGAAGCGGCGCGACCTCGAGGAAACGCTGGCCGAGCTCGACCAGGCGGAGGAGTCCTGCGTCGAGCGGCTGGCGGAACTCGGCGTCAACACCTGAGGGACCGCCCGCTTCCGTTGAACTGGCGATCGATCAAACCGTGTTCATAATTCTGACTTGGCTGTTTGTCGCCGCGGTCGTCGTCCACAATCTGGAAGAAGCACTTCTGTTGCCTGCCTGGTCGGGGCAGGCGGGGCGTTGGCATAGTCCTGTCGGGGCGCGAGAATTCCGGTTCGCCGTGTCCATGCTCACCCTTCTTGCCGGCACTACCGCCGTGCTCGCCAGCGTTCAGGGGCGAGGGAGCCTCGGCGCGTATCTTCTGTCAGGTTACGCGCTGGCGATGCTGCTCAATGTGGTCTTTCCACACCTCCTCGTCACACTTGCCATGCGCCGCTATATGCCGGGCACTGCGACTGCCGTCGCGCTCAACCTTCCGGTCACAGCCGCGCTGCTGCGTCAGGCGTTTCGGGAGGAATACATCGCACCGATGCGGTTCGCCTGGGCCGGGCCGGCTGTCGTCATGGCGATCATGCTGTCGATCCCGGCGCTGTTTTATCTCGGCAGAAAACTGTGGCCCGACACCGGAAAGGCATCACGCCGAACGTAGGCTGTGTCACGATCAGATCCAGCGCCGCACTCTTTTCGCGTAGTCGCGGTATTTCTTGCCGAACTTTGCCACCAGCATCTTCTCCTCCTTCTCGATCGCCAGCTTCTGCGTCGCGAAGGCGGCGAGGAAGGCAAACAGCAGGAACCAGGCGATGCCGGTGATGAAAGAAACGCCGATCAACAGGAGCGTGTTGGCGAGATACATCGGATTGCGGGTGACGCCGAAAGGCCCCGACGTCACCAGATGGTCGGGCTCGGCATTGGGATTGAGCGTGGTTTTCGCGCGCACCATGGTCCGGATCGCCGTGACCCAAAGTGCTGCGACGCCGAAGAGCGCCACCCAGCCGGCGCCGACCAGGATGTCGCCAAAGATGTCGCCGATCCAAGGCAGCGGGTAGAGCATGCCGAGCACGACGCTCAGCACTATCGCCACGACATAGATCACGGGCGGCCAGGGAATGATCCCGTGTCTGGGCTTTGCGACGCCTGTCATTGCTGCCCTCCCTCCATCTCGTCCTCGGTCGCGGCGGTGCAGGTGCTCGCCAGATCGGCCAGATGCGATTTCCAGGCGCTGGACTGGTCGTTGCTGTAGAGCTTGTCGAGAGACGCTTCGCCCTTCAGCGTGTCCAGCATGCAGCCACAATAGCTGGAACAGAACTTGCTGTCCCGCTGCTGTTCGCACTGCGCCTGGCAAGCCGGCAGGAAGCCGGCGTCCTTGTTCTGCGGTGGCGGCGGCATGACCTGGGAAAACAGCCAGACCGAGCCGAACAGCAGTGGCTGGTGGATGAGGTAGAAGGCGAGGCTGTGCCGGCCAATGAAGGTGAGCGGGTTCGACCAACGGCCGGGCGTCCAGGTTCCCAGCCGGACGAGAAGGCCCGACGCTGAAGCGAGCTTAACTGCCGCCATGCCCGCGAGCACCGCGCCGAACCATGGAAACAGCGGCACATAGTCGTTGGAGCGCGGGTTGGTCGCCGACAGCCCGACCCACCACAGCGCCGGATGGTCGAAGAATTCCGACCGCAGATAGAAAGGCGCCGCGATCACGGCTGCCGCGACGATTGCCGTCAGCAGCGCCGGCAGCCTGAGAAACGCGAGACCGAGCAGGCTGGCCAGCGCGATCTCATGCAGGATGCCGAAGAAGATGAAGCCGTCCGGCGTGGCGATATAGGTGACGGCCGAGATGGCGATCGCCGCCACTGCGACCATGGCAAAACGCTTCCAGAAGCTCGGCCAGCGGATCTGGCGGCCATGCGCCAGAAACAGGCTGACGCCGACCAGGAACAGGAAGGTCGAGGCGATGCCGCGGGCGTAGAGCTTCCACCAGCCGAAGGCGGTCAGGCCGGGCGCTGTGTAGCCGAAGTTTTCGAGGTCCCAGGTGAAGTGGTAGCTCGCCATCGCGATCAGCGCGATGCCGCGCAGGATATCGAAGGCGACGATGCGACTGTGCTTCGGCGTGTCCTGAACGGCGTCGCTCGTCGTTTGAAGGCTCATGGTCTCGCATTCCGATTCAGTCGTGCCAAACGACTATCACGGTTCGAACGAACAACAGAGGGTGGATTGGCGGCCGCCACCGCGCCAGCGGCATGGCAAGCCGCTTTAGGCCAGCGGCGGAAACCCTTTGACCGGCTTCGCTTTTCGGCTTTTCGGAGTCGGTTTCCTGCTACCTGTCCGCCACTGGTCCGGCCAGATTTGGCGAGCGATTCAACTTTCGGAGGGCCGATGTCCACCCATGTGCGCCATCCGATCTGGCTTCCGGCGCTTAGGCCGGCCGATGCGCGCACCTTCGCCTCGCTCTATGCCGTCGAATCCTTCGCCCGCGCCACGATCTCCAGCGTCATCCCTATCCAGGCCTACGAGATCCTGCACAACGAGCAGATCGTCTCGATCCTCTATACGATCGTGTCGCTGCTCGGACTTTCAGTCACGCTCTTCATGCCTCTGTTGATCCGCCGCTTCGCGCGGCGCTGGGTCTATACGGCCGGCTGCATGATGCTGGCGCTCGGTTCGGTCTTCTTCGTCACCCACACGCTGCCGGGACAGTTGGCCGGCATGCTCTGCCGCGTCATGGGGGCGAGCGCGCTGTCGATCACGCTCAACCTCTACATCATGGACCACATCCGCAAGACCGACTTCATGCAGGCGGAATCGCTGCGCATGGCGTGGTCGATGTTTGCCTGGACCGGTGGGCCGACGCTCGGCATTTTCCTCTACACGCGCTTCGGCATCTATGCCGCGCATGGCGCGGTCGTGGCCTTCGCGCTGGCGCTGCTCGCGCTGTTCTGGGCCTATCGGCTGGGCGACAACCCGTCGATCCGCCCCGGCAAGAGCCGGCCGGCCAATCCGCTCGCCAATATCGGCCGCTTCATCGCGCAGCCAAGGCTCAGGCTCGCCTGGCTGATCGCCTTCGGCCGTTCCTGCTTCTGGACGACCTTCTTTGTCTATGGGCCGCTGTTCATGGTGATCACGGGCGAGGGCAAGCTTGCCGGCGGACCGCTGGTGTCGGCCGGCAACGCGCTTTTGTTCATGGCGATCTTCTGGGGCAAGGCGGGCAAGCGCTTCGGCGGCCGCCGGACCATGACTTTCGCCTATTTCGCTATGGCGGCGATGCTTTTTGCGGCAGGCGGCGTCGGCGAGACTGCGCCGCTGCTCACCGCCGGCTTCCTGCTCTGCGGCGCGCTCTTCACCATCGCGCTCGACGCCCTGGGTTCCACCGCCTTCATGCGCTCGGTGCGCGCTTACGAAAGGGCGCAGATGGCGGCGGTCTACCGCACCTATCTCGACTTTTCCGAGCTGACGCCGCCGCTGGTCTATTCGGTGGTGCTGACCTTCTTCGGTCTGGGCTCGGTGTTCGTCACGCTCGGCCTGTTGGCCGCCTTCTGCGGCTTCTTCACCTGGCGCTATCTGCCTAAGTCATTTTGATCGGGGCTGGAATGCGGCATGGCGCTGCCGCACCCACTCGTGGAAGCGGCGCAGGTCGTATTCTTCCGGCATCAGCACGCCGGCTTCGTGGCGGATCGAGCGCAGGCCCTTCTGGTTGATTTCGCAGATCGCGGCGTCCTCCTCCAGCACCTGAGTGCCGAAGGCGACGATGTTGTCGACGTCGGTTTGCGCAAGCGCATCGGGGGCGAACAGCCATTCGGCGGTCAGTTCGGTCTGCTCGGGTCCCAGCGGGGCGAGCCGCACCGTGCGGACATAGTCGACATGGCCGACGACGAACATCGAGGGCAGCGACGTGGCGTAGGTCTGGCCGGCGGCGCGCTCGGCCGGCGTCAGGCCGGGAAAGACCGGACCATGCACGCGCCCGTCGCGCGACCAGGTCTCGGCACCGGCGCGCAGGCCGCCGGAAAACTCCGGCGCGTCATTGTCGGCGTGGCGCGCCCATTCCGGATCGTCGTGCCTCGCCATCAGGCCGCGGCCGTAGATCGGCACCAGCCGCGACAGGTCCTTGTGGACGCCCGGGCAGTGCAGGCATTCGTTGAAGTTCTCCCAGAAGATCTTCCAGTTGCAGTTCATCACCTTGCTGAGCCGATGCCCGGTGACGAGCGTCTCCAGCGGCCAGTTGGCAAGGTCGCCGGAGGCGGGATCGAACGAGGCTTCCGCCGTGCCGCCGGCATCTTCTGCAAGGTTGATGAAGACAAAGCCGCGCCACACCGACAGCGCCACGCGATAGAGCGGGTAGTCGGCCTTGTCGAAGCCCTCGGGCAGCGATTTCGACGGCACGCGTACGAGATCGCCGCGCAGCGAATAGGACCAGGCGTGATAGGGGCAGGTGAGGAGCCTTGCCTTCAGTCGGCCCGCGCTTTCCTGGCAAAGCTGCGAGCCGCGATGCCGGCAGGTGTTGTGGAAGGCGCGCAAGCTCCCGGTCTCGTCGCGCAGCAAGACGACCTCCTGCGAGCCGATGCGCACGGTGCGGAAGGCGAGGGGTTCCGCGAGATCGGCCTCGCGGCAGACCATCAGCCAGCTCCGGTACCAGATCGCTTCGAGATCGCGCTGGTAAGCTTCGGCTTCACGATACGCCGTTGCAGGCAATGTCGGCTCGAGGTGGGTCAGGCCATTGTAGGGATCGCGTTCACTCGGATTCGGCTGCATCGGCTTCTCCCAGGCTGCCGACAGCCGACACCCGGCCAAACCCATTGTCAATCGTGTGGCCATTGTGATGTTCCGGTGCCGCCTTTAAGGTCGCTCGCGATCGCCGACGGGTTCGCCGGCCGGCCAGGGTCGCAAGGCATGCCTGCAAGAACGATGTCGCTTACCGAGGAACTGGTCGCCCGCTGTTATCGCGCGGTTGAGGACGCCGGACCCGATCCTGAGGCGCAGCATCTCTGCGACGACGACTACGAGGCGATGCTCGAGGCATTCGAAGCCGAGCTTCCGGCAACCGAACCACTGTGGCTGTTCGGCTATGGTTCGCTGATCTGGAAGCCCGAAATCGAGCATGTCGAGGAGCAGGTCGCCGTGGCACGAGGCTGGCATCGCTCCTTCTGCATGAAGATGACGCGCTGGCGGGGCACCAAGCAGAGCCCGGGTCTGATGATGGCGCTGGATCGCGGCGGCCAATGCAAGGGCGTCGCCTTTCGCCTGAACGGCGGCGAGCGCCGGCAAGCGCTGGACAAGCTTTTCCGCCGCGAGATGACCCTGAAGCCGACCAGCTACCACCCCCGCCTGCTGCAGCTCGCAACCGACAAAGGGCCGTTGAAAGCGCTCGCCTTCGTCATCAATCGCAAAGGCACGACCTATGCGGGTCCGCTCACTGAAAACGAGGTGGTCGAGAGGCTGGCGACGTCCTGCGGCCATTGGGGTTCAGGCGCCGACTATCTCTACAACACGGTCAAGAATCTCGAGTCGCGCGGCATCCACGACGCCCATCTGTGGCGGCTGCAGCAACTTGTCGCCGAAAGGATCGCGGCCTCCTAGCATCCGAATCCATGCCGCAATCACGCTCCGGCGTGACGGAATTTGGTTTGCCGGGCGCGGCGATTCTGCCTATAGTCGCCCGCGTCGTCGGTTCCGTTTTTGGAGCCAAGAGGGAATGCGGTGAGGGTGGATTTCCTACCTAAAGCCGTGGCTGCCCCCGCAACTGTGTGCGGTAGTCCTCCCCATAAACCACTGAGGGTTTTTCCTCGGGAAGGTGGGGAAGGGCGCGGATCCGCGAGCCAGGAGACCTGCCGGCGACGGGAAAGTTGACTTCGATGCCCTCGGGTGGAGGGCGAAAGGACAAGACATGAATACCGCTTCCGTCTCCCTCGGCGCCTCCGTCTCCTCGCAGTCGCGTCTCGTGCAGCTCGCTCTCGCCGCGCTGCTCGGCATTTTCGTCGTCGGTTTTGTCGGCTTCTCGCATATCGATGCGGTCCACAACGCTGCCCACGACTATCGCCACTCGATGGCTTTTCCCTGCCACTGACAAAGGCCTGACATCATGAATCTGTTTCGCAACGTCGTGTTCGTCGCGGCGATCGCGGGGCTCGTGGCGGGCGTAGTGCTCGCTTGCATGCAAGCCTATGCGACCGTGCCGCTGATCCTCAAAGCGGAAGTCTATGAAAAGGCGGGCGACGGCCATCATCATGACCACGCCGCCAGCACAAACAACAATGCGACGAGCTCGGCCGCTCCCGCGGACAACGCGATGAGCAGCGCGGCTCCGGCGCCTGCCGAAGCGGCTGCTCCGGCCGAAGACGAGGGCTGGGCGCCGGCCGACGGTGTCGAGCGCTTCGCTTTCAACGTGGTCGCCAACATCGTCACCGGCATCGGCTTTGCGCTGATCCTCGTCGCGGCCTCCGAATTCGCCGGCGGCATCGGCAACTGGCGGCAGGGCGTGTTCTGGGGCCTTGCCGGCTTTGCCGTTTTCACCTTGGCGCCTGGGCTCGGCCTGCCGCCCGAACTGCCGGCAATGCCCGCGGCCGAACTTCTGCCGCGCCAGATCTGGTGGATTTCGACGGTGGCCGCGACCGCGATCGGGCTCGGCTTGATCGCTTTTCGCAAGTCGCTGCCGCTGGCCATCCTTGGCGTGGCGCTGATCGTGGCGCCGCACATCGTCGGCGCGCCGCAGCCCGAAAGCTTCGAGACGGCTATCCCCGAAGGGCTGCACCATCAGTTCGTCGTTGCCGTGACGCTCACCGATCTGGTGTTCTGGCTGGTGCTCGGCGCGGTCGTCGGCGTGGTGCGCGGCCGCTTCACCGGCACGGCGACCAGCCTGCGCGACAGCTTTGCCTGATCGCGCGACGAGTCGTCTGACCTTCATCCTCGGCGGTGCGCGCTCCGGTAAGAGCGCGCATGCCGAGACGCTGGCGACGGCCAGCCCGTCGCCCTGGGTCTACATTGCCACCGCGCAAGCCTATGACGACGAGATGCGCGAGCGCATCGCGCTGCACCGCTCACGGCGCGGCGAAGGCTGGGTCACCGTCGATGCGCCGCTCGATCTCACCGGCGCGATCGAGGCCTCGCCCGATCACCAGCCGGTGCTGATCGATTGCCTGACATTGTGGCTGACCAATCATATGCTGGCGGAGCATGATCTCGAGGCTGAGTGCCGGCGGCTCGCGGATGTTCTGTCACGGCCGCGCGGGCCGTGGTTCGTGGTGTCCAACGAAGTCGGGCTCGGCATCGTGCCGGACAATGCGCTGGCGCGCCGGTTCCGCGACGCCGCCGGCCGGCTCAACCAGCAGGTCGCGGCGGTCGCCGACAGCGTGCTGATGATGGTGGCAGGGCTGCCGCTCAAGGTGAAATGACGTGGCCGAAATCGACGACAAGACCATCGATGACAGGGATGCCGAACGCCATCGCGCCAAGATGGCCAAGCGCAAGGCGGTGCAGGATGCCGAGGTGGCGGGCAAAACGATCGAGAAGGGCCTGCTGATCGTCAACACCGGACCGGGCAAGGGCAAGACCACCGCTGCCTTCGGCCTGGCGCTCAGGATGCTGGGCTACGGCAAGCGTGTCGGCGTCGTCCAGTTCATCAAGGGCAAATGGCATACGGGCGAAAAGGATGCTTTCGCCGCCTTTGGCGACCGCGTCGTCTGGCATGCGATGGGCGAGGGCTTCACTTGGGAGACGCAGGACCTGAAGCGCGACATCGCTGCCGCCGAGGCTGCCTGGGCCAAGGCGCTCGAGCTGATGGCCGATCCCTCGATCAGCCTCGTCGTGCTCGACGAGCTGAATATCGCTTTGCGCTACGACTATCTCGATTTGGAAAAAGTGGTTGCGGCGCTGAAAGCGCGCCGCGAGGGCCTGCATGTCATCGTCACCGGCCGCAACGCCAAACCGCTGCTGGTGGAAGCGGCCGATCTCGTCACCGAAATGGGGCTGACCAAGCACCATTTCTCGGCTGGGGTTAAGGCGCAGCAGGGGATTGAATTCTGAGTCGATATTCAGGTGATGCCGGCCTCCAAACAGCGGCTTCCTGCGCTTCCGGCGCTCACATACTTTGAGTACGCTCCGCTCCGTTCTCGAAAACCGCCGTTTTTCGGCTCGGCCTGACCTGAATCTCAACTCACCTTAGCCGCTGATCAAAATGGTCAGGTAGATCATGACCGCCGACAGCATGCCGAACAGGCCGATCAGCAGCCAGTCGGCGACGCGGTAAAGCTTCAGCGCCTGCCTTATGTCGGTGCTTTCGGCCTCGCGCCGGCCGCCTTCGCCCATGAAGGCGTCCTCGACGATCTCGCCGCCATAGCTGCGCGGCCCAGCCAGGGACAAGCCCAGGGCGCCGGCCATGGCGGCCTCGGGCCAGCCGGCGTTGGGCGAACGATGCTTCCTCGCGTCGCGCCGCATCACCTGCCAGGCATTGCGAGGATCGGCGCCCTTGACGATGAAGGCGGCGAGCACAATCAGCAGGCCGGTGAGCCGCGAGGCCGGCAGGTTGATCAGGTCGTCGAAGCGGGCGGCCGCCCGGCCGAAAGCCTCGTATTGCGGCGTGCGGTGGCCGATCATCGAATCGGCGGTGTTAGCGGCCTTGTAGGCAGCACCTCCGGCCAGCCCGCCGATACCAGTCCAGATGGCCGGCGCGACAATGCCGTCGGAGAAATTCTCGGCCAGGCTTTCGATCGCCGCCCGTGCAACGCCTGCTTTGTCGAGCTTTTCGGGATCGCGGCCGACGATGCGCGAGACGGCGATGCGGCCGAGCGTCAGGCCGCCGGTCTCCAGCGCATCGGCGACGTCCTCGACATGCTCGGCCAGACTCTTCTGCGATAGCAGCGAGGAGCCGAGGATGGCCGCAATGACGAGGCCGGATGGGAAGATCATCCAGAGCAGGACATGCAGCGTCAATCCGATAGCCGCCGGCACCAGCACGATGGCCAGCAGCACCTGAACGCCGCGGCGGCGACGCAATTCGTCGGAATCGGTCGCGCGGTTGAGCCTGCGATCGAGAAAGGATATCAGCCTGCCGATCCAGGTGACGGGATGGCCGATGGCGTTAAACAGCCAATCCGGGTAGCCAAGGGTACGTTCAATGGCGAGTGACAGGAAAGCGATCAGGATCGACATGAAGCTTCTTGATGGAGCGATTGCTGCGGTGGATCACGGCGGATCCCTTGGCCGGGCGAGCGCGCTCTTCCCCCACGCGCCACGGCCTTTCGTCGATCTTTCGACAGGTATCAATCCGCACTCCTACCCGCTTTTTGAACTGCCCGCCACCGCCCTCTTACGTTTGCCGGAATCCGAACGGTTGCGCGAATTGACCGAAATCGCGGCCGCCACTTACGGGGCGCCATCGGCGGCGCATGTGGCGGCAGCGCCCGGCACGCAGATCCTCTTGCCGCGCGTCGCTTCGCTGGTGAAGCCCGGCAAAGCGCTGGTGCTCGGTCCTACCTATGCCGAGCACGCTCGGGCCGCTGCGATCGCGGGCCATACGGTGGCGGAGGTGAGCGATTTCGATGCGTTGGTGGATGCCGACCTTGCCGTGCTGGTCAATCCGAACAATCCGGATGGGCGGGCGATCGAAAGGGACCGCCTGCTCGATCTCGCCGCGCGCCTGCGCGCCGAGGGCGGCCTGCTGGTCATCGACGAAGCCTTCATGGATGTCGGACCAAGCGAGCAAAGTTTGGCCGGCGATGTCGGCGAAGGCGGCGTGGTGGTCCTGCGCTCCTTCGGCAAATTCTTCGGCCTCGCCGGCGTGAGGCTCGGCTTCGCGCTGGCCGGCAAGCTGATGGTGGAGCGGCTGGATGCGCAGCTCGGCCCCTGGGCCGTCGCCGGCTCGGCGCTCGAATACGGTATCCGCGCATTGGCTGACACCAGGTGGCAGGACGACATGCGAAGGCGTCTGGCAGCCGATGCCGAGCGCCTCGATGCGCTGCTCGGTCGATGCGGTGTTCCGGTCGCCGGCGGCACCAGTTTGTTCCGCTATTTGTCTTTCCCCGATGCCCTAGCCCTGTTTTCGGCACTTGGCGAACGCGGCATCCTGCTGCGTCATTTTGACGACCGGCCACAAGCCTTGCGGGCCGGACTGCCTGGCAGCGAGGCGGAATGGCAGCGCCTCGAAGGCGCGCTTGCCGCCTGGGCCTCGCGGCGCGACGATGCGCCGAAGGAGATCGTGCGATGATCCATGTCTGTCCGCTGTCGAAGATCGAGGAGACGGTAGCCAGAACCGGCGCCGAGCGGCTGCTCTCGCTGCTTGCGGCAGGCACCGAGGTTACCCGCCCGGCTTCGATCCTGGCGGAAAACCACCTGCATCTCGTCATGCACGACATCGCCGTCGCGCAGGAAGGCATGACCATGCCGGGCGAAGAGCATGTGCGCGCGCTTCTCGACTTTGCCTATCGCTGGGACCGGACAAGGCCGATGGTCGTGCACTGCTATGCCGGCATCAGCCGCTCGACGGCGTCGGCCTATATCATCGCGGCGGCGCTGGCACCCAAACGCGACGAGGCGGAGCTGGCGAAGACGCTGCGCTTCCTCTCACCGTCAGCGACGCCCAATCCACGGCTTATCGCCGTCGCGGATATGCTGCTCGGACGGGACGGCCGCATGATCGCGGCGATCGAGGCTATCGGGCGCGGCGCGGATGCCTTTGAAGGGACGCCGTTCGAGCTCACCATTGAAGGTTGAGCCGGCGCTTTCAGCTACGACAGCCAGTCGGTTAGCTTTGCCTTACGCACATCCCTGACCAGGTTGATAAAGCCATCGGCCTGATGCTCGGCGGTCAGCCGACCCTTCTCGGCGGTCGCGATGCTGGCATCGCCGACCACGCCGTTCGGATTGAGGTCGCTGGCGATCCAGGCGAAGGCATGCGTTCCGGTGTGGCGCAGCAGGGCGAATTCCCTTTCGGCCCGGCCGACATTGGAGACGAAATTGTCGGCCTTGCCCATGTCGACCAGATCCGGCCGGAAGTGCAGCATCAGCGAGGTCTCGACGTCGCCGCCATGGATGCCGTGGCGGTCTTCCAGTTCTGTATACATGCCGGCCGGCCGGCCGAAGCGCTGCCAGCTCGTCTTCACCGCCAGCATCTTTGCGCGCACGCGCAACTCGCGCGTGATGATGCCCATGATCTCCTCGTTGCCGCCATGCGAGTTTACGACGATCAGCTTCCTGACGCCGGCGCGGGCTATCGACAGGCCAAGCTCGGTCCATGCGTCCACCAGCGTGGTGGCCGGCAAGGTGAGCGTGCCGGGTGCATGCAGGTGCTCGTTCGATTTGCCCACCGCCTGTACAGGCAGGATACGGATGTCGAGGTCATCGGGCAGGCGCGCGATCACAGTCTCCAGCATGCCCATCATGATCGAGGTGTCGGTTGAGACCGGAAGGTGAGGGCCATGCTGCTCGATCGCCGCCACCGGCAGCACGGCGATGGTCGCCTCCGCGTCGATCGAGGCGTATTCGGTCGTCCGGTAATCGCCCCACCACACACGTCTTGTCGTCACTTTCGTCTCCCGATGGTCTGCTGCTCGGCCTGGAGGTCTAAAGCGCCCGGTCGTTCCGGGCAACAGTCAGCCTGCCGCCAAGACCTCCACCTCGACCTTGAATTCCGGGCGGGCAAAGCCGGAGACGATCATCAGCGTCGAGGCCGGCGCCGGATCGGAAAACAGGCGATTGCGGACGTCCATATAGGCCTGCAGATGCGCACGATCGGTGACGAAGGCGTTGATGCGCACGACATCGTTCAGCGTCAGCCCGGCTTCGCTTAAGATTGCGGCGATGTTCTTGAAGCACAGCTCCGTCTGCGCCCCGGCATCCTCGGGGACGGCGTCGTCCGGACCGATGCCCAACTGGCCCGAACACAGGACAATGCGCTTTCCCGCCGGAATTTCGACGCCGTGGCTGTAGCGGGCAAAGGGCGGCTTGATCGATTGGGGGGTGAGGTATTTGAGCATGGCATTCTCCTGTCCGCAGCAGACTAAGGCTGGATTCACGAAACCTTCAAGATGCGGTGCATGCCAGCCGGGCGATTATGGACAGGCGTCCAAAAAATAGGCACGATGCCTTCCGTACAGCATGACCCGTCCGGTCTCGGCAATGACTGCCGCGCAAGCAGGCGGCCCAGGCGGTGGCATGTGTCTTGCTTCTTGAATCAATGGTGTCGAGCCCAGCGCGCAGCGCGCCGGGGCCAACAGAGGGTGATGTTTATGCACGGAAAAGAAAAGATCCTGGCGGGTGCGATCGCGCTGCTTGCGGCTGGCACGCTGGGCGCCACGGCCAACGAGAAAGTCACCTTCGGCACCAACTGGCTGGCCGAGCCGGAGCACGGCGGTTACTATCAGGCGATCGCCGACGGCACCTACGCCGCCTGCGGCCTCGACGTCACCATCATGCAGGGCGGCCCGCAAGTCAGCGGCCGGCCGATGCTGCTTGCCGGCAAGATCGATTTCTACATGGGCGGCAACCTGCTTTCGGCCTTCGATGCGGTGCAGCAGGGCATCCCGATGCGCGTCGTCGCCGCCGATTTCCAGAAGGACCCGCAGGTCATCATGTCCCAGCCGGGGCAGGGGCTGGACAAGTGGGAGGACCTCAAGAACGCGGACCAGTATATCCTCGGCGACGAGGGCGCGCAGACCTTCTTCCAGTGGATGGTGACCGATCTCGGCTTCGATGCCGCCAAGCGCGTGCCCTACACGTTCAATCCGGCACCCTTCATCGCCAACAAGAAGTCGATCCAGCAAGGCTATGTAACGTCGGAACCTTTCGCCGTGCAGAAGCAGGGCGGCTTCGTACCGAACCAGTTCCTGCTCGCCGACAATGGCTGGGAGACTTACGCGACGACCATCGAGGTGATGCAGGACACGATCGACAAGCGGCCGGAGGTGGTGCAGTGCTTCGTCGATGGCTCGGCCAAGGGCTGGTACAACTATCTCTACGGCGACAACAAGGCCGCCAACGAGATGATCAAGAAGGACAATCCGGACATGACGGACGAGCAGATCGCCTTCTCGATCGAGCAGCTGAAGAAGTTCGGCATTGTCGATTCCGGCGATTCGGAAAAGCTCGGAATCGGCGCCATGACCGATGCGCGCATCCAGAGCTTCTACGACAAGATGGTCAAGGCCAAGGTCGCGCAGCCGGGCATCGACATCAAGAAAGCCTACACGCTTGCCTTCATCAACAAGAGCGTCGGGCTGGAGCTGAAGAAGTAAGGCGGCCCGCCTGACATGATCCAGGAGAAAGTGACGCGGAAGTCGGCATCGAGCGAGAGCCCGATGCTGCTTTCGCTGCGCAATGTCGGCAAGGCCTTTTCCAACGGCGTGACGGCGCTAAGCAAGGTCGATCTTGCGATCCGCGAGGGCGATTTCCTCAGCCTGCTCGGCCCTTCCGGCTGTGGCAAATCGACGGCGCTCCGGTTGATCGCCGGCCTGTCGACGCCGACCTCCGGCCAGCTCGACTGGCGCGGCTCGATCGACCGCTCGAACATCGGCTTCGTCTTCCAGGAGCCGACGCTGCTGCCTTGGGCCAGCGTCTTCGACAATGTCTGGCTGCCGCTCAGGCTGAAGGGCGTGTCGCGCGCCAGGGCGGAGCCGGCGGTGATGGAGATGCTGTCGCGCGTCCACCTCAACGGCTTCGAGAACGCCGTGCCACGCGAGCTTTCCGGCGGCATGAAGATGCGCGTCTCGATTGCGCGGGCCATGGTGACGAAGCCGCGCATCCTCTTGATGGACGAGCCCTTCGCCGCGCTCGACGAAATCACCCGCTTCAAGCTTAACAACGATCTTCTGGAGCTTTGGCAGGACGAGCGCTTCACCGTCGTCTTCGTTACCCACAGCGTCTTCGAAAGCGTGTTCCTGTCCAACCGCGTCGTCGTCATGGCCGCGCGGCCGGGCCGTGTCTTCGGCGAGCTCGCCGTCGACGCGCCTTATCCGCGCGACGAGGCCTTCCGGACCTCGCCCGACTACGCCGCACTTTGCCGGCAAGCCTCGGACGTGCTGGTGAACGCCATCAACTCAACCGCCGGACCTCACCATGACGACCATTGAAGACGCCGCGCTGAAGCTCGATCCCGAAGAGGCGCGCCGCGTCCGCCAGGAACGGCTGGAGCGGATCGGCAAATGGGTGCTGCCGCTGGCGATCATGGTGCTGGCGATCTGGCTGTGGGACCGCATCTGCGTCTGGAACGAGATCCCGCAATACATCCTGCCGCGTCCGGGCGTGGTGCTGCAGACGCTGCACGACGATGCCGGGCTGCTGTCTTCCTCGCTGCTGGTAACGCTAAAAATAACCTTCCTCAGCCTGCTTCTCGCCGTCATCGGCGGCGTCGGGCTGGCGGTGCTGTTCGCGCAGTCGAAATGGGTGGAGATGTCGTTCTTCCCCTTCGCCATCGTGCTGCAGGTGACGCCGATCGTCGCGATCTTCCCGCTGATCAACATCTACATCAACAACCAGACGACGAAGCTCTTGCTCTGCGCCTGGATCGTCGCCTTCTTCCCGATCCTCTCCAACACCACGCTCGGGCTGAATTCGGTCGACCGCAATCTGCGCGATTTGTTTAAGCTCAACGGCGCGACACGCTGGCAGCAATTGCGCTATCTGCGCCTGCCGGCGGCGATGCCCTATTTCCTCGGCGGGCTGAAGATCGCAGGCGGCCTGTCGCTGATCGGCGCGGTGGTGGCCGAATTCGTCGCCGGCGCGCAAGGACAGTCGTCGGGGCTTGCCTCGCGCATCATCGAGGCCGGCTACCGGCTCAACGCGCCGAGGCTGTTCGCGGCGCTGATCCTAATCTCGCTGACCGGCATCCTGATCTTCCTGGTTCTGTCGCTGGTGTCGCATCTGATCCTGCGCCGCTGGCACGAGAGCGCGCTGAAGCAGGAGCGGTAGGATGGTCCGTCTCGTCACCCAGGAGCGCAGCAGTTGATTCCGGACTCAGCGTCATACTGGCTTGGCAATGTCCGGCTGCATGCGTCGCTGACGCCGGGCCTCTTCGCAACCTTCGACAGCGACGGCTTCGCGCTTGCCGACATCGCCGTGGCCGACGGCAAGATCGCGAGCATCGTCGCGCATGGCAGATCGAAACCGCCAGCCGACGCGATCGACCTTGGCGGCCGCATCGTGCTGCCGTGTTTCGTCGACTGCCATACCCATATCGACAAGGGCCACATCTGGCCTCGAAAACCCAATCCCGACGGCACCTTCATGGGCGCGCTCAACGCCACCGGCGCCGACCGCGCGGCGCGCTGGAGCACGGAGGACGTCGCGCGCCGCATGGATTTCTCGCTGCGCTGCGCTTACGCGCATGGCACCAAGGCCCTGCGCACGCATCTCGACAGCGTGCCGCCGCAGGAGGAGATCTCCTGGCCGGTGTTCGAGACGGTGCGCGAGAGATGGCGCGGCCGCATCGACCTGCAGGCCGCCTGCCTGCTCGGTATCGAAGGCGTGCGCGACAAGGCCTGGTTCGAGCGGCTGGCAAAGCGCGTCGCCGCGGCCAAGGGTGTGCTCGGCGTCGTCACCTATATGGTGTCCGATCTGGAGGAACTGCTCGACCAGGTTTTTGCGCAGGCGATCAAGCATGGGCTCGACCTCGATTTCCATGCCGACGAGACCGACGACGTCGCGGCGATCTCGCTGAAGAAGATCGCCGAGGCGTCGCTATGGAACGGTTTCGAGGGCAACATCCTCGTCGGCCATTGCTGCTCGCTCTCGCGCCAGCCGGATCTTGAGGTGCTCGACACGCTGGACAAGGTGGCGAAGGCGGGACTCGCCGTGGTGTCGCTGCCGATGTGCAACCTCTATCTGCAGGACAGGCGCAATAACGGAACGACACCGCGCTGGCGCGGCGTGACGCTGCTGCACGAAATGAAAGCGCGCGGCATCAAGGTCTCTATCGCCTCCGACAATACGCGCGACCCATTCTACGCCTATGGCGATCTCGACATGCTCGAAGTCTACCGGATGGCGACGCGCATCCTGCATTTCGACCACCCGGTCGGCGACTGGCCGAAGGCGGTGGCGGCAACGCCGGCCGAGGTGATGCGGCTCGATGATGCCGGAACGCTCGCGACCGGCGGCAGTGCCGATTTCATCGTCTTCAAGGGACGGAGCTGGACCGAATTGTTGTCGCGGCCCGAATCGGATCGCATCGTGGTGCGTGCGGGCAGGGCGATCGAATGCCGGCTGCCGGACTATACCGAACTCGACGAATTGATGGTTGGATGATGGATACCGCAGCGCTGAAGCGCGACCTCGAAGGGCTCAAGATCGACGACCATCCGGCCATCGTCCAGCAGAAGAGCCGCGACTTCTACTGGTACAGCCCGGTGCTGAAGCAGCAGCTCGACCATATCACCGGCGACCTGATCGTCACGCCGAAGAACGAGGACGAGGTGATCCGCGTGCTCGCCGCCTGCCATCGGCATGGCATCCCGGTGACGCCGCGCGGCAGCGGCACCGGCAATTATGGACAGGCAATGCCCCTGTCGGGCGGTGTGGTGCTCAACCTTGCCGAGATGAACGAGGTGAAGGCGATCGCGCCAGGGCGCGTCGTGACCGGACCTGGCGCGGTGCTGGCCGATATCGACAAGGCGACGCGCGCGCATTCCAACCAGGAACTGCGCATGTCGCCCTCGACTTACAACACGGCATCGATCGGCGGCTTCGTCGCTGGCGGCTCGGGCGGCGTCGGCTCGATCCGCTGGGGCGGATTGCGCGACCTCGGCAATGTCATTCGTCTGCGGACCGTGACCATGGAGGCCGAGCCGCGTGTCATGGAACTCACTGGTGAGGAGGTGCTCAAGGTCATGCACGCCTACGGCACCAACGGCATCATCACCGAAGTCGAGATGCCGCTGACCGCTTCCTATGACTGGATTGACGTCATCGTCGGCTTCGACGATTTCATGGACGCGGCCGGCTTCGGCAACGACCTCGCCATCCAGGACGGCATATTGGCGAAGCTGATCACGCCGATCGCCGCACCCATCCCTTACGACTATTTCAAGCGGCACCAGAGATTCTTCCGGCGCGAACAGAGCATCGTGGTGTGCATGATCGCGCCGCATGCGATGGATGCCTTCGTCGCCTTTGTCCGCAGCGGCAAGGGCGAGATCGTCTTTCGGGCCGACCGGGAGGCCGACCTCAAGGGATTGCCGCCGGCCTACGAGCTGACCTGGAACCACACGACGCTGCGGGCGATCCGCGTCGATCCGACCATCACCTATCTGCAGGCGCGCTACCCGTCGCCGGATCATCTCGCTCACGTCAAGGCGATGGTCGACCGCTTCGGCGACGAGGTGCCGGCGCATCTCGAATTCATCCGCTTCGACGGTGCGATCGGCGCCGCCGGCCTGCCGCTGGTCCGCTTCACCACGGAAGAACGCCTGGATGAGATCATCCGCATCCATGAGGACAATGGCTGCTGGATCTTCAATCCGCACCGCTACACGCTGGAAGAGGGCGGCATGAAGAGAACCGACGATGTCCAGCTTGCCTTCAAGCGTGAGACCGATCCGCAAGGCCTGCTCAATCCCGGCAAGATGATCGCCTGGGAAAACCCCGGCTACGACTACCGCTCCGGCAAGCCCTTCCTGTTCAAGGGGCTGCAAAAGGCGAGTTGATCGCGATGAGCGTCCGGCGCTGTACCCTCCTCTGGCCCGCCGGCCATCTCCCCCTCAAGGGGGGAGATTATTCGCTCTGCCGCTTTCGCCAGTTTCCAACGTTGAAAGGACAGGCGCGACGCCGAAGCTGCCAATCTCCCCCCTTGAGGGGGAGATACCCGGCAGGGCAGAGGGGGATGCCTCGCGCCGGCCTTCGGGGCGTTCTCCCGTGAAAATCCTCGTGCTTTTCGCTCATCCGGTGGAGACCAGCTTCAATGCCGGCCTGCACCGGATGATCGTCGAGCGGCTCTCGGCGGCGGGACATACGATCGACGACTGTGATCTCTACGCCGAGGACTTCGATCCGCGGATGACGCGGGCCGAACGGCTCGGCTACCACGACCAGCGCGCGCCGGGCGATGCTGTCGCGGGTTACGTCGACCGCCTCAAAAGGGCCGAAGCGCTGGTGCTGTCGTTTCCGGTCTGGAACTACGGCTATCCGGCGATCCTGAAAGGTTTCTTCGACCGCGTCTTCCTGCCCGGCGTATCGTTCAAGCTGGTCGACGGCAAGGTGCAGCCGACGCTGCACAATATCCGGAAGCTTGCCGCCGTCACCACCTATGGCGGCAGCCGGTTCCGGGCGATGCTGATGGGCGATCCGCCGCGCAGGGTCGTGAAGCGCATGCTGCGGGCCACGATAAAGCCCGGCGCTCCCGTCTCCTATCTCGCGCACTATTCGATGAACCTCTCTACCGACGAGACGCGCAAGACCTTCATGGCGAAGGTGGCTGCCAGCATGGACCAATTCTAATGCGCGCGCTGGTGGTCTATTGCCATCCTGTTCCCGAGAGCTATTGCGCGGCGATCCGCGATACCGCCGTCGAAGTGCTGAAGGGGAGAGGCTGGGATGTGCGGCTGCTCGATCTCTATGCCGAGAACTTCAATCCGGTGATGAGCTGCGAGGAGCGGCGTTCCTATAACGACCGCGCCCCGGACGATCCGGCGCTCGAGCCGCATTTCGATCATCTTATGTGGGCCGAGGCGATCCTGTTCGTGTACCCGACCTGGTGGTACGGCCTGCCGGCGATGCTGAAGGGCTGGTTCGATCGGGTCTGGGCAACCGAAATCGCCTTCAAGCTGCCGGCCGGCGGAGGGCGGATCACGTCGCTGATGAGGCATGTGACCAAGGTCGGCGTCATCACCACCTGCGGCGCACCGACGTGGTGGAGCGTCGTCGTCGGCCAGCCCGGCCGCAAGACGATCCTGCGCGGCATGCGGGCGCTGTGCGCCACGCGCTGCAAGACGTTCTTCCTGGCGCACTATCTGATGGATTCCTCGACGCCGAAGAGCCGGGCGGCGTTCCTGGCGAAGGTGCGGGCGAAGCTGGAGAGGTTTTGAGTTGGGAACTCCCCTTCTCACACAAGGGGAGAAGGGAAAACCGCGCTACATCCTCACCCTTTCCGCCTTCGGGTCGTACATCGGCTTCAGCGACGCTTCCGCGGCGAAGCGCTCGCCGGCGATCTCCACCTCGTAGGACGAGGCTAGCACATCCGCCTCGCTTTCGCCCTTGCACGGCACATAGCCGAGGCCGATCGCGCCGCCGAGATGGTGGCCGTAATTGCCGGAGGTGATCGGACCGACGATCCTGCCGTCACGCAGGATCGCTTCGTTGTGAAAGAGCAGGGGCTGCGGGTCCTTGAGGCGGAATTGCACCAGCCTGCGGTCGAGGCCTGTTTCCTTTTTCCTGAGCACCGCGTCGCGGCCGATGAAGTCGGCCTTGCTCGTCTTCACCGCGAAGCTAAGGCCGGCCTCCAGGACATTATCCTCGTCGGTGATGTCGTGGCCGAAATGGCGGAAGGCCTTTTCGATGCGGCAGGAATCGAGCGTGTGCAGCCCGCACAGCTTCAGGCCGACATCGGCGCCGGCATCGGCGATCGCCTCGAACACATGCGCCGCCTGGTCGGTCGAGACATAGAGCTCCCAGCCGAGCTCGCCGACATAGGTGACGCGATGGGCGCGGGCCAGCCCCATGCCGATCTCGATCTCCTGGAAGGTGCCGAACGGGTTGGCCTCGTTGGAGAAGTCGTTCGGGCTCACCTTCCGGATCAGTTTTCGCGACTCCGGGCCCATCAGGCAGATGACGGCCTCGGCCGCAGCCATGTCGGTGATGACGACAAACTCGTCGGCGACGTGCCGCCTCAGCCAGGCGAGGTCGCGCTGCAAGGTGGCGCCTGGCACGACGAGGAAATAGGCCGTCTCCGAGAGCCGCGTCACGGTGAGATCGCTCTCGATGCCGCCCTTGGCGTTGAGCATCTGCGTGTAGACGATCTTGCCCGGTTCCACGTCCACGTCGTTGGCGCAGAGCCGCTGCAGGAAGGCACAGGCGTCGCGGCCTTCGACGCGGATCTTGCCGAAGGAGGTCATGTCGAACAGGCCGACGCCGTTGCGGACTGCCAGATGCTCCTCGCGCTGGTTGTCGAACCAGTTCTGCCGCTTCCAGGAATAGCGGTACTCGCGCTCCTGGCCGTCGCGGGCAAACCAGTTGGCGCGTTCCCAGCCTGCCACCTCACCGAAGACGGCGCCGCGCGCCTTCAGATGCTCGTGCAAGGGCGAGCGGCGCACGCCGCGCGATGTCGCCATCTGGCGATAGGGGAAATGATCGGCATAGAGCAGGCCGAGCGTTTCGGAGACGCGCTCCTTGAGGTAGCGGCGGTTCTTCTGGAAGGGCTGGGCGCGGCGGATGTCGACCTCCCAGAGATCGAAAGGCGCCTCGCCGTCGTTTATCCACTGCGCCAGCGCCATGCCGGCGCCGCCGGACGAAACGATGCCGATCGAATTGTAGCCGGTCGCCATCCAGTAGCCGGACAGCTCCGGCGCCTCGCCGAGATAGTAGCGGTCGTCCGGCGTGAAACTCTCGGGGCCGTTGAAGAAGGTATGGATGCCGGCCGTACCCAGCATCGGCATGCGGTTGACGCCCATTTCGAGGATCGGCTCGAAATGATTCATGTCCTCGGGCAACTGGTCGAAGCAGAAATCCTCGCGGATGCCGTCCATGCCCCAGGGTTTCGCCACCGGCTCGAAGGCGCCAAGCATCATCTTGCCGGCGTCCTCCTTGTAGTAGGCGCACTCGTCCGGCACCCGCAGCACCGGCAGGCGGGTGAGGCCTGGAATCGGCTCGGTGACGAGATAGAAATGCTCGCAGGCGTGCAGCGGGATGGTGACGCCGTTCTGCCGGCCAAGTTCGCGCGCCCACATGCCTGCGCAGTTGACGACGATGTTGGTCTCGATGGTGCCCTGGTCCTCGCCTTGCGCCCACGAGACGCCGCAGACGCGGCCGTTTTTGGTGTGGACCTTGGTGACCTTGACGTTCTCGATGACCGCAGCACCCCGCTGGCGCGCGCCCTTGGCCAGCGCCATGGCGATGTTGGCCGGGTCGCACTGGCCGTCGAGCGGCAGGTGCACCGCGCCAACCACGTCGGACACGTTGAGATGCGGATACATCTCGCTGACTTCGCTGGGCGAAATCTCGCGCACATCGACATCGAAGGCCCGCGCCAACGAGGCCTGCCGGTAGATCTCGTGCTTGCGCTCCTCGGTCAGCGCGACGGTGATCGAGCCGACCTGGCGCATGCCGATGCCGACATCGGTCTCGGCTTCCAGCTTGACGTAGAGGTCGGCCGAATATTTCGCCAGCCGCGTCATGTTCTGGGAGGCGCGCAACTGGCCGATCAGGCCGGCCGCATGCCAAGTCGTGCCGCAAGTGAGCTGCTTGCGCTCCAGGAGCACGATGTCGGTCCAGCCGAGCTTGGCCAGATGATAGGCGACCGAGCAGCCGGAGACACCGCCGCCGATGATCACCGCCCTTGCCTTGTTGGGAATGGCTTTGGTCATGCGGCCTCGCGGCGGTAGTTGGAGGCGAAGCGGCGCACGCGAAGGGCGGCTTCCCGGAGGATGGGTTCGGGCTGGCAGAGGCTGACGCGGATATGACCTGCGGCGGCCTCGCCGAAGCTCGAGCCGGGCATGACGCCGACCTTCTCCTTGTCGAGCAGCGCCCAGGCGAACTTCTCGTCGTCAGGCTCGACGGCGGAGATATCGAGCATGACATACATGCCGCCTTCGGAGCCGTGCACGGTGAGTTCATTTGCGCCGCGTATGGCATCGAAGAAGACAGCGCGGCGCGCGGCGTAACGCTCGGCGATGTCCTTCACGCCGTAATGGTTTTCCAGCGCCTCGGCGCAGGCGATCGAGATGAAGGCCGGCAGGCCGTAGGTCGTCACCAGGTTGAGATCGGTCATCAGCGCGATCATCGCTTTCGGACCGGTCAGCCAGCCCATGCGCCAGCCGGTCATGCCGTGGCTCTTCGACATGGAATTGATGACCAGCGTGCGCTCTGCCATGCCGGGCAGCGAGCGCGGCGAGATGTGTTCGCCGCCGCCGAGCGTCCAGTAGACCTCGTCCGACAGCAGCCAGAGATCGTGTTCCTTGCAGATTTCGGCCAGCTGTTCGAGCCGTTCGCGCGAATAGACGGCACCCGTCGGGTTGTTCGGCGTGTTGATCAGGATGGCGCGCGTGTTCGGTCGGAGCGCCGCGCGGATCACGTCGGCGCGCGGCTGGAAGCCATCCTCGGCCGGCGTCTCGACCACGGTGAAGCTGGCGCCCGCGGCGCTGAAGGTGTTCGGGTAGGTGGCGTAGTAGGGCGCGACGACGATGGCGTGATCGCCGGGATCGAGTACGCCCTGCACGGCAGCGTAGAGCGCGCCCTGGCCACCAGCCGTGGCGATGATCTCGTCCGGTTCCGTCAGGATGCCGGTGCAGGCGGTGGAAGCTGCTGCCATGGCCTTGCGCAGGCGCGGCAGCCCGGGGAGAGGAGTGTAGTGGTGGTTGCTGCCGCGGACGGCGTTGACGCAGGCCTCGATCGTTTCCGAAGGCGTGTCGAAGTCATGGTCGCCGACCGAGAGCACGATGATGTCTTCGCCAGCCTGTTTGCGGGTCCAGGCGGCGAAATGGACTTCCCAGCCGTCCTTGCCCGAAGGCACGATGCCGGCAATGCGCTTTGACGGTTTTGGCATCAGGCTCTCAACCTCTCGTTCTTCGGATCCCAGAGCGGCTCGTCCTTCTGCACGACAGCCTTGAAACGGTCGCCGAAGATCTCGACCTCGATGGCCGTGCCGGGCTCGGTCAAATCGGAGCGCAGCATGCCGAGCGCGATCGACTTGCCGACGCGGTGGCCCCAGCCGCCCGACGTCGTCTCGCCGACGATCCTGCCGTCATGCCAGAGCGTCGACATATAGGGCGCATCGCAATCGCCGGGGTTTTCCACGACCAGCGTGACAAAGCGCTTCTTCACGCCCTGCTGCTTCTCGTTGAGCAGCGCCGCCTTGCCGCGGAAGTCAGGCTTGTCCCATTTGACGAAGCGCTCCAGCCCGCCCTGCAGGATCGAATAGTCGGTCGACAGATCGCCCTTCCAGGCGCGGTAGCCTTTTTCGAGCCGCAGCGAATCCAGCGCATACATGCCGAAAGGCTTCAGGCCGTGCTTCTGCCCGGCGGCCCAGACGGCGTCGAAGATGGTTGTCGTGTCGACGACCTTGGTGTGGATCTCCCAGCCGAGCTCGCCGGCGAAGGACACGCGCACCAGCTTCGCCCAGCGCCCGGCGATGGTCGTTTCCTGATGCGTCAGCCAAGGCAGCGCCAGATCGGCGTCGCAGACCTCGGCAAGGATAGCGCGCGAGTTCGGACCGGCGAGGATCTGGGTTGAGTATTCCTCCGTGCAGTCGGTCAGCGTAAAGGCCACATCGGCCGGCATGCGCGACTTCAGCCATTCGAAGTCGTGCCACTGCGCCACCGCCGCGGTGATCAGCGTCATCTGGTCCTCGCCGTGGCGTACGACGGACATCTCGGTGACGGTGCGGCCCTTGTCGTCCGCGAAATAGACGAGACCGATGCGGCCAGGCTTCGGCACAAGCCCGGTAACCTGCTGCGCCAGCCACTCGGCGGCACCTAGACCTTCGAGGTTGAAGCGCGAGAAGCCGGGCAGGTCGAGAATGCCGGCGGCGTCGCGCACGGCCAGGCATTCCTCGCGCACACGCTGCTGCCACGGCCCGTCACGTCGGAAGGTGAGCGTCGCTTCCTCCGAAATGTCGTCACCGGGCTTCGCATACCAGGTGGCGCGCTCCCAGCCGTTATAGGTATCGAACTGGCCGCCAAGCGCCTTGATGCGATCGTGCAGCGGCGAGTGCTTGCGATCACGCCCGGCCGGCCAGGCATGGCGCGGGAACTGTATGGCGTATTCGTTGCCGTAGATCTCCATGCCCTTGGCGACGCAATAGTCCGGCGCGGAGGCAAATGACGTGAAGCGGCGTGGGTCGCAGGACCACATGTCCCATTCGGTCTGGCCCTCGGTCACCCATTCCGCCAGCACCTTGCCGGCGCCGCCGCCTTGCGCGATGCCGAAGGTGAAGACGCAAGCCTCGAAGGCGTTCGGCACACCAGGCATCGGCCCGATAAGCGGGTTGCCGTCCGGCGCGTAGGGGATCGGCCCGTTTATGACTTTCGAAAGGCCGGCGGTGCCGAGGATCGGCACGCGGGCGACGGCGTCGGCGAGATAGTGCTCCAGCCGGTCGAGATCGTCGGGGAAAAGCTGGAAGGAAAAATCTTCCGGCATCGGATCGTTGTGCGTCGCCCAATGCGCACGGCAATTGCGCTCATAGGGCCCCAGATTCATGCCGGTCTTTTCCTGACGCAGGTAGTAGGAGGTGTCGACGTCGCGCAGCAGCGGCAACTTGTGGCCCTGTTCCTTCGTCCAGGCGGCAAGCTCGGGGATCTCCTCGAACAGGATGTATTGATGGCTCATCACCATCATCGGCACTTCGCGGCCGAACATTTTTCCAACTTCCGCGGCGCGGTAGCCGGCGGCATTGATCACAATCTCGCAGCGGATCTCGCCTTGCGGCGTCGTGACCACCCATTCGCCGTTCTCGCGGCGCACGCCGGTGACCGGACAGAAGCGGATGATCCTGGCGCCCATATCGCGCGCACCCTTGGCAAGGGCCTGCGTCAACTGCGCGGGGTCGATGTCGCCATCGCTCGGATCATAGAGAGCGCCCTTTAACTCATGCGTCTCGATGAAGGGATAGCGGCGCTTGATCTCGTCGAGCCCGACGACGTCGATGTCCATGCCCTGGTAGCGGCCCATGCCCTTGGCGCGCTGGAACTCCTGCATACGCTCCTTGGTATGGGCGAGCCTGAGCGAGCCGGTGACATGGTAGTTCATCGGATAGTCGACCGCCTTCGCGAGGCCGCGGTAGAGCTCGGTCGAATAGCGCTGCATGTTCATCAGCGACCAGGATGAGGAGAAGGTCGGCACGTTGCCGGCGGCATGCCAGGTCGAGCCGGAGGTCAGCTCGTTCTTTTCAAGCAGCACGCAGTCGGTCCAGCCGGCCTTGCAGAGGTGGTAGAGCGACGAGGTGCCGACGACGCCGCCCCCGATGATCACCACGCGCGCCGTGCTCGGCAAACCGGCCATGTTTCTTCCTCCCAAGCTTTAACTCAATACACCGGCGGCGAAACCACCCAGATGACGACTGCCGGCTCGGCGCCCGGATTGCGCCAGCGAAACGGCTTGCCTTCGAAGCGGAACGAGTCGCCTTCGCCGAGCCGGTGCCAGACGCCGCCGATCTCGATCTCGAAAGTACCTGACACGACATAACCCGCTTCTTCCGTCGGACGGCGCGCTTCGGTCTTCAGTTCCGCACCTGGCGCGAAGACCGAGCGCAGCATCTCGAAGCTACCGCCGAGGTCGGGCGACAGAAGCTCCTCCACGAGGCCCGATTCGCTTGTGCCAAGCGAGCGGCGGCTGCCGGCGCGCACAACCACGCCGCGCTCCTCTTCGACGGGCACGTCATGGCTGAAGAACAGGCTGAGCGGCACGCCGAAGAGTTCGGCGAAGGCCCGCAGGTCACCAAGCGAAGGGATCGACAGGCCGCGCTCGACCTGGCTGATCCAGCCGACCGAGCGGCCGAGTTTCAAGGCGATCTCGGCAAGCGTCAGCCCGCGCGCCTTGCGCAGCGCACGGATATCGCCGGCCAGCAGCCGCTCGCCATTATCCTGTTCCGATCTGACAGCGGTAGAGGCCAATCGTGTCTCTGTCCGAGATTGAGCATGAAAAAATCTGAACAATTTTCATGAGAAAGCAAGCTTATGAAAAAATCAAGTGGATTTTCATGAAGCGCAAGATTTGCTTGCGTGATTTTGGCGGTTGATGCAAAGGCTCGCCTACGAACGGCGAGCGGGGCGTCCGGTCGGGACCAGTTTAGTTTTTGTGTCTGCGGATGGTCGTTGCGGAAACCGGATTCCGGCCATGCCTGAAGGGACGGCCCATGCTGGATAAGAATAGCCGGATGGCGCTCGATGCGGCGACCGTCGACGAGGCGATCACCTCGCGCCGGTCCGTACGCGCTTTTTTGCCCGACATGGTCGACGACAGCACGATCCGCGATATCCTGGCGGTGGCGGCGCGGGCGCCGTCGGGCACCAACATGCAGCCCTGGCGGGTCTATGTGACCAAGGGCGAGGTCAAGCAGCGCATCAGCGACGCGATCCTCGATTCCGGCATCCGCGCCGAGAAGGCGGAATGGGACGAGTACCGCTACTATCCCGACCAGTTCTTCGAGCCTTATCTCAGCCGGCGCCGCGCCAACGGCTTCGGTCTCTACGGCGCGATCGGCATCGGCCGGCGCGAAGTCGATAAGATGCGGGCGCAGCACGACCGCAACTTCATCTTTTTCGACGCGCCGGTCGGCATGATCTTCACGGTCGACCGGCGCCTCAACAAGGGATCGTGGATCGACTACGGCATGTTCCTGCAGAACATCATGGTCGCGGCGCGGGGCAGGGGGCTGCATACCTGTCCGCAGGCGGCCTTCGCGCCTTACCACCGGCAGATCCGTCCAGTGCTCAACATTCCCGACGAGGAAGTCGTCGTCTGCGGCATGGCGCTTGGCTATGAGGACAACTCGAAGCCCGAGAATGAATTCCGCACCGACCGCGCGCCGCTCGAGGATTGGGTGACGTTCGCGGAGTAGCGTCGGCGAAGACCGAAGCCCTACCTGCTAGAGCACGTCCGATTTAATCCGGGTCATATCCAGCGGCCTTGAAATAGTTGG
>SAQE01000006.1:69156-177940 GCA_004020545.1 Mesorhizobium sp. | reverse complement strand
CTCCAGGGGCGGTGGCGGCGGTTCGTCGCGCGAGCTCGACGACGAGATCCCGTTCTAAGCACCGGGATCGCGCGGTGGCTATTTGAGGGGAAAGCGATGTCGCTCGGACCGCTTTTGTCCTCGCCATTTCCCATCCCGTGGCATGCGTTCGCGGCCTTTACTGCATTGGCAGTCGGCGGCGCCCAACTGGCGCTGCCGAAAGGCACGCCGCGCCACCGTGCTATGGGCTATGTCTGGGTGGCGCTGATGCTGGTCATCGCCATCTCGAGCTTCTGGATCCAGCAGATCCGGCTCATCGGATCGTTCAGCCCGATCCACATCCTGTCGATCCTGGTGCTGGTCACCGCGCCGCTGGCGGTGTGGTATGCGCATACGCATCGCGTCGCCGCCCATCGTGGCGCCATGATCAAGCTCTATGTCTTCGCCCTGGTCGGTGCCGGCATCTTCACGCTGCTGCCGGGCCGCATCATGCATGCGGTCGTGTTCGGCCAGTAGGGCAATAGTTACGAGGAAAGTCATCGTGAAAGCACGCGTCAAATGGGTCGAGGAACGCACCTTCGTCGGCGAGTCCGGCAGCGGTCACAAGGTGGTGCTGGGCACGGCGCATGGACCGGAAGGCCGGACGCCGGGGCCGAGCCCGATGGAGCTGGTGCTGATCGGCACCGGCGGCTGCTCGGCCTATGACGTCGTCCATATCCTGGAAAAAGGCCGCGAGGCGGTCGAGGACTGCGTGGTCGAGCTCGACGCCGACCGCGCAGAGACCGAGCCGCGCGTCTTTACCCGCATCCACATGCATTTCATCGTCAAGGGCCGAGCCCTGTCGCGCGACAAGGTGAAACGGGCGATCGATCTTTCCATCGAGAAATACTGCTCGGCCACCGCGATGATGGCCAAGACCGCGACCGTCACACATGACTTCGAGGTGGTCGATACGGCGGCCAAATGAGGCAGTAGGGCAGTAGGGCAGTAGGGCAGTAGGGCAGTAGGGCAGTAGGGCAGTAGGGATGCTGTTCAGGCAGCCATTAGTGCCCTGACGCCGTCCGCCACGAACTGCACGGCCAATGCCGCCAGGATGACGCCAAGCAACCGGGTCAGGATCGAGCGGCCGGTCTGGCCGAGGATGCGGTCGATGCGTTCGGCCAGCACGAACACCAGAAAGGTGATCACAAGACAGATTGCAATGATGCCGACCAGCGCTGCCTGCGCGCCGAAACCTTCGAAGTGTCCCGAGAGCAGCACGGTCGCGGAAATCGCGCCGGGGCCGGCGATCAGTGGGATCGCCAGCGGGAAGGCGGCGATGTTGTGGATCATGTCCTTGGTGATGGCGACGTCGCCGATCTTCTCCTTGCGGTCCTGGCGGCGCTCGAACACCATTTCGAAGGCGATGAAGAAGAGCAGGAAGCCGCCGGCGACGCGGAAGGCAGGCAGCGTTATGCCGAACACTGACAGGATCGAAGCGCCGGCGACGGCGAACAGCGCCATCACCAGGAAGCCGATCACCGACGCGCGGACAGAAACCTGCTGACGCTCCTCGCGGTTCATGCCGCGCGTGACGGCAAGGAAGAGCGGCGCCAGCCCCGGCGGGTCGATGGTCACCAGGATGGTGACGAAGGCGTTGAACAGGCTGTCGAAGCTCGGCATCGCTGGTCCCCTCCCGCCGGGCGACGCCCAAGCTTTGCAATTGGTAGAGCAAAGCCGGGGTGCTGGAAACAGGCGGAGGGGGAAATCAGCCGGCTATTCGGTGCCGCAATAGGCCTCCAGGCGATACCCGTCAGGGTCGATGACGAACGCCGCATAGTAGTTGTCGCCATAGGCGGCGCGCAGGCCGGGCTGGCCATTGTCCCTGCCGCCTTCGCGCAGCGCCGCCGCATGGAAGGCATCGACGCTGGCGCGCGTCGGCGCGGCGAAGCAGAAGTGCAGGCCGGAGTCGGTATCGGCGGGCACAGGGCGGCCGGCGTCATTGACCCAGAGCTCCACCGTTTTCGCGCCATAGCCCAGCGAGCCAGGTGACTGGCTGAGGCAGGAATAGCCGAGCGGCTGGAGGGCGGCGTCGTAGAAGCGTTTCGAGGTGTCGCTGTCGCGGACGCCGATCGAGATATGGTCAAGCATCGTTTTCTCCATGATTAGAATGGTTTGACAGATCAGGCTGGAGTCGCGCAGCGGGCGAGGAACTCGACCTCGATGCGCCAGGTCGCGCCGCTGTCATTCGAACGCTCGCCCAGCCAGCGGAATGAGTTCCCGGTGATGCGCGAAAAGCTCCAGCGCACCGAGGAGCCGGTGTCGTCGACGCCTTGCTGGACGATCATGTCGCCCTCGGCGCGGCCGAGCTGCCGGCTATAATACTGGTTGCGCGGATCGCTCCAGAAGATGTGCCAGGCGTCGATGCCGGGATCGTAGACGCGCAGCGTCGTGCCGTAGAAGGTCCATGGCCCGAGCGACGGCGAGGGGCCGGCATCGCGTGCGGGCAGGATCCAGACATCCTGAACCGCCTTGCCTTCCAGGACCCAGCCGAAATGCACTTCGCCGCGCCCGGTAAGCTTGGTGCCGTCCTCCAAAATGCGCGTGGCGTCGAAGGTCCACGCGCCGATGAAGCGGCCGTAGAGTTTCAGCTTTTCGGCAAGATCCGGATTGGGCCCGTCGCTGTGCAGGGCTTCGGCAAAGGGATCGGTCATGGTTGCTGCCTCGTTTGTCAGGAGAGGACGAGCAATAGGGGCCGGCAGGGTTCTGCGCTTGGGAAAAATTGCTATCTTTCGGTAATGGCGACGACTGACAAAAACCTTGCTTCGGGGCCTGGCTGGCAGGTGTGCGACGTGATCTGCACGGCACGCGCCGGCGACAGGCCGTTCGAGGAACAGCATCGCAGTTTCTGCGTCGCCGCTGTGACCAGGGGCGCGTTCCGCTACCGGACGCGTGAGGGTACGGCGATGCTTGCTCCCGGCGCTATCCTGCTGGGCAATCCCGGCGCCTGCTATGAGTGCGGACACGAACACGGCGCCGGCGACCGCTGCCTCTCCTTCCATTTCGCTCCGGCCTATATGGAACGGATCGCAGCCGGCGTGCCGGGCGCGCGCAAGCTCGATTTCGAAACGCCGCGCCTGCCGCCCATGCCGGCTCTGGCGCCCTTGCTGGCGCAGGCGGAGGCGGCGCGGGAAACGGGCGATGCGGGGGCATTCGAAGATCTCGGGCTCAACATTGCCGGCGCGGTGGTCGCGGCTGCAGCCAGCTCTCCCAGGGTCGCGCCGGCACCCAGCCGCCGCGACCAGAAACGCGTTGCCGAGGCGGTGCGCCTGATCGAGCTCAACGCTGACCGGCCGCTGTCAGTGACCGAACTCGCTGACGGCACGGCAACCAGCCCGTATCATTTTCTGCGCACGTTCAGGCATGTCGCCGGCATGACGCCCTACCAGTTCCTGTTGCGGACCAGGCTGCACCGCGCCGCGGTGCGGCTGCGCGCGTCGAACGAAGCGATCTCGACGATCGCTTTCGATGCCGGCTTCAACGACCTGTCGACCTTCAACCGCCGATTCAGGCGCGAGATGGGGGAAGCTCCCGGCGCCTATCGCGCCAGAGCCGGAAGATTAGGTTAAATCGACCTGAAATCTGAATCCGTCTCTAATCTCAACGGCGTCGGCTTTGCGATAACGCTGCGCCGCGCTTGACTACGACCGATTTGGCATGACCCTGCCCTCATCATTGGTGTGCTCTTCCGACCTCAGTCCTTCAGCATTTCGATCGAGTTCTCGCAAAGCTTTGTCATAGTCGATGGCGATCGTAATGCTATCGGGGAGTTAAGAGCGAACGTAACAACCGATGGCTGAATGTGCGCGACCTGAATAAGAACGCTTAGTGTGTCCTGACTAGGCGCCTTGAGTTGTTACCCTCTAAGCGCATGCCAACTTCCGACGCGAATGCGTGTGTTGTCTCCCGCGTCAGACGATTGTTTAGCTGCGTGCTCCTAGCCGGCGAGATCGTTCGCCTCAGCGATTCTTTCCCGTCGAGCCGGAACGCACCGCCGAAAAAGCTTCATAAGGTGCACGGCTACTCTCGGATAGGTGCCTTGTAGCCGATGGAAATCAGGTTGCAGCCTGGAAGCTCATTCAAGGAGTCGCGGAGACGATTTTCGAATGGCTCGCACGCCTCCCACAACTGCTCTTCTCCAGGCAGAAAGCCATAGGTCTCGTGGCCTTCATCGTCGATCGTGATAGGCTCTTCTTCCTGCCATTCTGCGCCGAGTTTGGCAGAGGTCCACGAGGTCGGTTTCGCGGTCTTTTCATTCAGAAAAACGAGTATCTCCACTTCTCGGTCAAGCGGCAGATAGACTTCATACTCCTGTTGGCGTTTGCGTGCCTCCGCAAGCACTTCTTCCGGGAACGTCACCTGGGGCAGCACACGGCGCAGTCCTCTCGAAATGTCGGAGAGATCCGGCAACACCGGATAGGAATTGCGACGGATCGCTGTGAGGTCGAACTTGGCACGAAAATCGACCTGTCCCGTCAGACGTGTTTCATCGAGCATCCGGCCAAAGGCTACAGCCAATGCGTGGTGCGCCGCAATCATCCGTGGAGAGGTTTGCAGTGAGCCACCCGCCGAATACCAGGCCGAGCTGCGGTTTTGTTTTCGGAGCACAAGTCCTGCGTCGATACGATCGGCAACACGCTTCACCATCAGGGCGTGAAAACTTGCGATGCGGGTGCCGTGATAGGTTCGAAGTGTAAAGCTTCGATCGGCGGCCGAGATCGGTAGGCCATAATGTGATGCCCAATCAAATGCGCGTTGGAACAGCTCTAAGCCGGAGAGTTTTTCGTCGCGCCACTCGTCGAAGAGGAATTGTGCCCCGGCAAAACGTTGCGCAGCGACCTTGCGGGTGTCGGTCGGAGCTGGCGTGCCTTGTGACGTCGTGCGACCTAGCCATGTTACCGCTTCTGTATAAGCGATGTCCGACATCTCGATCCGCAGTTCATCGGACCTCACTTTCTCGTCCGCATCGGCGAGGTTCAGAGGCGGAATGACGGTCTGTACTGGAAGAATAGTAGCCGAGACTTCCAGTGCGGTCCCAGGTGCCGGTGTGGTCCGTGGCACGATTGCATCATCTGGCAACAGCTCCTGACCGACGTCGAGATCAAAACGGTAGATGCGTTGGTACTCGCACCCTAGCTCCTCTGTGGCGTTCTTGGAGAGTGACAAGCCTTTAATGCCACGTGAGAGCTCGGTGAATGCGTTTCGGCGATCAAACTCCTGCTCAGCTCTAAAGTTACGAAAGGAGCTGTCGCGCCACGACTGGGGGACCTTAGCGGCAATCACGGAATGCGCGTGTGCAACTTCGTCAAGTGGCAGTTTTCGGATTTCGATCCGCGCCTCCATGTCCACGTCGCCATAGTCTTCGCGGCCAGCGTCAAGGGCGCTTCCAAACAACCGAAGTTCGACAACACGCGCAAGGCGATCGCGATCTGCGTTGATCGTTCGGGCTCTCGCCACGATAGCTGCGACAATCGAATCTGCAACTTGGCGCGATAGCCGAGGCCCGAGATCGTCAGCAGCGAGCCGACGTCCGCGGTCGGTTAGGGTCCAGTCGTTGCCGCTATCATTGTGCTTACCGCACCATTCAATATATCCGGCATTCGCCAGCCGCCTTAAGAAGGTATCTGCTTCTTCGGCAGGCCATTTCATGTACTCGATCGCAGTGGCGAGTAGCAGGCGGTAGCGGATCTTTTGGTGTCTGACGAAGAGGTCACGAATTGTCTTTAGATCTAGACCAGGTACGATTGGGTGCTTTGACATCTCGGAGAAGGCTCACGCTCCAACGACAAAATTGCCGGGAGACTGCCGCAAAGTCGGATAGCAAATCTACTCCAGATTTCGCCTACGTCCGTTTCATGCCGAGTTTATAGTCGCTTGGCGGTCGGTCCAGGTTCGCCAGCCAAGTCTTCGAGATGTGCCCGTTAGATGGTTTCCATCTGTCGTAGGCTCGCCGATGCGCTGCTGGTGGAGATTATCACGGATGCGCAGCACCCTTCTCTAGACCGCCCTCCGGCCAGCGTAGATCTGGCGCCACTCTATCCGACGGATTCAGAAATATGCCGGTTCGACGCGGACCATGACGATGCGGCATGTAACTCTAAGGACTAAGATTTGAGTCGGGTTAGGCACCTATGACCTGTCGCCGGGTCAAACGTCCACGATAGCTACTTTGACTATTCACAGGCCGCATCTCAACCGGCGGACTGCTGCGTAATCGGCGAACGGCAGTCCCGAAGGAGGATGCCTTCTGTGTTTACGTTGAATCTAACTTTGACCACGACTGCTCTTGACGTGCTCAAGGGCGAGCTTACCCGCAAATTGCCGGTGGTGAAATCGTCCCATCGCTGTGAGGCGCTTGGCCGAAGTCTCGGTTTCATAACCTATGCGTCAGCTCGGACTGCCGCCTGTTCATTGCCGCCGCCAACGGTGACGGTAAATGGCAACGCCTTCACAGACTATCTGGCCAGCCACGGCTTCGATGTTCCTGCAATACCGCTGTTTCACGTAGCGGCCAAGGCGGCGCTCCAGGATGTAGCGCGAAGAACACCAGCACTCACGATGTGGGGCTTTGGCATCGGGCGGCCTCAGCGAGGCGCTGATGGAAAGCGGGAAACCAGCGAGATTTTCAACAAACGGTTCGTTGACGACCGCGCCAAGCTGACAAGCGATGGTGCGGTGGAGCCGTTCCTGCTATCGCTTGCGCTGCTTGCTCGCGTTGTGCCGACCAAAACGATCCGGCAAGGAACGGGCAGTTATCGGTTGAAGCATATCGCTGAGAACTACGCTTGCACCTATCCAGGCGGCGAGCCCCTCGGCCCACAATACGTACCGAACGGCGCGTTCGTCGCGGCGGCGATTCATGCAGGCTTTCTCTACAAGTCGTACGTCGATGAGTTCGGCTATGAAGCCGTGAATGTTAGCTTCAACATGTCCAAGCCGGGCCTGGACGATCTCGATTGCGAGATCCGTCCAACGGGAGCCGTTGCGCAGGACCGCCGGCGGCGAGACGAGATGATTCAGGAATACGGGCGGCGTCGCTACTACCGGATTCTAAGGGATGCGGGCTAAACAGGCGGACGGTCTGTAGCTTTTTGCCGTCAATCCGATACCGGCCCGCACCAGCCGGGCAGATAGTCCGCGTCCTCGCTCTTGGCGAGGACGAGGGCCCGCTTCATGGCCTTGTCGAAGCTCTTGGCCACCGCACCCCGGCCGATGCGCCGGCGCAGGAAATCCGCCCACAGGAGTTCGCTGAAGGGCGTCGTGTCCTTGGCAAAGCCGCCTTGCCTGCGCAATTCACCGGCAAGGCTGCGGTAAGGATCGTCGACGAGATCGGCCATGCTTTTCGGCAGAGCATCGTAGTCGCGCCGCTTGCCGTTCTCGTCGAACGGATGCATCCAGCCGCGATTGTCGAGCACGGTGAGAAAGGCGTCCTTGTCAAGCTTCGACAGATCGCTGGTCACCGTCACCAGCACCTCCTTGACGCCTTCCTCGATCAGGGCTCGGGCCATGTGGTTATGATCGACGACATAGTTGCGCTTCTTGGGACCGAGCACCACGGGCACCATGTGGCGGCCTAGGAAAGCGCCCGTTTCCTTGTCGCTTCGCGTGCGGATCATCTGGCGTTTCAGTTCTACCTCGCGCATGCCGACCGTCATCTGCGTCAGCCGCAATTCCTTGATGGCGATAGGAGTAACGATGGGCTCGCGCGTGCCCATCATTGCACTTCGTCCTGCTGTTGACCCGGGCCAAGCGCCTTGATCGCTGCGTCGACGCTGTGGAATATGCGCTGCGTGCCGACCAGGTCGGCGATGCCGAACCGCTTCAGCGCCGCCTGGGCGCGCAGCGATTCCATGCGCGCGATGGCAAAGACCGCGCCCTTGTCGCGGCAGTAGCCGACGGTGTCGATCAGTGCCTGGGCGGCGGTGTAGTCGATCTCAACGATGTTGCTGGCCTCCAGCACCACGAGCTTGACGTCCTCGCTCCTGGCGTCGATCAGGTCGCGCAGGCCACGCTTGAAGCGATCGGCGTTGACGAAGGAAAGCGGCGCCTGGAACGCAGCCACCAGCACGCCGGGGCGCTGTTCGCCCGCGTTGGAACCGCTTGGCGGCCACCAGACCGACGTGCCCGACACCTGCGCCAGCTCGATCGGCTCAGTGCGCGTGGAGCCCCAGATGCCGTGCAGAAGCGATAGGCCGATGCCGATCGCAACGCCGGTCTCGATCGGCAGCACGATGATGGCGACCATGGTGATCAGGATCAGCGCGAACTCGAACGGCGCCTGGCGATAGACTTTGGCAAACACCTGCCAGCGCAGGATATGCTGGGCCACGAACATCAGCACGCCGGCAAGGGCGGCCTGCGGCACATTGGCCAGCAGGCTTCCCCCAAAGGTACTGAGCGCCAGCACGATGGCCGCGGCAATCAGCCCCGACAGTTGCGAGCGGCCTCCTGTCTGGGCGACGATGGCCGTGCGGGGTGGGCTGGAGTTCACGGCAAAGGCGCCGAAGAGTGCGGCCACGATGCTGCCCGCGCCGACGCCGACAAAGTCACGGTTGACGTCGGGCGCTTCGCCATCCTGCGGCACGAAGGATCGGCTGGTGGCCGCCGTCTGCACCATGACGACGATGGCGATCAGCAGCGCGAGCGGGACAAGTGCTCGAGCGTCCTGGAAATCGACGGTCGGCATTCGGGGCACCGGCAATCCGTTCGGGAGGGCGCCGAGCACTTCGACGCCCTGGTCCTTCAAGTCGAAGACGATGACGGCGAGCGTCGCCAGAACCATGCCGATCAACGCTGCCGGGATTCGCGCGCTGATGCGCTCCGAAGTGAAGACGATGATGAACACGCCGAGCCCCAGCGCCAGGCTCCACGGATTGGTGAGATGGAGATTGGCGGCGATTTCGCCGATGCGCCGCAGCGTCTCGCCGGTTTCCGGCGGCAGGCCTAGGAGTCCCGGCAATTGCGAGACGATGATATGGACGGAAATGCCGGCGAGAAAACCGGTCGTCACCGGCACTGAAAGGAGATCGGCGATCCAGCCGAGACGGAAGATGCCGCTGAGTGCCACCAGCAGCCCGACCATCAGCGCCAGCATGGCCGCCAGCGCGAGATAATGCGGCGAGCCGGATGCCGCGATCAGTGCGAGGCCACCGGCGAAAAGCGGCGTGATCGTCGAATCCGCCCCGACCGAAAGATGGCGATTGGCGCCGAAGAGCGCAAAGGCCACGGATCCGGCGATAAAGGCGAAGAAACCCATCCCCGGCTGGAAGCCTCCGAGCCTGGCCGTCGCCATCTGTTCGGGAATGGCGATCGCCGCCAGCGTGACACCGGCGGCCAGGTCGCCGTTGAGGTCCTTTGCCGTCCAGCCGCTGAGCGCCCGCAGAGGCAGCCATGAGGTCCAATTCATTGCATTTGCAGTTTCCGCCCGAGCGAGACGATCCAGGGCCGACCTTGCCCCTGTGGCGGCGAAATCGACCTTGGCCATATCGTCGCAATCAACGGTATCCTTTTGAAATTACCACCAAAATTGTCTCTGGAAAAGTGTCGTCGCCATTGGAGTTTCAGCCCGGCATCCTATATAAGCGGTGAGTGATTCCCGACAGGATTGTGACCTGATTTGACCGACCAGAAGACACCGCGCGGGCCGGAGGGCGGCCCCATCGGCATCGAGCCGATTTCGATCATCGAGGAGATGCAGCGCTCCTATCTCGATTACGCCATGAGCGTGATCGTCAGCCGCGCGCTGCCCGACGTTCGCGACGGCCTGAAGCCGGTGCATCGCCGCATCCTCTATGCCTCGCACGAGAGCGGCTACCACTGGAACCGCAAATATGTGAAGTCGGCGCGTCCGGTCGCCGACGTGATGGGTAAATACCATCCGCATGGCGACGCCTCGATCTACGATGCGCTGGTTCGCATGGCGCAGGACTGGTCGCTGCGCGTGCCGTTGATCGACGGCCAAGGCAATTTCGGCTCGATCGACGGCGATCCGCCGGCGGCAATGCGCTACACCGAGTCTCGCCTGACCAAGGTCGCGCACGAATTGCTGGAGGACATCGACAAGGAGACCGTCGATTTCCAGGATACGTACGATGCCTCAGGCAGCGAGCCGAAGGTGCTGCCGGCGCGCTTCCCCAATCTTCTGGTCAACGGCTCGGGCGGCATCGCCGTCGGCATGGCCACCAACATCCCGCCGCACAACCTGGCCGAGGTGTGCAACGGCGCCATCGCCATCATCGACAACCCGGCCATCGACCTGCCGTCGCTGATGGAGATCGTGCCCGGTCCGGACTTCCCGACAGGCGGCATCGTGCTCGGCCGCTCCGGCATCTACAATGCCTATTCGACGGGCCGCGGCTCGATCGTCATGCGTGGGCGCGTCAATATCGAGGCGCGCGGCAACGACCGTGAATCGATCGTCATTACCGAGATTCCCTATCAGGTGAACAAGGCGGCGATGATCGAGAAGATGGCCGAGCTGGTGCGTGAGAAGCGCATCGAGGGCATCTCCGACATCCGCGACGAGAGCGACCGCCAGGGCTACCGCGTGGTCATCGAGCTGAAGCGCGAAGCGGTCGCCGATGTCATCCTGAACCAGCTCTACCGGTTCACGCCGCTGCAGACCTCCTTCGGCGCCAACATGGTGGCGCTGAACGGCGGCAAGCCGGAAGTGCTGACGCTGATCGATATGCTGAAGGCGTTCGTCGGCTTCCGCGAAGAGGTGATCAGCCGGCGCACGAAGTACCTTTTGCGCAAGGCGCGCGAGCGCGCCCATGTGCTCGTCGGCCTCGCGATCGCCGTCGCCAACATCGACGAAGTGATCAAGCTGATCCGCACCGCACCCGACCCGCAGACGGCGCGCGAGCAGTTGATGGAACGGCGCTGGCCGTCCCACGACGTCGCTCCGCTGATCCAGCTGATCGACGATCCGCGCCACCGCATCAACGAGGACGGCACCTACAATCTCTCCGAGGAGCAGGCCCGCGCCATCCTCGATCTGCGCCTGCAGCGCCTGACCGCGCTCGGCCGCGACGAGATCGCCGACGAGTTGAACAAGATCGGCGCCGAAATCGTTGATTACCTTGATATTTTGTCTTCCCGCGCGCGCATCCAGCAGATCGTCAAGGACGAGCTCATCGCCGTCCGCGACGAGTTCGGCACGCCGCGCCGAACCGAGCTCGCCGAGGGCGGTGCGGACATGGAAGACGAGGACCTGATCCAGCGCGAGGACATGGTCGTCACGGTGAGCCATTCCGGCTACATCAAGCGCGTGCCTCTGTCGCTCTACCGGGCGCAGCGCCGCGGCGGCAAGGGCCGCTCCGGCATGTCGACCAAGGAAGAGGATTTCGTCACCCGGCTGTTCGTCGCCAACACGCACACGCCGGTGCTGTTCTTCTCCTCTCGCGGCATCGTCTACAAGGAAAAGGTGTGGCGTCTCCCGGTCGGCAACCCGCAATCGCGAGGCAAGGCGCTGATCAACATGCTGCCGCTCGAGCAGGGCGAGCGCATCACCACCATCATGCCGCTGCCGGAGGATGAGGCAAGCTGGGGCGAGCTCGACGTGATGTTCGCCACCACGCGCGGCACGGTGCGCCGCAACAAGCTGTCCGACTTCGTCCAGGTCAACCGCAACGGCAAGATCGCCATGAAGCTGGAGGAAGAGGGCGACGAGATCCTCGGCGTCGAGACCTGCACCGACAATGACGACGTGTTGCTTACAGCCAATTCCGGCCAGTGCATCCGTTTTTCGGTCAGCGACGTGCGCGTCTTCCAGAGCCGCAACTCCGTCGGCGTGCGCGGCATTGCCATGGCCGAGACCGATCGTGTGATCTCGATGTCCATCATCGAGCATGTCGACGCATCGCCTGCCGAGCGCGCTGCCTACCTCAAGCGCGCTGCCGCCGAGCGGCGGCTTGCCACCGGTACTGCCGGCGAGGAGGAAGAGATCGCGCTCACCAATGAGGAGATCGGCGAGGAGGCGGAGCTTTCCGACGAGCGCTACGAATTCCTCAAGGCGCATGAGCAGCTTGTGCTGACGGTGACCGAATATGGTTACGGCAAGCGCTCGTCGTCCTACGACTTCCGCCTGACGGGGCGCGGCGGCAAGGGTATCCGCGCCACGGATGTCTCCAAGACAACCGAGATCGGGCGGCTGGTGGCGACGTTCCCGGTCGGCAACGACGATCAGATCATGCTGGTTTCGGACGGCGGCACCGTCATCCGCGTGCCGGTCAACGGCATACGCTTCGCCAGCCGCGCTACCAAGGGCGTGACCATCTTCAACACGGCCGAAGGTGAGAAAGTGGTGTCGGTGGAGCGGATTTCGGAGCCGCAGTCGGACGAGGAGGCCGAGGAAGCGCCTTCGGGTGAAGCTGGTACCGCAGAAGATGCGGGCGAGGGAAATCCCGAATAACTACGCGCCGCCGGCCCTGAGGGCCGGTGCGATCATGGCTGGAAATCAGAAGCGACGGTAAACGTTGCGGGCGACGAAGCCATCGAGTCGCTTAGTGTTGGCCTTGACGCGCACTCGCGCGGCCTCCTGATGCAGCCCGAATGCGGTTGCGATCAGCATCACGATGGTCATTGCGGTGGCAAGCATGTAGATCAGCATTTGCATGTTCTCCTGCTCTTGCAACGATAAGATGGTGTTTTGGTTTCATCTCCTGAAGCGGCAACCTAGTGAACGCTGCGTGAAGCGTTCGTGATCGTCGCATTCATCTGTCGTTCACGTCCGTGAAAAGGTTCACGACCGGCACATCAATGGGATTTGCCTTTGTTTGAGAGGCTCGCTAGAAGCCTGCCATGACCGAACGCACCGCCCTTTACGCAGGCTCCTTCGACCCGCTGACCAACGGCCATCTCGATGTCTTGAAGGCTTCGCTGGCGGTGGCAGACACCGTCTTTGCCGCGATTGGCACCCATCCGGGCAAGACGCCGCTGTTTTCCTTCGAGGAACGCGTGAAGCTGATCGAAATCGCGACCAAGGCGGAGTTCGGCCGCGATGGCGACCGCATCAAGGTCGTCTCGTTCGATGGCCTGGTCATCGACGCCGCCAGGAAGCACGGCGCCTCGATCATCATCCGCGGCCTGCGCGACGGCACCGACCTCGACTACGAGATGCAGATGGCCGGCATGAACGAGACCATGGCGCCGGAACTGCAGACGGTTTTCCTGCCGGCGAGCCCCTCGGTGCGCACCATTACCGCCACACTTGTCCGCCAGATTGCGTCGATGGGCGGCGACATCCGCCCGTTCGTGCCGGCGGCCGTCGCCGGCGCGCTCACCGCCAAATTCGCGAAATAGCGCATGTCGCCCAAAAGTGGATTCCGGTTTTGGGTCAACGACATGCACCCAAACAAAGACTTTCGGAGAACACCATGAAGCTGAAGAAGCTCGCTTCGTTCCTTGTCGTGCTTGCCGGCCTTTTCGCCGCGTCCCTGCCTGCCTTGGCCGCCGACAAGGAAAACACCATGATCATCACGCTGAAGGACGGCGACGTCACCATAGCGTTGCGCCCCGACCTGGCGCCCAAGCATGTCGCGCAGATCAAGAAGCTGGTGCGCGATGGCGCCTACGACAATGTCGCCTTCCACCGCGTCATCGACGGCTTCATGGCGCAGACCGGCGACGTCAAGTTCGGCAACATGGAGAAGGGGTTCAACCCTGAGGCCGTCGGCACGGGCGGCTCCGATCTTCCCGACCTGCCGGCCGAGTTCTCCCAGACCGAACAATTCACGCGCGGCGTCATCGGGATGGCCCGCTCCCAGGATCCGAACTCGGCCAATTCCCAGTTCTTCATCATGTTCGCGCCGGCGCCTAACCTCGACGGCCAGTACACCATCGTCGGCAAGGTGGTCAGCGGCATGGACCTTGTCGACAAGATCAAGAAGGGCGACGAGGCGGACAACGGCACGGTCACCGACCCCGATCGCATGATCAAGGTTCGCATCGCCGCCGACGGTAAGTAACTCACTCAATTTTAAAAGGATTTTCTGACATGGCTGAGATCAAGGACCGCGAGAACGCGCTCATCATGGAAACGACCAAGGGTCAGGTCGTCATCGAGATGTATCCGGACCTTGCGCCCGGCCACGTCGCCCGCATCAAGGAACTGGCGCGTGAGGGTGCCTATGACGGCGTGGTGTTCCACCGCGTCATCGACGGCTTCATGGCGCAGACCGGCGACGTCAAGTTCGGCAACTCGAGCAAGCCCTCTTTCGCGCCTTCCCGTGCGGGCATGGGCGGCTCCGACAAGCCGGACCTGAAGGCCGAATTCTCCAACGCCAATCACGGCCGCGGCACCTGCTCGATGGCCCGCGCGCAGAACCCGAATTCGGCGAATTCGCAGTTCTTTATCTGCTTCGACGACGCCTCCTTCCTCAACCGCCAGTACACGGTCTGGGGGCAGGTCATCGAGGGCATGGACAATGTCGACAAGATCAAGCGCGGCGAGCCGGTGCAGGATCCCGACAAGATCGTGTCGCTGAAGGTCGCGGCCGACGTCAAGTAAGGGCACAACGATGATGGGCGCAGTCTGGTCGCTGCTCGGCATCCTGTCCGGCGCCTTCATCGCCATCCAGGCGCCGATCAATTCGCAACTGGCGCGCGGCCTCGGCCTACCGGTCGCGGCCGCAGCCTTTTCGTTCCTGTCGGGCGCCATCGTGCTCGGCATCATCGCGGTCGCCGTGGTGAGGCTGCAGGGCATCTCCCTCGACTGGAAGGCGCCGGCGCCGTGGCTGTTCGTTGCCGGCGGCATGCTCGGCGGTTTCTATGTCACGCTCTCCACCATTCTCACGCCGCGCATCGGCGCGGCTGCGCTGATGGCCTTCCTGGTCGCCGGCCAGCTGATCGCCGGCATGCTCGTCGACCGCGCCGGCTTCCTCGGTGTCGCTGTGCGCGAGATCTCGCTTGGCCGCGTCGCCGGGGCCGTGTTGCTGCTGGCCGGAGCGCTGCTCATCCGGCTGTTCTGATGCGCGTCGATCTGTTCGACTTCGAGCTGCCGGAGGCGCGCATCGCGCTTCGTCCGGCGGAGCCGCGCGACAGCGCCAGGATGCTGGTCGTCAGACCCGGCCAAGGCCTGGACGATCGGATCGTGCGCGATCTGCCGTCGCTGCTCAAGGACGGCGACGTGCTGGTGTTCAACGACACCAGGGTCATTCCGGCGCAACTGAAAGGCATCCGCAAGCGTGGCGAGGCGATGGCTCAGGTCGAGGCCACGCTGCATATGCGGGTGGCGCCGGACCGCTGGCGGGCCTTCATGCGGCCTGGCAAGCGCATCGCCGTCGGCGACCGCATTCATTTCGGCCATGACCAGAATTCCTGCTTCCTCGGCCGGCTCGACGCGACGGTGATCGAGAAGGGCGAGGCGGGCGAAGTGCTGCTCGGTTTCGACCTCTCAGGACCGTTTCTCGACGAGGCACTGCACGCCGTCGGCCATATTCCGCTGCCGCCCTACATCGCCTCGAAACGCGACGACGACGAGCGCGACCGCCGCGATTACCAGACCATCTATGCCAGGGAAGAGGGCGCCGTCGCAGCACCTACCGCGGGCCTGCATTTCACGCCGGAGCTGTTCGCCGCTCTTGACGCCAAGGGTATCGAGCGCCGCTTCGTCACGCTTCACGTCGGCGCCGGCACCTTCCTGCCGGTCAAGGCGGACGATACCGCCGACCACAAGATGCATGCGGAGATCGGGGCCGTGAGCGCCGAGACGGCGGAGGCGCTCAATGCGGCCAGGGCGCGGGGAGGGCGGATCGTCGCCGTCGGCACGACGTCGCTGCGTCTCCTGGAAAGCGCCGCGCGCGAAGACGGCAGGATCGAGGCCTGGTCGGGTCCGACCGATATCTTCATCACGCCCGGCTACCGTTTCAAGACAGCCGACATGCTGATGACCAATTTCCACCTGCCGCGCTCGACGCTGTTCATGCTGGTCTCGGCCTTCAGCGGGCTGGAGACGATGCGCTCGGCCTATGCGCATGCCATCGAGAGCCGCTACAGGTTCTATTCGTATGGAGATGCCAGCCTGCTTTTCCGGGAGACGAGCGATGGACATTGATCTCGAAAAACACCAGGCACGCTCGTCCATGATAAGGAACTCGATGGCTGAGACTTTTTCTTTCAAGCTCATCGCCACCGACGGCAAGGCGCGGCGCGGTCTGATCAGCATGCCGCGCGGCGAAATCCGCACGCCGGCCTTTATGCCGGTCGGCACCGGGGGCACCGTCAAGGCCATGTATATGGACCAGGTGCGCGGCGTCGGCGCCGACATCATCCTCGGCAACACCTATCATCTGATGCTTAGGCCGGGCGCCGAGCGCGTGGCGAAGCTCGGCGGGTTGCATGAGTTCGCGCGCTGGCCGTACCCGATCCTGACCGACAGCGGCGGCTTTCAGGTCATGTCGCTGTCGAAGTTGAGAAAGCTCAGCGAAAAAGGCGTCACCTTCCGCTCGCATATCGACGGCGCGCCCTACGAGATGTCGCCGGAACGGTCGATCGAGATCCAGGGACTGCTCGATTCCGACATCCAGATGCAGCTCGACGAATGCACCGCGCTTCCCGCCAAGCCCAAGGAGATCGAGCGCGCCATGGAATTGTCGCTGCGCTGGGCCGAACGCTGCAAGGCGGCGTTCGGCGACCAGCCGGGCAAAGCGATGTTCGGCATCGTCCAGGGCGGCGACAGCGCTGCCATGCGTGTGCGCTCGGCGCAGGCGCTGAAGGCGATGGACCTTAAAGGCTATGCTGTCGGCGGCCTGGCGGTAGGCGAGCCGCAGGCGGTGATGCTGGAGATGCTCGAGATCACCTGTCCGGAACTGCCGGCCGAAAGGCCGCGCTATCTGATGGGCGTCGGCACGCCGGGCGACATCTTGAAATCGGTAGCGCGCGGCATCGACATGTTCGACTGCGTGATGCCGACGCGCGCCGGCCGACACGGTCTTGCCTATACACGCCGCGGCAAGATCAACCTGCGCAACGCCCGCCACGCCGACGATCCACGTCCGCTGGACGAGGAAAGCGACTGTCCCGCCGCGCGCGACTATTCGCGCGCCTATCTGCATCATCTGGTGCGTTCGCAAGAGACGCTCGGCGCAATGCTGCTCACCTGGAACAACCTGTTCTATTATCAGAAGCTGATGCAGGACATCCGGGCCGCGATCGAGGCGCAGGCTTTCGAGGCGCGCGCGGCGGAGATTTCGGAAGGCTGGGCGAGGGGCGATATTCCGGCGCTGTGAGGTCTCAAGTGCTGACCGAAGTCGAGGCGCGCAGGCTGCAGCCGGTGATCTTGAAGCTGCCGTCGGGCTGCTGCTCCAGCGTGTAGATCGCCTCATAGTCCTTGCCGTCGGGGCCGACGATCAGCACCTGCTGGATGATCGAGGCCGGCCCGGTCTGCTCCACCTTGCCGAAGGAATAGGTTTGCGGTTTGCGCACCGGCGCGTAGCCGTTGGTCACCATGTTCATGAAGGTGTCGACGGTCGGGAAGACGCGCTTCACGTTCGGCGCCGCGAAACTGTAGGCGGTGGCGTCGTCATCGGCGAGGAATGCCTTGAGCTGGCTGTCGATGACCGTCTGCGCCGCCTTGATCTCGGCGTCGCCGGCAAAGGCTATGGATGCAAGAAGCATCGGAACGAGAGCGAGTGCGAACAAAGCGCGGCGCATGGCCTGTCTCCCGTAAATTCACGTTGTGAAGGCGCAGTCTAACATACGCTGGCCGCCCTGCCGTGGTTTCACCGCACTGGGAAGATTCTTGCCCGCATCGACAACCGGGCCGGCGGCAGCCTATTCCGGCGGCATGCCGGCCGCCGAATTGCGGCAAGCGGTCGCCAAGGCCTGCGCCGTGATGCTTGAAAGCGGGGCGGCAGTCTGCCAAAAGGGCCGCTTATTCGCGTATAAGCTCACAGGATCGGCAATGAAGGCATTTTTCGTGCAGATAAAGTGCGACCTGGGCAAGGCCTATGAGGTCGCCAGCGCGCTCGCCGATGCCGAGATCGCTTCCGAGATCTATTCGACCGCCGGCAATTACGACCTGCTCGCCAAATTCTATGTCGATGATGCGGAAGACGTCGGGCACTTCGTCAACGAGAGGGTGCAGATTCTGCCCGGAATCAAGGACACCTTCACCATCGTCACCTTCCGGGCATTCTGACCGCGCCTGCCTTGCTCGGGCACGAGGCAGCGCCTGACCTCAGCCCGGCGGCTCTGCCTTAATCTTAGGCAACTTCGACATAACGATCGCCGACGCTCACCAAATCATCGATTGCGCTTGATTTTCTCCGGCGAGGCCAGTGAAATGGTTTCAGAGGGGAGTACGCGATTGGCAGCGTTCGACGAAATGCTTCCGGAAGTCTCCGGATTGAGAAAACCATATCAGGCTTACGATCGCTGGCTGAAGGAACAGGACCCGGCCAGGCTCACCCAGAAAATGCAGGACGCAGAGCGTGTCTTCCGCAAGACGGGCATCACCTTCGCCGTCTATGGCGAACAGGAGGCCTCCGAACGGCTGATCCCCTTCGACATCGTTCCGCGCATCATTTCCGGCCAGGAATGGCGCCGGCTGACGCAAGGTATCGAGCAGCGGGTGCAGGCGCTCAATGCCTTTCTCGACGACATCTACCACCGTCAAGAGATCCTGCGCGCGGGGCGTGTCCCCAAGGAGCTGGTGGCGAAGAATGAGGCCTTCCTGCCCGAGATGATCGGTGTGAGGCCGCCGGCGGGCGTCTACACCCACATCATCGGCGTCGACATCGTCCGCATCAGCGAGAACGAGTTCTATGTGTTGGAGGACAATGCCCGCACGCCTTCCGGCGTCTCCTACATGCTGGAGAACCGCGAGACGATGATGCAGCTCTTCCCGGAGCTCTTCCAGCAGATCAAGGTGAGGCCGGTCGAGAACTATCCGCAACTGCTGCGCCAGTCGCTCGCGGCGGTGCGGCCGCAAAGCACCAAGGACGCGCCGACCATCGCCGTGCTGACGCCGGGCAGCTACAACTCCGCCTATTTCGAGCACGCCTTCCTTGCCGACCAGATGGGCGTGCAACTGGTCGAGGGACAGGATCTGCGCGTCGTCGACGGCCATGTCACGATGCGCACCACGGAGGGCTACAAGCAGATCGACGTGCTCTACCGGCGCGTCGACGATGCTTTCCTCGATCCGCTGACCTTCCGGCCGGACTCCGCGCTTGGCGTGCCGGGCATCATGGATGTCTACCGTGCCGGCAATATCACCATTGCGAATGCGCCGGGAACTGGCATCGCCGACGACAAGGCGATCTATTCCTACATGCCTGAGATCGTCGAGTTCTACACCGGCCGCAAGGCGATCCTCGGCAACATCCCGACCTGGCGCTGCTCCGAGGCGGACAGCCTGAAATACGTGCTGGAGCACATCAGCGAGCTCGTGATCAAGGAAGTGCACGGCTCGGGCGGTTACGGCATGCTGGTCGGCCCGGCGGCGACCAAGAAGGAATGCCAGGACTTCGCCATGAAGCTGCAGGCGAAGCCGGCAAACTATATCGCCCAGCCGACGCTGGCGCTGTCGACCTGCCCGATCCTGACCGAAAAGGGTCTGTCGCCGCGCCATGTCGATCTTCGGCCTTACGTGCTGGTCTCCGACCGCATCCAACTCGTGCCCGGAGGGCTGACGCGGGTTGCGCTGAAGGAAGGCTCGCTGGTCGTCAACTCATCACAAGGCGGCGGCACCAAAGATACCTGGGTGCTGGATGATTGAGACGAGCGAATAGCGAGTAGCGAGTAGGGAAAAGAGGGGAATACGACGGCAATCAATTCCTACCGAGATCTGATCGTTTGGAAGGCAGCCTTGAAGTTGGCAGTAAATTGCTACTCGGCCACGAAAGGTTTTCCGAACAGCGAAGCATACGGGATGACCTCTCAGATACGACGCTCGGCGGCTTCCATCGCAGCGAATGTTGCAGAGGGTCACGGCAGAGAAAGTACAGGAGCCTTTATTCAATTTCTTCGCACGGCGCAGGGTTCTCTGAAAGAGTTGGAGACTCATCTCATACTGAGTGGAGAGGTGGGATTGATGGTCGAAGCGGAGGTCGCCAGCTTGCTTGGCCAAACTGATGAAATCGGGAAAATGCTGCGTTGATCCGGAGCCTGCAACAAAAGTCATGAAGTGCTTTTTCCGCTACTCGCTACTCGCTATTCGCTATTCGCTCGACATCGGAGCAAGCTGATATGCTTTTGGGCCGCACAGCCAACGGTCTCTACTGGATGAACCGCTATATCGAGCGGGCCGAAAACATGGCGCGCCTTGTCGATGCCGGCCTGCGCATGGCGCTGACACGCACCCAGAACGCGTCCGAGGAATGGAACTCGGTGCTGCTCAGCGCCGGTTCCGACCTTGCCTTCTCGCAGAAATACCAGGATTACACCGTCGCCAACGTCTCGGATTTCTTGTTGCGCGACATCTCGAACCCATCGAGCACGATGTCGTCGATCGAGACCGCGCGCAACAACGCGCGCATGGTGCGCACCGCGCTGACCCGCGAGACCTGGGAAAGCATCAACGAAGCCTGGATGTCGCTGAAGCGTATGCTGGCAAGGCCGATAGACGAACGCGACCTGCCGACGGTGCTCGACGCCATCAAGCGCGAGACGGCGCTGATCCGCGGCTCATTCTACGGCACGATGCTGCGCAACGAGATTTTCGATTTCTCGCAGCTTGGCACCTATGTCGAGCGCGCCGACAACACCGCCCGCATCCTCGACGTCAAATATTACGTGCTGCTGCCGTCGATCTCCTGGGTGGGCTCGACGCTCGACAACTATCAATGGGAATCGATCCTGCGCTCGGTGTCGGCGCACCGCTCCTACCGCTGGGTTTACGAGGCCGACTACAAGCCGACCAACATTGCCGATTATCTGATCCTCAATGTCCGCATGCCGCGCTCGCTCACCTTCTGCTACCGCTTCCTGGCGGAGCATCTGAAGTTCCTCGCCGACGATTATGGCGAGCGCCATGCCTGCCATGCCACGGCCGAGAAGACACAGGCCATGCTGAGGAAGGGTTCGATCAAGGATATTTTCGACCACGGCCTGCACGAATTCCTGGCCGAGTTCATTCGCGACAATACAAGACTGGGCGACGAGATTGCACAGGACTACCGGTTTTATTGAGCGCTGAAGGGGCAGGCGCCATGCGGCTCAAGATCACCCACCGGACCGAGTACCGCTACGACGCGCCGGTGCAGTATCTGCTGCAGCGGCTGCGCCTGCTGCCGCAGAGCGGGCATACACAGACCGTGGCAAGCTGGGCGATTAAGGTCGACGGCGCGCGTGAGGAAGTGCGTTTCGTCGACCAGTTCGGCAACGACACGCGGCTGGTGAGTGCGGAGGGCGGCCACAACACCATCACGGTCGAAGCCTCCGGCGAAGTGACGACGCGCGACACGGCGGGTGTGTCCGGCCCGCATCAGGGTTTCGCGCCGCTCTGGCTGTTCGGCCAGCAGACACCGTTGACCACCGCCGGCGATGGTATCCGTGAGCTTATTGGCTCCGCCGGCGAGGGGACCGATATCGAGCGGCTGCACCGGCTGATGGGCATGATCCGCGAGCGGGTCGCCTACAAGCCGGGCGCGACCAGCGTCGTCACGCCGGCCGAAGAAGCTCTGGCGCTGAAGAGCGGCGTCTGCCAGGACCACAGCCACATCTTTATCGCCGCGGCGCGCGCGATGGGTTTTCCCGCTCGCTATGTCAGCGGCTATCTGATGACGGACGCGGCCGCCGAACAGGCGGCGAGCCACGCCTGGGCCGAGGCGCATGTTCCGGGGCTCGGCTGGGTTGCCTTTGATCCCGCAAACGGTATTTCTCCAGACGAGCGCTATGTGAGGGTGGCGACGGGTCGCGACTATCGCGATGCCTCACCGGTATCGGGAATTCTGCTCGGTCAAGCGGAAGAGAAGCTTGCCGTCACCGTCACGGTGGAGCAGTAATCTTCGTCGAGATTCGCTGGCTTAAGAAGACTCATGACCTATTGCGTCGGCCTCAAGATCGATCGTGGGCTCGTGTTCATGTCGGACACGCGCACCAATGCCGGCATGGATTCGATCTCGACCTTCAAGAAGATGCATGTCTGGGAAGAGCCCGGGGAGCGCGTCATCGTGCTGATGTCGGCGGGCAATCTAGCCACCACGCAGGCTGTGGTCAGCCTGCTCGACGAGCGTACCAAGGCAGTCGGCGATCGCCACGAGAAGCTGCTCGAGACGCCATCCATGTATCAGGCGGTGCGGCTGGTCGGCGACACGGTGAAGGAAGTGATCGCCCATTCGTCGCCCGCCGGCGACAAGGCCGATTCCTATTTCAACGCCTCTTTCATCCTCGGAGGCCAGATCAAGGGCAGTCCACCACGGCTGTTCATGATCTACCCCGAGGGCAATTTCATCGAGTCGACCGATGACACGCCATTCTTCCAGATCGGCGAGACGAAATACGGCAAGCCGATCATCATCCGCGCCTATGACCGTACGATGAGCCTCGCCGAGACGGTGAAGCTGCTTCTGGTTTCCTTCGACTCGACGTTGAAGTCGAACCTGTCGGTCGGCCTGCCGCTCGACCTGCTCTTCCTTGAGGAGGATGCCTTCAAGGTCGGCCTCAAGAAGCGGATCGGCCAGGACGACCAATATTACCGCACGATCTCGGATGGCTGGTCCAACGCGCTGAAGGCGGCTTTCGCCAGCCTGCCGGATTTTCCGGGCTAGGGTATCTGCCCACACAGTCGTTGCGTCGTTATATTTAACATGTTAATAAAAAATTGAGAATGGCCGGTCGACCAGCGGTCCGGGCGGCTGCTGGGAGGATGCATGGACAACGAGGAATTCCGGGACTGGTCGAGGCGCGCCGCCGATTGGGGCGCGGACTACCGGGCCAGCCTGCGCGACCGTCCGGTGCGGCCAGCGATCGCGCCGGGGGAGATTTTCCGGAGCATCGAAGAGTCGCCGCCCGAAACCGCGGAGCCGATGGAAAAGATCTTCGCCGATTTCGAAACGAAGATCGTGCCCGGCATGACGCATTGGCAGCATCCGCGCTTCTTCGCCTACTTCCCCGCCAACGCGGCGCCGGTTTCGGTTGTGGCCGAATATCTGGTCTCGGCGATGGCAGCTCAATGCATGCTTTGGCAGACCTCGCCGGCGGCGACCGAACTCGAGACCCGTATTGTCGACTGGATGCGCCAGGCGCTGGGTCTGCCCGAAGGCTTTTCCGGCGTTATCCAGGATTCGGCGTCGTCGGCGACGTTGGCCGCCGTGCTCACCATGCGCGAACGGGCGCTTCAATGGCAGGGAAACAGACAAGGCCTCGCCGGGCAGGCGAAGCTGCGCGTCTACTCCTCCGACCAGGTCCATACCTCGATCGACCGGGCGATCTGGGTCGCCGGCATCGGTGAGGAAAACCTCGTCCGCATCCCGGTCGCCGGCCGTTTCCGCGCCATGGACACGCCGGCGCTGGAAGCAGCGATCATCGCCGATCGCGAAGCCGGCCTGCTGCCCACTGGTATCATTGCCAGCGTCGGCGGCACCAGCACGGGCGGTACCGATGACATCGCCGCCGTCGCGGCTGTCGCTAGGCGGCACGACCTCTATCTGCACGTCGATGCCGCCTGGGCGGGATCGGCGATGATCTGTCCGGAGTACCGGCATTTCTGGGCCGGCGTCGAAGGCGCCGATTCGATCGTCTTCAATCCGCACAAATGGCTTGGTGCTCAGTTCGACTGCTCGATCCAGTTCATCCGCAAGCCGGAGGACCTGGTGCGCACGCTGGCCATCAAACCCGAATTCCTGAAAACGCTTGGCCATGACGGCATCGTCAACTATTCCGAATGGTCGGTGCCGCTTGGTAGACGGTTTCGGGCGCTGAAACTCTGGTTCCTGTTGCGTGCTCATGGTCTCGAAGGCCTGCGTGCCATGATCCGAAGCCATGTCGCCTGGAGCGAAGGTCTTGCCGAACGCCTGGCCGGAGAAGCGGATTTCGAGCTCGTCACCGAGCCGATGCTGTCGCTGTTTTCGTTCCGGCACCGCGCACCGTCGGGCGCCGATCCGGACGAGCACAATCTGCGGCTGGTCGATGCCATCAACACGGACGGGCGCATCTATCTGACACAGACCCGCGTCGATGGGCGCGTGGCGATCCGCTTCCAGGTGGGGCAGTTCGAGTCGACGGCTGCCGACGTCGACATGGCTTTCGACATCATCACAGAGATCGCCCGACAGCCTGCATGAGACGGCGCGCCGGTTGCGGACCGGTTTGCCTTTGTGATCATACCGATTTCATTAGCCGGCTCATGCCTTTTCATTGCTTTCGTTTTCCGATATAGACCAGAAAAACGAAAACGGAGGACGCCGGATGTTTCTTTCGCCACGCCATGCTGAAATCATCCAGATGGCGAAGGACCATGGTCGGGTGCTGGTCGAAGACCTAGCCACACATTTCAATGTGACGCCGCAGACCATCCGCAAGGACCTCAACGATCTCTGCGACCAGCGGTTGCTGACGCGCATTCATGGCGGGGCGCTGTTTCCCTCCGGCATCGAGAACATGGAATATGAGGCGCGGCGCAAGATCGCCGCCGATGAGAAGGAGGCGATCGGCCGCGCCGCGGCCCGGCTGATCCCCGACAACGCCTCGCTTTTCATCAATATCGGCACCACGACGGAAGCCGTTTCGAAGGCGCTTCTTGACCATGACGGGCTTATGGTCATCACCAATAACATCAATGTTGCCAATAGGATGCGCATCTATCCTTCGATCGAGGTGGTGATCGCCGGTGGCGTGGTGCGCGGCTCCGATGGCGGCGTTGTCGGCGAGGCGGCCGTCGATTTCATCCGCCAGTTCAAGGTCGACTACGCCGTCATCGGTGCCTCGGCCATCGACCATGACGGCGCGCTGCTCGACTTCGATTTTCGCGAGGTGAAGGTGGCGCAAGCCATCATCGCCAATGCGCGTCACGTGATTCTCGTCTCCGACCAGACCAAATTCGAGCGCACGGCGCCGGTTCGCATCGGCCACCTGTCACAGGTCAACACCTTCATCACCGACCGTTGCGACATCCCTTCGGTGCGCAGGATCTGCGAGGAAAACGAGGTTCGTTTGATCGAGACGGCGCTGGAATAAGTGTCGTCTCACGGGTCGTGTCACACGCCTGTGATATTTCGTTTGACATTCGTTCTTAGTTCGAAATAATCCATCACGGTTTCGCGAAACACAAAAATGGTGCAATGCGAAATCGCGGAGGAACCCTGTGGACGCATCACCGATCCATGACATTTTCGTCATAGGTGGCGGCATCAACGGCTGCGGCATCGCCCGTGACGCCGTTGGCCGCGGATTTTCGGTTTTCCTGGCCGAGATGAACGATCTCGCCAGCGGGACTTCGTCCGGCTCGACCAAGCTGATCCATGGCGGCCTGCGCTATCTCGAGTTCTATGAATTCCGGCTGGTGCGCGAAGCGCTGATGGAGCGCGAGATCCTGTGGAAGAACGCGCCGCATATCATCTGGCCGATGCGCTTCGTGCTTCCCTACGCCAAGGGCTTGCGTCCAGCATGGCTCATCCGGCTCGGCCTGTTCCTCTACGACCATATCGGCGGGCGCAAGCTGCTGCCGGCGACGAAAACGCTGGACATGGCCACCGATCCGGCCGGCAAGCCACTGAAACCGCTCTTCCGCAAGGCCTTCGAATATTCGGACGGCTGGGTCAACGATGCCCGCCTGGTGGCGCTAAATGCCCGCGACGCGGCCGACCGAGGCGCCATCATCCGCACCCGAACCAAAGTGGTGAGCGCGCGCCGCGACGGGGCGCTGTGGACGATCAAGATCCAGAATGTGCTGACCGGCGAGACCGAGGAAGTTCGCGCTCGCCTTCTCGTCAACGCCGCCGGGCCCTGGGTCGACCAGGTGCTGGCAAAGGCGGTCGGCCAGAACGATGTGCACAATGTCCGACTGGTGCAGGGTAGCCACATCGTCATCCGCAAGAAGTTCGACGATCCGCGCGCCTATTTCTTCCAGAACAAGGACGGGCGCATCATCTTCGCCATTCCTTACGAGGAAGAGTTCACGCTGATCGGCACCACCGACCGCGACTATCCGGGCGATCCGCATGACGTGAAGATCAGCGATGCCGAGATCGACTATCTCTGCGCCGCAGCAAGCGAATATTTCGCTCAAGCCGTCAAGCGTTCGGACATCGTCTGGACCTATTCGGCGGTACGCCCGCTCTATGATGACGGCGCCTCGAAGGCGCAGGAAGCGACGCGCGACTATGTGCTGAAGGCCGATGGCGGGGAGGGCGCGGCCCCCTTGCTCAATTCATTCGGCGGCAAGATCACGACGTTCCGCCGGCTGGCGGAATCGATGCTGGAGAAGATCGAAGGTTTTCTCGGCAAGCGCGGCAAACCATGGACCGCCAACGCGCCGCTGCCCGGCGGCGATTTCCCGGCGACCGGTTTCGACGCGCAGGTATCGAGGCTCAAGAACGCCTATCCATTCCTCGACCAGCGGCTGGCGCGCAGGCTCACCCGACTCTACGGTACGCGTGCCGAGAAGTTGCTCGGGCTTGCCAAGTCGTATGCCGATCTCGGTCGCAATTTCGGCGCCGACCTTTACGAGGCCGAGGTGCGCTATCTCGTCGAGAACGAATGGGCCGTCACCGCCGAGGACGTGCTGTGGCGCAGGACCAAGCGCGGCCTGCATTTCAGCCGCGAGCAGACGACGGCCTTGGAAGAATTCATGCGTGGCCGGCGCCACGTCGCGGCGGCCGAATGAGGACCGCCCGGTAATGCGCAGGGCCTGGGAGGAGGCGTGATGCTGGAACTGAGGAACGTGACGAAGACGGTCGGCGCGCAGGAGCATATCCGCGACGTGTCGCTGACGCTTCAGCACGGCTCGTTGAACGTCCTGCTCGGACCGACGCTTTCCGGCAAGACCAGCCTGATGCGGCTGATGGCCGGCCTCGACGCGCCGAGCGCCGGCTCGGTGTGGTTCGACGGCAAGGATGTCACCGGACAGCCGGTGCAGAAGCGCAATGTCGCCATGGTCTACCAGCAGTTCATCAACTATCCGGCGATGACCGTCTACGAGAATATCGCCTCGCCGCTCCGGGTCGCGGGCGTCGAGCAGGCCAAGATCGACAAGGAAGTGCGCAACGCCGCCGCGCTGCTGAAGCTCACGCCCTATCTCGACCGCACGCCGCTCAGCCTGTCCGGCGGCCAGCAGCAGCGCACCGCGCTCGCCCGTGCCATCGTCAAGAACGCCAGCCTCGTCCTGCTCGACGAGCCTTTGGCCAATCTCGACTACAAGCTGCGCGAGGAATTGCGCGCCGAACTACCGAAGATCTTCGCCGCTGCCGGCACGATCTTCGTCTATGCCACGACCGAGCCGCACGAGGCGCTTTTGCTCGGCGGCAACACGGCCACCCTTTCAGAGGGGCGCGTCACGCAATTCGGGCCGACCATCGAATTGTTCCGCAGGCCGGCCGACCTGGTAACGGCCAGGACCTTCGCCGACCCGCCGCTCAACACGATCGTGCTCGCCAAAAAGGGATCGGATTTCCTGCTCGAAGGCGGCGTCAAGCTGCCGGTGCCGCCGGAGCTGCTCGCCATTCCGGATGCCAGCTACACGATCGGCTTCCAGCCGCATCATCTGTCGCTCGAGCGTCCCAATGCCAGCGCCGTGCCGGTGCGGGCCAAGGTCACCATCACCGAGATCACCGGCTCGGAGAGCTTCGTCCATCTCGACTTCGCCGATGCGCGCTGGGTGATGCTGGCGCACGGCATCCTCGATTTCGAGACGGACGACGAGGTCGAGGTGTTCATTGACCCGCGCCACATCATGGTGTTCGACCAGAACGGCCGCGCCGTGACAGCGTCGAAGCTGGCGGCCTGAGGAGGAAGCAATGGCGCGCATCGAGGTCAACCATATCCGCCATTCCTATCTGCCCAATCCGAAGAAGGATTCGGATTTCGCGCTGAAGGAAGTGCATCACACTTTCGAGGACGGCGGCGCCTATGCGCTGCTCGGGCCCTCGGGCTGCGGCAAGACCACCTTGCTCAACATCATCTCAGGGCTGCTCCACCCCTCGCACGGCCAGCTTTTGTTCAACGGCAGCGACGTGACCAGGCTGTCGACGCAGGAACGCAACATCGCCCAGGTGTTCCAGTTCCCGGTTATCTACGACACCATGACCGTCTACGACAATCTGGCCTTCCCGCTGCGCAACCGCCGCGTGCCGGAGGCCGATGTCGACCGCAAGGTGCGCGAGACGCTCGACATGATCGATCTCGCCGCGATGGCGAACCGGAAGGCGCGCCGGCTGACCGCAGACCAGAAGCAGAAGATATCGCTCGGCCGCGGCCTGGTGCGCTCGGACGTCAACGCCATCCTGTTCGACGAGCCGCTGACCGTCATCGACCCGCATATGAAATGGGTGCTGCGCTCGCAGCTCAAGCAACTGCACCGCCGCTTCGGCTACACCATGGTCTACGTCACGCACGACCAGACCGAGGCGCTGACTTTCGCTGACCGCGTCGTGGTCATGTATGACGGCGAGATCGTGCAGATCGGCACGCCGGCCGAGCTGTTCGAACGGCCGCGGCACACTTTCGTCGGCTATTTCATCGGCTCGCCGGGCATGAACGTCCTGCCGGTTGCGCTCGAAGGCAGGACGGCGATGCTCGGCGCGCAGCGCATCGAGCTGCCGGGCGTGCCGAAGGCCGAAGCCGGCGCCGTCGAGCTCGGCATCCGTCCCGAATATGTGCGGCTCGGCCGTGAAGGCATGACCGTCCAGGTCAGCAAGGTCGAGGATGTCGGCCGCCACAAGGTTGTGCGCGCCAATCTCGAAGGCAAGGAGATCGCCGCCGTCATCGGCGAAGACGACGAAGTGCCGTCCGAGCCGAAGGTTCGCTTCGATCCGGCCGGTATCAACATCTATGCCGATTCATGGCGCGTCGAGATGGGGGCCTAGATGGAAAAGACCTGGAACAACAAAGCCTGGTTCCTTGTCCTGCCGGTGCTGGTGCTGGTGGCGTTCTCGGCCGTCATCCCGCTGATGACCGTCGTCAACTATTCGGTGCAGGACACGTTCGGCAACAACGTCTTCTTCTGGGCCGGCACCGAGTGGTTCGAGGAACTGCTTGCCTCCGACCGCTTCTGGGAAGCGATGGTGCGCAACCTGATCTTCTCCTTCATCATCCTGGCGATCGAAGTGCCGCTCGGCATCTTCATTGCGCTCAACATGCCGAAGAAGGGCTGGGGCGTGCCGGTCTGCCTGGTGCTGATGGCGCTGCCACTGCTCATCCCGTGGAATGTCGTCGGCACGATCTGGCAGGTCTTCGGCCGCAACGACATCGGCCTGCTCGGTTACTATGTCAACGCGCTCGGCATCGACTACAACTATGTACAGGACCCGATCGATGCCTGGGTCACCGTCATCGTCATGGATGTCTGGCATTGGACCAGCCTGGTAGTGCTGCTTTGCTATGCCGGACTGGTCTCGATCCCCGACGCCTTCTATCAGGCTGCCAAGATCGACGGCGCGTCGCGCTGGGCGGTGTTCCGCTACATCCAACTGCCGAAGATGCAGCGCGTGCTGCTGATCGCGGTGCTTTTGCGCTTCATGGACAGCTTCATGATCTACACCGAGCCCTTCGTCGTCACCGGCGGCGGCCCCGGCAATTCGACCACCTTCCTGTCGATCGACCTGGTCAAGACGGCGCTCGGCCAGTTCGACCTCGGCCCGGCGGCGGCCATGTCGCTGGTCTACTTCCTGATCATCCTTCTGTTGTCGTGGGTGTTCTACACCGTGATGACCAACTACGACGCGGAGCGCTGAAATGACTGGCGCCAACGAAAGAACCGACCGAGTGAGCGAGACAACCGTTTCGGAAGGCGTGGGCAGCACGCTGTCGCAGGACGAGGTCGCAAGGCTGATGCGTCGCCGTGGCGAGGAATCGCGCTGGTGGTGGATCGTGCCGACGCTCTACATCATCCTGATCCTGCTGCCGATCTATTGGCTCATCAATATGAGCTTCAAGACCAATGGCGAGATCGTGTCATCGCTGACGCTCTATCCGCACGCGCCGACGCTCGCCAATTATCGCACCATCTTCACCGATGCGTCCTGGTATTCGGGCTACATCAACTCGATCACCTATGTGGTCATGAACATGGTGATCTCGGTAACCGTGGCGCTGCCGGCGGCCTACGCCTTTTCGCGCTACCGTTTCCTTGGCGACAAGCACCTGTTCTTCTGGCTGCTCACCAACCGCATGGCCCCGCCGGCGGTGTTTGCGTTGCCGTTCTTCCAGCTCTATTCGGCCTTCGGTCTGATCGACACCCATATCGCGGTGGCGCTGGCGCACTGCCTGTTCAACGTGCCGCTGGCAGTGTGGATTCTCGAAGGGTTCATGTCAGGCGTGCCGAAGGAGATCGACGAGACCGCCTATATCGACGGCTATTCTTTCCCGCGCTTCTTCATCAAGATCTTCATGCCGCTGATTGCCAGCGGCATCGGTGTCGCCTGTTTCTTCTGCTTCATGTTCTCATGGGTGGAACTCTTGATCGCGCGTACGCTGACCACCACCGATGCCAAGCCGATCGCCGCCACCATGACGCGCACCGTCTCGGCCGCCGGCATGGACTGGGGCCTGCTCGCCGCTGCCGGCGTGCTGACGCTGATCCCCGGCGCTCTCGTTATCTGGTTCGTCCGCAACTATATCGCCAAAGGCTTCGCCCTGGGGAGGGTATGATCATGAACCTCGACCTCTCCTGGATGGCGTGGACCTGGCCGACGGCGGCCTTCTTCGGAACCATCTTTCTGCTGCTCTTCGGCATGGCGGCCTGGGAATATGCTTCGCCGGGCGGCAATCCGCGTGTCGGCATCCTGCGCTTCGAGACGACGCGCGGCGACCGTCTCTTCCTGTCGCTGCTCGGCAGCGCCTTCATCCATCTCGCTTGGCTGGGTCTTGTCGGACCCAACCTGTGGTGGGCTCTCGCTCTCTCCGTAGTCTACGCCATCGGCGTGTTCCGCTACGTATAGAGGGGGAAACTGTCGGAGCGGTCGCGTGCTGGGCGGCCGCTCCAGAATCGCACTTGAAACCTAAAACGGAGGAAACACATGCGACGGCAAATTTTAACATCAACGACCGCCATTGTCCTGTTGCTCGGGGCTGGCAACGCCTATGCCGGTATGGACGAGGCCAAGGCTTTCTTGGACAAGGAGATCGGTCCGCTCTCGACGCTCTCGCGCGCCGATCAGGAGAAGGAGATGCAGTGGTTCATCGACGCCGCCAAGCCGTTTGCCGGCATGGACATCAAGGTCGTGTCGGAAACCATCGCGACCCACTCCTATGAATCGCAGGTGCTGGCGCCTGCTTTCTCCGCCATCACCGGCATCAAGGTCACGCACGACACGATCCAGGAAGGTGATGTCGTCGAGAAGATCCAGACCCAGATGCAGACCGGCCAGAACCTCTATGACGGCTGGGTCAACGATTCCGACCTGATCGGCACGCACTGGCGCTACCAGCAGGTGCGCAATCTCTCCGACTGGATGGAAGGCGACGGCAAGGACGTCACCAATCCGAACCTCGACCTGAAGGACTTCATCGGCACCTCCTTCACCACCGCTCCGGACAAGAAGCTTTACCAGCTTCCCGACCAGCAGTTCGCGAACCTGTACTGGTTCCGTTACGACTGGTTCAACGACGAAAAGAACAAGGCCGACTTCAAGGCCAAGTACGGCTACGACCTGGGCGTGCCGGTCAACTGGTCAGCCTATGAGGACATCGCCGAATTCTTCACCGGCCGCGAGATCGACGGCAAGAAGGTCTACGGCCATATGGACTACGGCAAGAAGGACCCGTCGCTCGGCTGGCGGTTCACCGATGCCTGGCTTTCCATGGCCGGCAATGGCGACAAAGGCATTCCGAACGGCCTGCCGGTCGACGAGTGGGGCATCAAGGTCGACGAGAATTCGCGCCCCGTCGGCTCCTGCACCTCACGTGGCGGCGACACCAATGGTCCGGCTGCTGTCTACTCGATCCAGAAGTATCTCGACTGGCTGAAGGCCTACGCTCCGGCGGAAGCCCAGGGCATGACCTTCTCTGAAGCCGGCCCGGTTCCGGCGCAGGGTGCAGTTGCCCAGCAAATGTTCTGGTACACCGCCTTCACCGCCTCGATGGTCGACGCCGGCGCCAAGGCGGTGCTGAACGACGATGGCACGCCGAAATGGCGCATGGCTCCGTCGCCGCACGGCGTCTACTGGAAGGACGGCATGAAGCTTGGCTACCAGGACGTGGGTTCCTGGACGCTGATGAAGTCGACGCCGACCGACCGCGCCAAGGCCGCCTGGCTCTACGCGCAGTTCGTCACCTCGAAGACCGTCGACGTGAAGAAGAGCCATGTCGGCCTGACCTTCATCCGCGAGAGCACGATCCACGACAAGAGCTTTACCGAGCGTGCTCCAAAGCTCGGCGGCCTGATCGAGTTCTACCGTTCGCCGGCTCGCGTCCAGTGGTCGCCGACTGGCACCAACGTGCCTGACTACCCGAAGCTGGCTCAGCTCTGGTGGCAGGCGATCGGCGATGCCTCGTCGGGCGCCAAGACCGCGCAGGAAGCGATGGACTCGCTCTGCGCCGAGCAGGAAAAGGTCATGACCCGCATCGAGAAGTCGGGCGTCCAGGGCGATATCGGCCCGAAGATGGCCGAAGAGCATGACCTGGCCTACTGGAACGCCGACGCGGTCAAGAAAGGCAATCTCGCTCCTCAGCTGAAGATCGAGAATGAGAAGGAAAAGCCGATCACCATCAACTACGACGAACTGGTGAAGAGCTGGCAGAAGTGACGGCATGACGTGGGCGTGCTCGCCCATGTAGAAAACGCAGGGGAGGCGGCTTTGCCGTCTCCCCTGTTCTATGAGAAGTGGAGGGAACGGATGAGCGGTTTTGTGCTGGCTATCGATCAGGGGACGACCTCGACCCGAGCGATCCTGTTCGATGACAAGATGAAGGTCGCAGGCACCGGCCAGCAGGAATTCACGCAGCACTATCCGGCTTCCGGTTGGGTCGAACATGACCCGGAAGATATCTGGGAAAGCGTGGTCGCGACGGTCAAGGCGGCGCTGAAAGCGGCCGGCCGCGCGGCATCGGATGTGGCGGCGATCGGCATCACCAACCAGCGCGAGACGGTCGTCATCTGGGACAGGGCGACCGGCAAGCCGATCCACAATGCCATCGTCTGGCAGGACCGGCGCACTGCGCCGCTCTGCCAGAAATTGAAGAAGCAGGGGCTGGAGAAAAAATTCACCCGCAAGACCGGGCTGCTGCTCGATCCCTATTTCTCCGGCACCAAGATCGCCTGGATGCTGGACAGGGTGAAGGGAGCGAGGAAGCGCGCCGAGAAGGGCGAACTGCTCGCCGGCACGATCGACAGCTTTCTCATCTGGCGGCTGACCGGCGGCAAGGTGCACGCCACCGACGCCACCAACGCCTCGCGCACGCTGGTCTACAACATCGAGAAGAATGCCTGGGACGACGAACTGCTGTCGATCCTGAACATACCAGCCGCGATCCTGCCGCAGGTGAAGGATTGCGCCGATGATTTCGGCATCACCGTGAAGAGCCTTTTCGGCGCCGAGATGAGGATCCTCGGGGTCGCCGGCGACCAGCATGCGGCGACCATCGGCCAGGCCTGCTTCGAGCCCGGCATGATGAAATCCACCTACGGCACCGGCTGCTTCGCGCTGCTCAACACGGGCGCCGACCTGGTGCGCTCGAAGAACCGGCTCTTGACCACCATCGCCTATCGGCTGAACGGCAAGACCACCTATGCGCTGGAAGGCTCGATCTTCATCGCGGGCGCCGCCGTGCAATGGCTGCGCGACGGTATCAAGGTGATCGGCAAGGCCGAGCAGAGCGGTGCGCTCGCCGCCACCGCCGACCCGGCCCAGCAGGTTTATCTGGTGCCAGCCTTCGTCGGCCTCGGCGCGCCGCATTGGGACGCGGATGCACGCGGGGCTATTTTCGGTCTTACACGCAATTCAGGGCCGGCGGAATTTGCCCGCGCGGCGCTCGAATCCGTCGCCTTCCAGACGCGCGACCTGCTCGACGCCATGCGCAAGGACTGGAAAGGCGCTTCCGCCAAGACCGTGCTGCGGGTCGATGGCGGCATGGTGGCGTCGGACTGGACCATGCAACGGCTGGCCGACATTCTCGACGCGCCGGTCGACCGGCCGACCATCTTGGAGACGACCGCGCTGGGTGCCGCCTGGCTCGCCGGATCGAAAGCCGGCGTGTGGCCGAAGGCGAAGGAATTCGCCAAGACCTGGGCGCTCGACCGGCGCTTCAAGCCGGACATGGATGCTGCTACCCGCTCGGCGAAGCTCGCCGGCTGGCGCGATGCCGTGCGGCGGACGCTGAGCACATACTAAAGCTTATCAAAGAGAGAGCCCGTGCCTCTCGAGGCACGGGCTCGTCAACGGCCTTGGGTACTGACTGGAGGCCGTCAGTAGGGCGAGATGCACTGCTGACGCGGGCCGTTGTAGGGCTGGAAGGTGTTGTCCGAGGCGCGATAGGAGCGGTAGCGGTCATAGCACCACTGCACATGCGCATCGCCGCGGTAGACACGGTTGTTCTCGCTGTTGACGATGGCGCCGGTAATCAGCGCGCCGGTGGCGAAGGCAGCCAGCGGGAACCAGTAATCGCCGTGCCGGCGATAGCCGTGACGATAATGTCGGTAGCCGCGATGGCCGTTCCACCAGACGCCGTCATTGCGCGAGAAACGAGGGCCGCCGCGCCAATTGCGATACCTCCACTGAAGATCACCGTTGCGGGCTTCGATCTTCTGGATGTCCGACGAAGCAGGCGACGCCTGCGGGACGTACACCTCGGCAGCGTTGGCCGGTACCGCCGCCGCGGCGAACGAAACCGACAATGTGGCTGCAAGCAAACCCGACACGATCTCTTTCATGGGTCTTCTCCTCGAAAAAAAATGGTTGACGTTCCTTTTGCCGGGGGAACGGCCCTGGGTTGCAATGGTTCCCGTTGCAGCCACAACTCATTGTTATTGTAGAAATTTCTGAAATATTTGGCCTGGATCGGAGCCGGGCGGGCGACCTTTCGCGGACCGGGCACCCGCTCGTGGTCGGAGGCACCCTCGAGGCCCCTGAAAGTGCCGCAAAACTCCGGCTGGAAAGCCATCTTTTTCCGGTTGACCGGTTGCGACACTCTCCCTATGTTCCGCGCAATTTCGAGGGCGGCGTTTTGAGCCCGCGGGAGCGCGTAGCTCAGCCGGTAGAGCAACTGACTTTTAATCAGTAGGTCATGGGTTCGAATCCCATCGCGCTCACCAAGAATTTATCAATAAGTTCAGTGGCTTGCCAAAGATCGTGGGTTTGAACGACGCTGGTCTCTGGCGCCGAGGCACTCGATTTCGTCGCCGCCTTTTTGCCTTCCCCCCAGGGGCGGTGGGTCGCTGCCCTAACGGAATAAGGGGCTATATCTGTCGTTTATTCGGACCAATGCCGGTGGAAGGATGGACCTCAGCCGATTGTGGGCCTGCTAGCGATTCAGGCACTTTGCTGCTGCGCCGGCTGATACCCCCAAGCCCCCCGCCCATCAGTCGGCGTACAGCCCGGCTTGCGAACCTCAATCCAACCCCAAAGCAAGCCGGGCTTTTGATTCGGCACTCATGCCGAACTGAGAAGCGCCGCATGATGACTTACATCCTCATAGCCTGGCTCACCCTCCAGCCTGCCAGCATCATCGTTGGCAAGTCTATCGCCTTCGGGAGCCAGTGACGGCCGACTGACCGGCAGGCCGATCGGCGGACCCCCCGCGTTCGGGCCTGGCGCGGTGTTCCTGCTCGGCGAAATCGTCAAGCGCTCCCGTCGCGGGGAAGCCGGCTTGCATGGACAGAACGGTTGCGCGATGCTGTCTTTTTGGGGAGTGGGTGTTCGCAGTGTCGATTCCATGGAAGCACCACTATGTTCATTGACTACTACGAACTACTTGAGATCAGTCCGAACGCGAATTCGGAAACGATTGAACGGATATTTCGTTATTTTGCCATGCGCTACCATCCCGACAATCGGGATACCGGCGATGAATCACGCTTCAGCGAAATCGTGGAGGCGCACAATACGCTCAAGGATCCGGTCAAGCGCGCCCAATACGACGTCCAGTATAAAGACCGTTTAAGCCTTCGCCGCGAACTGACCGAGGAAGCCAGCGACGCCAAAGGGCTTGAACGGGACATCGTCATCCAGGCCAAATTGCTGTCGCTTCTTTATGTAAAACGCCGACAGGACGTCAACAATCCCGGCATCGGCGATGAAGAACTCGAACGTTTGTCAGGCTGCCCGCGAGAACATCTGGAGTTTCATCTCTGGTATTTGAAGGCGAAGGGCTGGATAGCCAGGATCGAAAACGGGATGTTCGCCATCACCGTGGACGGCATCGATCGCGCCAATTCCGAACACCGTCGTGAAACCGCCGCGACCAGGCTGCTGGATCACACAAGCTGAAGGGCATTGCCGCGGTTTCTCGGTTATCCGCCAGTTACCCTCGCGTTAGCGATCGCTTGTATTCAAATCCGGCCGGGCCCATGGTCGCCTTCTGGGGAACATTGATTGGCACGGCCCGTGTCTCGGTTCCCACGTCTCGCTGTGAGCAGTTTGAACGGGGCATCCAAGGGGAGGGGAAATTGCCCGAGAAAAAAGTAATCGCGGTCAAAGACTGGACCTGCGCCATGAGCGACGAGCTCGGTCGCGTAGCCCTGATGGTCAACCCGACCGATGGCGAGCCGATCATGGTTTTGATGACGATCTTTCAGGCAGCAAAGATGGGGCGCGAGTTGCAGTCGCCGAAGCGCGTGCAGTCTATCTAGCGGGGGATTGCGGGCGTCGGCGCAGGTTGGAGCAGCACCCAACCTTGTCGCCAGACGGGGTGGCGGTTAAGGTCGAGCTCCCCGAAGGAGGCTCGACCATGGCACTTGACCTTTCGGTAGATGCTTCAGCCGCCAAGACGGCGGCGCCACCCGGCAAGTATCTCTTCGGCCCGGTCGCCGACTTCCTGATGCTCGGCGGCGGCGCGTTTCTGGTCCTGCCGGTTCTGCTGTTGGTGCCGCTCAAATATGAAGGCCCCGTCGCCGCGACGATGGTCGTCGTGGCCTATCTGGTGAACTATCCGCACTTCGCCCACTCATACCAGATTTTCTACCGCAACTTCGGGCGCAAGTTGAGCGGCAACGGCTACGACAGGAGCCTGCAGCTCCGCTACATTTTCGCCGGCATCGTGGTTCCCCTGATCATGGCCGCATTCTTTGCCTATGGCGCGGCGGCGGCGAACACGCGCCTCTTGGGATACGCGGCCAATGCGATGTTCTTCTTCGTGGGTTGGCACTACGTCAAGCAGGGCTACGGCATGCTGATGGTGGACGCCGTCCTGAAGCGCAAGTTCTTCGACGGCCGGGACAAGAAGGTGCTGCTGGTCAACAGCTATGCGGTGTGGATCCTGGCATGGCTGCAGACGAACACGGCAGTCACCCAGGGGAAATATTACGGCCTGGAGTACTACCCATTCGCGGCCCCTGCGTGGATCACCAATATTGCCCTACTGGCGGCCGTTGCATCGACGGCGGTGACGATTCTGATGCTAATCAATCGCTGGCGAAGGAACGGCCGCGCCCTGCCATATAACGGCATCGTGGCGTATGTCGCGTCGCTCTATCTCTGGATCCTGATCGCGAGGATAAACCCGCTTTGGCTGCTTGTGGTGCCAGCGCTCCATTCACTGCAATATCTGGCGGTGGTCTGGCGCTATCAGACGAATGTCGAGCGCGACGTCGCGGATGCGGCAAGAGATCCGAAGCCGAAAATCCTATCCGTTCTTGGTCCTCTTTACAGGCTGCGGGTCCTTGGCTTTATCGTCGGCGGCGGTGCGCTCGGATATCTCGGCTTCTGGCTGATCCCGATGGCGATGACCGCCTTGATCCCTTACGACAAGCAGGTCCTTGGCTCCTCGCTGTTCTTCTTCATCGTGCTGATCTTCATCAACGTGCATCACTATTTCCTGGACAACGTGATGTGGCGCCGCGGCAATCCGGAAGTGTCCAAATATCTATTCCGCTAGGATAAAATTCAGGAACGTCCGAAGACCAGCGAGACATTGCCGCCGGCATGGCGTTCGAGCCGTCCGGCGAGGTCGAGCTCCAGGAGCACCATCGCGATCTGCGCGGCGCTCAGGCCGGTGTGGCGGATGATTTCGTCCACGCCGATGGGTGTCGGGCCGAGCGCCTCCAGCACGTCGGCGCGCTCGTTCTCACCGGGTGGCGGCATTGCCGACAGGTCCGGCGCCTCGGCGAGCGGCATGGTCCTTGGCGAGCGGGCGCCGGCCAGCGGCGCCAGAGCGCCGAGGATGTCGGCGGCTTCGGTGACGAGCGTCGCGCCGTCCTTGAGCAGGCGTTGCAGCCGGCGGCGCGCGGGTCGAGCGGCGAGCCCGGCACCGCGAAGACCAGCCGGCCCATATCGTTGGCAAGCCTGGCGCTGATCAGCGAGCCGGAGCGCTGCGCCGCTTCGACCACGACCAGGCCCATCGCCATGCCGGCGACAAGGCGGTTGCGGCGCGGAAAATCCTGTGCGCGCGGCTGCCAGCCGAACGGCATTTCCGAAACGATGGCGCCGCCACGCTCGGCGATGTCGTTGCACAGGCCGGCATTTTCGGGCGGGTAGGGGACGTCGAGGCCGCCGGCCAGCACGCCGACCGTGCCGGTCGAGAGACTGCCCTGGTGTGCGGCCGTGTCGATGCCGCGCGCGAGGCCCGAGACGATGGCGTAACCGTCGCGGCCGAGGTCAGCCGCCAGCATGCGCGCCATCTTGATGCCGGCGAGCGAGGCATTGCGGGCGCCGACGATGGCCACCGCCGGCAGGCGGAATACCGCGCCTTCGCCTTTCACCGCAAGCAGCGGCGGCGGGTTGTCCATGGTCTTCAGCAGAGCCGGATAGTCGGCCTCCCCGATACCGACGAAACGGGCGCCGGCGCGGCGCGCGCCGCCTCCAACTCGGCCTCGGCTTCCGCGATGGAGGGAATGCGAACGATGCGGCTGGCGCCGCCCGAAATCATCAGTTCGGGCAGCATCTCGAGCGCGGCCTCGGCCGAGCCGAAGCGGTTGATCAGTTCGCGGAAGGAGGCCGGGCCGACATTCGGCGTGCGGATCAGCCGGAGCCAGGCAAGCCGCTGCCGGTCGCTGAGGCGCGGGCCGGCGGCGGGCGCGGTCATCCCTTCGCCCCTATCTTGCCCTCGGTGCCGGCGAGAAGGCGCGAGATGTTCGCGTGGTGCTTGATGAAGACGATCAGGCTCATCACCGCGAACAGGCCGGCGATCTGCGGTGTGCTGATGAAATAGAGAGCGATCGGCACGGCTACCGCTGCCGCCAGCGCCGCCAGCGAGGAATAGCGGAACAGGAAAGCCATGGCGAGCCAGACCACTGCGAAGACAAGCATGCCTTGCCAGGCAAGACCGAGCAGCACACCGAGGTAGGTGGCGACGCCCTTGCCGCCCTTGAAGCCGAGCCAGACCGGAAAGAGATGGCCGAGGAAGGCGCCAAAGCCAGCCGCGAGCGCCAGCTCCGGTGCGAAGCGGCCGGCGATCAACGCTGCCGCCGTACCTTTCAGGGCGTCAAGCAGCAGCGTGGCGGCGGCGAGCCCCTTGTTGCCGGTGCGCAGCACATTGGTGGCGCCGATGTTGCCGGAACCGATGTTGCGCACGTCGCCGAGACCGGCGGCGCGGGTGATCAAGAGACCAAACGGGATCGAGCCGAGCAGATAGCCGAACAGCAAAGACAGGACATAGCTCATTGTTTCCCCCGCTTCTCTGCCTTCGGCCCGGATCACAGCACTGGTCGCGGTCCGGGATTCTTGTGCTCTCAGGCTGAAAACACTGTGCGGCCCGCAACCATCGTTTGCAAGACCTTGCCTTGCAGGCGCGCGCCTTCGAAACAGGTGTTCTTCGAGCGCGAGCGCAGACCGCTCTCGCTGACGATCCACGGCTCGTCGAGGTCGACCACGGCGAGGTCCGCCGCAGCGCCCGGCTTCAGCGTGCCGCCGGGCAGGCCGAACAATCTTGCCGGCGCGGTGGAGAGCGTCTTGACCAGCCGAAGCAGCGGGACGTCGCCATTGTGGTAGAGCCGAAGTGCCGCGCCAAGAAGCGTCTCCAGCCCGATCGCGCCGGCGGCCGCATCGGCGAAAGGCAGGCGCTTGGTGTCGACATCCTGCGGGTCGTGCGAAGAGACGATGATGTCGATCGTGCCGTCCTTGATCGCCTCGATCATCGCCAGCCGGTCGTCCTCGGCGCGCAGGGGCGGGGTCAGCCGGAAGAAGGTGCGGTATTCGCCGACATCGTTCTCGTTGAGCGACAGATTGTGGATGGCGACGCCCGCCGTGACATTGGCGCCGTCCGTCTTTGCCCGGTTCACGGCTCCAGCCGCCATCGCCGTCGAGACCTTGGCGGCGTGATAGGCACCGCCAGTCAGCCGCGCCAGCGCCAGGTCCCGCTCCAGCGGGATGAGCTCGGCCTCGCGCGGAATGCCGGATAGGCCGAGCCAGCTCGCATAAAGCCCCTCGTTCATCACGCCGGCCGCGGCGAGGTCGGCGTCCTGGGTCTCGTGCGCGATCACGCCGCCGAAGTCGCGCGCATAGGTCAGCGCGCGGCGCATCACCAGCGCGTTGGCGATCGTGTGGCGGCCATCGGTGAAGGCGACAGCGCCGGCCTCGCGCAGCAGGCCGAACTCGGTCATCTCGCGGCCTTCGAGGCCTTTGGTGATGGCCGCCGCCGGAAAGATGTTGACGCTCGCGGTGTCCCTTGCCGTGCGCAGCACGAACTCGACCAGCGCCACGTTGTCGATCACCGGATTGGTATCCGGCATCATGACGATGGAGGTGACGCCGCCGACCGCGGCCGCCACGCTTGCCGAGGCGATCGTCTCGCGATGTTCGCCGCCGGGTTCGCCGATGAACACGCGGGCATCGACGAGGCCCGGAATGATCGTCATGCCGGCACAGTCCACGACCACGGCGCCTTCGGGCGCGCCCTGGTTCAGCGCCGCCTTGCCGGCGGCGGCGATCTTGCGGCCGTCGACGATGACGGTGCCGATCTCATCGACCCCGCGCGAGGGATCGACGATGTGCGCCTTGCTGAAGACGGTCACGCTCATGCGCCGCGCCCCTCATGATTGCGGCCCTCATTGTTGCGACGAGGGTCGAGCAGGGCTTCCATCACAGCCATGCGCACGGCAACACCCATCTCGACCTGTTCCTGGATGACGCTTTGCGGCCCGTCTGCGATCTCCGAGGCGATCTCGACGCCGCGGTTCATCGGCCCCGGATGCATGACTAGCGCATCGCCCTTGGCTGCCTTGAGCTTCTCGGCGTCGAGGCCGAAATAGCGGAAATATTCGCGGATCGAAGGCACGAAGGCGCCTTCCATGCGCTCGCGCTGCAGGCGCAGCATCATCACCACGTCGGCGTCCTTCAACCCCTCGGCCATCGAGCGCGCCACGATCACGCCCATCTTCTCAATGCCCGCAGGCAGTAGCGTCGAGGGCGCGACGACGCGCACCTGCGCGCCGAGCGCGTTCAAAAGCATGATATTGGAGCGGGCGACACGCGAATGCAGGATGTCGCCGCAGATCGCCACGATCAGCTTCGACAGCGGCCCCTTGGCGCGGCGGATGGTCAGCGCGTCGAGCAGCGCCTGCGTCGGGTGCTCATGCGCGCCGTCGCCGGCATTGACCACCGAGCAGCCGACCTTCTGCGCCAGAAGGGCGGCGGCGCCCGCCGACTGGTGGCGGATGATCAGGATATCCGGCCGCATGGCGTTGAGCGTCATGGCGGTGTCGATCAGCGTCTCGCCCTTCTTCACCGAAGAACTCGCCACCGACATGTTCATAACGTCGGCGCCGAGCCTTTTTCCTGCGAGCTCGAAGGACGATTGCGTGCGGGTCGAGGCCTCGTAGAAGAGGTTGATCTGGGTGCGGCCGCGGAGCGTCGATGTCTTCTTTTCCGGCTGCCGCGAGATCGCCACGGCCTGGTCCGCCCGGTCGAGCAGCAGCTCGATATCGGCCGGGGAAAGATCGCGGATGCCCAGAAGGTGGCGGTGGGGAAAGAGCGGCAGGGACGAAGCGTCGGTCATCTCAAGGCGCTGCTATAGGGTGCGGTCCGGCCGGCCGCAAGCGCCAGCTTGGGATTGCCGGCTTTCTCCCCGGTATTTTCGTTGCGTGGCTTCGGCTATAAGGCAGCGATGGCTTCGGATTCGCGACCGCGGCCTTCAGATGGTAAGGACAGGGCGTGACCGACGACGTGATCAACCAGCCGCCGCCGCTGACGGGCGGCAATGCATGGCGGGGCGATCCGTTGCTCATCCAGCTTGCCGAGCGCTTTTCCGATCCGGTGCGCAAGGATCTCGACGCGCTCGGCCGGTTCGTCATGACGCAGGAGGCGCAGGAACTCGCCCGTCTCGCCAATGTAGACACACCAAAACTCAGGACACATGACCGCCAGGGCCGGCGGATCGACCTGGTTGAATTCCATCCCGCCTACCATGCGCTCATGCGGCGCTCGGTGGCTAACGGGCTGCATTCCTCGGTTTGGGAAAATGGCGACGCCGAGATCGGCCGCCGCCATCAGGTGAGGGCGGCGCGCTTCTACCTGACCGCTGAATTGGAGACCGGGCATCTTTGCCCCATCACCATGACCAGCGCCTCGCTAGCGGCGCTGATGGCGAGTCCGAAACTGTTCCGCGAATGGGCGCCGCGCGTGACGACGCGCAAATACGACCAGAGCCAGAGGCCGCCGGTTGAAAAGACCGGGCTTACGCTCGGCATGGGCATGACCGAAAAGCAGGGCGGCACCGATGTACGCGCCAATGTCACCAAGGCCGAACGCATCGGCAGTGGCTTCTATCGGCTCACCGGGCACAAATGGTTCATGTCGGCGCCGATGTCGGATGCTTTCCTGGCGCTAGCCCAGGCGCCGGAGGGCCTGTCCTGCTTCCTCGTTCCACGCATCCTGGGCGATGGCTCCAGCAACGGATTTCGCTTCCAACGCCTCAAGGACAAGCTCGGCAACCGCTCCAACGCCTCGTCGGAAGTCGAGTTCGTCAATGCCATCGGCGAAATGGTCGGAGAGCCCGGCGCCGGCGTCAAGACGATCATGGATATGGTGACGCTGACCCGGCTCGACTGTGCTATCGCCTCGTCGGCCATCATGCGGGCAGGGCTGGCCGAGGCCGTCCACCACTCCCGCCATCGCCAGGTGTTCGGCGCCAATTTGGTCGACCAGCCGCTGATGCAGCGGGTGCTGGCCGACATGGCGCTCGATGTCGCCGCCGCCACCGCGCTGTCGTTCCGGCTTGCGCGCTCCTTCGACGAGGCGGCGAGCGATCGCGGCGAGGCGGCCTTTGCCCGCGCCATGACGCCGGTGGTCAAATACTGGGTCTGCAAGATCGCGCCGCCGCTGCTCTACGAGGCCATGGAGTGCCTCGGCGGCAACGGCTATGTCGAGGAAGCGCCGCTCGCCCGTTACTATCGCGAGGCCCCGGTCAACGCGATCTGGGAAGGCTCGGGCAATGTCATGGCGCTCGACGTGCTGCGCGTGCTCGGCCGCGCGCCCAGCCTGTTCGAGGAGGTGCTGGCCGGCATCGACCGCGATCTCGGCACCGGCGGGCGCGGCACCATCGGCGTGCTCAAAGCGGCGATGCAGGTGGCTTCGACCGATGAGGGCTCGGCGCGCCTGCTCACCGAGCAACTGGCGCTGTCGGCGGCGGCGGCGGAGCTGCGCAGGCTGGGGGCAGGGCGGATTGCCGACGCCTTCGTCGAAACCCGGCTCGGCGGCCAATGGCGCACCACCTACGGCATGCTCGATTCGCGCCATGACGCGCGCATGATCATCGACACGCTCTATCCACCGCTGACCTGAACAGCCCCGAAACGCTGCGCCATCGCCCGCCTGTGGATGGCCGTTAACCCTAACAAATGGTTTCCGTTGCGGGGAGCCCTTACAGAGACCACTCTGTCCACCGGAGTAGGGAACTGTTAACCATGAGCCCGTGCTCCGCCAGGCAGGAAGCGTATGCGGCACGTGTTGACATCATTTCTGGCCTTGCACTGGGCGGTCGTTTTCGCCCTGCTGGCCTATATCTGCATGGATGGCGATCGCGGCATTGCGTCGGCGCTCGGCGTGCTTGGCGTATCCGTGCAAAGCAGCCGCTTTCCAGGTCTCGATCAGGCCCTCGTCGTGGCGCCGCTTTCGGTCGCGCTGCTGATTGTCGCGCTGCTGTTCTGCTGGGCTTTCGTCGAAACGCTGCTCAACATCGCGACAAGGCCGGATGCCGGCGACGCAGTGGTGCGGATCGCCTTCATCTTTGCCTCTTTCCTGCTGTCGATCATCCTCGTGGGTGGCGCCGCGCGAGGCATCAACGGACTGTTCATGGTGGTCGCCGTCCAGATGACGGCGCTGCTTGCCTCTTATGTCGCAGTGCTCGCCGAGCGACGCTCGGTCATGCAAGAGAACGAGGCCCGCCTGGCTGCTCATCGCATTGCAACGGGCGCTGCGCACAGTTCGCTCCTGTCCCGCATCTCCAGTCACCCGGAAACCAGGCCGGGAGGTCGTCGCTGATGCGCGCCCTGTTCGCATTCTGGGCTACTCCGCTGGTCCTTTTCTGGGGCTGGTTCTTCCTGTCGCTCAACGACCTCAATTTCGGCTACGTCATGCTCAGCCGCCAGTTGCATGACCTGGTCTTCCAGCTTTACGGCCAGATGCTCGGCATCGATCCGGCGATCATCCCGGGGATGGTCGCGCGGGCCTGCGTGTTCGACACTTTCCTGCTGCTTGGACTGGTTGCATTCCGCCGCCGGCGCCAGGTCGCCGAATGGGTCAGGCAGCGCCGAGACGGCCCGATCAGCCCGGAGCGGATCGGCCGAGCGACTGAAGCCGGTCCAACGCTCCCTGCAGAATAAAGGCGGCGGCCGCCGAATCGATCTTGCCGGCGCGCTTCTTGCGCGAGAAATCCATCTCGATCAGCGTTCTTTCAGCGGCGACCGTTGACAGCCGCTCGTCCCAGAGTACGAAAGGCAGGTCGGACAAGGTCGCCATGTTGCGCGCGAAGGCTCGGGATTTCTGCGCACGCGGGCCTTCCGACCCATCCATGTTGACGGGAAGGCCGAGCACGATCGCGCCGACATTGTCCTTCTCGAGCTGAGCCAGCAACTGGGCGGCATCGAGCGAAAACTTCTTGCGCAGGATGACCGGGCGCGGATGGGCAAAGGACAGGCCGCGGTCCGACACCGCCACGCCGATCGTCTTGTCGCCGAGGTCGAGGCCGGCAAGTGTGCGGCCGCCCGCGAGCCGTGCCGGCAATTCCTCGATGCTGATGATGCTCAACGGCTCCCCCCGGTCATTCGCCACGCGGCTTTTTGACAGGCCGCGGGACTTTCAATTTGCCGTCGGCGTTCTATCCTTTGATAACGAGAAAATCGAGGAACGCATTCATGAAACTGACCTGGTACGGACATTCGGCATTCCGCATCGAGACAAAGGACGCCAACATCCTCATCGATCCGTATCTGGTCGGCAATCCGTCCTGGACGGGCGGCTGGGAAGGCCCGGCGGAAGGGGTGACGCATGTTCTCTTGACGCACGGCCACAATGACCATGTCAGCGGTTCGATCGAGGTGCTGAACAAGAGCGGCGCCATGCTGGTCGCCAATTTCGAAGTGTGCATGTATCTCGTCGGCCAGGGCGTCAGCGACAAGAAGATCAATCCCGGCAATATCGGCGGCACCGTCGATTGCGGTCCCTTTACCGTCACCTTCGTCCAGGCGCTGCATTCCTCCTCGTTCGGCGGCCAGGGCGGCACCAACACCTATCTCGGCAATCCAGGCGGGCTGGTGCTGCATTTCCCGCAGGACAGCACGCTCTATCACATGGGCGACACCGACATCTTTTCCGACATGGGGCTGATCAACGAATTGCATGAGCCGAAGATCGGGATCGTGCCGATCGGCGACCGCTTCACCATGGGCGGCGCGGTGGCGGCCCTTGCCTGTCGTCGCTTTTTCAGCTTCGCCACGGTCATTCCCTGCCATTTCGGCACCTTCCCGATCATCGACCAGACCGCCGACAAGTTCGTGGCCGGCATGGAAGGCTCCGGCGTCAAGGTGGCGCTGCCGGAGATCGGCAAGCCGATCGCGATCTGAACCGGCCTTCTTCCAGGCGCCGGAGCGGTCCGCAGTCCACCCGGTTCAACATCATCGATGTTGCGCCGCAAGCGCCGCGCCGCTATAGCCCGCACTGGTTTTCCCGAGGCAACAAAACATGTCCGTTGATCTTCAGACCGTGAAGCGCGTCGCGCACCTTGCCCGTATTGCGGTGAGCGAGGAGGATGCCGAACGCATGACCGGCGAACTGAACGCTATCCTCGGCTTCGTCGAGCAACTGAACGAGGTCGATGTGTCCGGCGTCGAGCCGATGACCTCGGTTACGCCGATGGAGATGAAGAAGCGCCAGGACGTCGTCACCGACGGCAGCAAGGCGGCCGACATCGTCGCCAACGCGCCGGCTACGGACGAGAATTTCTTCCTCGTTCCGAAGGTCGTGGAGTAGGGCACGATGGCTGTCGAGATCGCCGTCGAGACGCCCTTGCAGGACGACGTGCGCGCGCTGGTCGCGGAGCTCAACGCGGCGCTGCTCGAACTGACGCCGCCGGAACATTGCTACCACCTGACCGTCGAGCAGATGGCTGGCCATGACACGACCGTGTTCATCGCCCGCGACGGTGGTCTTGCCGTCGGCTGCGGCGCGCTGAAGCGCCACGGCGAGGCGACCGGCGAGGTCAAGCGCATGTATACGAGGCCCTCGCATCGCGGCCGCAAGATCGGCGCTGAGATCGTCGCTCGGGTCGAGGCGCTGGCGCGGCAGGAAGGGCTGAAGCGCCTGGTTCTGGAGACCGGCGACCGCCATCCCGCCGCCTGGACCGTCTATGAGCGCGCCGGTTTTTCGCGTTGCGGCCCGGTGCTGGATTATCCCGACTCCGAGTGGTCGGTGTTTTACGAAAAGAGCCTTGCCTGATGAGCGACCTCACACATCTCACCATTTCCGAGGCCCGCGCCAAGCTGCGCGGCAAGGAGATCTCGGCTGCCGAGATCACGGAAGCCTATCTCTCGGCGATCGAGCGCGCCAATCCGGTGCTCAATGCCTATATTGCCGTCACCGGCGACAAGGCGCGCGACATGGCCAAGGGCTCCGATGCCAAGCTCGCGAAAGGCGAGGGCGGGGCGCTGGAAGGCATTCCGCTCGGCGTCAAGGATCTGTTCGCCACCGAAGGCGTCCACACCCAGGCCTGCAGCCATGTGCTGGACGGCTTCAAGCCACGCTACGAATCGACCGTGACCAGCAATCTCTGGGCCGACGGCGCCGTCATGCTCGGTAAGCTCAACATGGACGAGTTCGCCATGGGCTCATCCAACGAGACCTCCTATTACGGTCCGGTCATCAACCCGTGGCGGCGCTCGCGCCTCGACACGGTGGTGATGCCGACGACGCATCAGGGTGACGGCGGCTTCGTCTCGGCCGGCGGCGCCAAAACCGCGCGGACCCTGGATAATGCCCAACTGGTGCCGGGCGGCTCGTCCGGCGGATCGGCCTCGGCCGTCGCGGCCTTCCTCTGCGCCGGCGCCACCGCGACGGACACCGGCGGCTCGATCCGCCAGCCCGCCGCCTTCACCGGCACGGTCGGCATCAAGCCGACCTATGGCCGCTGCTCGCGCTGGGGCGTGGTCGCCTTCGCCTCCTCGCTCGACCAGGCGGGTCCGATCGCGCGCGACGTGCGCGACGCCGCCATCCTGTTGAAGTCGATGGCCTCCTCCGATCCGAAGGACACGACCTCGGTCGACCGGCCGGTGCCTGACTACGAAGCGGTGATCGGCAAGCCGATCAAGGGCATGAAGGTCGGCATTCCGAAGGAATACCGCGTCGACGGCATGCCGCAAGACATCGAGGCGCTCTGGCAGAAAGGCATTGCCTGGCTGAAGGATGCCGGCGCCGAGATCGTCGACATCTCGCTGCCGCACACCAAATACGCGTTGCCGGCCTATTACATCGTGGCGCCGGCCGAGGCCTCGTCCAACCTCGCCCGCTATGACGGCGTGCGCTACGGGTTGCGCGTGCCCGGCAAGGACATTGTCGAGATGTACGAGAAGTCGCGCGCCGCCGGCTTCGGCCGCGAGGTCAAGCGCCGCATCATGATCGGCACCTACGTGCTGTCGGCCGGTTACTACGACGCCTATTACCTGCAGGCGCAGAAGGTGCGCACGCTGATCAAGCGCGACTTCGAGAACGTCTTTGCCGCCGGTGTCGATGTCATCCTGACGCCGGCGACACCGTCGGCCGCCTTCGGCATCGCCGACGAGGACATGGCTTCCGATCCGGTGAAGATGTACCTCAACGACATCTTCACGGTGACTGTGAACATGGCCGGCCTGCCGGGCATTTCGGTGCCCGCCGGCCTGGACGGCAAGGGCCTGCCGCTCGGCCTGCAGCTCATCGGCCGGCCGTTCGATGAGGAAACGCTGTTCCAGACCGCGCATGTCATCGAGCAGGCGGCGGGCAGGTTCCAGCCGGAGAAGTGGTGGTAGGCTCAGTCATCGGGGTCCATGCCGGCCCAGCGGGTGAGTGATGTTCTTCTTCCTCTCGAAGCTCTTTTGGTTTGTCGCCAGGCCGCTCAACCTGGCGATCTTCCTGCTGCTGGCAGGCTTGGTTGCCGGCATGTTCGGCCGGCGGCGATTGGCAGCCTCAGGCAGCGTTCTTGCCTTTGTCATCCTTGCGCTTTCGACATGGTCGTCGATTGGCGTGATGATGCTCAATCCCCTGGAAGAGCGCTTCCCAAGACCTCCGCTTCCGGCAAAGGTTGACGGTATCGTCGTGCTAGGAGGCGCCATGGACGGTGCGGTCAATATCGTGCGGGGCGGCTATGAATTGAATGCCAGCGGAGACCGCCTCGTCGAGGCGGCGGTGCTGGCTCGGCGGTTCCCGACGGCAAAAGTCGTCGTCACCGGCGGTCCGCTCGAAATGATCGGCGAAGGCGAGGGCGATGCGGACGCCGCTCCGCGCCTGCTCACAGCGCTCGGGGTAGGCGCAGACCGCCTGATCCTGGAGAACAAATCACGCACCACTTACGAGAATGCCGTCTTCACCAAGAGGCTGGTGATGCCGAAACCGGGCGAGACCTGGCTGCTCGTCACGTCGGCTTTTCACATGCCGCGCGCCAAGGCGCTGTTCGACAAGGCCGGCTTTCCTACCGTTCCCTGGCCTGTCGACTATTGGACCACGGGCAAAGAACGCCTCTACCGCACAAGTCCCGGCGACAATCTGGAAATCACCACGAAAGCGGTTCGTGAATGGATCGGGCTCATCGCCTACTGGCTCGCCGGCCGCATTGATCAGCCTTTTCCCGGGCCGGGCGGCTGACCGAGCACTGCCTGGCGCGCGGCCGAGAAGAACTGCCGGCGCACCAGGACCGCCAGAAGCACCAGCGTCGAGAGCACGAAGACGACCGGGTCGACGAACCAGCCGAGATAGCCGATCGAGAAGAACACGGCGCGCAGGCCGGAGTTGAAATGCTTGCCGGCGAGCACGTTCATGCGCGTCGCCCGCCACACAGCCGTTTCGCTCAGGGGGTTGCGCGAGGCCTCGCCATGCGGGATCGGCACCGCGCCGATAAGGATCGAGCAATAGTTGAAGAGCCGGTAAGCCCAGCCGAACTTGAAGAAAGCGAAGGCGAGGATCAGCACCAGCCCGAACACCTTGGTCTGGAAGGTTTCGTGTGACGAGGCCGCGCCGAACGGCAGCTCGGCCAGCACCTGGAGCACCCGGTCGGATGCGCCGAGCAGGGCGAAGCAGCCGCCGAGCGCGATCAGCGAGCTCGAGGCGAAAAAGGCGGTGCCTTGCTGCAGCCCGTTCATGATGGCGGTGTCGACGATGCGCACCTCGCGCTCAGCCATGTTGCGCATCCAGGCTTCGCGCTGGGCGTTCATCGCCGTCGTCAGCGACACGCGGCTGACGAGCTTGCCGTCCGAGGCCAGCGTGTGCAGCACCCAGACGACCAGGAAGAAAGCCAGTGCCGCCAGATCGGCCGCCGAAAGATGGATGGAATCGCCCATGCATTCTTCTACCATAGGCCTGGTGGGCGCTTCGACGGGCGCAAGCAAGCATCTGAGGATGTCGCTGCCGGAGCAAACAAGGTCGGCAGATGCCGCGCCGCGGCACGCAAAACAGCGGAAAACATCATGCGAATTCCTATATGTGAATTTTGGACGGCCTCAGGAGGCAACGGCGCGTGTTCCTTTCGGTTTTCGACCTGTTCAAGATCGGCATCGGCCCATCGAGCTCGCATACGATGGGGCCGATGACGGCTGCGCGCCGCTTCCTCGACGAAATCCTCGCCGACGACTGGCCGCGCCCGGCCGGCGTCAAGGTCGATCGCATCGGCGCCAGCCTGCATGGCTCTCTTGCCTACACCGGCATCGGCCATGGCTCGGACCGCGCCGTCATCCTCGGCCTGGCCGGCGAGACGCCGCAGACGGTCGATCCGGACGAAGCGGACGGCATCGTCACCCGCATCGGCGCGGAGAAGCGGATTTCGCCGCCTGGACATCCGACCTATCGATTCGACCCCGCCAGGGACCTTGTGCTCGACCGCAAGACGCCGCTGACCGGCCACGCCAACGGCATGGCCTTCTACGCCTATGACGCGTCCGACCGGCTGCTGCTCAAGCGCATCTATTATTCGATCGGCGGCGGCTTCGTCGTTTCCGAGGAAGAATTGCAGCGCATGAAGGCCAAGGGCTCGGTGACGACCGAGGGCAAGAAAGTGCCTTATCCGTTCAAGAACGCCGCCGAGATGCTGGCGATGGCGGCCAAGAGCGAGCTTTCCATCGCCGAGATGAAGCGCGCCAACGAGGAGAAGCACATGTCGCGCGAGGAGCTCGACACCGGCCTCGACGCGATCTGGAGCGCCATGAAGGGCTGCATCGACCGCGGCCTGTCGCAGGACGGCATCATGCCGGGCGGGCTGAAGGTGCGCCGCCGCGCGCGCCAGTTGCATGACAAGCTGCAGGAACAGTGGCAGCAGAACCGGCCCAATCCCCTGCTCGCCAATGACTGGCTGTCGATCTATGCCATGGCGGTCAACGAGGAGAACGCCGCCGGCGGACGGGTAGTAACCGCGCCGACCAATGGCGCCGCCGGCACTCTGCCTGCGGTGCTGCGCTACTGGCTGCATTTCCATCCCGAAGCCGATCAGCCGAGCATTCGCGACTTCCTGCTCACCGCGGCCGCCGTCGGCGGCATCATCAAGTCCAACGCCTCGATCTCCGGCGCCGAGGTCGGCTGCCAGGGTGAGGTGGGTTCGGCCTCGGCGATGGCCGCTGCGGGCCTTTGCGCCGTCATGGGCGGCACGCCGGAGCAGGTCGAGAACGCCGCCGAGATCGCGCTCGAGCATCATCTCGGCATGACCTGCGATCCCGTCGGCGGACTGGTGCAGGTGCCATGCATCGAGCGCAATGCGCTGGGCGCGGTCAAGGCGGTCACCGCCGCTTCGCTCGCCATCAAGGGCGACGGCACGCATTTCGTCCCGCTCGACGCGGCGATCGAGACCATGCGCCAGACCGGCCTCGACATGAACGAGAAGTACAAGGAGACCAGCCTCGGCGGGCTGGCTGTCAATGTGGTCGAATGCTGAGGAGCCGACTGGCCTTGTGGAGAAGCCACTCCGGGCGTTGACGCTTTAGCCTTCGTGGCTACATCTTGGGTCATGTCTCTCAATCTCATCAAGCTCTGCGTCGGCTGCGACAGCATCGAGGATCTGGAAGAGTGGATTGCCTTTCGTCTCGACGAGCGGCGTCGCGCCGGCGAGCCGGCCGAGCACTGGCACACCACCCGCATGGTGCCGACGCGCAGCAACGAGATCACCAATGGCGGCTCGCTCTATTGGGTGATCAAGGGCAATGTGCAGTGCCGCCAGCTGATCACCGAAATCCGGCCCTTCGTCGACGATGAAGGCATAGGCCGCTGCCATCTGGTGCTCGACCCCGAAGTTGTGCGCACCGATTGGCAGCCGCGCCGCGCCTTCCAGGGCTGGCGCTATCTCAAACCTTCCGATGCCCCGGTCGATCTCGGCAAGGGCAAGGCTGCATTGGCCGAGATGCCGCCGAAATTGCGGCTGGAACTCGCCGAACTGGGGCTGCTTTAATCCAAGTTAAACCAGACGTTTCCGTCGCTGGCCCTTCGGCTGGATCGGTGTGGGACTTGCAAGAGCGGCACCTGCGCCACATCTTGATTTCCATGCACAATCATCTGCGTGGCGGTGCAAACCGATGGGCGTGATCATCGCATTGGCGGCTTTGCTTCTGGTGCTTTTCGGCGTCGCGACAATCTTCGTGCGCGCCGATGCCGCCAGGATGGCGGACAGTCTTAGAACACTTGGACCCGCGCTGTTGGGCGTGTTCGGCGCGACGATGCTCGTCGTCGGCCGCAGCAGCATCGGCGGCCTGCTCATGGTTGCGGCGGCCGGCTGGTATGCATGGCTGCGAGCGAGACGGCCACCGCCGAAGCCTGCCGCGGCAAAACGCTCGACCGTGCGCACCGCGGCTCTCGAAATGGACCTCGACCACGACAGCGGCAAACTGGAGGGTCTCGTCCTGGCCGGCCATTATGAGGGCAAAATGCTGGGCGCGATGGGGATCGCGGACCTGCAGCAACTCCACGCGGAACTGCGACCCGATCCGGAGAGCCGCCAGCTCTTAGAGACGTATCTTGACGGCCGTTTTCCCATTTGGCGCAAGGACGCGCAGCCGGACAGTGGCGAAGGGCTGCGTATTGCGCCAGGTGCGGGCGCCATGACTAAGGAGGAGGCCTACAAGATCCTTGGTCTTGAAGCGGGGGCTGCCGCGGCGGATATCCGCAAGGCGCACCGCCGCCTGATGCAGCGCCTGAACGCCGATGTCGGCGGCACGTCTGTCCTGGCGGCGCGAATCAATGAAGCCAAGGACGTCTTGCTCTCCAATCACGACTAGTCTCCTTCGACGCTGAACTTTCCCGGAGTTTCAAAAGCCGCCTATTGCTGGACGGCGTAGCACGAGATCTTCTTTCGCTTCAGGGCATCGCAGGCCTTCCAGGCTGCGTCCTTCGAGCCGAACCCGCCGAAACGGGCGCGGTAGTAGGTGACGCCATCCTTGTCGAACGCGACCGTGAAGCCCGAGGCATCCGCCAGGACCTTCGGCGCCTGCTTGCTTGTCTTGTTCAGCAGGGCCTGAGCCCCCGATTGCGTCGGCGAGGAGGCGACCTGCACCACCCATCCCGACGGCACGGACGAAGTCTTGACCGGATCGACGGCCGGCGCGGCCGCAGGCGCCGGTTCGGCGTAGGCGGCGACGGTCTGCGATGTGCTTTCGGTCTGTGATGGGGTTTCGGTCTGCGATTCGGTTTCCTGGGGCGCGGGTGCCGGAGCCATGGCTGCCACGGCAACCGTCTTCACCTTCCTGACCTGGATCACCGGCCTGGTTTCCTCGGCGGCCGGCGCATTGTCGTCGGCCGACGCGACTTCGGTGTCTTCGACAGCCGGCTTTTCATCCGGGGTCGGCGCGTCATGCTTCGGCAGGAAGACCTTGGCCAAAGCCTTGATCGGATTGTCGCCAGCCGCCTTGGCGATCAGATTGCCGCCGCCGCGGGTTGAGGTGCGCGGCAGATAGGTGTTGATCAGCGAGGCCATCTGGTTGTCGCGGCTACGGCCAGAAGCGCCACCCATCACCACGGCGACGAGGCGGCGATCGCCGTCGGCGACGGAGGAAACCAGGTTGTAGCCGGAAGCGCGCGTGTAGCCGGTCTTGATCCCGTCTACGCCCTTGATGCGGCCGAGCAGGCGGTTGTGGCCGTTGATGCGCTGGCGGCCGTAAAGGAACGAGCGCTGCGAGAAATAGCCATAATACTGCGGGAAGTGCTCGCGGAGCGCGATGCCCAGCATCGCCATGTCATGCGCCGTGGTGAACTGACCGGGATCGGGCAGGCCGTTGGCGTTGCGGAATACGGTGCCGTCCATGCCGAGCTGGCGTGCCTTGGCGGTCATCATGCGGGCGAAATTGTCTTCGCTTCCGCCCAACAGTTCGCCCAGCGCGGTCGCCGAGTCATTGGCCGACTTGGTTACCATCGAGAGGATCGCCGTCTCGACCGGAACCGAGCCGCCGGCGCGCACGCCGAGCTTGGTCGGCGGCTCGGACGCGGCATGCGCCGAGTACGGCACCGGCGTGTTCTTGCTGATCCTGCCCTTCGCCAGCGCCTCGAAGGTGAGGTAGAGCGTCATCATCTTGGTGAGCGAAGCCGGATAGCGCCGGCCGTTGGCGTCGGCCGAATAGAGCACCTTGCCGGTCTTGGCATCGACGACGATGGCCGCGGACTTGGCGGCAAGAGCCGATGCGGCATCGGCGGCGACGATCGTCACCGCGAGCGCGGCGATCATGACTGCCTTGATGGAGAATGAAGATTTGGAGACGAACCCCGACAATGCCTGACGCACCGCTGCTTACCCTGAATTTTCGTTGCCCCGGAGGCGGCAAAGGGAGTGCCTTCCTCGCTTCCAGCCAAGCTATCGCGGTCAGCGTTACCAATCCGTTTATGGTAACCGCCGCGTTCACCATTTTCTGGCGATTTGAGCCTCTGTTTATTCGAATTTTAGCGGCTGCTGCGCTTCAGGCCCCTTGCGGTTCAAGGGAATCTTGACTTTTGTGCAATGCACAATATATTGAGGTGCATTGCACAAGGGCGCCCGGGGTAAATGGGGCGTTTCAACCAAGGGAAGTGTGAAATGACCCAGACCTATGAGGACTTCACGAAATACGGCAAGGAGTTTGCCGACAACGGACTGAAGAGCTTTGCCTCGCTCACCAAGGGCGCGCAGGCAATCGCCACCGAGGCCGGCGAATACACCAAGAAGAGCTTCGAGGCCGGCAGCGCCGCCGTCGAGAAGCTGTTCTCGGCCAAGTCGATCGAGAAGGCCATCGAGATCCAGACCGACTACGCCAAGCAGAGCTACGAGAGCTTCGTGGCCGAGGCCAGCAAGATCGGCAATCTCTATGCCGAGCTCGCCAAGGAAGCCTACAAGCCGTTCGAATCGGTCGTCGCCAAGGCGAAGTAATTTCGCCCGATCATACCCGATAAGGCCAACCGGCCTGTCAAAGGGACCCGGTCGCGGAAGCGCGGCCGGGTTTTTTCGTGCGCGACTGCAACTGCCTGAGCCCTGCCGCATTCACGATTGAGAAAATCGCTGAAGTTTGCCCACCTAGCCATATTGTCAGCTAAACAGAAGGGCTTAAAATCGGCCATCGAAGACCTACATGTTGAACTCGCATGAGGATTCGAAAAGGCAGGACTACGTGACGATCGGTTTGACTGCCACGGTAGGCGTGGTGCGAATGCAAAGTGACGGCGACCGCAACGATCCCGGTCGCGGCACAGCCGTCATCACGCGCACCAAAACCAAGACCAAGAAGCCCAGCCTCTACAGGGTCCTCATCCTTAACGACGACTACACTCCCATGGAGTTCGTGGTTCACGTCCTGGAGCGTTTTTTCCAGAAGGACCGCGAGGCCGCCACACGCATCATGCTGCATGTTCACAATCATGGAGTGGGCGAGTGCGGGGTCTACACATTCGAGGTGGCCGAGACCAAGGTGTCTCAGGTCATGGATTTCGCCCGACAGAATCAGCATCCGCTGCAATGCGTGATGGAGAAGAAGTGAGGTAACATGCCGGCTTTCTCCCAAGGCCTGGAAAAGGCGCTACATCAGGCGCTGACATTCGCCAACGAGCGGCACCATGAATATGCGACGCTCGAACACCTCTTGCTTGCGCTCATCGACGATACCGAGGCGGCCGCCGTGATGCGCGCCTGCAACGTCGACCTCGACGAGCTGAAGCATACCGTTCTCACCTATATCGACACGGAGCTCGACAATCTCGTCACCGGTTACGACGAGGATTCCAAGCCGACCGCGGGGTTCCAGCGCGTCATCCAGCGCGCCGTCATCCACGTGCAGTCGTCCGGCCGCGAGGAAGTGTCCGGTGCCAATGTGCTCGTCGCCATCTTCGCCGAGCGCGAGAGCCACGCCGCCTATTTCCTGCAGGAACAGCAGATGACCCGCTACGACGCGGTCAACTACATCTCGCACGGCATCGCCAAGCGCCCAGGCGCTTCGGAGTCGCGCACGCCGCGCGGCGCGGAGGACGAACAGGGCGGCCAGAACGGCGCCGAGCCGCAGGAGGACGGCGGCAAGAAGAAGCCGCAGGACGCGCTGACGGCCTATTGCATCAACCTCAACAACAAGGCCAAGGCCGGCAAGATCGATCCGCTGATCGGCCGCGAGAGCGAGATCAACCGCACCATCCAGGTGCTGTGCCGCCGCTCCAAGAACAACCCGCTCTATGTCGGTGACCCCGGCGTCGGCAAGACGGCGATCGCCGAGGGCCTTGCCAAGCGCATCGTCGAGGGCGACGTGCCCGAGGTGCTGCAGGACGCCACCATCTTCGCGCTCGACATGGGCACGCTGCTCGCCGGCACCCGCTACCGCGGCGACTTCGAGGAACGGCTGAAGCAGGTGGTCAAGGAGCTCGAGGACTATCCCGGCGCGGTGCTGTTCATCGACGAGATCCACACCGTGATCGGGGCAGGGGCTACCTCCGGCGGCGCCATGGATGCGTCGAACCTGTTGAAGCCGGCGCTCTCGTCCGGCGCCATCCGCTGCATCGGCTCGACCACCTACAAGGAGTTCCGCCAGTTCTTCGAGAAGGACCGCGCGCTGGTGCGGCGCTTCCAGAAGATCGACGTCAACGAGCCGACCATCGCGGACGCCATCGAGATCATGAAGGGCCTGAAGCCCTATTTCGAGGAGTTCCACAAGGTCCGCTACACGAGCGAGGCGATCAAGGCTTCGGTCGAGCTTTCGGCGCGCTACATCAACGACCGCAAGCTGCCGGACAAGGCGATCGACGTGATCGACGAGACCGGCGCCTCGCAGATGCTGGTGCCGGAGGCCAAGCGCAAGAAGACGATCGGCATCAAGGAAATCGAGGCAACGATCGCCACCATGGCCCGCATCCCGCCGAAGACGGTTTCGGCCGACGACGAGAAGGTGCTGCAGGGCCTCGACGTCGAGCTGAAGCGCGTGGTCTACGGCCAGGACACCGCGATCACCGCGCTGACCTCGGCGATCAAGCTGGCGCGGGCCGGCCTGCGCGAACCGGAGAAGCCGATCGGCTCCTACCTGTTCTCAGGCCCGACCGGCGTCGGCAAGACCGAAGTTGCCAAGCAACTCGCGGCCTCGCTCGGCGTCGAGCTGATCCGCTTCGACATGTCGGAATACATGGAGCGCCACACCGTCTCGCGGCTGATCGGCGCGCCTCCCGGCTATGTCGGCTTCGACCAGGGCGGCCTGTTGACCGACGGTGTCGACCAGCATCCGCATTGCGTGCTCTTGCTCGACGAAGTCGAGAAGGCGCATCCGGACCTGTTCAACATCCTGTTGCAGGTGATGGACCACGGTAAGCTGACCGACCACAACGGCAAGCAGATCGACTTCCGCAACGTCATCCTGATCATGACGACCAATGCGGGCGCGTCGGACGCTCAGCGCGCGGCGATCGGCTTCGGCTCGACCAAGCGCGAAGGCGACGACGTCGAGGCGATCAACCGGCTGTTCACACCGGAGTTCCGCAACCGTCTCGACGCGATCATCCCGTTCGGCTCGCTGCCGGTGCCGGTGATCCATCAGGTGGTGCAGAAGTTCGTCATGCAGCTCGAGGCGCAGCTCTCCGAGCGCGGCGTCACCTTCGACCTGTCGCCGGATGCGATCGCCTGGCTTGCCGATAAGGGCTATGACGAACGCATGGGCGCGCGTCCGCTCGGCCGCGTCATCCAGGAGCACATCAAGAAGCCTCTGGCCGACGAGGTGCTGTTCGGCAAATTGAAGAAGGGCGGCACGGTGCGCGTCACCGTCGAGAAGAAGGAAACCGGCGAGACCGGCCTGAAGCTCGAGTCGCTCGCCGACGAAGCGCCGGTGAAGCCGAAGAAGGAAGAGCCGGAGGACGCGCCGAAAGCGAGGAAGGCGGCGGCGAAGAAGCCTGTTGCCAGGAAGGCGGCGGCGCACAAGCCGGAGCCGAAGGGCAAGGACGGCGGCAAGCGCAGCCTGGTGCCGCAACTGCCCCGCAAGGGCTGATCGGCCTGGAAATCGAGAAAAGCCCCGGCAACGGGGCTTTTTTCGTCGGATGAACCGGGTTTGATTTCTGGAATTGCTATTAGCGCATGGCAGCTGGACAAATCATCATTCTCAACGGTGCGCCGCGGTCCGGAAAGTCGAGCATTGCCGCAGCCATTCAGGAGATGTTCGATGGCGTTTGGGTCAATCTCGGCGTCGACGCCTTTGTGCAGATCACACCGCCACGACTGCGTCCGGGCATTGGCTTGCGTCCTGGCGGCGAACGCCCCGACCTCGAGCCTCTTGTACCTCGCCTCTACGCCGCGCTTTATGAGGCCATCGCAGCACACAGCCGGCTGGGGCTGAATGTCGTCACCGATGTCGGTCACCACGATGCTTATTCGATGCCGCTCGGCATCCTTCCCGACTGCGCCCGGCGCCTGGCCGGGCTGCCGGTGCTGCTCGTCGGCGTCCGCTGCCCGATCGAGGTGATCCTGCAAAGGCGCGCCGCTGGCGCGGCGGACCGAACTTACGTGACCGGATCGGACAAGGATCCAGCACCCCAGCCCGTGCGCCTGTGGCAGGAAGAAGTGCACAAGCCCGGCATCTACGACCTGGAAGTCGATACGTCGCTGCTGAGCCCCGAAGCGTGCGCCGCGGCAATCAGGCAGCGGCTCATCGCCGGACCGGACCCGACAGCCTTCCCGACATTGGCGCAATTGCGGGCCGGCTGAGTCGCGGGTCGGATCAGCTTCCCAGCGCTGCCCGGATCTTGCCGGCGTTCTCGGCCAGCACTTCCGGCTTCTCCATCACCCCGGAATGGGGCTTCAGCGGCACACCTTCGAAGCGCGGGATAACGTGGACATGGAGGTGGAAGACGGTCTGCCCGGAAGCCGGCTCGTTGAACTGCATCAGGGTGACGCCGTCGGCGTTGAAGGCTTTCTTCACGGCCACCGCCACTTTCTGCACAACGGCGAACAGCGGGCCGAACGTCGCCGGATCAGCGTCGAGGATGTTGCGCGACGGCGCCTTCGGCATCACCAGCGTGTGGCCCACCCCTTGCGGCATCACGTCCATGAAAGCAACGACCGCGTCGTCCTCATAGATGCGGTGCGAAGGGATTTCGCCGCGCAGGATCTTTGCGAAGATGTTACCAGGATCGTAGGTGGCTTCGGCCATGGCGGGCGCTCCGGATCTTGCTGTTTCGCCCCATGTAGCGGGGCCGCCGTCATGCGGCAAGGCAAGTCAGACGAGATCGACCATGCGGGACTGGAAACCCTGCGCGCGACGATTTCGGCCCCTATTCCTTGAGATCCTTGCGGAAGGGCGTGTGCTCTTCAAGATATTCGCCCATTCGCTCGACCTCGCGCCGCTCGCGGCGCAGATAGTCGGCAACCGCGTTGCGCAGGCCGGGGTGGGCGATGTAGTGCGCCGAATGCATGGTCACCGGCTGGTAGCCGCGCGCCAGCTTGTGCTCGCCTTGCGCGCCGGCTTCCACCACCTTCAGCTTGCGCTCGATCGCGAAGTCGATCGCCTGGTGGTAACAGACCTCGAAATGCAAGAAGGGGTGGTCCTCGATACAGCCCCAATTGCGGCCATAGAGCGCGTCCGACCCGATGAAGTTGATGGCGCCCGCAATGTAGCGGCCGTTGCGTCTTGCCATCACCAGCAGGATATCGTCGGCCATCCGCTCGCCGATCAGCGAGAAGAACTGGCGGTTGAGGTAGGGGCGGCCCCATTTCCTGCCGCCGGTGTCCATGTAGAAGGCGAAGAAATCGTCCCAGGCACGTTCGGTGATATCCTTGCCGGTCAGCCAGTCGATGCTGATGCCGTCCGCCAACGCCTCGCGCCGCTCCTTCTTCATCGCCTTGCGCTTGCGCGAGGCGAGCGTGGCGAGGAAGTCGTCATAGCTGGAAAAGCCTTCGTTGAAGAAATGGAACTGCTGGTCGGTGCGATGCAGGAAGCCAGCCGCTTCCAACGTCGCGACGTCTGGTTCGGTCGCGAAGGTGACATGCGCGGAAGACACGCCGAGCCTGTCGGTCACCATCTTCAAGCCGGCGGCGAGGCCGGCCCTCACCGCACCAGCGTCCTCGTCCTTGCCGACCAGCAGGCGAGGGCCGGTAACCGGCGTGAACGGCACCGAGCATTGCAGCTTGGGGTAATAGCGCCCGCCGGCGCGCTCGAACGCGTCCGACCAGCCATGGTCGAAGACATATTCGCCCTGGCTGTGCGACTTGAGATAGCAGGGCACAGCACCCAGCAGCCTGCCTTGCGCATTCTCGAGCCTCAGGTGATGGCCCTGCCAGCCGGTGCGCCGCACGGCGCAGCCGGAGTCCTCCAGCGCGCTCAGAAAAGCGAATGAAACGAGCGGGTTGTAGCCGTTTTCTTTATCGCCGCGCGTGGTTCCGGCGAAACCGTTCCATTCCTCGCAGGTGAACGCCCCTATGCCTGCCGCGACGCGGATCGCATAGTCCGCGTTCGTTTCCCGTCCATCCTCGTTTTCACCCTGATCCATCCGGCTTATTTAAGCGTCCTCAGGGTTGCTACAAGTCACGTTTCGGGTATCGCCTCCGAGCATGATGCCGAAAAGTGCGAAGCGGTTTTCGGACGACATCATGCTCTCTCTTTAGATTGATTAGAGGCGGATCAGATTTCAGGTCGTTTCGACCTGAAATCATCCGGCTCTAGGCCACCTTGACTAGGTCGGGCTCAAAACCCTCGAACGTCATCTGGTCGGCATATTTGAAGGTGAGGTCGACCGCGGGCTGATCCTGAACGGTCCAGGTGATGACCGGCATCTTGAGCTTTTCGCGCACGAAGCTGACGAACGGGTTGGGCAAATCCCCAGCGGCATAGGACGTGAAGGCGAGGTCGTGCGCCAGCATGGCGAAATGCGCTTCGATCAGCTGGTTGTCCTTGCCATAGGCGGTCAGCCCGCCAGGGATGCCCGGCGCATCTTTGGCGAAGTCGCGGATCAGCCAGTGGTCGAACGACATGATCGCCACCTTGCCCTTGTAGCGCTTGAGCAGCCTGCCGACGCTCGCCACCAGCCCGTTGTCGTGGCCGGCAACGCCTTTCAGTTCGACCACCAGCGGCACACGGCCGTCGATCAGGTCGAGCGCTTGCTGCAGCGTCGGCAGATGGTCCCTGGTGCCGCCGACCTTGAGCGCCGTCAGTTCGGCCGCGGTGCGCTGCCAGACGAAGCCGTCCTCGCCGGTCAGGCGCTTCAGATCGCCGTCATGGATGACGATCGGAACGCCGTCCGACGAAATATGCACGTCGCATTCGATTGCGTAGCCGCGCTCGACCGCCGCCGCGAAGGCCGACAGCGTGTTCTCCCAGCGCGTCTTGTTCATGTCGTGAAAGCCGCGATGGGCGACGGGGCGGGCAATCAGCCAGGAAAGATCGGTCATGTCAGGCCCGTTCACTCGACTTCGAAGATCGCTTCGATTTCGACCGCGGCGTTGAGCGGCAGCGAGGCGGTGCCGACGGCGGAACGGGCATGCTTGCCGCGTTCGCCGAGCGCGGCGACCAGGAAATCGGAAGCGCCGTTGGCGACGAGATGCTGCTCGACGAAGTCCGGCGCCGAGGCGACGAAGACGGTGATCTTCACCAGCCGGCGTATTTTCTCGAGATCGCCGAGGGCAGCCTTGGCCTGAGCCAGGATGCTGATGGCGCAGAATTTCGCGCCCTCCTTGCCGGCAGCGGTGTCGATGTCGCGGCCAAGCAGCCCGCTTGCCTGCAGCTTGCCGTCCTTCAGCGGCAGCTGGCCCGCGGTGAACAGCATGTTGCCGGTCCGGCAGTAGGGCACGTAGTTCGCGGCGGGCGCGGCGGCGGCCGGAATGGTGACGCCGAGATCGCTTAGCCGCTTTTCGATTGTTTCGCTCATTGGTTTTCCCTATTGCTGGAAGGCGCCGCGTTGGCCGGGCCGAAATTGCTATTTTTGCCTCGCTTCCGCCACGACTTTTTTTAAGCTGGACCATCTTTACCTGCGGCCTGCCATTGGTCGCGACGATCGGAGCACTTCATGCGCGTAACGCGCCTTTTTCTTTCCGCCGCCTTGCTGTCGACGGCCATCCCGATGGCTCCGGCGTTTGCGGTGCCCGCGCTGCAGGCGCATCGTGCCGTCTATGACCTCACCCTCAACAAGGCGTCCGACCGCTCGGGCATCACCGGCATTTCCGGCCGCATGGTGTATGAGTTCAACGGCTCCGCCTGCGAGGGCTACACAGTGAAGTTCCGCTTCGTCACCCAGATCGTGACCAACGACAACACCAGGCTTACCGACCAGCAGACGACGACGTTCGAGGACGCCGAGGGCAAGACCTTCTCCTTCGTGACGAAGTCCTTCGTTGACCAGAACCTCGACAAGGAGGTCAAGGGAATGGCGACAAGGGGGCCGAAAGGCCTCAAGGTCGATATCGACAAGCCCGAGAAGAACACGCTAGAGCTCGCCGCCACGCAGTTCCCCACCCAGCATCTGGTCGAGCTGATCGGCAAGGCCGAGAGGGGCGAAAACTTCTATCAGACCAATCTGTTCGACGGGTCCGAGGACGCCAACAAGGTGATGACGACCACGGTCGTCGTCGGCAAGAAGACCGACGCCGACAAGGCGGATCCGGAAGCCCCGGCGCTCGCCAAGCTCGCGGCCGACAAATACTGGCCGGTCGACATCGCCTATTTCGACGATACCGACAAAAGCGGCGAGGAAGTGCCTGAGTACCGGATCAGCTTCAAGCTGCACGAGAACGGCATCACGCGCGATCTCGTCATGGACTATGGCGACTTCTCGATGACCGGCAAATTGGTGAACCTGTCGCTGTTCGACCAGACCAAGCCTTGCCCGGCTTCGAAATAGCGGCGGTTTACCCAAGAAGCGGCTGACTTGAAGGCGCCGCAATCCAGCCCCACCTTTTCCTGACGGCGTTTTCGGGGGAGAAAGCTTGGGCAGGATCGACGTGTTCGTGGCGCCGCGACCCAATCCGGCGCTGATCGGGGCAATGACGATCGTCAATCGGATCGTCATGTTGCGTGGCGTTCCAGGCCTTCGCGACCTTATGCCGTTCAACCGTCTCGCCGGCCTGCGCGGCGTCGCCAATGTCCGCCATATCGACTTTCCCGCGGCCGACCAGCAACGGCTGAAAGCCTGCTGCGGCGGAGGCCAAGCGACGTTCATCACGCCCAACCATCCGGAATTCTTCACCGACTGGATGATCGACAAGGAGATCGTCTCCCGCGTCAGCCCGCTTGCCGCCTCATGGGCGACCCATGGCGTGGTGAACGGGCTCGGCCGTCTGATGCAGAAATTCTGGCTGGCCAACAATCTGATCGCGCAGATCCCCGGCAACAACGACGCGGCCAAGGCGCATTCGGTCGACTGGGCGCTCAAAGGCCATGGCGTGCTGCTTCACCCGGAAGGCGCTGTCGGCTGGCACAGCAACTATATCGGGCCATTGCTTCCCGGCGCGGTGGAGATGGGGCTCGAGGCTTTGCAGCGCGGCCGCGAGACGAACAAGGATTTCAAGGCCTGGGTTGCTCCGATCGTCTGGAAGCTCGCCTTCACCGGCAATGTCGAGCGGGCGCTCGCCAAGGAATGCGTCTATGTCGAGAAAACCCTGACGATCGAAGGTGCCGCAAACGGCTCGCTGCCGGAACGCATTTATCGTATCCATTCAACCCTGTTGTCGCGCGACGAACAGGCTTGCGGTCTGACGGTAGAGGAAGGCGTTCCCTATGCTGTGCGCCGGCAACGAGTTTTGGCTGAGCTCGGACGAGAGCTGGCCGCGACCATTGCTGCCGAGCCGGGTCTGGATATGGCCGAGCTGTTGCGAGGGGCACGCCGCTGGCTGCGCGACGGAAAGGCCGATGCCGACGAGCAGAAACGCGTGCGAAAACTGGCCGAAACGATCCAGCGCATTCAGCGCATCGGCCCCTGGGCCTTCGCCGCTGCGACGATCACGCAGGAGGAGATCGCCGAGCATCTGAAGCGCGTCCGCAACGATTATTGCAAGGGCGCCTTGCGCGATACGATCAACCGCTTCGTTCCGCAGCCCGCGGGGCCGCGCCGCGCTCATATCAGCGTGCCTGAGCCTTTGGGGCTGCACGCTTATGACGGTTCGGTCGACGAGGCGCTCGCCATGCTACGCTCAAGGATGCAGGACGCCGTGACGCGGATCGCGACTGAGCTTGAAGCCGCCGGCGGCTTCATTTCCTATCCGAATCCCTTCTATCATCGCTGACCTGAGGTTGGCCCGAGTGAGCGTTGACGGGCCGGCCATGTCGGTTGGAGTGCGGCAAGCGCAATGGCTGTCTATGTCGATGCGGCGATCTGGAAGTGGGCCGGCCATCGCTGGTGCCATCTGCTTGCCGACGACACTGACGAGCTGCACCGCTTCGCCGCCGAACTCGGCATCAAGCGCTCGTCCTATCAAGGGCCGCCCAAGACTTCGGCGCCGCACTATGACATAACCGGCTTCGAACGCGACCGCGCCGTGCGGCTCGGCGCCGTAGAATGCAGCCGCGAGGAGATCGTCGCGATCTTCCGCCGCGTGCGGGTGCCAAATGGGAAAATAAGACCATGACGCTGACGACATTTCTGGCTTACTGCGGTGCGATAACGCTCGCCGCCGCCACGCCTGGCCCTGCCATGTTCACCGTCATCACCGACGGCGTCTCGCGTGGGTTCGCCCGCGCCTTGGTAGCCGGTGTCGGCGTCGCCGCCGGCGACGCGGTGCTGGTGACCTTGGCGCTGTTGGGTCTCGTGGCACTGGCACAGACCTTCGAATGGGTGTTCCATGCGCTGAAATATGCGGGTGCCTCCTATCTGGTCTTCCTCGGCATCAGGATATGGCGGTCGGCCGCTACCCATGAAGGTGGCGCGCGCACGGCCCAGGCAGGGCTCTTCCGATCGTTTTTCCTCGGGGCCTCGATCGCGCTCGGCAATCCAAAGGCGATCCTTTTCCACGCCTCGATTATGCCGCTGATCCTCGACCTGGACGCCATGACCTTTGCCGACGGGCTGCTGGTGGTCATGGTCGTGATCGGCGTCAACATCGTCACCATGGGGATCTACGCGGCACTTGCCGGGCGGGCTTCGGGCTGGTTCAGGACTCCGCGGCGCATGCGCCTGATGAACAGGTTCGCCGGCGGCGCCATGATCGGTACCGGTGCGCTGATCGTCGCACGCTGACCAGCAAGGCGTCGGGGCGCTTGCGTTTATGGCGCTTCCCCTCTATATGCGCGCTCATTCCACACACGGACTTTGGTGTCTGCCCGGGAGAAATCCGGCTGAAACCTCCGGTGGCATCAGGACATACGTCCGAAATGCCTGTGTCCGTGGAGGCCAACCGGAAAGGAACTAAAGAATGGCTCTGCCTGATTTCAGCATGCGCCAGCTTCTCGAAGCTGGTGTTCACTTCGGCCACCAGACCCACCGCTGGAACCCGAAGATGGCGCCCTACATCTACGGCGCCCGCAACAACATCCACATCATCGACCTGTCACAGACGGTGCCGCTGTTGCACCAGGCCCTGAAGCAGGTCTCCGACACCGTCGCCAAGGGCGGCCGCGTGCTGTTCGTCGGCACCAAGCGCCAGGCCTCGGATATCGTCGCCGACGCCGCGCAGCGTTCGGCCCAGTACTATGTCAACTCGCGTTGGCTGGGCGGCATGCTGACCAACTGGAAGACGATCTCGAATTCGATCCAGCGCTTGCGCAAGCTCGACGAGACGCTCGCCGGCGAGGCCCAGGGCCTCACCAAGAAGGAGCGCCTCAACCTCGACCGCGAGCGTGAGAAGCTCAACAAGGCGCTGGGCGGCATCAAGGACATGGGCTCGACGCCGGACCTGATGTTCGTCATCGACACCAACAAGGAGGCGATCGCTATCCTCGAGGCCAAGCGCCTCGGCATTCCGGTCGTCGCCATCATCGATTCGAACTGCGATCCGGACAAGATCGACTTCCCGATCCCCGGCAATGACGACGCGGCGCGCGCCATCCAGCTTTATTGCGATCTGATCGCCAAGGCTGCCATCGACGGCATCGCCCGCCAGCAGGGCGCGCTCGGCATGGATATCGGCGCGTCCGCCGAGGCCCCGGTCGAGCCGGCGCTCGACACCCCGGCCACTGAAGCTCCGGAAGCTTGAAAAGCGAAGGCCGGTTGCGGCCTTCATCTTTCCAATAAGTTGGCGCGCTAAAGCGCTTTTGCCGGGCGCATCATCGGGGATTCGATGGTGCGTCGGCGCATTTGAAACAAAGAGGCGACAATGAGCATTTCGGCTGCACAGGTCAAAGAACTCCGCGACTTGACCGGCGCGGGCATGATGGACTGCAAGGCGGCGTTGAACGAGACCAACGGCAACATGGAAGAAGCCGTCGACTGGCTGCGCAAGAAGGGTATCTCCAAGGCCGACAAGAAGGCCGGCCGTACTGCGGCAGAGGGCCTGATCGGCGTCGATTCCGGCGTCCGCGAGGCCGCGGTCGTCGAGGTGAACTCCGAGACCGACTTCGTCGCGCGCAACGCGGCCTTCCAGGAGATCGTCGCCAACGTCGCCAAGGTCGCGCTCGCCTATGGCACGACCGAGGCGGTGGCCGCGGCCAAGTATCCGGGCTCCGACAAGTCGGTTACCGACACCATCAAGGACGCGGTCGGCACCATCGGCGAGAACATGGGCTTCCGCCGCTCGGCGAAGCTCACCGTTCCGCATGGAGCGGTGGCGACCTATGTCCACAATGCGGTAGCCGACGGCCTCGGCAAGCTCGGCGTGCTGGTCGCGATCGAGACCACCGGCAACGAGCATGCGGCGAACGCCTTCGGCCGCCAGGTCGCCATGCATGTCGCGGCGACCAACCCGGTCGCGCTGACCGCCGAGGAAGTCGACCCGGCGCTGGTCGAGCGTGAGAAGGCGATCTTTTCCGATCAGGCCCGCCAGTCCGGCAAGCCGGAAGCGATCATCGAGAAAATGGTCGAGGGCCGCCTGCGCAAGTTCTATGAAGAGGTGGTGCTTCTGAAGCAGGCCTTCGTGCTCAATCCCGACATCACCGTCGAGAAGGCGCTGAAGGATGCCGAGAAGGAGATCGGCGCTCCGGCCAAGATCAGCGCCTACCTGCGCTTCGCGCTCGGCGAAGGCATCGAAAAGGAAACGACCGATTTCGCGGCGGAAGTCGCGGCCGCGGTCAAGAAATAGCCCGAAGAGAAAAGCAGGGCTAAGCAGCTCAGGCAGCTCGGCCGGGTGTCCGCATGGATGCCCGGCCGATTTCTTGTGCGGTGTCGATAAAGGCCCTCAGCTTCGGCGCCATCGAGGCGCGGCGCGGGAAGTAGAGGAAGAGGCCCGGCTCCTCGATCGCCGTCTTCGGCAGGATCTGGACCAGGCGACCGGCGGCAAGATCGGCGCGCACCAGCGGCTCGAACACATAGGCGAGCCCGACGCCGGCAAGCGCAAGATCGATGGCGCCAAGCGAATCGGTGACGACAGCCGTGCCGCGTGTCTCGACCACGACATCCTTGCCATCCTCGTTCAGATCCCAGCGATAGAGCCCGCCCGAGCGGACGAGCCGGTAGCCGATGCAATTGTGGTTGCCGAGGTCGGCCACGTTACGCGGCCGGCCGTGTTTTCCGATATAGGCGGGCGAGGCGACGACCACTGCCTTGAAAGGCGGCGTGAGCCGCACGGTGACCATGTCCTGCGCGATCATCTCGCCCAGCCTGATGCCGGCGTCGAAACCTTCTCCGACGATATCGACAAGGCCCTGTTCGGCGAAAACTTCGACCATCACATCGGGATAGCGCTCGGCCATGGCGGCCACAACGGGCGTCACCGCCAAGGGGATCGCGATGTTGGAGGCGTTGATCCTGAGCAGGCCGGCGGGCCGGCCCTTGACGCCGCGGATGCGGTCCATGCGTTCGGCGATGTCCTGAAGGGCAGGGGCGGCCGTCTCCACCAGCGCCTTGCCGGCTTCCGTCAGCGAAACACTGCGTGTGGTGCGCGCGAACAGCGGCTGGCCGATCCGCTCTTCCACCAGCCGCACGGCATGGCTGACAGCAGACGGGCTCATGCCGAGCTCAGCCGCGGCAAGGGCAAAGCCGCCTCGCCGCGCCACGGCGACAACCACTGGCAGATGCGTGAGCAGATCCCGATCCATTCATGAATGATATCGCACAGTCTTTGCGAACAATGCAATCTTATCGATGCCGACGCGCTACTCCACATTGTCCTCGACACATCGGCGGTGGGCTGATGCTCGAGGAGAAGAGACATGAATGCGTTGAGACATGTGACCTTCGCGGCAGGATTGGCGCTGGCGCCGGTCGATGCCGGCGGAGCCGAACCAACGGGCTGGCAGGCGCTCGCCGACGAGCGCGCCGTCATCCGTATCGCGGATGCCATCGATCGCGCCGTCGATGCGCAGGACTGGAAGCTTGCCCGCAGCTATTTCGCCGACTACGTCGCCGCCGATTTCAGCAGCCTTTCCGGGCAGCCTGCCGCCACTATCGCCTCTGACGACCTAATCGGCGCCTGGGCGGCAAATCTCAAGGGAAGCAAGACCAGCCTGCATCTGCGCACGAACCACCAGGTCGCCATCGAAGGCGACAAGGCGACCGTCCTTTCCAACGGCTATGCCTGGAACGGGATGGAAGGCAATGCCGACCCGCTCTGGGAAGTCTGGGGCACTTATGAGCACCACCTGACCCGCTCCGACGCCGGCTGGAAGGTCGACGGCTTCACCTTCCGCATGACGCATGAGCGCGGCAATCCCTGGGTCAAGGCGACCCCCGGCCAATAAGCCGGCATCAAACACGATCGGAGAACATCATGAGCATGACCTATTACACGCTTGGCAATAGCGGCCTGCGCGTCAGCCGGATGGCGCTGGGCACCATGACCTTCGGCACCGAATGGGGCTGGGGCACGGACAGGGATACCGCCCGCGCCATGTTCGACGCTTACGTCGAGGCCGGCGGCAATTTCTTCGACACCGCCGACCTCTATACCGGCGGCACCGCCGAGACCTGGCTCGGCGAATTCGTCGCCGAGCGGGGCTTACGCGACAAGGCGGTGATCGCCACCAAGTTCACCTTCAATTCAGAACCGGGCAATGCGAATGCCGGCGGCAATGGCCGAAAGAACATCATGCGCGCCGTAGACGCTTCGCTGAAGCGGCTCGGCACCGACTACATCGACCTCTACCTTATGCATGTCTGGGACAGGCTGACGCCGGCCGAGGAGGTGCTGCGCACGCTCGATGATCTGGTGCGCGCCGGCAAGGTGCGCCATATCGGCCTTTCCGACGTGCCGGCCTGGTATGCAGGCCGGGCGCAGGCGATCGCCGAATTGCGCGGCTACGAGCCGATCTCGGCCCTGCAGCTCGAATATTCGCTGACTGAGCGCACGATCGAGCACGAATTCGTGCCTCTGGCCACACGTCACGGCGCCGGCATCATGGTCTGGAGCCCGCTCGCCAGCGGGCTGCTCAGCGGCAAGTACCGCCCGACGCAGGCCGGGAATGCCGGGCGGCTCGACGGCTTCCGCAACACCACGCATCCGGGCTTCCAGAAATTCAGCGACCGCAACTGGGCAATCGTGGCGGAGCTCGAGAAGGTGGCCGCCGAACTCGGACGCAGCATGGCTGAGGTCGCGCTCAACTGGGTGGCGACGCAACCCGGCGTCGCCGCCGTCATCCTCGGCGCGACGAAGCTTGCCCAACTGCAGGACAACCTCGCGGCGCTCGATTTCGAAATTCCCGCCGCACTTCGTCAGCGGCTGGAAGCGGTTAGCAGCGTTCCGGCGCCATTTCCTCATCCGTATTTCGGCTCGCAGATCCAGGTCAGGGTCACGGGCGGTACCGTGACCGGCGACAAGCCTTCCGGCTATTCGCCGCCGGTCCTGGTCGAAGGCGAGGCGGTCAGCATCAGCAGCAACTGATCGAAAAAGCCTGGAATTTTGCGCGAGGGCGCGGCGTGACATCGCCGCGCCCTTCGTGTATCGGGTCGGACCATCATGCCAGCGCCGCCAGGCGAAGCGGGGCGCCTTTCGCCTCCAGATTTGCCGCGCCGAGATTTTCGAGGAACCAGATGACGGTGAAGCCCCTCTATCGACGTGTCTTGCTGAAAGCTTCGGGCGAAGCGTTGATGGGAGAACAGCATTTCGGCATCGACGTTTCGGTCGTCGACCGCATCGCCGCCGACATTGCCGAAGCGCGGGCGCTCGGCATCGAAGTCGGCGTCGTCATCGGCGGCGGCAACATTTTCCGCGGCGTGGCCGTTGCCTCCAAGGGTGGCGACCGCGTCACCGGCGACCACATGGGCATGTTGGCCACCGTCATCAACTCGCTGGCGCTGCGCACCTCGCTGAACAAGATCGGCGTCGATGCCGTGGTGCTTTCTGCCATCGCCATGCCCGAGCTCTGCGAGAGCTTCTCCCAGCGTCAGGCGACCGCCTATATGAATCAGGGCAAGGTGGTGATCTTCGCCGGCGGCACCGGCAATCCGTTCTTCACCACCGATTCGGCCGCGGCGCTGCGCGCGGCCGAGATTGGCGCCGACGCGCTTTTCAAGGGCACCCAGGTCGACGGCGTCTATTCGGCCGACCCCAAGAAGGATCCGGATGCGGTACGCTTCGACCGCATAAGTCATGCCGAAGTCATCAAACGCGGGCTCACGATCATGGATACGGCCGCGATTGCACTTGCGCGCGAAAACAACATTCCGATAATCGTCTATTCGATCCACGAAAAGGGTGGTTTCGGCGAAATCCTGAGGGGTGGCGGCCGTTGCACGGTCGTCGCGGACAATTGACCGGGGCCGGAGTCGGCTAAACGATTGCCGGTTCCGGACAAGACTGGAAGAGAAGCAGTGAACCCGGCGAACGGGTCGAGGAGATGAACATGAGTGGCGAGTACGACGATCTCAAGCGGCGCATGGATGGGGCGATCGCGGCCTTCAAGCACGATCTCGCTTCGCTGCGCACCGGCCGCGCGTCCAGCAACCTGCTCGACGCCGTCCAGGTCCAGGCCTATGGCACGGCGATGCCGATCAACCAGGTGGCCAATGTGACGGTGCCGGAGCCGCGCATGATTTCGGTCTCGGTCTGGGACAAGTCCATGGTCAGCGCCGTCGACCGCGCCATCCGCGAAGCCAATCTCGGCTTCAATCCGATCGTCGACGGCACCAATCTGAGGATTCCGCTGCCCGAGCTCAACGAGCAGCGCCGCAAGGAACTGGTCAAGATCTCGCATGGCTATGCCGAGAACGCCCGCGTCGCGGTTCGCCATGTCCGTCGCGACGGCATGGATTTCCTCAAGAAGGCCGAAAAGGACGGCACGCTCAGCGAAGACGATCATCGCAAGCGCTCCGACCAGGTTCAGAAGCTGACCGACGAGATGATCAGCACCATCGATCACCTGCTTTCCGATAAGGAAGCTGAAATCATGCAGGTTTAGGGTCGGTTTTTCACCGGCTCGAAAGCGAGACCATGGCAACGCCCGCGCATGTCGCGATCATCATGGATGGAAACGGACGCTGGGCCAAGGCGCGCGGCTTGCCGCGGCTTGCCGGCCACCGCGCCGGCGTCGAGGCCTTGCGCAAGACGGTGCGCGCCGCGCCGGAGCTCGGTGTCTCCTATCTGACGGTCTACGCCTTCTCCTCGGAAAACTGGTCGCGGCCGAAATCCGAGGTCAGCGACCTGATGGGTCTGTTGAAACTCTTCATCCGCCGCGATCTCGCCGAACTGCACCAGAACGGCGTGCGGGTGAGGGTGATAGGCGACCGGGAAGGGCTGCAGCCCGATATCAGGGGGCTGCTGCAGGAAGCCGAATCGCTGACCGCGCGCAACGAAGCGCTGACGCTCGTCATCGCCTTCAACTATGGCGGCCGCGACGAGATCGTGCGCGCCGCGCGCAAGCTCGCCGCCGCCGTGGCGCGCGGCGAGATGGACAGCGACGCCATCACGATGGAGAGTTTTGCCGCCTCGCTCGACACCGACGGCATTCCCGATCCCGACCTGGTGATCCGCACCAGCGGCGAGCTCAGGCTGTCGAACTTCCTTTTGTGGCAGGCCGCCTATAGCGAGCTCGTCTTCCTGCCCTGTTTCTGGCCGGATTTCAGCCGGGAGCATCTCGCCGATGCCCTGCGGGACTTTGCCGGTCGCGAGCGCCGCTTCGGCGGGCTCGCCGCCCGCGACGTCGCCTCGTAGCGTCAGCACCAATGAGCAATCTCCAGCAGCGTGTCATCTCGGCCATCGTGATGGCGGCCGTTACGCTTACGCTCACCTGGCTTGGCGGACTGCCGTTCCGCCTGTTCTGCGCGGCTATAGCGGCGCTGATCTTCTACGAATGGACGCGCATGTCGCGCTCTGCGGGCGGCGCCGCGATCGGCTTTCTACCGGAAACGCTGATGCTGGTCCTCGTCGGCGCAATGATTGCCGGGCTGCCGGCGCTCTGGCTGCTGCTTCTGGTCGCAGCTCTCACTGCCGTCGGCGCTGTTGCGGCGCGGCTGCGGGGAGCAGCGCAATGGGAGGCATCGGGGCTGGCCTATGCGTCGCTATCCGGCTTTTCGCTCGCTTATCTGCGCGATGACAACCATTCCGGGCTGATCGCCATCCTGTTCCTGTTCGCTGTGGTCTGGGCGACCGACATAGCGGCCTATTTCGTCGGGCGCGCGGTCGGCGGGCCGAAGCTGGCGCCGTCGATCTCGCCCGGCAAGACGCAGAGCGGCGCGCTTGGCGGCGCCGTCGGCGGCGTCGTCGCCGGATTGCTGCTGGCAATCGTGGCCGGAGCCGGCAATCTCATGCAGCTTGGTCTCATAGCGCTGGCGCTCTCTATCGTCTCGCAGATCGGCGACCTGTACGAATCCTGGGTCAAGCGCCGGCACGGCTGCAAGGATTCGAGCAATCTGATTCCTGGGCATGGCGGCGTCATGGACAGGGTCGACGGGCTTGTCGCGGCGGCCTTCGCCCTGTACGTCATTGGCTGGATCACGGCGAGCGCCGACCATCCGGCAATGGGGCTGTTTCCGAACTGAATGGCGTCGCCACTGGGCGAAAAACGACGCGTGCCACGGATTCGCCCGGATTGATGTCACAGTCGCGGCGGACTGTCGCGCTGGGCGAATTTGAGGGCATGACTTGAACGAGATTCTTCACGCGCTCTTCAGCACGCAGGGTTTTGTCCTTGGCACCCTCGTGCCGTTCCTGTTCGTGCTCACCGTCGTCGTGTTTGTCCATGAGATGGGCCACTACCTGATCGGCCGCTGCTGCGGCATCGGCGTGAAGGCTTTTGCCATCGGCTTCGGCCCGGAACTCTTCGGTTTCAACGACCGCCACGGCACCCGCTGGAAGCTGTGCGCCATCCCGCTTGGCGGCTATGTCAAGTTCGTCGGCGACATGAACGCGACATCGAGCCAGCCGAGTGCCGAAGACATCGAATCGTTGACCGAGGCCGAGCGCGAGGTCGCTTTCCACACTCAGCCGATCTGGAAGCGCGCGGCGACCGTCGTTGCCGGACCGCTGTTCAATTTCCTGCTGACGATCGCCGTCTTCGCGGTGCTGTTCTCGCTCTACGGCCGTCCGGTCATGGAGCCGATGGTGGCCGAAGTGGTTGCCGGCAGCCCGGCCGCCAAGGCGGGTATCCAGCCCGGCGACCGATTCGTCAGCGTCGACGGCAACAAAGTGGAGACCTTCGCCGACGTTCAGCGTCTGGTCTCGGGCCGCGCCGGCGACGCCATCACTTTCACCATGTTGCGCGACGGCAAGGAAATCACCGTCACGGCGACGCCGCAGCCGATGGAGCAGCAGGACGCGCTGGGCAACAAGGTCAAGGTCGCGGTCATCGGCGTCGCCAACAACACCGAGCTTGGACAGCCGCGGCTGGTCTCCTACACGCCTGCGGGCGCACTGGCAGCGGCTGTCGAGGAAACCGGGCATGTCATTGAACGCACCGGCCAGTTCCTGAAGCGGTTCATCGTCGGACGCGAGGACAAATGCCAACTGGGCGGGCCGATCAAGATCGCAAAAATGTCGGGGCAGGCGGCCAAACTCGGCTTCGAGTGGCTGGTGCAGCTTGTTGCATTCCTGTCAGTCGGGATAGGGATTCTCAATCTTCTGCCGATTCCCCCCCTCGACGGCGGGCACCTCTTGTTCTACGGCGTGGAGGCCGTCATAAGGCGGCCCGTGTCGGAGCGGATGATGGAGATGGCCTACCGGACCGGTCTCCTTCTGGTGCTCGGGTTCATGGGCTTCGTTTTTTGGAATGATCTGTTTGGGTGCTGAAATCATGAAGGAATTTGGCTTCGGACCCGACCATATTGAGATGCCGTTTACCATGCGTGGGGATATGCGTGACGCGAAAGCCACGCATCAGGGTTAAGTAAATACAAATTAACCGGGAGCCTTGCTTGTGGGGAAAATCCGGTTAATACGGTAAGGGAAAATACCGCACGTCCGGTTTTCTCGCCGTGGGGACTACGAGAAAAAGGTACAAAAGCCCGATGAAGGCAGCATCCAAGTTTCTGAGCGCCGCGTCCGCGGCGGCTTTGTCCGCCGCCCTGGTTTTGCCAGGCGCGCTCGCAGTGCAGTTCGTTGCCACATCGGTAGCCGAAGCAGCAGTCGTCAGCAGAGTCGAGGTCAGCGGCAACCAGCGTGTCGATGCCGAAACCATCCGCAATTACATTTCGATCAAGCCCGGCAAGGCGTTTTCGAGCGCCGATATCGACAGCGCCGTCAAGGCGCTATTCGGCACCGGGCTGTTCTCGGACGTCCAGATCAATCAGGTCGGCTCGACCCTGGTCGTCAAGGTTTCCGAATACAAGGTCGTCAACCAGGTCCTGTTCCAGGGCAACAAGAAGCTCAAGGACAACGCCCTTCAGGCGGCCATCCAGCTGAAGCCGCGTGCGACTTTCTCGCAGCAGGCGCTCGATGCCGACGTCGAGGCGGTGAAGGCGGCCTATCGGCGCATCGGCCGCGACGACGCCGCCGTGACCACGCAGATCATGGACCTCGGCGACAATCGCGTGAACGTGGTCTTCAACATCACGGAAGGCGGCCGTACCCAGATCGCGGCGATCAACTTCGTCGGCAACAGCGCCTTTTCCAGCCGTCGCCTGTCGGACGTGATCAACACCAAGCGTTCGTCCTGGCTGTCGTTCGTGCTGCGCGATGACGTCTATGACGAGGACAAGCTGCGCGCCGACCAGGAGTTGCTGCGCCGCTTCTACTACAATCACGGTTACGCCGACTTCCAGGTCGTTTCCGCCGTCGGCGAGCTCGACGACACCACCAACAAATACACGGTCACGATCACCGTGCAGGAAGGCGAGCGCTACAACTTTGGCGACATCAGCGTCGAGAGCACGATCCCAGAGGTCGACTCGAAGTCGCTGGAATCGGTGGTCGAGACCCACAAGGGCGATGTCTACAACGCCAAGGACGTCGAGGATTCGATCGTCGCGCTCACCGAGAAGGTCGCGGGTTCGGGCTACGCATTCGCCCAGGTGACGCCGCGTGGCGATCGCAATTTCGAGAACCATACGATCTCGGTCGTCTACACCATCGACCAGGGCACCAAGGCCTATGTCGAGCGCATCGAAATCCGCGGCAACGACCGCACGCGCGACTATGTCATCCGTCGCGAATTCGACGTCAGCGAAGGCGACGCCTTCAACCAGGTTCTCATTCAGCGCGCGAAGAAGCGGCTGGAAGCGCTTGATTACTTTGACAAAGTCGAGATATCGACCGTTCCTGGCTCGGCTCCCGATCAGGTCGTTCTGGTGGTCGACGTCGTCGAGAAGTCGACCGGCGAGTTCTCGGTCGGCGCCGGCTATTCGACCGGCGGCGATACGCCCGGTCCGTCCGTCGAAGGTTCGATCACCGAGCGCAACTTCCTCGGCCGCGGCCAGTACATCAAGCTGTCGGCCGGCGGCGGCAGGCACTCGCGCGACTACAGCGTTTCGTTCACCGAGCCGTATTTCCTCGGCCGGCGCATCGCTGCGGGCTTCGATATCTACAAGTCGACCCGTGAGTACAATCACTACGACACGGATGTCACCGGCGGGACCATCCGCTTCGGCCTGCCGATCACCGACAGCATCTCGACCCAGTTGGCGTATAACATCTCGCAGGAGAAGTATTCGCTCGCCGATGGCTGCTTGGACGCCAACGGGCAATACGACCCCAACAAATGCACCATCTCGCAGGCGATTCGGGACGGCGTTGCCGAAAGCCCTTGGGTCAAGTCTTCGGTCAGCCTCGGTCTGGTCTACAACACCATCGACGACATGAAGAACCCGCATGAGGGTCTTTACATCACCGGCACGACCGAGGTCGCTGGTCTCGGCGGTGACGCCAAGTGGGTGAAGTTGACCGGGCGTGCAAGTGTGTATCAGACCTTGTCCGAGCAGCTCGACCTGGTCGGCCTGGTTTCGGGCGGCGCGGGCTATATCGCGGGCTACGGCAATGGCGACCTGCGCATCTTCGACCACTTCCAGAGCAACGACCGCATGATCCGCGGTTTCGCGTATGGCGGCATCGGCCCGATTGCCAACGACGACAGCGGTGACCATCTCGGCGGCACGACCTATTTCAATGCCTCGGCGGAAGCCCAGTTCCCGCTGCCGGTCATTCCGGAAAGCTTCGGCTTGCGGGGAGCGGTTTTTGCGGACGCGGCGACGCTTTATGGCAACAAGCTCACCCCAGGCCTGGTCAAGCCGGGCTCGGCTGACATGCATTTGCGCGCTTCGGTCGGTGTCGGCCTGATGTGGGCTTCGCCGTTCGGCCCGATCCGCATCGACTATGCGATCCCGGTCGAGAAACAGCCGGGCGACGACGTGCAGGAATTCAACTTCGGCATTGCAACTCGTTTCTAATCCGCGGGTTACGATATTTCCGGGCCGCCAGGTGGCCCGGAAGAGACTGATCCGACCTAGCTGGATAATGTTTGTGGAATGACCGATCCGGTGTTCTTCGCGCCTTCACGCCGGTATACGGCTGGCGAAGTCGCGAATCTGACCGGCGCCAATCTCGTCGATTCCTCACGGGCCGATGTTGCCATCGAAGCGTTGGCGCCCGCCAATGAGGGCGGCGATGGTGCGCTCGTGTTCGTTGACGGCAAGCGCAATGTCGCCCTGATGCAATCGCTCAGGGCCGCTGCGGTTCTGTGTCCCGCCGACTTTGCCAGCAGAGCGCCGCAGGGGATCGCGGTGCTGGTGCATCCGCGGCCGCAACAGGCCTTCGCCATGGTCGGGCGGCTGCTGTTTCCACAGGCCGCCACTCCAGGGCCGATGACAGGCGAAACCGGCATTTCGCCGCAGGCGCATATCGATCCGTCAGCGCATGTCGAAACCGGTGCGATCATCGAGGCCGGCGCGGTGATCGGCCCCGGTGTCTCCGTTGGCGGCGGCACTGTCATCGCGCCTCACGCCGTCATTGGCCGTTCCTGCAGGATCGGCCGCGACGGCTATGTCGGCCCGGGCGCCAGCATCCAGTATGCGCTGATCGGCAACCGGGTCATCATCCATGGCGGCGCCAGGATCGGCCAGGATGGCTTCGGCTTCGTGGGCGGCGCCAAGGGACCCGAGCGCGTGCCGCAAATCGGCCGCGTCATCATCCAGGACGATGTCGAGATCGGCTCGAACACCACCGTCGATCGCGGCGCGATGTCGGACACCATCATCGGACAAGGCACCAAGATCGACAATCTGGTACAGATCGCTCACAATGTTCGCATCGGCCGCAATTGCATTATAGCCGGGCTTTCGGGTATTTCCGGTTCCGTCGTCGTCGGCGACGGCGTCACCATGGGCGGCGGCGTCGGTCTCGCCGATCATTTGACCATAGGGCCTGGGGCCAAGCTTGCAGCGAGAAGCGGATTCATGAGCAACGTGCCGGCGGGCGAGATATGGGCAGGCTATCCGGCACAGCCGATGGCCGAAGCTTTGCGCGAGATCGCCATGCTGCGCAGGTTTGCCAAGAGCCGCAAGCAGGGCGACGGAAATGGCTGACATGGTGGCGACGACACTCGAGGCGGTCGACATCATGGGGCTCATGAAGCTCCTGCCACACCGCTATCCGTTCCTGATGATCGACCGCATCGTCGATATCGACGGCAACGACTCGGCCGTCGGCATCAAGAACGTGACAATCAACGAGCCGCATTTCCAGGGTCATTTCCCGGAACAGCCGGTGATGCCGGGCGTCTTGATCATCGAGGCCATGGCTCAGACGGCCGGCGCGATCTGCATCCGCAGCCTCAATACGGAAAAGCCGTCGCTGGTTTACTTCCTCACCATCGACAACGCGAAATTCCGCAAGCCGGTCGGTCCAGGCGACCAGTTGAAGATCCACGTCAAGAAAATCAAGATGCGCGGCAACCTGCTCAAATTCGCCTGCGAGGCCACGGTGGACGGCGCGAAGGCGGCGGAGGCCGAGATCTCGGCCATGGTTGCCGGGTGACGGTTTGAAATGCTTATGAAAATCCAGACATCAATCCATCCCTCAGCGGTCGTCGAAGACGGCGCCCAACTCGGCGAAGGCGTCAGCATCGGGCCGTTCTGCCATGTCAGCGCCGACGCGGTGATTGGTGACCGTGCCGAACTGGTCAGCCATGTCGCGGTGATCGGCGCGACTACCATCGGCGCCTCGACCAAGGTCTATCCGATGGCGACGCTGGGAGCGCCGCCGCAGAACACCAAGCACAAGGGTGGACGCACCACGCTGGTCATCGGCGAGAATTGCACCATCCGTGAAGGCGTCACCATGCATGTCGGCACGGATACCAGTCGCGGCGAGACGACCGTCGGAGACAACGGCAATTTCCTCGCTTACGCGCACATCGCCCATGACTGCGTCGTCGGCAAGAACGCTACCTTCGCCAATGGGGCGACCCTCGGGGGGCACTGCGAGATCGGCGACAACGTCTATATCGGCGGTCTCAGCGCCGTTCATCAATTCGTGCGTGTCGGCGACAACGCCTTTCTCGGTGGGTGCTCGGCCTTTGTCGGCGACGTCATCCCCTATGCCATCGCCGTCGGCAATCGCGCCAGCCTGCGCGGCCTCAACATCATCGGCCTGAAGCGTTCGGGACTGCCGCGCGCCGAGATCTACCTGCTGCGCAAGGCTTACAGGACGATTTTCGACCGCTCCCGCACCGTCGGCGAGAACGTGGAAATCGCCAAGGTGGAATTCGCCTCGTCGCCAACGGCCATGAAGATCATCGATTTCATCACCAGCCGCGGCAAGCGGCACTTTGCCGTCCCGTCACTCAAGGGTGGCGGCGACGACGACAATGGCGATGACGAAGGCTGACGTCGCCAGCCCGCACCTCGAACTTGCGCCGGGCTCCAGGGTCGGCATCATCGCCGGTGGCGGCAGCCTGCCGGTGGAAGTGGCGGAAAGCTTGGTCAGGCAGGGACATTCGCCTTTTATCGTCCTCGTCGATGGCGAGGTGGATCGCGAAGCGGACTTCGCCGCTTATGAGCTGGCGACACTGGCGCTGGAAGACATCGGCTTGCTGCTTCCCTTGCTGAAACGCCGGGGCATCAGCCATCTGGTCCTTGCCGGCGAGATCAGGCGCAGGCCGCAGCTTGCCAGGATACGCCCGACTTTCGGTCTGCTGGCGATAATCCCCTCCGTGATCGTGGCGCTGGCGCGTGGCGACGACGGGCTTTTGAAGGTCCTCACGCGCGGGCTGGAGAAGCGCGGAATCACGGTCGTCGGCGCGCATCAGATCGTTCCCGACCTTGCCGCCGCCGAGGGCACGCTCACGGCCGCGGGACCAAAGCAATCGGATTGGCGCGATATCGAAGCGGGACGCGCGGCGGCCAAGGCCATTGGCGCGCTGGATATCGGCCAAGCGGCTGTCGCTATCGGCGGCCGGGCCATCGCGTTGGAAGGCATCGAAGGCACAAAGGGCCTGCTCGAAAGGACGCGCGAATTGCGCGGGCACGGCAGGCTCGCCGGAAAGACGCGCGGCGTCCTCGTCAAATGCGCCAAGCCTGGTCAGGAATTGCGCGCCGACTTGCCTTCGATAGGTCCGCAGACGGTCGAGGCCGCGCATGCCGCCGGCTTGGCCGGCATCGCCGTCGAGGCGGGTCGCTCGCTCATTCTCGAGGGTCCGACGACATTGTCGCGAGCCAACGCGCTGGGCCTCTTCATCATTGGGTTCCCCGCGGCGGAGTCGGCTGATGGCAGGTGAGAGGCCGCTCAAGATCGCCATCGTCGCCGGCGAGGAATCAGGCGATCTGCTCGGTGCCGACATCGTGCGCGCGCTTGAGAAGATCACCGGCCGCGAGATCCAGCTTGTCGGCATTGGCGGCCGGCATCTGCAGGAATTGGGGCTGACGCCGCTCTTTGACAGCAGCGAGATCGCGCTGATGGGCTTCAGCGCCGTCTTACGCGACCTGCCGCGGCTGATGCGCCGGATCAGCCAGACGGCCGCAACCATCGCGACCGAGCGGCCGGATTGCCTTATCACCATCGACAGCCCCGACTTTTCGCTGCGCGTCGCCAAAAAGGTTCGCGCTGCCGCGCCCGATATCCCGATCGTCCACTATGTCTGCCCAAGCGTGTGGGCATGGCGGCCGGGCAGGGCTGTGGCAATGAAGCCCTATGTCGACCACATCCTCTGCATCCTGCCGTTCGAGGTGAAGGCACTTGCCCGCCTTGGCGGACCGCCCGGCACTTATGTCGGCCACCGGCTGACACAGGACCCCGGCGTGCTTGGCGCCGCCAAGGCGCAGGGCCTGCCGCGCGACCTGTCGGCGGATCGCGTGAAGACGCTGCTCGTGCTGCCGGGCTCTCGCCGCGGCGAGGTGCGCCGTCTGATCGACCCGTTCGGCAAGGCGGTGTCGGTGCTCCACCAACGCGGCCATCGGCTGCGCCTGTTGCTGCCGACGGTGCCGCATGTCGCCGATCTGGTCAGGACGTCGGTCGCGAACTGGGACGAGAAGCCCGAGATCATCACCGATCCAGAGCGCAAATGGCAGGCTTTCGGCAAGGCCGATGCGGCTTTGATCGCCTCTGGAACAGTCTCGCTCGAACTCGCGCTCAGCGGCGTTCCGATGGTCTCCAGCTACAAGCTTGATCCGATCGCCAGACAATTGCTGCAGCATCTGGTGACGACGTGGTCGGCGCTGCTGCCCAACCTGATCGCCGACCGCGCGCTGGTGCCGGAATTTTACGATCAGTATGTCAGGCCGGAGAACCTGGCGCGCCAGTTGGAAGCGCTGTTTGCCGATACCGGCATGCGCGCCTGGCAGAAGGCGGGCTTCGCCGAGATCTCCAGGCGCATGGCAACGGAAAGGCCTTCCGGCGAGATCGCTGCCGAGGTGGTGATGGGATGCATAAGGAAGGCAGTAGGCAGTAGGCAGTAGGCAGTAGGCAGTAGGCAGTAGGCATCTTATTCCCTACTGCCTACTGCCTACTGCCTATTCCCTATTCCTACCTTTTCGCGATCGGCACGTAGTCGCGTTCCGTGGCGCCGGTGTAGAGCTGCCGCGGGCGGCCGATCTTCTGGTGCGGATCCTCGATCATTTCCTTCCACTGCGCGATCCAGCCGACGGTGCGCGCGACAGCGAACAGCACGGTGAACATGGTGGTGGGGAAGCCCAGCGCCTTCAGCGTGATGCCCGAATAGAAATCGACGTTCGGATAAAGCTTCTTCTCGATGAAATAAGCGTCGGTCAGCGCGATCTTCTCAAGCTCCATCGCGATGTCGAGCAACGGATCGTCCTTGATGCCGAGCTCGCCCAGCACCTCATGCGCTGTCTTCTGCATGATCTTGGCGCGCGGGTCGTAGTTCTTGTAGACGCGATGGCCGAAGCCCATCAGCCGGAACGGGTCGTTCTTGTCCTTGGCGCGGGCAATGAATTCCGGGATGTGGTCGACATGGCCGATCTCGCCCAGCATGTTGAGCGCCGCTTCGTTGGCGCCGCCATGCGCCGGGCCCCACAGGCAGGCGATGCCGGCGGCGATGCAGGCGAATGGGTTGGCGCCGGAGGAGCCGGCGAGGCGAACCGTCGAGGTCGAGGCGTTCTGCTCGTGGTCGGCGTGCAGGATGAAGATGCGCTCCATGGCGCGCGCCAGCACCGGATTGATCTTGTACTCCTCGCACGGCACCGCGAAGCACATATGCAGGAAGTTGGCGGCGAAGTTCAGCTCGTTCTTAGGGTAAATGAAGGGCTGGCCGATGTGGTATTTATAGGCCATCGCCGCGATGGTCGGCATCTTGGCGATCAGCCGCATCGAGGCGACCATGCGCTGGTAGGGGTCCGAGATGTCGGTCGAGTCGTGGTAGAAGGCCGACAGCGCGCCGACCACGCCGCACATGACGGCCATCGGGTGCGCGTCGCGCCGGAAGCCGGTGAAGAAACGCGACATCTGTTCATGCACCATGGTGTGGCGCGTCACGCGATAGTCGAAGTCGTCCTTCTGCGCCTTGGTCGGCAATTCGCCGTAGAGCAGCAGGTAGCAGACCTCAAGGAAGTCGCCGTGTTCGGCGAGCTGGTCGATCGGATAGCCGCGATGCAAAAGGATGCCGGCATCGCCGTCGATGAATGTGATCGCCGACTCGCAGCTCGCCGTCGACGTGAAACCGGGGTCGTAGGTGAAGGCCCCGGTCGTGCTGTAGAGCGCGCCGATGTCGATGACGTCAGGCCCGGTCGAGCCGCTTCGCACCTTGAATTCGTGGGTCTTGCCGGCGAGTTCGAGCCTGGCGGTCGACTCATGCGCCTTGCCGCCCGGTTCCAGTTTTGTCGCAGCTTCGCTCATTGCAAACTCCTTTATGTCTCCTCATGCCGGCAAGGCAATTCCTGCAAACGACACGTCGAAATCACCGGAATGCGCGAACTTACCACCGCATTTTAGGAGGTGCGTGCCAGATTGGGCCAAGGCCCAATGTTGCACTGCGAAACACACCTTTCAATGCCAATCTTTTTGGGCCAGTTCGCTCCTAATCGATTCGATCTCCAATCCGCGCTAGACTTTCGTCGCGTCCCAACACGGCAAGCACGTCGAACACACCGGGCGAGGTGCTGCGGCCGGTAAGCGCGGCTCTCAGCGGCTGGGCCACGACGCCGAGCTTGTGGCCGCCGGCCTGTGCAAAGCCGCGGATGGCAGCCTCGGCGGTTGCGGCACTCCATTCGCCGGAGATGGCTGCGAGCGCCGCATGGGCGCCGCGCAGAATGGCGCGCGCGTCACCGCCGAGCAGGCCCGCGGCCTTCTCGTCCAAGGCCAATGGCCGTTCGGCAAACAGGAAGGCGGCTCCATCGACGAGCTCGACCAGCGTCTTCGCGCGCTCCTTGAGGCCAGGCATGGCGGCAAGCAATTGGGCCTTGCGCTTGTCGTCGAGCTTTGCCGCGAGCGCCGGACCGCCTTCGAGATAGGGCAAGGTGGCGACGAAAATGTCGAACAGGCCCTTGTCGTCCATCTTGCGCATGTGGACGCCGTTCAGCGCCTCGAGCTTGGCGAAATCGAAGCGGGCGGCTCCCTTGTTGACGTCGCCGATGTCGAACCAGGCGATCATGTCCTTGATCGACATCACCTCGTCATCGCCGTGGCTCCAGCCGAGCCTGGCCAGATAGTTGAGCAGGGCCTCGGGCAGATAGCCCATCGCACGATAGGCCTCGACGCCGAGCGCGCCGTGGCGCTTTGACAGTTTCGCCCCGTCGGCACCGTGGATCAGCGGGATGTGCGACATCGACGGCACGTCCCAGCCCATGGCGTTATAGATCACGGTCTGGCGCGCCGCGTTGGTGAGGTGGTCGTCGCCACGGATGATGTGGGTGACGCCCATGTCGTGATCGTCAACGACGACGGCATGCATGTAGGTCGGGTTGCCGTCGGAGCGCAGGATGATGAAGTCGTCAAGATCCTTGTTCGGAAAGCGCACCTCGCCCTGCACACGGTCGTGCACGACGGTTTCACCCTCCGTTGGCGCCTTGATGCGGATGGCGCCCTTGACGCCAGGAGGCGCCTCTGACGGGTCGCGGTCGCGCCACTGGCCGTTGTAGCGCGGCGGCAGACCCTTGGCGCGCGCTGCCTCGCGCATGGCCTCCAACTCGGCGGGCGTCTCATAGCTGTAGTAGGCCTTGCCGAGACGCACGAGCTCCTCGGCAACCTCGCGGTGGCGCGGCGCGCGCTCGAACTGCGATACGGCCTCGCCGTCCCATGACAGGCCCAGCCAGGTCAGTCCGTCGAGGATGGCGGCCGTGGCCGCCTCGGTTGAGCGCTCGCGGTCGGTGTCTTCGATGCGCAGCAGCATCGTGCCGCCCGTGTGCCTGGCGTAGAGCCAGTTGAACAGCGCCGTGCGCGCCCCGCCGATGTGCAGGTAGCCGGTGGGCGAGGGGGCAAAACGGGTGACAACCTTGTCGGACATGGAACTCTCGGAGTGGCACGGAAGCGGGCGTGAATGCGCGGACTTTCGCCCGACGGGCGTTCATGTAGCATAGGAGGTCTGGGGCGCAAGGGGCAGACCCGATGGCTGGACGTGGCCGGGGCGCGGAGGAGGGTGAGGGGACGACGGCTGGCGTCAGCGAGCGCCTGCTGTTTGCCGCGCCGTTCGAGGCGACGCCGGTTTCGGTTCCGGTGCCGCGGCCGGCTCCGGAGATTTTGCCGCCGGACGGCGACGTCTCCCTGCAGCCGCCTCAGTCGGCAACCATCGACCGGATCCGCAGGCAGTTCCGCCGTGCTTCCTTTTCCGCCTTTCGCCTGAGCGTGTCCGAAGCCGCTGCGACCGAGCTCGACCGCGGCATCGGCTTCCTGCTGGTGCCGGTGTTCCTGGGCGCCGGCGTCATCCTTTATTTTTCCTTGAACGCCGAGCCGGATCTTTACAGGCCGCTGGCGACGCTGGTGCTGATGGCTGTCTGCGCGGCGGTTTCGCGTTCCTGGCCCAAGACGCATCTCGCCTTCATGGCGGCGCTGTTTTGCGCCTTGGGCTTTGTCGCCGCGAAGGTCGAGACATGGCGGGTCGCTACGCCGATGCTCGGCTCCGAAATCCAGACGCGGCTGACGGGGCGTCTCGTCGCCGCCGAAGAAATGGCCAACGGCCGGGTGCGCCTGACCATCGATCTTGTCTCGACCGCGCATCCAAAACTGCGCTATGCGCCGGATCGCATCAGGCTCTCGGCGCGCAGCATACCCTCCGACATGAAGGCCGGGGTCCCTGGTAACGGGCTATGCCCGGCTGTTGCCACCGACCGGACCGGTCCGCCCCGAAAGCTATGACTTTTCCTTCGACAGTTATTTCTCCGGCATTGGCGCCAGCGGCTTTTTCCTCGGCGATCCAAAAGTCGTTTCGGTAACCGACCCGCCCGCCGGGACGAGCATCAACTCTACCATCTAGAATGCGCGCGAAAACATTGCCGATCACATCAGAAGCACCGTCGGCGGTCCCGAAGGCGAGATCGCCGCGGCGCTGATCGTCGGCGTTCGCGCGGGTATCCCTGAAGACATCAACGAGTCGATGCGGCGGACAGGCATCTATCACATCATCTCGATCTCCGGCCTGCACATGGCGCTGGTCGCCGGCACGATCATGCTTTTGCTGCGCGGCGCCTTCGCGCTGTTTCCGGATTTTTCCTCGAAGCGCCCGGTGAAGAGATACGCCGCGGCAATCGCGTTGCTGTCGATCGCCGCCTATCTCGTCATCTCCGGCGTCGTGGTCGCCGCCGAGCGGAGTTTCATCATGCTCGCAGTCATGCTGATAGCCGTGCCGTTCGACCGGGCGGCGCTGACGATGCGCAACCTGGCGATTTCGGCTATCGCCGTCATCCTGGTGTCGCCGCACGAAGTGGTGGGCCCGAGCTTCCAGATGTCGTTCGCCGCCACCGCTGCCCTGGTCGGCGCCTATGCCGGCTGGGCCGATTACCGCGCCGACAAGGTGAGAGCGCCGCCGGCAAAGCGTTCGTTCCTGCGGTTCATGTCACACAAGCTGGCGGTCGGAGCGGGTGGCGCCGCCTTGACGTCGCTCATCGCCGGAAGCGCAACGATATTATTTGCGGTCTGGCATTTTCAGCGGGTATCGCCGCTCAGCCTGCTGGCCAATCTGGCAGTCATGCCCATCGTCTCGTTGATCGTCATGCCGTTCGCCGTCCTGAGCGCATTGACCATGCCATTCGGCCTCGACGGTCCGTTTCTCTATGTGATGGGCAAGGGCCTGACGGCGATGATCGCGATCTCGGCGTGGATCTCGGAACGCTCGCCGGTCGACGCCGTGGGGCTAATCTCGATCCAGTCGGTGCTGCTGGTAACGGTCGCGCTCGTCATCGCGACCATGGCCACCACCTGGCTCAGGCTGGCGGCCGTTCCCTTCGCGCTGGCGGGCGTGCTGGCGATCCCGCATGTCCGCACGCCGGATGTGCTGATCTCGGAGGACGCGCATCTGGTGGCGATGCCGATCGGCGGCGGCGAGCTCGCCGTCAATCGTGCCCGTTCCAACGAATTCACCACCGACAACTGGAAACGCGCGCTGAAGGCCGAGGCAATCGTGCCGCCGGAAACATTCACCAAGGAGGCACTGGACATTGCCGATCCGGTGGACCTGCCACCGGGATCGCCTTTTTACTGCACGGGAGACCTCTGCATCGGCCGGCACCCGTCCGGCGCGATTGTCGCGCTGGCGGAAAATCGCAACAGCGCCAGGCCGGCCTGCGGCTTCGCCGACCTCATCGTCATAGACGACGCCACGGCCTACAATCCTTGCCGCGATCCGCGCATCCTTGTCGTCACCAAGCGCCAGCTCGCGCGTGACGGCAGCGCCGCCGTCTTCTTCGATCCGCAATCGGCAACGGCGCGCGCCGCCATCCAGTATGCCGTCGAAAAACCTTACCGGCCCTGGCACGAGCAACGACGGTATTCGCGCGAGGCAAGGGGGCTGGCGTCTTACCAGCGGCCTGAGAAGACCGATGCGAAGTCACTACAGCCACTCAATAGCGGCGGATGAGCCCTACGAGCTTGCCTTGAACCTTGACCCGGTCAGGCCCGAAGATGCGGGTCTCATAGGCCGGATTGGCAGCTTCAAGCGCGATCGAAGCGCCCTTGCGGCGGAAGCGCTTCAGTGTCGCCTCCTCGTCGTCGACCAGCGCCACCACGATCTCGCCCGGGCTCGCGGTGTTGGCATTGCGGATGATGACCGTGTCGCCATCGAAGATGCCGGCCTCGATCATCGAGTCGCCTTTGACCTCCAGCGCATAATGCTCACCGCCCGCGATCATGTCCGGCGGGACCGTGATCGTATGCGTCTGATGCTGGATGGCGTCGATCGGCACGCCGGCCGCGATACGGCCCATCACCGGGATCGACACAGCCGGCGCGGCATCGTCGTCATTGCTGGGCGTACGCGAGGACGCCGCGGGCTTGATCTGCCGGCCGAGACCGCCTTGCCCCAGGCTCCCCTGAATGACGCTCGGCGAAAACTTCCTCGCCGCATTGAGGCCAGGCGCGATCGAATCGGGCAGGCGCAGCACTTCCAGGGCGCGCGCACGGTTGGGCAGCCGGCGAATGAAGCCACGCTCCTCCAGCGCCGTGATCAGACGATGAATGCCCGACTTCGAAGCCAGGTCGAGGGCTTCCTTCATCTCGTCAAAAGACGGCGGAATGCCGCTTTCCTTGAGCCGTTCGTGTATGAACATCAGGAGTTCATGTTGTTTGCGCGTCAGCATGGCGGCCCCCACGGGTTTTGAAACCAGAATCAGAAAAACAAACCCAGAACAAACACTATCTGTTCCAGTTGTGTTCCGCAACCGTTTAAAGTTTAATGAATGCGTTAGCGCGGCGGTAACCAGAGCGCGGCCCCGCAAAGACGCCGAAATGCGGCTTTTGGGCGCCGGAACCGGCGGTCTGGCATTGAATTCCTTACAATTTTCCAGATGCCCCGCGCGCTTGCGCGTTGCTCCGCCGTGCGTTGAATACCTGCGCGAATGATGGCATGCGGAAGGACGTCGACGCCGGGAAAGCTCGCGGGCCGTGAACGAAACGGAGCCAAACCGTCAACGACCTCACACCGCATGCGACGGAAATCGCACGCCGCGCCGGCGCTGCCGCGAGCGAGGCCCAGTCATGTGAGGCACGGTTGATGTCGGGCCGTCGACGCACTATTCGTGAATGACCGATGGGGGCTACAGGATCATGATCGCACTTCCCGATCTCGCCGAAATCGAGGCGATGGATGCCACAGATCCGCTACGCTCGATGCGCGGCCGCTTCGCCTTGCCGGAAGGGGTGATATATCTCGACGGCAATTCGCTGGGCGCTGCTTCGTCCGATGTCTTCAACGAGATCGAGAGGGCGGCGACGCGCGAATGGGCGCACGATCTCATCCGCGCCTGGAACACTGCCGGCTGGTTCCACATGCCTGTCGAATTGGGTGACCGGCTTGGGCGCCTGATCGGCGCCGGGCCCGGCCAGACCGTCGTCTGCGACACGACTTCGATCAACATCTACAAGGTCCTGCATGCGGCGCTCGCGATGCGGCCCGACCGGTCGGTGATCGTTGCCGAGGGCGACAGCTTTCCGACCGACCTCTATATGGCGGAAGGGGTGGCCTCTACGCGGCCCGGCACGGTGTTGCGGCTCGAGGGCGTCGACGCCCCGGCGATCGAGGACCTGATCGACGAGCGCGTCGCGGTGATCCTGGTCAATCACGTCAACTACAAGTCCGGCCGGTTGCGCGACATGGCGGCCCTGACGCGCAGGGCCCATCAGGCCGGCGCGCTGATCGTCTGGGATCTGTGCCACACGGCCGGTGCTCTGCCGGTGGATCTCGACGGTTCGAACGCCGATTTCGCCATTGGCTGCACTTACAAGTACCTCAATGGCGGGCCCGGCTCGCCGGCCTTCATCTATGGCGCCAAACGCCATCACGACGACATTCGCCAGCCGCTCAGCGGCTGGTGGGGGCACGTCCGGCCTTTCGCGTTCGAACAGGGTTATGCCGCCGGCACCGGCATCCGCCGGTTCCTGTGCGGCACGCAGCCCGTGCTGTCGATGCGGGCGCTGAAGGGAGCGCTCGACCTTTGGGACAAGGTCGACATGAATGCCGTGCGCGGCAAGAGCATCGCCTTGACGGATCTGTTCATCCGGCTCGTCGAAGCCAGGTGCGGCGCCTTCAGCCTCGAACTGGAAAGCCCGCGCGACGGCGCCGAGCGCGGCAGCCAGGTGTCATTCGCTCATCCCCATGGCTACCAGGTTATGCGCGCATTGATCGAGCGCGGCGTGATCGGCGATTTCCGCGCGCCGGCGACCATCCGCTTCGGCTTCACGCCGCTCTATGTCGGCTATCGCGACGTCTGGGACGCCGTCGAAGTGCTGGAAGACATCCTGCGTACCGGCGTCTGGCGGGACGCGCGCTTCGCCGTCAAGACCGCTGTGACCTGATCCGGGGAAGCTCGCGCGGAGGCGGATCCCGGCGCCTGCGCTTCGATTGTTTTTCGAAAGAATCGCACCAGCCAGAATTTGTTTCGGGCACAAAATGTCTCCGACCGGAAGCATTGACGCGGTATCCGGCGCCGGCCATTGCTGGCGAAAGCCACGCGTTTTGGGAGGGGCCGGTGCTCGATCATCGCATCACGGATTGGGACGATGCCTATGCCAACGGGGCGAACATCGCAGGCGGCGACCGCTGGCCGGCGGCCTGGGAGGCGCCGGCGCGCGCGTTTCGCGAAAGGCTTCTGGCAGAGGGCCGTGCGCGGCTCGACATCGTGTATGGCAAAGCGCCGCGCAACCGGTTCGATCTCTTTCTTCCGCGCGCAACGCCGAAAGGGCTCGTGGTGTACATTCATGGCGGCTATTGGATGGAGTCGGACAAGAGTTGCTGGTCGCACCTGGCCAATGGCGCGATCGGCAGATCCTTTGCGGTTGCCATGCCCTCCTACACGCTTTGCCCCGGAGCGCGGATCGGCGGCATCGTGGAAGAGGTCGCGGCCGCGATCGGCAAGGCGGCGTCGATGGTCGACGGCCCGCTGATGCTGACGGGACATTCGGCCGGCGGACATCTCGCCAGCCGGATGACGACCACGGCCACTCCGCTGGGATCCGAAGTGGCGCGACGCGTACGCCACATCGTTTCGATTTCGGGCGTGCACGACCTGCGGCCGATCATGTTCACCGCGATGAACGCGACGCTGGCGATCGACGAGCAGGAAGCGTCGACCGAGAGCCCGGCGCTGCTGCGGCCCATGAACGGAACCCGTATCACCTGCTGGGCCGGCGGCGGCGAGCGCTCGGAGTTCCTGCGCCAGAGCGCCTTGCTCGCCAACATCTGGACCGGGCTCGGCGCTGCCACAAACTCGGTGGTCGAGCCAGATCGCCACCATTTCAACGTCGTCGACGGTCTCGCCGATCCGGATCATCCGCTGACCCGCACGCTGACCACGGAATAAGAGGTCGGCTCAGCGCAGCATCAGCACGCTGCATTCGGCGCCGGCTTCGGCTGCCGGGGCAAAGGGCTCGCGCACGATCAGGCCATTGGCGTCGGCAAGCATCCTCAGCATCGAAGAGTCCTGGATGCCGAACGGCGTCGCGACCAGCGTTCCGGCATCCTCGCGCACCGTGGCGCGCACATAGTCCTGCCGGAGATCGTTGGCGTGCATGGCGGCACCCAGCCGCGCCGTGCGAATATCCGGCCGATAGAGGCGGCCGCCGAGCCGCGCAAGAAGCGGCTTCAGGAAAAGCTGCGAGCAAACAAGGCTTGCCACCGGATTGCCGGGCAGGCCGATGCAGCGGATATTGCCCAGCCGGCCAAACATCAACGGTTTGCCAGGGCGCATGGCGATCTTCCAAAAATCGAGCTTCATGCCTTCGCCGGTCAGCACGTCGTGGATCAGGTCATGGTCGCCGACCGAGGCGCCGCCAAGCGTGACGAGGACGTCTGCGCCTGCCGCCACGGCTTTCTTGACCAGCGCCGCGATCGCATCCTTGCGGTCGGCGGCGATGCCGAGGTCGCGAGCGCGCGCGCCGACCGACTGCGCCGTGGCTATGACGCCATAGGCGTTGGACGAGATGATCTGGTCGGGGCCGAGCTCGCTACCCGGCGGCAGCAATTCGTCGCCGGTGGCGATGATGGCCACCAGCGGCTGCCGCACCACATCGAGGTTCGGATGATTGGCGGATGCGGCAAGCGAAAGCGCTGCCGGGTCGAGCAGGCGGCCTCTTTCGAGGAGCATGTCGCCTTGGCCGAAGTCCAGCCCGCGGCGACGGACGTTGCGCCGCAGCGCGGCCGGCTCCATCACTTCGATGCCGCCGCCGCCGAGGTCGCGGACATTCTCCTGGATGACAACGGTGTCGGCGCCTTCCGGCAGGGGGGCGCCGGTGAAGATGCGCACGGCCTCGCCCTTGCCGACGGAGCCGGTGAAGCCGCGCCCGGCCGGCGCCACGCCGATCACCGAGAGCCGCGCCGGCACCGAGGCCACGTCCGCGGAGCGGACGGCATAGCCGTCCATCGCCGATGCGTCGAAGGGCGGCTGGGTGCGCAGCGCCACCACCGGTTCGGCCAGCACCCGGCCGGCCGCGTCAGCCAGCGGCACGTTTTCGCCAGGCAACGCCGTCGCGCCGGCCAGCAGGCGCTCGAGAGCCTCGGCGACCGGAACCAATGCCATCTATGAACCTGCCCCGGGTTTGGCCGACTTGTAGTCGCCCGACTTGCCGCCGGTCTTCTCAACCAGCCTGATGCCGGAAATCACCATGGCGCGGTCCGCGGCCTTCGCCATGTCGTAGATCGTGAGACAGGCAACTGAAGCAGCCGTCAGCGCCTCCATCTCAACGCCTGTCTTGCCGGTGACGCGAGCAAGCGCGGTGACCCTGAGGCCAGGCAGCGAGCGATCCGGTTCGATGTCGACGGCGACTTTCGTCAGAAGCAGCGGATGGCAGAGCGGAATGAGCTCATGCGTCTTCTTGGCGGCCATGATGCCGGCAATGCGCGCGGTGCCTAGCACGTCGCCTTTCTTGGCGTCGCCGGCCAGGATCATCTCCAGCGTTTCCGGGCGCATCGAGACAAAACCTTCGGCGACGGCCGTGCGCGTCGTCTCGGCCTTGCCGCCGACGTCGACCATGTTGGCCTCGCCCTTGGCGCTCAGATGGGTGAGGGAGGCCATCGTCAAACGGCCTCGGCAGGCGCCTTGCCCGTCAGTAGCAGTGCGGTCGCGGCGGCTACATCGGCCTGCCGCATCAAGCTTTCGCCGACGAGGAAGGTGCCGATCTTGCTCTTCTCCAGCCGGCGGCAATCCTGATGGGTGAAGATGCCGCTTTCGCTGACCAGCAACCGGTCGGCCGGCACCATCGCCGCCAACCGCTCGGAAACATCGAGGCTGGTCTCGAAGGTTCTCAGGTCGCGGTTATTGATGCCGATCAGCTGCGACGAGAGGCGAAGCGCGCGCTCCGTCTCCTTCTCGTCATGCACCTCGACCAGCGCGTCCATGCCGAGCTCGAACGCCGTGGCTTCGAGCTCACGAGCCAATGCGTCGTCGACGCTTGCCATGATGATGAGGATCGCGTCGGCGCCCCAGGCGCGCGCTTCATGGACCTGATATGGATCGAAAAGGAAATCCTTGCGCAGGGCAGGCAGGCTGACGGCGGCGCGCGCGGCGGTCAGGAAGGCGGGCGCGCCCTGGAAGGACGGGGCGTCGGTCAGCACCGAAAGGCAGGCAGCGCCCCCTTGCTGATAGGCCTTGGCGAGCGCCGGCGGGTCGAAGTCGGCGCGGATCAAGCCCTTGGAGGGGCTCGCCTTCTTGATCTCGGCGATCAGCGCGAAGCCGCCGGCCTTCCGTTTGGCCTCGAGCGCCGCGAGGAAGCCACGCGGCGGCCCGGCATCCTTGGCCCTGGCCTTGATATCGGCAAGTGGCACGCTGAGCTTCGCCGCGGCGATCTCCTCGCGCTTATAGGCCTCGATCTTGCGTAGAATATCGGACAAGGCTCTAACCGTTCGAAATCTCGATGAGCTTGTCGAGCACCGCGAGTGCCCGGCCGCTGTCGATGGCTTGCGCGGCAGCTTCAATGCCGTCGGCGAGAGTTGTCGCCTTGCCGGCCACCACCAGCCCCGCGCCGGCATTCATCAGCACGGTGTCGCGATAGGCGCCTGCAGCACCGCCCAGCATTTCGCGCAGCGCCTTGGCGTTATAGGCCGCGTCGCCGCCGCGCAACTCTTCCTTGGTGTGCCGCTTCAGCCCCACTGCCTCGGGGGTGAGGGTGAAGGTGCGGATCTCGCCGCCGGCGAGCTCGGCCACCTGCGTTTCGCCGGTGGTTGTGATCTCATCGTAACCGTCACCGTGCACGACCCAGGCGTGATCGGCGCCAAGCGCCTTCAGCGTCTCGGCGACGGGCAAGATCCACTCCGGCAGGAAGACGCCGACCATCTGGCGGCTGACGCCGGCCGGGTTGGAGAGCGGTCCAAGCAGGTTGAAGATGGTGCGCGTGCCGAGTTCGACCCTGGTCGGGCCGACATGCTTCATCGCCGGATGATGCGCCGGCGCGAACATGAAGCCGACGCCGGCCTCATGGATGCAGCGGCCGATCGTCTCCGGCGAGATGTCGATCTTGACGCCGAGCGCCATGAGCACATCGGCGGAACCGGTCAGCGAGGACAGGCCGCGATTGCCATGCTTGGCGACCGGAACGCCGGCCGCCGCGATGACGAAGGCCGAAGCGGTCGAGATGTTGACGCTGTGCGAATTGTCGCCGCCTGTGCCGACGATGTCGATCGCGCCATCCGGCGCTTCGACGCGCAGCATCTTGGCGCGCATCGTGGCGACCGCGCCGGAGATTTCGCTCACCGTCTCACCGCGAACGCGCAGTGCCATCAGGAAGCCGCCGATCTGGCCGGGGGTGGCGTCGCCCGACATGATGATGTCGAAAGCCTCGCGCGCTTCCTCGAAGGTGAGCGGGGCGCCGGTGGCGACCTTGGCTATGTGTGTCTTCAGAGCGCTCATCGGGTCTGTGCTTGGGAAACGGCGGCCGGATCGATGCGAACGTCATACTGCGACTGCAGCTGCGCCACCAGCTGGTCGAGCAGGTCGTCGGACATGCCGGCACTGAAGGATTTCTGCGCATCGTCCGGAACCGAGCTGCCGTCGGCGCCGGCCGGTTCGAAGACTTCGGCAACCTTGAACAGGATCTGGCCATCGCCGGTGGGCGAGGGGATCAGACCCGTGCCGCCTTCGCCGACGCCGAACATGGCCGCGGCGCCTTCCTTGCCGAAATCGGCGTCGTCGGCCTCGCGCTTCAGACCGCGCTTGGTCTGCTTCTCGAGCTTGAGCTCGCCTGCGATGACATCGAGCGTCGTGCCGGCCTTCAGGCGCTTTTCCAGATCCTGCGCCTTCGCGTCGAGCCGCTTGTCGGTCTCGGCACCCGTCCATTCGGCCGCGACCTTCTGGCGGACTTCATCCAGCGTGCGGTCGCGCGCCGGGGTGATCGACTGGACTTCGTAGAACACGAAACCGTTGTCGGCAGTGGTCAGGCCTTCATTTTCCGTATTCGGCTCGGCCTCGAAGACCGCCTTGATGAGATCCGCCGATTGCGGCAGGTCGTTGACGATCGTGCCATCCGGCCGCTGGCCGGTCCGGTCGATGGCGTCGATGGTGACGACCTTCAGCTTCAGCTTGTCGGCGGCCTGGGCAAGCGAGGCGCCCGAGGCGCGGGTGTCCTCGTAGCTGTCATGCACGTCGAGCAGGATGCGGCTCGCCTCTCCGAGCGCCAGGTCCTTGCGGATCTGGTCGGACGCCTCCGAAAGCGGTTTCACCACCTGCGGCTTGATTTCGGTGACGCGCAGCAGCACCGGGCCGAAGGTGCCCTGAACCACAGGACTGACCTCGTTGGCATTGAGCGAGAAGGCCGCGTCGGCCACCGCCTTGTCGGCGATCTTGTCCTTGGCCAGCGTGCCGAGCAGTGTGTCGGCCTGGGTCTTGCCCTCGGCGGTGACGATCTTGTCGAAGGTGGCGCCGGCTTTCAGTGAGTCATATGCGGCTTTGGCCGCGTCCGGCGTCTTGAACACCAACTGTTCGATGGTGCGCATTTCAGGCGTGGTGTAGCGCGCCTTGTTCTTGTTGTAGTCGTCGGCGACCTGCTGATCGGTCACCGCCGTCGGGTCCATGATGTCCTGCGGCTCAAGCCGGATATAGGAGAACTTGCGGTATTCCGGCGCTGCGTAGTTCTTCTTGTTGGTCTCGAAATAGGTTTTCAGCGCGCTGTCGGACGGCGCATCGATCGGCTGCACCAGCGTCTTCGGCAGGACGAGATAGTCGATCGTGCGGTCTTCGCCGCGATAGAGCGCGACCGCCTTGAGGAAGGTCTGCGGCGCCTTGAGGCCGTCCGAAACCGCCTCGACGATCTGCTGGCGCTTGGCCACCTGAGAGCGATTCTTGAGATAGTCTTCAGGTCGCATGCCGAGATCGCGAAGCCTGGCCTCAAACACCCGCAGATCGAACTGGCCGCTTGGGCCCCTGAAAGCCGGTTCTTGGTGTGTCAACTCGGCCAAGCTGTCCTTGGAGAAGCCGAGCCCGAGCTTGCGGGCCTGCTCGTCAAGCACGGCGCCTGAAACGAGCTGCGCCAGCACCTGATTGTCGATGCCGAGGAGCTTGGCCTGTTCATGCGTGATGCGCTGGCCATATTGCTGCGACAAGAGGTTGATCTGGCGATCGTAGGCGAGGCGGTACTCGTTGATCGAGACCGTCGTGCCGCCGGCGGTGATCACCGAATGATGGCCGGCCAAGCTTCCCGACAGGCGCCCGGAAATGCCCCAGACGGCAAAGCTGACCACCAGCAGGGACAGCAACGCCTTCGCGACCCAGGTGCCCGCCGCGCTTCTCAATAAACCAAGCATGCTTACTTCCGATTTTTGCGCATTTTCGCGTGCGCCCGAGTCTGAAACAAGCGCAATAGCGCCCTTCCGGCCCACTGTCGATTGCTTTGTGGCCTGATTTTGGTAGTGAGGGCGCAGCCCTATGTCGCCTGGAGAACCGACCCCATGACCCCTGGAATCCGTCCGCTCGTCGCCGGCAACTGGAAAATGAACGGCACCAGCGCCTCGCTCAACGAGTTGAGGATGATCGGCAACGGCTTCATGAGCGGGCTGGATGCGGAGACCGAGGCCTTGGTCTGCGTGCCGGCGACCCTGCTTCACCAGGCCGCCGAGATCCTTTCGCGCACACCGGTCCGCGCCGGCGGCGAGGACTGCCATCCCAAGGAGAGCGGCGCCTACACCGGCCAGATTTCGGCCGAGATGCTGAAGGATGCCGGCGCGAGTCACGTGATCGTCGGCCATTCCGAACGGCGCGAGCAATGCGGCGACGACGATGCGATCGTCCATGCCAAGGCGTCGGCCGCCTGGCGGGCAGGGCTGGTGGCCGTCGTCTGCATCGGCGAGACGCGCGCCGAACGCGAGGCAGGCGCGACGCTCGATATCTTGTCGCGCCAGCTCGACGGTTCGGTACCGCCGAGCGCCACCGCCGCCAATACGATCATCGCCTATGAGCCCGTTTGGGCGATCGGCACCGGCCTGACGCCGACCGCCGCCGACGTTGCCGAGGCGCATGCGCATATCCGCGGCAAGCTGACCGCGATGCTCGGTGATGCCGCGGCCAGGATGCGCATTCTCTACGGCGGTTCGGTCAAGCCTTCCAATGCGGTGGAACTGCTTGGCGTCGAAAATGTCGATGGCGCGCTGGTCGGGGGCGCGAGCCTCAAGGCGGCGGACTTCCTCGCTATTGCGGAAGCCTATATGAACATGTCGTAGCAGCGGGCGCTTGCCGGGACGGCGGGGCGGCCCAAATCGTTGCAATGGCCGGATTGCTCCCCATATTCCCGGCCACGGGCTTGGAAATGCCGCCAAAGCATTGTAAGGAGCCGCCTCCAAATCACCGGTCGTATGCGCGGCCGCGCAGGGCCTCGCCAGGATAAATTATGGAAACCGTACTGATCGTCATCCACCTCATGGTCGTGCTCGCCCTTGTCGGCGTGGTGCTGCTGCAGCGCTCCGAAGGCGGCGGTCTCGGCATCGGCGGCGGTTCCGGTTTCATGACGGCGCGGGGCGCCGCCAATGCGCTTACCCGCGCGACGGCAATCCTGGCCGCGGCCTTCTTCGTGACCTCGCTCGCCCTGTCCATCCTCGCCCGCTACGGCGAGAAGCCGCTGGACATTCTCAATCGCGCTCCGGCGTCGGGTGTGCTCAACCAACTGCCGGGCGCGAACGGCCCGGTGGGCTCGCAGCCTGCAGCGCCCGCGGCTCCGTCGGGCGGCGCGACGACCACGACTCCGCTTTCGAATGGCGCCGCGACGACAGCTCCGGCCACAGCGCCCGTCACGCCGGCGCCCGCGAATCCGGCCACGCCGCCAGCCGCGAATGGCGTCACCTTGCCGGTCACCCCGCAGGTTCCGAACCAGTAGCCGGCCAAGCATTGCCGCCGCGATTCTGTTGTTGTTTGAACACAGTCGCGGCAAATGCCGCTTGATCACGAAGATTCAACCGGGCGTAACCTGTCGCTCAGCTTGAGCGGCCCACGGCTAATCGACTATAGATTGCGCGCGGCACTTTCGGCGTCCTTGGGGGGCGCCGGGCGACGCCGTGGGCAACAAGCATTGAACGATCGGATCTTCGCCATGCAGCTTCGCAGCTTCATTCTTTTGGGATTCTGTGCCGTCCTCGGCATGGGTTCAGCGGCCTTTGCCTCGCCGGCAAACCTGGCCGCTTCGCCGTCGGTCGAGAAAACCGACGCCATCAACGTCGCAGCCAAGAGCGACGCATCGCAGCTGAAGCTTCTCAAAAAGAAGAAAAATCCAACCTCGGACGACCTCGCCCAGATCGGCAAGCTCGAGTCCAAGATTGCCGCTGACAAGGAAGCGGCCAAGGAAAAGGCACTCGAAGCCCGCAAGATGGCGATGCGCGAGGCGGCCAAGGCCAAGGCCGACGCGGCGCGTCAGGAATGGCTGGCCAAGAAGGGTTCGGCAGCATCAACGGAAGTGGCCGACGCAAAGCCGGTGAAGAAGATCACCAAGATCATCGCACCGCTGGAACCTCTGACCCCGATCGCGCCGATCCAAACCGACGAACCAATCTCGGATGAAGCCATGAACATCACGGCCACCGGCAACAACGGCGAGCTGCGCAGCGAGCAGCCGGGACAGAAGCAGACCAGCAGCGGCGGGCTGTTCGCCGGCCTGTTCGGCGGCCAGTCGGTGTCCTCGATCAGCTATCTTCCCGAGACCCGCGCGCTCGACTCGGCGCTCGCCAAGAAAGACGCCAAGCGGCCGTTCAAGGTGAAGCCGGAGTTCGTGCCGCAGGACGTCACGTTCACCGGCTATGAGCCGGGCACGATCGTCATCGACACCAGCGCGCGCCGCCTCTATCTCGTCGAATCGTTTTCCACCGCACGCCGCTATGCCATCGCGGTCGGCCGCGAAGGCCTGCAGTTCAAGGGCACGGTGGCCGTCGGCGACAAGCAGGAATGGCCGCGCTGGATCCCGACGCTCGACATGCAGAAGCGTGAGCCGAAACACTACGGTCAGTATAAGGACGGCATGCCCGGCGGCGGCGAAAACCCCCTCGGCGCGCGCGCCATCTATCTCTATGACGGCAAGAAGGATACGCATCTGCGCATCCACGGCACCATTGCGCCGCAGTCGATCGGAACCAGCGCCTCCAACGGCTGCTTCCGCATGATCAACGAGCACGTCATGGATCTCTACAGCCGCGTCAAGATCGGCACCAAGGTTGTTATCATATAACAACCAGGCGTTGTCATCTGACGCGTTGAATCATACTGCCGAAAGGGCCGGCACCGCCGGCCCTTTCGTTTTGACTGCAACCAAAGCCCCTCGCGGGCATCGGCGCCATTTTGGGAAAAAGCCTTCGCGGCGGTTTTTTCTCTGGCGGAATCAATCAGGCCGCGTTAAGCGATGACTCCCATGGCGCGATATGTATTCATCACAGGCGGCGTGGTTTCCTCACTCGGAAAAGGCATCGCCGCAGCAGCTCTTGGGGCTCTCCTGCAGGCGCGAGGCTATCGCGCGCGGATCAAAAAGCTCGATCCTTATCTCAATGTCGACCCCGGAACGATGTCGCCGTACCAGCATGGCGAAGTGTTCGTCACCGACGACGGCGCCGAGACCGATCTCGACCTCGGCCATTACGAGCGTTTCACCGGCCGCTCGGCGAACCAGCAGGACAACATCACCACCGGCCGCATCTACAAGAACATCATCGAGCGCGAGCGGCGCGGCGACTATCTCGGCGCCACCGTGCAGGTGATCCCGCACGTCACCGACGAGATCAAGCATTTCGTCCTCGACGGCAATGACGAATACGACTTCGTGCTGTGCGAGATCGGCGGCACGGTCGGCGATATCGAAGCGATGCCGTTCCTGGAAGCGATCCGCCAGCTCGGCAACGACCTGCCGCGCAACAACGCGGTCTACGTGCATCTGACGCTGATGCCCTACATCCCGACCGCCGGCGAATTGAAGACCAAGCCGACGCAGCATTCGGTCAAGGAATTGCGCGGTATCGGCATCGCGCCCGACATCCTTCTGGTGCGCGCCGACCGGCCGATCCCCAAGGAAGAGCGCCGCAAACTCTCGCTGTTCTGCAATGTGCGCGAAAGCGCCGTCATCCAGGCGCTCGACGTGCCGCACATCTATGACGTGCCGATGGCCTACCATAAGGAAGGCCTCGATTCGGAAGTGCTCGCCGCCTTCGGCATCGACCCGGCGCCGAAGCCGCGTATGGAGCCATGGCAGGCGCTCTCCAACCGAATCCACAATCCGGAAGGCGAGGTGACGATCGCCATCGTCGGCAAATACACCGGCCTCAAAGATGCCTACAAATCGCTGATCGAGGCGCTTTCGCATGGCGGCCTCGCCAACCGCGTCAAGGTCAAGCTCGACTGGATCGAGAGCGAGATCTTCGAGAAGGAAGATCCGGCGCCGTGGCTGGAAAAGGTGCACGGCATCCTCGTTCCCGGCGGTTTCGGCGAGCGCGGCTCCGAGGGCAAGATCCTGGCGGCGAAATTCGCGCGCGAGCGCAAGGTGCCTTACTTCGGCATCTGCTTCGGCATGCAGATGGCCTGCATCGAGGCGGCGCGCTCGCTGGCCGGTGTCGAGCACGCCTCTTCGACCGAATTCGGTCCGACCGACGAACCCGTCGTCGGTCTGATGACCGAATGGCTGAAGGGCAACATGCTGGAAAAGCGCCGGGCCGCCGGCGATCTCGGCGGCACTATGCGGCTCGGCGCTTACCAGGCCGAACTGGCCAAAGGGTCGAAGATCGCAGAGATCTATGGCGACACGCAGATTTCCGAGCGTCACCGGCACCGCTACGAGGTCAATATCGACTACAAGCAGCGGCTCGAGGACTGTGGCCTGGTCTTTGCCGGCATGTCGCCCGACGGCGTGCTGCCCGAGACGGTCGAATATCCCGACCATCCCTGGTTCATCGGCGTGCAGTATCACCCTGAACTGAAGAGCCGGCCGCTCGAACCGCACCCGCTGTTCGCCAGCTTCATCGAAGCAGCGATGGAACAGTCGCGCCTCGTTTGATGCAGACTTACGTCGCGCTGCTCTACAGTATTATCCTGGGTGAGGGGCGGCGGGTCGTCATGTCTGACCTGAAGGCGATGGCCGAAGCCCTCGGGCTCAAGAATGTGCGCACCCTTGTGGCGACGGGCAATCTGGTCTTCGAGGCGCGGGCGACCAGGATTTCCAACCTCGAGCAGCGACTGGAAACGGCCTTCGAACAGAGTTTTGGCCGCCATGTCGACATCATCGTGCGTAGCGCTGAAGACTGGCTTGAGCTGGCAGCCGGCAATCCGTTCCCAGCCGAGTCAGCCAAGGCCGCCGATCAGGTCGCGGTGCGGGTGATGCGCGTGCCTGTCGCCGAGGATGCCATATCCGCGCTTCAGGCCTCTGCCGCCGAGGACGAGAAGGTGTTTTTGATCGGCGGCGATATCTGGCTGGTGTTTTCGCGCGAAAGGCCAAGTTCCCGGCTGCTTGCGGCCGCCAGCCACAAGCGTATGGGCATCGGCACCTCGCGCAACTGGAACACGGTGCGCAGACTGGCCGAGATGGTTGCCAAATAGCGATTTTCCCTTCTCCCCTTGTTTGTGGGAGAAGGTGTCGCCGAAGGTGACGGATGAGGGGTGTTCCAGCTTGGCAAGGACGGCGATCCGTCCAGCACTCCTCAACCGTCTCGGCGCTGCGCGCCGATCCCTTCCCACAAGGGGGAGAAGGGAAAGGGCTTCAAGCCTTCGCCGTCCGGGCGCCTGCTCCGAGCGCCATGGTGCGCAGCACGTAGTAGACGGCGCCCGCGATCGCAACGCCGAAGAACCAGCCGTAGACGCCCCACCAGGACGGCAGCCAGGTGGTGAAGTTGGGCAGGATCGAGGAGAAGATCGCGCCGATGCCGGCGGCGATGAAGGCGTTGACATGCCAGCCGCCCTGGAAGCGGAACTCGCCATCCTCGCGGTAGAGCGCCTCGACGTCGACCTCGCTCTTCCGGATCAGATAGTAATCGACCATCATCACGCCGAAGATCGGCCCCATCGTCGCGCCGATGATGTTGACGAAGGAAGCGGCGCTGCCTTCCCATGGCGCGAAGGGATAGAGCACCAGCGCGATCAGCGCCGCGATATAGCCGCCTTTCTTGAAGTCGATCTGGCGCGGGAAGACGTTGGAGAAGTCGAAGGCCGGCGAGACGAAGTTCGCCACGACGTTGATGCCGAGCGTTGCCACCGCGAAGGTCAGCGCCGCGAGAGCCGCCAGGAACCAGCTATCGAATTTGGCCGAGATCTGGTCGGGATGGAGCAGCACCTCGTGATAGACGTCGTAGGCGGCGATCGTGGTGACGCCGGCGACCAGCGAGAACAGGATCAGGTTGACCGGCAGGCCCCAGATATTGCCTTTGCGCAGCGCCGCGTTGTCCGGAGCATAGCGGGCGAAGTCGCAGAAGTTGAGGTAGAGCGCCGAGAAATAGGTCACCCAGATCGCCGCCACCGCGAACAGCGCCGTCCACGAACCCGGCTCGCCCGGAACGCCGGCATCCTTGGTCTTGTCGAGCAGAACGTCCATCGGGATGTCGCTGGTGAAGGCGAAAGTGCCCGACTTCAGGCAGAGATAGATCGCCAGGATCAGCATCATCACCCACACGGCGGGGCCGGCCCAATCCTGGAAGCGGCGCACCGTTTCCATGCCCTTCTGGATGATCAACAACTGCAGCGCCCAGATGACGACGAAGCAGATCACTTCCAAGGTGGAATGGCCGAGGAGGTGCGAGGTCTGGTTGAATTCGTTGAACCATTGCAGCCGGGTCAGCAGCGCGACGATCGCGCCCGAAGCCGCCGCGGTCTGCGCGCCGTACCAGAAGCAGGCGACGACGGCGCGCACCAGTGCCGGGATGTTGGCGCCCCAGATGCCGAAGGAGGCACGCGCGAGCACGGGGTAGGGCACGCCGGTCTTCACCCCGGCATAGCCGACCATGTTCATCAGCGCGTAGATGATCAGCGAGCCGATGCCGATGGCGATGATGAAGTTGACGAAGCCACCGCAGAACAGAAACAGACTTGCGGCAAGGTAGTAGCCCCATAGGCTGTGGACGTCGGACGTCCAGACGTTGAAGATCGAAAACGGTCCCCAGTTCCTGACCGTTGCCGGAGCCAGATCCTCGTTGTAGAGGCCGGGCGATGCGCCTTGTATGGTCATTGCAAGTGTTCCCCTTCTGCAAAAACGCGCCCTCACGCGTTAACCGGCGAGGTTAAGCCTGACGCAGGGGAACCGGCAAGCAACCCATTTGCCGGCTTTCATCTTAAAGACATTCAATGAGAATCACCCTTATCGCTGACGCCGAGCTTGCATCGCGGCTGAGTCGGCACAGGCTTTTTCGCGGCAATTCGGCGCTGACCTACCGGTTCCAAAATTTTCAAGCGGCAACCAAATTTGTTTGGAACTAATCCACAGGATATGCGTTTATTGGGGTTCGGCTGCTCTGCGGTCGAACCGGGAGGAAAACGATGGATCGCTTGCATTTCTTTACCCCAGTGCGGATCGCGCGTGGGCAGGGATATCCCTTGGAGGAAGTCGATAGCGTCTCCGAAGCGATGGTATTCCTGCGGAAATGGCCAACGGGAAGACGCGGCCCGGTTTACCAGTGCGCCCTGAATTGCTGCTCGGCAGCAATGGCTGGCAAGATGTCGGCCGAAGAAGCGAGAAAGGCCTTTGTCGGCTTTGCTCGCATCACCCGGATTCTCGACGACGACATGGCGCTGCCGCTCGGCGGAGCGTCCATGGACAATGTCTACGCCCTGAGGCGGTAGATCGGCCAAGGTTCCCTGGATTGCAAGGCGCTGCGCTTGCCTGGCGCAGCGAGGATGTTGTCAACTCAACAACAATGATGCCGGCTCGCAGCACCGGACTGCCGCTCTCTCCGTTTCGGCGGGCAGGGATGATCGCCGTAAGAGCAGAACACGCAGCAATCTCCCGCCAGGGGCTTGAGGAGAGTCCCGCAGCTTCCGCATTCGTAGAAGTACTGGCAAGCATCGACAGGCATCGTTTCGGTTTTGCGGTGGCCGCAGGCCGGGCAGGTGATTGTGCTGGCGAGTTCGATCATTGCTCTTTCACCAATGCTGCAGCATCTCGCCTGTTGTTTCAATTTTTCCGGCTCAATTCTCCCTGAAAGTGCGCGTCAGCGAAGCTTCGACCGGGGCCAGCATGTAATCGAGCAATGTGTGTTCGCCGGTCAGGATCATGACTTCGGCCGGCATGCCGGGGGACAGCCGGATGTCATGCAACTGCCCGAGATCGGCCGCGTCGACCTTGACCTTGGCGAGGAAATAGGGCTCGCCGGTCTTCTCGTCCGTCAGCCGGTCGGCCGACACCGAGGTGAGCAGGCCATGGATCTGCGGCAGATGCCGGCTCGGATAGGCCGTCAGCACCACGCGGGCCGGCATGTCCGGATGCACCACGTCGATATCCGCGGGCTTGATGCGTGAATCGATGACGAGATTGGGCTCGTTGGGAACGATATCGAGCAGCGCCTGGCCGCTGGAGATCACGCCCGATTCGGTCGTTACGCGCAGGTTCATCACCGTTCCGGCGATCGGCGCGACGATGTCCGTTCTCGCCAGCACGTCCTGGCGCGAAGGCAATTGGCTGCGCAATGCGGCGAGGTCGCTGCGCACCTTGGCAAGATCCTCGTTGGCGCTCTCGCTGTCCTGCTGGCGCAGGTTGAGGAGCTGGAACTCGGTCTCGCCGATCTGCTGATCGTTCTTCGCCACCTGCGCCCGATTCGTTGCCTGATTGGCGCGGATGTCGGCCTGGGCGCGCTGCAGCGCCAATATACGCGGCAGGCGTTCGAGGCCCTTCTTGTACATCTCCTGCGCCGAAGCGATCTCCTGGTCGATCAGGCCGAGCTGGTCCGTCTCGGCGGCGATCACATCCCTTGATCCCGCACTTTGCTCCTCAATCTGCGCGATGCGCTTGTTGAGGATCTGCGTGCGCCCGTCGCGGGTTGCAAGGCGGCTGTCGAGCAGCGCCTGCTCCTCGACGACGACTTTTCGCACCAACTCGCTGTCGATCGAGGTCAGCTCCTTGGGAAACGCGATCCGGTCCTGTCCGGCAAGCTCCGCGACCAGGCGCGCTTCGGTTGCCAGCAAGCGAATATAGTGCCCTTCCAGCTCGTCGTAGCGCCCCTGCGCGTCGGTCGTCTTGAGGCTGATCAGCACTTGGCCGGCGCTGACCTTGTCGCCTTCCTTCACATGGATCTTCCCGATGATGCCGCCTTCCAGATGCTGGACGGTCTTGCGATAGCCCTCCGGGCTGACGACGCCATTGGCGACGACGGCGCTGGCCAAGGGGGCGACGCTCGACCATGCGGCGGTGCCGCCGACAAAGACGATCGCCGAGACATAGCCCAGCATTCGCGCGGGCCTGGTCCGCTGCTTGAGGTCGCGCCTGCTTGCGCGGACGGCAGGTGACCGCGGCCGGACCAGCCTGGAAAGCAGCAGCAGGACGAGCGCCCCGGCGGCCGCCGTTACAGCGATGCGCGACGACCGGTCCAGCCCGTTGAACCAAGTCGATACGGCGGCGACAAAGTCGCCTGTGGAAACGGTCAGCCTGTCGGTCAGTTCGCGGAGGCTGTCCTTCAGCCCATCCAGCATCCTCGGGAAGTCGCCAAATCGGTCGCTCATGGCTCACTCCACTGCCTTAAAGTTCGCCGGCCCATTGGCGGCGATCTTGTCCAGCATGGCCGCCTGCACGGAAACCCGCTTCGGCTGGCCTGCTAGCGCGGCGAGCACCTCGTCGCGCGTGCCGAACATCGACACGGATCCGTCGCGGAGGAAGACGACGTGATCGGCCGTGCGCAGAAGATTGGTCTGATGGCTGACGATAACGACCGTGCGGCCTCGCTCCTTCAGTTGCTGGAGCACATTGAACAGCGCCACCTCGCCTTCGCCGTCGAGACCGGTGTTCGGCTCGTCGAGAACGACCAGCGGCGGATCGCCGAACAGCGCCCGGGCCAATGCGATGCGCTGTCGCTGGCCGCGCGAGATGCGGGCCCCGTGCGGCCCGACTTCAGTCCGGTACCCATTCGGCAGCCGCAGGATCATCTCGTGGATGCCGGCGAACTGCGCCGCGGCAATCACCGCATCGCTGTCGACGTCACGCAGGCGCGCAATGTTCTCGGCGATCGTTCCGGGGAACAAATCGATCTGTTGCGGCAGATAGCCGACATGCTGGCCCAGTTCATCCGAAGGCCAGTTCCAGACCTCCGCCCCATCCAGCCTGACGTGGCCGAGCGAGGGCTGCAGTGCTCCGACGATTAGGCGGCAGAGCGTCGTCTTGCCGGAGCCGGACGGGCCGATCACGCCACAGGTTTGGCCGGGCTCGATGCCGAAGCCTATGGCGCTCAGCAGCGCTTGCGACGTTCCCGGCGCGCGGTAGTGGAGGTTCTCGAGCTTCAGCCGCCCTTGCGGGCGGGGCAGGGTTACACCGGCTGGTTGCATCGACGCGGTGTCGGCAAAAAGCTTCATCAGGTTGCGACGCGCGGTCCGCGCGCTGATCAGACTGCGCCAGGCGCCAATCGAGCGCTCGATCGGCGCCAGCGCGCGGCTGAGCAGAATCGAGGCCGCGATCATCGACCCGGGCGTCAGTTCGCGGCGCAGCACGAAATAGGCGCCGAGCCCGAGCACGGCCACTTGAAGGGCGAGGCGCAGCGAGCGTGACAGGCTGCCGATGATGGTGGTGCGCTGCAGAAGCCGCGACTGGAGCCGCATCAGCGATTGCTGGTTTTCTTCCCAGCGCCGCAGCGCCGGCTCGGACATGCCGAGCGAGCGCAATGTCTCGGCGCCATCGACGAATTGACCGACGGCGGCCTGGCTGCTGCGCAGCCCCGCAGCCGCCTCCTGGTTCTTGCGTCGGGTGAAGAAGTCGTTGGCGAGCGCGGCGCAGAACAGGAGCACCGCGCCGGCAAGACCGACCACGCCCAGCGCCGGATGCAGCAGCCACATGAACGCCAGGAAGACCGGCGTCCAGGGCGCGTCGAGAAACGTCAGGATGCCGTCGCCGGCAACGAAGCCCCGCAGATCCCCGACGTCCTTCAGCCCAATTTCGAGACCGTAGCCGGCCAGGCGCGCCTCCATGGTGCGCTCGATCACCGGAACGCTGAGCTGATCGTCCAGCCATTGACTGATATGGCCGAGCATCATGCGGCGGGTATGCTCGAGCATGCCGTAGACGGCGATGGCGCCGATAACGGCAAGGGTGAGCCAGAACAGCGTGTCGATCGAGCCGCTGGACAGCACCCTGTCGTAGATCTGCAGCATATAGACGGTGCTGGCGAGCAGGAGGACATTGGCGAGCAGGCTGAAAAGGAGGAGGGCGGGCACCTGCTGGCGCGCCAGACGCATCACTTCCTGGAATTGCGGTCTCTGCTGCATCACGGACACCCCCCGTTTTCGATGCCTTTCACTAGTGCTCGGTTGAGGTCCAACGGGGGCAGCGTGGCTGCCCCCGTTGGTTCTGTTTCAGGCGATGTCGACGAGGATGTGCTGGACCGTGGTCGTGTCGCCGTCCGCGTCCGCGACCTGGACGCCGAAGTCGAGGTGCGCGTCCGGTGTCGTGGTCTGCGTCGAGGTGAAGCCGAGGTCCACGATCTTCAACACATCGTTGTCGGTCGCGTCCCAGTTCACCAGTGCGGTCTGAGAGCTACCGCCAGTTGAGCCCGTCAACCGGTTCAGGTCGATCGCCGTCGGCGTTTCCTGAAGGCCGGCCAGGTTCGGGTTACTATCGGGACCGGTGATCCCGTTACCGGACTGCATGATCTGTGCACCCTGGATCACCCAGTTCTCGCCGACACCATTGTAGTCGTTCCTCTCGATGATGACGAGGCCGTCGTTGTTATCGAGCGGGAAGTCCGCCAGGTATGCGTCAGGCACCTGCCCTGCCTTGAAGATGTCGGAGTTCGAGATGTAGATCGCCTTGGTGGTATGCACCGAGCTGTCCGTGCCGCTGACGAGTTGAAGGATGACCATCAGGTCCTCGCTGGTGCCGATGCCGTCGAACTTGATGGCCATATCGGCGGCCGTCTGGCTCGGGGTGATGCTCTCGGTGGTGATGCCGGGGCTGGTGTCGAAGAACCGCAGCGTCAGCAATTCGCCTTTCTGGATGGTGTCGCCAGCAACTCCGTTCGTGCTCTGGGTGGCAGACACCCAGTCCTCGTGGTTGTTGGTGACCAGATCGCCGGGGTTCCACGCGGTGTCGGTGGGTGTCGCGTCGTCACTGTCGCCGGTCGTGTTAAGACCGAACTTGATGGTGTTGGTGACCGAGTTCGCCGTGAACTGCACGAAGAAGTCCCGATCGGTCGTTTCGGGTGTGCTGTCCGCCTCGAAGAGCTTCTCCACCACGATATTCGGATGACCGACGTTGCTCGTGGGCTCCTTGGACAGAAGCTCACTGGTGTGCAGGATATCTTTGGTGAAACCCTCCACCGCGTCGTTCAAGGTGATGGTGTAGGTGTCAGCATCCTTGTCGAAGACAAGCGTACCGCCCGCCGTGGCCGTCTGGTTGCCGGCCGTGTTCGGGTCGCTGTCGTATGAGATTTGCCAGTTGAACGTTGCCGAGGTGGCGCTTTCCGACTGGAGCGTCGCGTACGAGCTGATGAACGAAGTCGGCGTGCCAGGGACAAGACCGGTGAGGTTACCAGTGAGGCTGAGCTGTATGCCGTCAAGCACACTGTCCTGGTCGACGAAGTCCGAGTGCGTGGCGTTGTAGAATGCGGCCGGATGACTATCCGCGCCGATGTCGTATCCGAAGTTTCCCTCGGCCGACGCACCGACCGTGTTAGCCAGAGTCTCGTGGGTCCCGTTACCGTTGCCGGCGTTCTTGTCACCGTCGAACGGCTTGGTGATTGTCGGCCCATCATCCTTGAAGACGAGGTTCTGGCCGATGTCGAGGGTGGCCGAATGGTGGTCGCCATCCTTGTCGGTGACGGTCGCGGTGAGTTGGACCAGATTGTCGGCGGCCAGCGACT
>SAQE01000006.1:0-69048 GCA_004020545.1 Mesorhizobium sp. | reverse complement strand
CGGTGCGGCCTTCGACGACGCCGCCATTGAGCGAGAGTACGACCGCCTGACCGGTTAAGGTGTCGGTCAGCCCGGTCGCGCCCGCCGTAAAGCCGAGCGCGTAGGTGACCGTGCCGGCGCCGTCGGCGCCGAAGGCCGAGCTGAAGTTGGCGGCAAAGCTCTTGGTGTCGTCGGTCGTAAGAACCGTCTCGTCGACGGTCAGCGTCGGCTCCGTGCCGGTCGTCGATATGCTCGGCCCGTCGTCGTCGAAGTTGATGAAGGAGCCGACCTGTTCGGTGTAGGCGTTGGTGGTCGTCGTCTTGAAATGGAACTCGGTGATGTCGCACCCTTCATTCGCATCGACCCCAGTGACCGTCATCCGATCCATTTTGGTGGCGGTGGTGATGTCGACGGTCGTGACATTGTCGAGCCCGGTAATGGTGACGGCGTTCCCGGTGCCGTTAAGCCCTGTAACAGTGACGTTGCCGCTCGCCGTGGCATAGGTGCCGTCGATGGTGATGGTCGTGGCAAACCCCGATGCGCCCGTCAATTTGACGCTGGTGATGTCGACGGGGTTGGTCGTGGTACCGTCAAAGAAGTCGGAGCCTTGCTCGTTGCCCGTATTGTCGAAGGCCTTGATCGTGATGTCCACGCGCTTATCCGGTTGGGAAGGCGTGATCTGGTTGATCGTGAACCCGGCGTCCGTGATAGTCTCGATATGGCTGCCGTACTGGATCTGCGAAGCCGTACCTGCGTTCAGGTTGCCGCCGGTCACAAAATCGACCTGCAGCGTTTCGGTCGGATTGATGCTCTGGTTATTGACGCCGAAGCCCTGTGTGCTCACGTTGGCGGTGCCACCGTTCAAAGCTACCACCAGAAGCTGCTTGGAAGCGTCATCAGGCGAATTAATCAGGTAGAAATCATGATTGCCGGGAGCGGCGCTCTGGCCTGAGAAACCGACCGTGGTCGTGCCCGCGACCGATGCGAACACCTTGTCGGTCAGATCGATGCGGTCGTCCGGGTCGGTCGCGATCGGATTGAACAACGGCACATACTGGACCGTGTACAGGTCAAAATGACCGGTGGTGCTGGTGCTGATCAGCGCGAGCGAGAAGGCGAGCGGCCCGGTCTCAGCGGGCTCGGCGGCTGGGTCGGAGGTGCCAATCACGCCGATCACGACGTTCGGGTGAGTTGCATCCTGGAACAGCCAGACATAATTGCCATCGGCCGTCTTAATGCCGCTGTTGACGCCGTCGGTTTTGGAAAACGGGGTCCCGGACAAGTTCTGCGTGAGAATGACCGAGGTGATGGTTTCGCCAGCGCTCGCCGAGGCGATCACGAAGTCGGCCTGGAAGGCGACTTCCGGTGAGGCCAGACCGCCTGAAGCGTCGAGGCTTAGGAGATATGTCAGCGTGGTGTTGGTGCTGTGCGGCGCAAGGGCCGGGTTAACGTCGTCGTCCTGAAGGCCGGTGGTCTCGTCGACAATGATGTCTTGAGCTGTGATATCGAGTGCCATGAGATGCTCCCTGGTTTCAAATGCGACAGGCGCGAAGTCAGCCCCAACGCTGGCAACCGGTCGCATGGGCGCGCATCCGCCGGCAGGGCCGGCGCTGTGCGCCATCGTTAAAGGAAACTGGAGTTGTGGATTGACTCAGGGGGTAGAGGGTGTTGGAGGAACCACCGCGATCCTCCGCTCCGTGCCCCGTCAGGCAATTCTGGGCGGATGCGTCCTATGCGCATCGGTGACCCACCAACGGCGGGCACCAAGGATCAATAATGAGGGCATACTCAACCCCGCCCCTCTTCAACAGGCTATTGACTGCCTGTACGCCTCCCGCTCAGTACATGAGCAACAAAAAGTTTACGCTTATTTGTGGAAAGTTCAAATCGGACTGTTGATTTTCTGGGAGATATATGACTGGGGGAAATGGTCCCTCTCGAAGAGGGACTTTTGTCCCTGCCGTAGGAACTATTTGAAAATAAAAGAAAATATACTCGATCGCGCCCGTGAACTTGACCGTAGGAGCGGCGGACAGATTGAATAGGCTTATGCAGACGACGCTCGCCATAGCACCATTGATGGATTGGACGGACGGCATTGCTGGTTTCCACCGTCAGTTGACGCGCCGCGCGGTGCTCTACACCGAAACGGTTGTGGCGGGTCATCCACGACGCGAACGTCTGCTCGGCTTTGACGATGGCGAGCATCCCGATAGTGCCGATGACGCAGGGGGCAACAACAGCAGTGTGGCGATGATCGAGCCGCTGGACAGCACCCTGTCGTAGATCTGTGGCTATCGAACGGGGGCAGCATTGGCTGCCCCCGTTGGTCAAGTGTCAGGCGATGTCGACGAGGATATGCTGCGTCGCCGTCGTGTCGCCGTCCGCATCCGCGATCTGGAACCCGAAGTCGAGGTTGGCGCCGATTGTCCCGCTGCTCTGCTGCACAAACCCGATGTCCACGATCTTCAGGACATCGTTGTCGGTCGTGTCCCAAGCCGTCAGGTTGCTGGTGGCACTGCTGCCGCCATTGGCGCCGACGGCCCCGTTCAGGTTGATGGCGTCACCCGTCAACCCATTGGCGCTCTGCATGATCTGGAGGCCCTGTATCTTGTAGGTCTCGCCGGCGACCGTGTAGTCGTTCTGTTCGATGATGAGCAAAGCATCGTTGTTATCGAGCGTGAACTCGGAGTTGTACGGGGCAGGAACATTGGCGTTGCCCTTGATCAGGTCCGAGTTTTCGACGTTGACGGCTCTGGTTATTTCATTGCCGTTGGCGTCCTTCAGGTCGAGGATCACGACGAGGTCCTCGGAGTTGCCAATGCCGTCGAACTTGACGACGACGCCACTGGCGGATGCTGTCGGATCAAGCCGCTCGGTGCCACCATCGGGGGCATTCGGGTCGACATCCGACAGAATGTTCTCTTTGAAGAACCGCAAGGTCAGAGCTTCACCCTTCTGGATCGTATCGCCAGCGACCCCGTTCGTCGACTGGGTTGCAGACACCCAGTCTTCATGCAGGTTGGTGACCATATCGTGGGTTGCACCGCCGTTGTTGAACGTGGTGTCACCAACGGGCGCTCCGTCACCGGTCGAGTTGAAGCCGAACCCGATGGTGTTGGTTGTCGAGTTTGCGGTGAACTGCACGAAGAACGGATCCGGATCGCCGTTCGGCGTGAGCTGCTCCGCCACGATCAGCGGGTGTCCCGTGTTGCCCGTGGGCTGCTTGGCAATCAGCTCCGCAGTGTGCAGCACGTCGAAGCTGAACCCGTCGATCACATCGGTCAAGGTTATTGTGTAGGTGTCGGCGTTCTTGTCAAAGACAAGAGTGCCGCCGGCCGTAGAGTCCTGTACACCAGCCGTGATCGGGTCCTTGTCATAATGGAACGAGAAGTCGAACGACGCGGATCCACTCGTCTCGGCCGTGAGGGTTGCGACCGCTTGGGTGATGTTCGGGTTCTGGGCGTTGTCGACGGTGCCGGTCAAGCTGATCTGGACAGCGGCGAGCGAATTGTTGACGTCGACGAAGTCGGACCCGCCGCCCGAGTAGAACAAGGCCGTGTGAGCGTCCGTGCCGATGTCGTACCCAAAGGCTCCGGAGGCCGACGCGTTGAGAGTGTTCGCCAGAGTCTCGTGCTGGATCCCTGCGGTACCAGGGTCACCGTCGAACGGGACGGTGATCGTCGGGCCGTCATCCCTGATCTGCACCTTGTCGCCGATGGCCAGGCTGGTGTCGCTGCTGTCGCCGTCGGCGTCGACGGCATGGACTTTGGCAAGCAGAGCGCTGTCGGTCATCGTCTTCACGTCGTCCGGATTAGCGGTGTCGGGATGAGCGATGGCGATGTACTGCGCGATGGTGAGAATGCCGGCCTGGCTGATCGAGATGGCGAGCGCGACAGGGTCGCCAATCGTGCTGCCGTCGTTGCCAACGTCCACCCGGCCGACGACGAGGCCGTTCTCGATATTAAGCAGGATGTTGTGGCCGTCGAGCGAATCGAAACCGGAGTCGGCATTCGCGGCACTGACGCCAAGCGACAGGGTCTGGCTTCCCGGTCCGTCGGTGCCGAAGCTGGAACTCGGCGTGACGACGGCGGAAGCGCTGGCCGCCCAGCCGAGCACGGCGCCGAGAGCGAGGAAGGCCGCCGGCGCTGACCCAGATTGGTCGTTCGAATTGGGATCCACACCGGTCGTCTCGTCATGCAGCACCTTGGCCGTATTCTCGGTCAACGCTGCCGTCGGCCCGTCGTCCTCGATCACGATCTGCTGGCCGACGAATGTCGAGGCGGAACTGGGCGTCGCGATGCTGAAGCCGCCGATGTCGAAAGTGTTGTTGTCGTTGCCGGCAACGCCGTCGTTATCGCTGATGTTCTCGATCAGCACGCGGTTGTGGGTCCCGGTCGTCGTCCACGACACCGTGTCGCCGGTGCTCAGGCCGGTAATGATCAAGTTGCCGTTGCCATCGATCGTAGCGTCCGGAAAATACTGCGTATTGCCTGTCTTGACGACGACGTTGGTAAGCGAGAACGAGCTGATGTCGACATGCGTGTCGTTGGTGAGCCCGTCGACGAAACCCGTCCCCGGCTCGTAGGCGGTTGTGAAGGCCGAAATCTTGACGGTGACGGGTCCGATGCCGGGATTGGTCTGGTTGACGGTGAAGGACGCTGTGGTTGCATTGACGAGGCTTTGGAAGTCGATGTTGGCTTCGATGTCGGCCTCGTTCTGGTCCAGATTGGGCACGAGGTAGTTCGTGTTCGCGCCGTGGACATAGGTGATGAACGCGCCCTCGGTGGGGTTGATCTGGTTGCCGTTGACACCGAACGAGGTGGTGCTGCCGGCCTGGCTGATGTTGAGCACATCCTTGGTCGTGATGTTCCCGCCCTCGGACTGATTCAACGGATCTTGTCCGATCACCACGATCTCGGTGGAGTTCGGATCACCGAACATCATGAAGAGGTTGCTGCCGGAAGGCGCCCCGGCAAAGCTGAAGGTGGTGGTCTCGCCGGCGGCGAGCTTGAGGGTGTTGCCGAGATTGACCGCGTCATCGGGGTCGTTAGTGTCGCTATGGAAGATCGGCACGTAGGTGACGATACTGAGCGTCACCTGGTCGCTGGTCGCGCCGGCGTTCAGCACGTCCTGCTTGAAGATGACGAAGGCGATCGAGTCAACGCCGTTGATGCCATCGCTGTCATACTTGCCGATTACGGTGTTGCTTCCGTCGGCGTAGAGGAAGATTTCCTTGCCATCGGCGGTTTTGAGCAAGCTATCATCGCCGTCGAGGGCGCCGCCGGTGCTGTCGGTGAACGTAGTGCCGGAGAGCTGCGAACCGGCGGTGGCGTTGACGGTGACCGAGTTTGTCTTCGTCGCGACGTAGACATTGGTCGGGAATGTGGAGGGCAGCCCGAGAGTCGTCTCAAGATAGGTCCGGAATGCAAGTGGCAGCGTGGAGTACGCCACATCGGTGTCGGTAAAGCCGTCGCCGCTATCGTCGGTTTGCGGACCAGCGGTCTGGTCGTTGACGGCCGGGTCGTTGAGAATGAAGCTGATCGTCATGAGGGTTCTCCCTGATTTCAATGCGACAGGCGCGAAGTCAGCCCCAACACTGGCAACCGGCCGCACGGGCGCGCATTCGCCGGCATGGGCCGGCGCTACGCGTCATCGTTAAAGAAAACTGGAGTGGTGATTTGGTTCAGGGGGTAGAGGGGTTGGGGGGAACCACCGCGATCCTCCGCTCCATGCCCCGTCAGGCATTTCCAGGCGGATGCGCCCTGTGCGCTGGGGCAACCCGCCAATGACGGGCGCCAAGGATCGATGATGAGGGCATACTCAACCCGCCCCTCTTCAACAGGCTTGACTGCCTGTACGCCTCCCGCTCAGAACACGAGCAACGAAAAAGTTTACGCTTATTTGTGGAAAGTTCAAATCGAACTATTGATTTTTCTGGAAATCTGTGACCTGGGAAATGGTCCCTCTTGAAGTGGGACTTTTGTCCCTGCTGTAGGAACTATTTGAAAATAAAAGAAAATATACTAGATCGTGCCTCATGGGTTTGAACGCGGAGCGCCGGAAAGATTGAATAGGCTTATGCATACGACGCTCGCCATAGCACCAATGATGGATTGGACGGACCGGCATTGCCGGTTCTTCCACCGTCAGTTGACGCGGCGCGCATTGCTTTACACCGAGATGGTTGTAGCAGACGCCGTCATCCATGGCGCGCGTGAGCGCTTGCTTGGGTTCGACGCTGTCGAGCATCCGGTCGCCCTGCAGCTCGGCGGTTCCGACCCGCGGAAGCTTGCCGAGGCGGCTGTCATCGGCGAGGCATTCGGCTATGACGAGGTCAACCTCAATGTCGGCTGCCCGTCGGACCGCGTCCAGTCAGGCACATTCGGCGCCTGCCTGATGAAGACGCCGGCGCTGGTGGCCGAATGCGTCGCGACGATGAAGGCGGCGGTGAAAATCCCGGTCACCGTCAAATGCCGGATCGGCGTCGACGATCAGGACCCCGAGCCCGCGCTCGACACGCTGGCGGATGGTGTGTTCGCGGCCGGCGCCGATGCGCTTTGGGTGCATGCCCGCAAGGCGTGGCTGGAAGGGCTCAGCCCCAAGGAAAATCGCGATGTCCCGCCGCTCGACTACCCACGCGTCTACCGGCTGAAGGCCAGAAAGCCGAACGAATTCATCGGCATCAATGGCGGCATTCAATCGCTTGACGAGGCATCGGCGCATCTCGGCCATGTCGACGGCGCCATGCTCGGCCGCGCCGCCTATCATACGCCGGGCATTCTTGCCGGCGTCGACGCCGCGTTCTATGGCGAAGCGCCTGCCGCCTTCGACCATGCCGCGCTCATGGATGCCATGGCCGGCTATGCCGCGCGTCATATCGAGAGCGGCGGGCGGCTCGGCCATGTCACCCGTCATATGGTCGGACTGTTCCACGGGCTCCCGGGCGCGCGCCGCTACCGGCAGATCCTGTCCACCGACGCCAACAAACCAGGCGCTGGGCCGGAGGTGCTGAAGACGGCCTTCGCGGCGATAGATTTCGCGGCGGCGGAAGCTGAAGCTGCTTGACGCTTTGTCGAGCAGCTAGTCTCGAAGGATCATGCGGTCGCCGCGCACGTCGAAACCCGACAGCGAACTGATGAATTTCATGCCGAGCAGGCTTTGCTCGAGCATGCCGGGCGCCGCGACCATAACCGGCATATCCTTGCGCACGATGCCGCCGATGGCCACCTCGTCGGTTCTGACGGTGGCGGCGCGCGCCATGCCATTGGCGGTCGAAACGTCCACGGTGTAGCTGAGCGCCGCCGGGTTGAAGCCAGCCGCCTGGGCATCCTCCGCCGTCAGCACCGTGCTGGTCGCGCCGGTGTCGACCACGGTCCGCACCGGCGCGCCGTTGACGAGGATCCGGGCCTCGAAATGGCCGTTGTCGGCCTTGTCGAGCGTGACCGTGGCACGTCCATTGTCCACGCCCAGCGCCAAAGGGCTTCCGGGAACGAGGCCGGCCGTGACGCGGCTGGCAACGCCCTGAAGCTCGTAGCGATACTGGTAACCTGCGATCAGCGCCAGCACGATCGCGGCCCAGACGCCGAGATTGCGCGCCATGTCACCGAGCGGCCGGCCCGAGCGAACAAGGCTCGCGCCAATCACCGTCACCAGCACACCAACCCAGATCAGCCGGCTGAAACCGTGGTTCTCGATGCCGAAGGTGCGGCCGGCGGAATCGTTCATCATCAGCAGGATCACGCCCGCGCCGATCACCAGCATGACGATCCAGAACAGGCGGTTCATGGTCGGCCCTTCCTCAGTCCTTGCTCACAATATGCCGCGCTCGCGCGCCATGCGGGCGCGCCGCGTCTCGCGGCGGGGCCGGCGTTCGACCGTCTCCAGCCGCGCCGGCAACTCAGCCATAACCGCCCGCCGGACTCCCGGCGTCATCGTGAGCCAGCTCGCGATTTCGTCGCGCGTTCGGCCGCAGCCGAAGCAGAAGCCGGTTTTCATGTCGATCGAACAGACGAGTATGCAGGGAGATTCGATGGCGGTCATGCTGTTCTCTTGCGTTCATTGCACATGGTGCAACCGCGAAGCCAATGCAAGCCCTTCGCAATGCGCCGTCAACCGGCACTTTCGCGGCATTGCGGGCGGTTGTGCCGGGCAGTGAAGGCGGCTATGCCGCTGCCTGTTTCCGCAAAGAGACCGCATCCGACATGACCGCAAAGCCTTTCGATGATTTCCGCACTCTCCTGGCGACGCTGCCGCCGGCGGACGCCGCCGCCGAAACCCGTGTCCGTTTGTTGTTTGCCAAAGCCGACAAGCCGAAAGCTTCGCTGGGCCGGGTCGAGGATATTGCTGTCTGGCTCGCCGCCTGGAGCGGGCGCGCGCCACCGGCCGTGAACCGGCCGCTTGTGGCGATCTTTGCCGGCAATCATGGCGCTGTCCGGCATGCCATCTCGCCGCGGCCGGTTTCGGCAACCGCCAATGCGGTCGAGCTCTGCGCCGCCGGTGGCGCCGCGATCAACCAGATCTGCATCGCCTATGATCTCGGGCTGAAGGTCTTCGATCTGGCGCTGGATATTCCCACGGGAGACATCACCGAGGAAGCGGCGCTCGACGAACGCGGCTGTGCCGCCACCATGGCCTTCGGCATGGAGGCCGTCGCCGGCGGCGCCGACCTTCTTTGCCTCGGCGATCTCGGCGTCGGCAATTCCACGATCGCGGCCGCGTTGTGCGCGGCGTTGTTCGGAGGAGAGGGCGCCGTCTGGGTCGGGCCGGGATCGGGCGCGGATCAAGCAATGATCGCGCGCAAGGCGGAAGCGGTCGACAGGGCGCTGGCCTTCCACGGCGCCGGCCTCGGCGATCCGCTCGAAGCCTTGCGCCGGGTCGGCGGCCGTGAGTTCGCGGCGATCTGTGGCGCCATTCTTGCCGCCCGCATGCAAAGGATCCCGGTATTGCTCGACGGGTTCGTCTCGACTGCCGCGGCTGCGGTTCTGCAGAGGGTCAATCCCGCCGCGCTCGACCATTGCCTGCTCGCCAGCCTGTCGCCCGAGCCCGGGCACGCCAAGGTCGCCGATCGGCTTGGGCTCAGGCCACTGCTCGATCTTGGCCTCAATCACGGCGAAGGGGTCGGAGCAGGGCTGGCGGCCGGTCTCGTCAAGGCAGCAGCGCTCACCAGTTCCGGTATGGCGGCAGCGGTTAGGCTCTAGCGCCTGCGCGCCGCAACCTCCTTGGTCGGCAATGCCGGCAATTCCTCCATCACCCGGCTCAGCGGGAAAATGGCGATCGCTTCGGTGCCTTCGCGCAGCTTGGAGTGAAGCTCGAACTCGCCGCCATGCATGTCGAGCAGCCCCTGCACGATCGGCAGTCCGAGGCCGGTTCCCTGTTCGGCGCTCTTGATGGCGATCGAGCCCTGGCCGAAGGCGGAAAGCACCACCGGGATTTCCTCGTCCGGAATGCCCGGGCCGTTGTCCTTGACCGAGATGTACTGGCCGCCGCCCGCCGTCCAGCCGACGCGCACACGGACCTCGCCGCCCGAGGGGGTGAACTTGATCGCATTGGACAACAGGTTGAGCGTGATCTGCCGGATTGCCCGTTCGTCGCCAAACAGGCGCGGCAGGGTGGTCTCGAACTCCTGGATGACGCGAATGTCCTTGTTGCGGGCCCTGAGCTCCATCATGTGGCAGCAGTCCTCGACGATCGTCACCAGCACCACCGGCTCCTCGTTGAGCTGGTAGCGGCCGGCCTCGATGCGCGACAGGTCGAGGATCTCGTTGATCAGGTCGAGCAGATGCTGTCCGGATTCATGCACATCATGCGCGTAATCGCGATAGGTCGGGTTGTTCATCGGCCCGAGCACTTCATTGGCCATCACTTCGGAAAAGCCGAGGATGGCGTTGAGCGGCGTCCTGAGCTCGTGGCTCATCGAGGCGAGAAAGCGCGACTTCGCAAGATTGGCGTCCTCGGCGCGCCGCCTGGCTTCGTCGGACATCGATTTCGCCGTCTCCACCTCGGCGATCAGCGCGTCCTTTTCGGAGCGGAAAGAGAGCACCATCCACGAGGCCTGGTTGAGATGGCGCGCGACATAGCCGAAGAAGGGCAGGGCGGCGACCAGGAGCGCCGCCATGATTCCCTCGATCGGCATCCACAGGCGTATAACCGTATAAACATAGACCGCCACGGGAACGGCGAAGGTCGCGAGCAGTGCGCCGCCCAGCGACGACGCCATGACCGCAGTGGTCGCCATGGCGACCAGAAGCACCATGGCCTTGACCACGTGGAACTGGTCGACCTGGCACGTGTCGCAGCCGAGCCAGGCGAACCAGGCCCAACCGAGGCCGCACAGTGAATGGCCGATCAGGAAATCGCGGCGCGTTTGCAACGGGTCGAGCTCGGACGCTTCCGTGCGCTCGACGCGCCGCGCCATGAAAGCGACGATGGTGTAGCAGAGCAGGGCGAAGAGAGCCCAGACGGCAACCTGGTTGCCCAGGCCGGCAAAGCGGCCGATAGCCGCCACGGTGAGCACGAGCAGCGGTATGGCGATCGCGCTGACCATCATGGCGCGCGCGTGCAGCTTCAGCAGTTCGCGGTCGAAGTCGAGGCTGCCGGCCTGCTGGGAAAGACGGTCACGCGTTCTGCGCACCGCGCGCGCCACATCGCTGTTGCGATGCGGTTTCCTGCGGTCCACAATGAATTTGTCCGCTGTGTCCGAGCGTAGCAGAGGCATGCAAGTTCAATTTCCGCGCGCAGCGATTTTCAAGTTCGTTAAGCTACGTTCGAATGATTAAGAGACTGTTTGCCATATGAGCCGTTCCTGGTCGCGAGGACCGCGCCGGCGATATGTTCCGCAGCCTCCGCGCAGCCTCTGGCGCAAGCTGCTGGATTATGCGCTGACCGCGGTTCTGCTTGGCCTGTTCATTTTGGTGGCGGCGCGGCTCGACCGTTTCGAGACGCGCAAGGAGCAGGGCACGGCCATCGTCAACGACGGCGATTCGATCACGCTGGGAACAGAGCGCATCCGCATGCGCGGCATCGATGCTCCGGAATACACGCAGACGTGCCGCAGGGGCGCCGCCGACTATCCGTGCGGCAAGCTCGCGAGGCAATCGCTCGTGCGGCTGATCGCCAGCAGGCCGGTTTCCTGCAGCGGCTGGCAGCGCGACCGATACGGCCGGCTGCTCGGCGACTGCAAGGCAGGTGACACGGACCTCAACCGTGCTCAGGTGCAGGCCGGATGGGCCGTCGCCTTCGGCGACTTCGAAACCGAGGAGGCTGTTGCGCGCGCCGCCAAGGCCGGCATCTGGGCAGGTTCATTCGAGGAGCCGCAGGACTGGCGCGACAGCCATCACGATCAGCCGGCCGAGAGGAGACACGGCACGTTGGCTTCGCTCGGTGATGCGCTGCGGGAGCTTGTTCGTTTCTGGTGATGGTGCTTCTGGCGATGCTCTGTTTGATGCATGTCGTCTCCCCAAAACCGCCGCGCACTTTTGGGCGACATGCATTGAAGCGCGCCCTATGATCGGATGAGAGATCGGGAGAATGGAATGAAGCTGTTCGATGGTGGCCGCGCGCCCAACCCCAGACGGGTTCGGGTTTTCTTGGCGGAGAAGGGATTGACCGTTCCGCTGGTGCCTGTCGACATGGGCGCGCTGGAGCATCGAGAGCAGCCGGTGGCGTCGCGCAATGCGCTGCGGCGGCTGCCGGTGTTGGAGCTTGATGACGGCACCATCATCACCGAATCGATCGCCATCTGCCGCTACTTCGAGGAATTGCATCCCGAGCCTGCCCTGTTCGGAACGGGCGCGCTCGGCAAGGCCACGGTCGAGATGTGGCAAAGGCGCATGGAGTTCAACCTCTTGAGCTGCGTCGCCGCCGCCTTCCGGCACATCCACCCGGCGATGAAGGACTGGGAGGTGCCGCAGATCCCCGAATGGGGCGAAGCCAACAAGCCGAAGGCGATCGAATTCCTGTATCTGCTCGACCGCGAGTTGGCGGACAGGGAATTCGCCGCCAGCGATGCCTATTCGGTCGCCGACATCACCGGGATGATCGCCATCGACTTTATGAAGCCGGCGCGCATCAAGGTGCCGGAGGATTGCACCAACGTATTGCGTTGGTACGGGGCTCTGACAAGCCGGCCGAGCGCCACTGCCTGAGGCCCGCATTTTGGACGAGCTATCCGGCACGAGAGAAGAGTTGGAAAGCCTGACCGCCAGGGTGCGGGCCTGCCGCATCTGCGTCGAGCATCCGCGCGGCCGGCCTTTGCCGCATGAGCCGCGCCCTGTGCTGAGGCCATCGTCGAGCGCTCGCATCCTGCTCGCCAGCCAGGCGCCGGGCACCAAGGTCCACATCTCGGGCATGCCGTTCACCGACGCCTCTGGAGATCGGTTGAGGAGCTGGCTCGGTGTCACCAGTGACGAATTCTACGATACGGAAAAATTCGCCATCGTGCCGATGGGTTTCTGCTTCCCGGGGCAGGACGCCAAGGGCGCCGACCTGCCGCCGCGCCGCGAATGCGCGCCGGCCTGGCGCGCCGAGTTGATGGCGCTGATGCCGCAGATCGACCTGGTGCTGACGATCGGCGGCTACGCGCAGTCCTGGCACATGGGCACGGCGCGAGGGGTGCCGCTGACGGAAACGGTCAGGAACTGGCGCGCTGTCTGGGATGCCTCGGCCAACGTAAAAGTGCTGCCGTTGCCGCATCCGTCCTGGCGAAATACCGGTTGGCTGAAGAAGAATCCCTGGTTTGAAATGGATTTGCTGCCTTTCCTGCGGTCGGAAATCCGCTATCGCATCGGTTAGGCGTTCGGCAAGAAATCACTCGCTTTTGGCGCCATCGGCAGAATTTCTTTCTTGTGAAAGGCCTGGATAAAAGGGAATATAGCGAAACTATTCCTCTGGAGTCTCCCCAATGGACCGCCTTGACCGAAAAATTCTCCGCCTCCTGCAGGAGGACGCGACACTTGCGGTCGCCGATGTCGCCAAGAAAGTCGGCCTGTCGACCACGCCGTGCTGGCGGCGCATCCAGAAGCTGGAGGAAGAGGGCGTCATCAAGCGGCGCGTGGCCATTCTCGACCACGAGAAGGTCAATGTGCGCGTCACCGTCTTCGTGTCGATCCGCACCAACTCGCACAGCCATGAGTGGCTGCGGCGCTTCTCCGAGGTCATCCAGGAATTTCCGGAGGTGGTCGAGTTCTACCGCATGAGCGGGGACGTCGACTATCTGCTGCGCGTGGTGGTGCCCGACATCGCCGCCTACGATGCCTTCTACAAGCGGCTGATCGCCAAGATCGAGATCCGCGACGTGTCCTCGTCCTTCGCCATGGAGCAGATCAAGTACACGACCGAGATTCCGCTCGACTACATGGTGCTGGATAAGGAATCGGGCGCTAACGCGGCGTGACTGTTATCTGAAGTGATAGCGCCTAATTCTTCTTTTTGTTGAGGAAATTCCACGGCGAGTTGACGGGCAGCGTGACCGCGTCCGGCACGCTGTCGACGCTCGCCACCTCGGCTTTGCGCACCGTGTAGCCCGACTGGACGATCAAGACGCCGTCGAGGATGAAGAGCTGGCTCTTCTCCATGCCGGGCTTCAGCACACCGGTGACCGCGACCGGCTCATAGGCCTCTTTCATCGTGTAGGGATGCGCCGGCGTGACCAGCACGATCTGGTTCGGCGGTGGCGTCGGCATGTGGCTGCAGGCGCCGGTCCACGGCACCAGCAGGAACTGGTAGACGAGGTCGCCCTCGCGATCGACCGGCAACGCATAGCCGGATAACTGAATGGTTTTGTCCTGTAGATCGAGCGATAGCGTCTCGCCATGATCGGGCAGTTTCGCCGCGATCATCGGCAGGTTAGCGTCTTCGGCGACCGCCTGCGTCGCCGGGCGCAGGTCCTTCCAGAAGATATGCGCGGTTTCTGCCGAGGCCTGACTAACGGCAAGGCCAACTACTGCGGCGATGATCGTGCCTGTGTTGAGAGGGTTGTTCATTGGAGCCATTCTGGCTGGTGTGTGATTGCGAGCGAGTAAAACTGCCGTGATCTCCGAAGCATTTTTTTGGCGAGTGCCGCAGAAAAGCTCCGGCGGAAAGTCGCACGGAAGAAATACCGGGAAATCGTTGCCCACACCTTGCTTGGTGGCGGAAGCGGCGCTGAAATAGCCCAACAAATAATGGCAGCGAACCCGTGTCGCGCAATGCCCGGCCCGCAAGAACCTGGAGAAGTTCCATGCCAACCAGCCATGATCTCAGCGGACTGATGAAATTCCTCGGCCGCGACGAATGGCGCGAATGCTTCGAAGAGGTTTTCAACGAGCATTTGGGCCCGATCCTCGACGAGGGCGAAGGGGAGTTTGAAGATCTTGCCGAAATCCTCGGTGACCACTGGGCGAACACCCTCTGGGGTTGCGTTTTCGAGGATTTCCTGACGCAGGATTTCGAGGGCGAACCCACCAACGTCGTGGACGAATATCTGAAGCGGCGAGGCTGGAAGGAAAGAGCGCAATCAAGGGCCTATATGGCGGCACTGCGCAGCTCCGTCATGAGTTTGTACGAGGTGAGTAACGTCGTCCCGGGGTCGTCTTTTGTGGCGCGCGATCTTATCCGCGATAGCGAGCCGATCACCGTCAGCGAGGGCAGCGCCACAAAGACTTTGAAGCAATGGGACAGGCTTGCCGCGCGGATCGTACCCGTCATGGGCAAAAACGTCATGGCTGGCGGCGTGTTGCCCTTTACCCCGCAGGCCACCGAAACATTGTTCGATGGGCTGCGTGGCCTGTTCGGCAAAAGAAATGCAAAAAAGCTACCCGCCATCAAAGATGACGAGCTGCAGGCTGCGGCATTCATGTTCACGCTCTCCTGGTTGTTAGACATTCTTGGAAGGGTAGCGGGGCCGAAGCTGCAAAACACCGAGGGTGACGAAATCATATTCCACGAGGTTCGCTTTCCGCTCGCGTCCGGCGTGAGACCGGAGGATATCGCTGCTCGGTTGAGCGGTATTCCAGCCTTCTCGCAAGCAGACTCGAAATTCTGGAACTGGCTGGAGGAGACACCGAAGGCTGGCAGCAAGACAAAAGCCGTGGCCACTCCCGCCATAGACACCACGATGGACAACGGCTCGCTGGCGCTTGGCAATGTCGACCTGAAGGGCCGTTTCCTGCATCTGTCGGCTAATTCCGCCGCGCGGGCGACAAGAGGAACCGCTCTGATCCAGCAGGCCCTTGGCGATCTTGTCCGGACGCCGCTAACTGAGATCACGACCGTCGAACAGATGAAGGCCGAACGGCCGCGTGAAGGTGCCGAAGCATCTCGATCGGACATTCCGCCGGAGATCGCCGAACAGGCCATCCACGAGTACTTGGATCGACATTATCTGGAAACTCTCGATCAGCCGGTCAAAATGTTGGGGAACAAGACGCCGCGTCAGGCCGCCAAAACGACGGCCGGTCGCCAAAAAGTTGCCGATTGGTTGAAATATCTTGAAAACCAAAGTGCCAAGCAACCTGGTCCAACGCATCCCATGGCCACCTACAGCGTCGAGTGGATGTGGAAAGAACTCGGGGTTCATGACCTACGGAGATAGTGGCTGGAATATCCTTACGCAGCAGACACCGCGCTAAGGGCAGATGGGCGGCCAAATCACCTGCCGGTCAGCGCATGAGCCGCATCACATGCCGGCGAGTGCCGGCGGTGCCGACCTCATGAAAGCCGCGCGCGACGAACATGTCGCGAAAACCCATGAAGCGATAGCTAGGTGCGGCCTCGTCAACCGGATAGGCCTCGATGGTGGAAGCGCCTTTGGCGAAGGCATGGTCGATGGCGGCATCGAGCAACGCTGAGGCGAGGCCGCCGCCTCGCAGGGCCTTCGGCACGTAGAAGCAGACGATCGACCAGACGCCGGTCTCGCTGTCATCCTGCTGCTTCGAAAGCCTGCGATAGGTCTCGCGCGGCGCGACCGAGCACCAGCCGACTGTTCTGCCGTCGAGCTCGGCGACGATGCCGACCGGCGTGCCTTCGTCGATCAGCGCCATCATCATGCGCTTCTTCTCGTCGTTCTGGATGTGCTCGCGGCTGGAATGGCGCCAGGCCATGCACCAGCAATATTTCGGCGCGCCCGGCTGCTCGAACAGGTTTTCTAAACGGCCGCGCGTCTCCCGCGTCACGTCGATGAAGCGGACAAGAGCGAGGTCAGGTTTTTCGGGCGGCGAGTCGTTCGAGCTGTTTGGCATCCGTCAGTTCCTTGACAGCGTCCCTGCCGATCCAGCGCGCCGTCCTGTCGGACGATGCCGCCAGTTTCTCGGCCAGCGCTAGGGCAGGGGCATGCAGTGTCATCGACCGCTTGCCGATCTGCCGCAGAGCCCAGTTCACCGCTTTCTTGACAAAATTGCGCGGATCGCCGGCATGCTTTTCGATCAGCGGCAGAAAGGCGAGGAAGGTCGTGTCCGGCTCCTTCCTTAGATGCACCGTGCCCCAGGCCAGCATGGCAAAGGCGGTGCGGCGCACGAATTCGCGTTCGTCCTCGGCGAATTCGTCGATCAGCTCGCGCCAGAACGGCGTTGCCGCGAACAGGTCCGCGACGGTATCGACGATCTCCCAGCTATCAAAGTCGGCGGCCCAGCGCCGGCATTGGCCGATGTCGAACTTTTTCGGTTCGCCGGTGAAGGCCGCCATCAATCGCGCTTCGCGGACGCCGGTGTCCCACAGAAGCAACGACCGCTCGTGGTTCTTCTTGAGCTTGCGCGCCAGCGGCCGCAGATCGGAATTGCCGATGCCGAGCGCGGCCGCGGTGTTGATGCCGAAGCGCGCCATGCCGACGAGGTTCTCCTGTTTGCCGATCGAGCGCAGATGGGCGACGGTGTCGTCGGCGCTCCAGCTCGGATCGGGAAGGGCCATCGCCGTCTATTTTTCCAGGCGCGCCAGCAGCGAGGACGTGTCCCAGCGCCTGCCGCCCATGTCCTGCACATCCTTGTAGAACTGGTCGATCAGCGCCGTCACCGGCAGCTTGGCGCCGTTGCGGTTGGCCTCGGCGAGGCAGATGCCGAGATCCTTGCGCATCCAGTCGACGGCGAAACCGAAATCGTATTTGCCGGCATTCATCGTCTTGTGGCGGTTTTCCATCTGCCATGAGCCGGCAGCGCCCTTGGAAATGACCTCGATGACCTTCTCGATGTCGAGCCCGGCCTTCTTGCCAAAATGGATGCCTTCGGCCAACCCCTGCACAAGCCCGGCGATGGCGATCTGATTGATCATCTTGGTGAGCTGGCCGGCACCCGCCGGCCCCATCAGCCCGACCATGCGGGCGTAGGCATCGATGACGGGCCTGGCCCTGTCGAATGCCGACTGCTCGCCACCGACCATCACCGTCAGCACCCCGTTCTCGGCGCCCGCCTGACCGCCAGATACCGGCGCGTCGAGGAAGGAAAAGCCGGCTTTTTCAGCGGCCTCGGCCAATTCGCGCGCGACTTCGGCCGATGCCGTGGTGTTGTCGATGAAGACGGAGCCCTTCTTCATCGAGGCGAAGGCGCCCTTGGCGCCGGTCGTCACCGAGCGCAGGTCGTCGTCATTGCCGACGCAGGAGAAGACGAAGTCCTTGCCTTCGGCCGCTTCGGCCGGCGTCAACGCCAGTTTGCCGCCATGCTGGGCGACCCATTGCTCGGACTTGGCGGTGGTGCGGTTGTAGACGGTGACGTCGTGGCCGCCCTTGTTCCTGAGATGCCCGGCCATCGGGTAGCCCATGACGCCAAGACCGAGAAATGCAACCGATGCCATAAGCCTGCCTTCCAACAAATTTCAGTGGCGGAAGGTCTAGGCTATGGGAAAAATTCGTCAAGGCACGCGAAGCCGCATCGGCTGGTGCAGGCCGATGCGCACGCGAGGCTTTATCGTTTGAGGTGAACCGTGATCCGGCGCTCGATCCATTCGACACCGTGGCGCAGGATCTCGACCATCACCAGATAGACGATCGCGACCCAGATATAGGCCTGGATGTCGAAGGATTTTGCATAGGCGAGCTTCGCGTTGCCCATCAGGTCGTAGACGGTGATGATGGCGACGATGGCGGAGGCCTTGATCATCAGGATGAGCTCGTTGCCGTAAGGTCGCAACGCCACGATGATCGCCTGCGGCATGATGACCTTGCGCAGCGTCTGCAGCTTGTGCAGGCCGAGCGATGCGGCGCCTTCCCACTGGCCCCTGGGCACGCTCTCGATGGCACCGCGCAGGATTTCGGCCTGGTAGGCTGCGGTGTTGAGCGAGAAGGCAAAGACGCCGCAGTAGAAGGCTTCACGGAAGAACCACCACAGGCCGACCGTTTCGAGTTCCGGCCGAAAGGAGCCGACGCCGTAGTAGACCAGATAGGTCTGCACGAGCAGCGGGGTGCCGCGGAAGAAATAGACGTAGCAATAGGCGAGCCCGGACAGGATCTTGCTCTTCGACATGCGTCCGTAGGCCACGGGTAATGAGAGAATGGCGCCTGTCACCATCGAAATGGCCACCAGCGACAAGGTGGTTCCCAGCCCCTGCAGATAGGCCGGCGCGTATCTGGCGAAGAACTCGGCATTCCAGGCGTGAACCAAATAGGCCACGATGCCGAGGCCGAAGAGGACCCACACGCCGACCAGGGCGTACCCTACTATGCGGGCGCGCGGCCAACCACGCGCCTGCGGCGGCGGCCTGTCGACGGCAATAGCCTGGCTGACGCTCATCGCGCTTCCCTCCGCCCGAGCGAGCGCTGGATATAGCCGGTGGCGATCGACGACAGGATGGCCAGCACAAGGAAGACCAGCGCCGCGACGCTGTAGAACAGGAAGGAATGCTTGGTGACGCGGGCCGCGACGCCGGCATTGCGCAAGGTTTCAGCGAGGTTGACGACCGAGACCAGCGAGGTGTCCTTGAGCAGGCTGAGCCAGCAATTCTCCAGTCCCGGGAAAGCGATGCGCAACAATTGCGGCAGGATCACCAGGCGCATCGTCTGCCATTTCGAAAGGCCAATGGCGTAGCCGCCCTCATACTGGCCCTTGGGAATGGCGCGAAAGGCGGAAAGAAAGACCTCGCTGGCGTAGGACGAAAAGATCAGTGACAGCACGATCATGCCGGCAATGAAGCTGTTCACGTCGACCGTCGCATCCGGATTGAACAACCGGACAAGGTATTGCAGCAGCAGCGGCATGCCGAAGAAGAACAGGAACAGCGTGACCAGTTCGGGCAGGCCGCGAAAGACGGTTGTGTAGATGTTGGCAGCGAGCCGCAGTGCGGGCTCTTCGTGCTGCTTGGCGAAGGCGACGAAAAAACCGATCGTCAATCCGATCGGCAGCGTGGCCAAGGCCAGGGCGATCGTGACCAGCACGCCAGAGGCGATATCGTCACTCCAGCCATCGGGCCCCCAACTGAGAAGTGTCCAAATGCTTTGGGCCGGCATTGGCGGGGCGTGTCTCCGTGGCGATCCCGGAATGAAGGAAGGGCGATGAGGTGGTCCTCACCGCCCCGAGCGCAATGATCAGGACTCGGCGCCGTAGACGTCGAACTTGAAGTACTTGTCGTTGATTTCCTTGTACTTTCCGTTGGCGCGGATGGCGTCGATCGCGGAATTCAGCTTGTTGACCAGGTCGGTCTCGCCCTTGCGCACGGCAATGCCGGCGCCCGGTCCGAAGATCTCGACCGGCTGCGGCGATGGCTGGCCGAGGATCTTGCAGCAGGCGCCGTCAGGCGAATCCAGCCACTGCTGCAGCACGACGATATCGTCCTCGATGGCGTCGAGGCGGCCGTTGGCGAGATCGGCTTGCTCCTCGGGGCTGCTCGGATAGCCCTTGATCGTGCTGTCGGTGTAGGTCTTCGAGGCATAGTTGAAGTGGGTCGTCGTGGTGGCGACGCCGATGTTCTTGCCGGCGAGGTCTTCCTTGGTCACGCCCTTGAGCGGTGAATCTTTCGGCACGGCGATGGCCGAGGGCGTGTTGTAGTATTTGTGGGTGAAGTCGACCTTTTCCTGGCGCTCGGGCGTGATCGACATCGAGGCGACAATGGCGTCGAACTTGCCGGCCTGGAGCGCCGGGATGATGCCGTCCCAGTCCTGCGCGACGAAGGTGCATTTCACCTTCATTTCGTCGCAGAGGGCCTTGGCGATGTCGATGTCGAAGCCGACCAGTTGGCCGTCCGAGGTCAGGTTGTTGAAGGGCGGATACGCGCCTTCGGTGCCGATCCTCAGTGTTTTTTCCTGAGCCTGGGCGACGCCAAGTGTCAGCAGCGCGGCCGAAGCGGCGAGCGCGATACGCAGTGCAATACGCATGATAATCCTCTCATATTGTCATGGCCGCTGTCCCATGCGGCTCTTGTGGGCGGAGTTTTTGACCGCCCGCTGCGCGGGATACTCCCACTCTTTCGAAGAAAAAAGCAACTGCAAAACAACAGCAAGCGACAATCGTCGTCTGCCGCTGCGTTACTTGGTTTGAGCAACGAGGCCAGTCGCCCGCTCGACAAAGTCGGCTATGGATTTGGTGTCATCGAGGTCGAAAACCGGCAGGCTCTCGCCCTCGACTTTGAAATCCGCGGCGATGGCGACGATGTTCGGATCGCCGGCCGCGAGCGGCGTCCGGTCCTTGGCCTCGAGCCGTCTCGCCTCGATCTTCTTGTGCGCCTCGCGCTTGTAGCCCTCGACAAGCACGATGTCCGAGGGGGCCAGACGCGTCAGGATTTCGTCCAGCTTCGGCTCCTCCTCGTTGCGCAACTCGTGCATCAGCGCCCAGCGCCGCGCGGAGACGATCGCGACCTCCATGGCGCCGGCCTGCCGGTGGCGAAAGGAGTCCGTGTCAGGCTTGTCGATGTCGAAGTCATGATGGGCATGCTTCACCGTCGAGACCGTCCAGCCGCGGCGCACCAGTTCCGCGACCAGTTTTTCGGTCAGGGTCGTCTTGCCGGAATTCTTCCAGCCGGTGATGCCGAATACGCGTCTCATGGCCGGAGGCTTTGCAACAGACGTTCGGCCTCCGCAAGATCGTCCGGCGTGTTGATGTTGAAGAACGGGTCGATCCGCTGGCCTTCGGCCTCGATCATCGGAAACTCCACTTGGACGAAACCGTGCCGCTCCATGAAGGTCGAGACACGGCGATTGTCCTCGTCGATCAGGAAATGGCGCAGGGCATCGCTGAGGCCAAGTGGCCAGAGCGCGAAAGTCGGGTGCCATCTGCCGTCGGAACTTGCGACCGCGATCGCGCCTGACCACTCCCTGGCAGCGGCTGCTAGCCGCTCGACGAGATCGCCGGGGAAGAACGGCGTGTCGCCGGCCGCGCTCACCAGCGACTGGTAGGCTGCTTTCTCCGCCGCCGCCCATTCGAGGCCGGTCAGAATGCCGGCCAGCGGGCCGGCATGGCCCGGCACCGTGTCGGCGAGCACCGGAAGGTTCATGCCGGCAAACCGCGCCGGGTCGCCATTGGCGTTGAGCGCCAGCGCACCGACCTGCGGTTTGAGACCCGCGGCGACATGGTCAATCAGCCTGCTTCTGCCCAGCGGCAGAAGAGGCTTGTCGCCGCCGCCCATCCGGCGCGACTGGCCTCCCGCCAGGATGATGCCCGCAACGCTTCGATCCATCGGACCTATATGCCGTCCGGCGCCATGTCGGGTCCAGTGCTTTCGGCGGCAGTCTGCCGCCGGCCGACGACGCGCTCGCGATAGAGCGCGTAGAGGCCGGAGCCGATGATGATCGCGGCGCCGACTGTCATCGGCAGGTCGGGGACGTCGCCGAAGATGACGAGGCCGAGCAGGATCGACCAGAGCAGCGCCGTATAGCGGAAAGGCGCGATGAAGGAGATGTCGCCCGAGCGCATCGCCATGATGATGAACTGATAGCCGATGAGGACCAGCACCGCAGCCAGCGCCAGCAGTGCTGTCGCGTCGGCGCTCATCGGCGTCCAGCCGCCCATCGGCGACAGCAGCAGCGCGCCGAGCACGGTCATGGCCAACGCTGTTGCCGTCGACACCAGCATGGTCGGGATCGCATGCGGGATGCGCTTGGTGGCCAGGTCGCGCACGGCGCAACAGACCACGCTCGTCAGCGCCAGCAGCGAATAGACGCTGAACCCTTCGAAACCCGGCCGCACGATGATCAGCACGCCGGCAAAGCCGACGGCGATTGCCAGCCAGCGCCGCCAGCCGACGCCTTCGCCGAAGAAAAGCGCGGCACCCATCGTCACGGCCAGCGGCAGCGCCTGCAGAACGGCCGAGACATTGGCTATCGGCAGGTGCGCCAGAGCGACGAGGAAGGAGACCGTGGCACCGGCCTCACCGGCAACGCGCACGGCCACCATCGGCTGCAGCATGGCGCGGGGATCGGCAAGCGCGCCGCGATGCCAGGCGAGCAGGCCGACGAAGAGCGACGCGAAAGCGCCCCGCACGAGCATAACCTGCGCCATGTTCATCGATTCGGACGAGAATTTGGTGATCGCGTCGTTGAGCGTGAAGCCGATCATGGCCACGACCATGAAAAGTGCGCCGCGAAGATTGGGCGAGAGAGGCAAGGGCGTTTCCAATTATTCTTGGATCAAGCCTCTAGCAGGCAAGTGGGAAACAGCAACGTCAAAGAAATAGGCCACAGCATCTGCTGCGGCCCAGCTTGCAGGAAAACAGTGGGTCTTATTTCTTCGGCGTCAGCGTCTCGGTACCGTTGCCATCCTTGCCTGCGATGGTCCAGAGCCCGTGCAGCGAGCCGTCGTCCTCAACCTTGTAGACGACGAGGCCGATTTCCTTGCCCATCACATAGCCTGCCGAAAAGGCGTTGTCGTTGCGCATACAGATGCCGTCCGAAGACGAGCCGCCGGTCTCCCAACGGATGGTGCAGGTCGTCTCGCTGGTCAGCGTGATGGTTGCCTCGCCGTCATAAGACGAGCCGTCGAAATTGGTGCCGGAAACCGTGTAGGCGCCACCGATCGACTGGGCGGCCGCCGGCAGCGAAGCGACGCCAAGCATTGCAAGCGAAAGCATGAATTTGCGCATATGCACTTTCCCCCTTGGAGCGAAAAAAATCGCGCTCGAAAGCTAGGCCGGAACAGGTCAGCGGTAAATCGGGCGGAGGCCATTGCGGAAGGTTTATTTGCGGCGTGTCGCCCGAGTCTCAAGGCCCGCGCAGGCTTTTGGCGATGGCGCCGACCAGCGGGTCGTATTTCGCCTTGAGCGACGAAGGATATTCGATCCAGACGGTGCGGATGACGCCATCCTTTCCGAACAGGCGTCGCTCGTAGAAGACCTTGTCGGCCTTGACGCCGGAGAGCACCGCCCAGTTCTTACCGGTCTTGCTGTAGGTCACCTTATAGCCGGGTTCGGTGTTCGCCTTTTCGTCGTCGACGAAGCTTTTCGGTGTGTCGTTATCGACGTTGTAGATACCGGAGCAGGTCAGGCTGGCGCCGTCGGCGCTCAGCCATTGTTGCCCGTCGCCGTTTTCAGGCTCGGGCAAGCGGTCGCTGAAAATCTCGTCGGGAAAGGTGCAGGCGGTGCCGAAGCGCGCATTGACGTAGGTGAATGGCTTCGCGATTGCCGTTGTCGTGACGATTGCAAACAACGACGACAAGGCGATCGCCAAAGGCGCGCCCTGGATGAGATGAAGACGCTTCATGGTGCCCCCAAGGTCAGTGACCAAGGGTGATCCTGCACCAATTTTCGGAAAAAATCAGCCGCCGGTGACGCTCATATGGCGCGATACGGAAGGACGGCTGGTGCGGCGGTCGATGATGAAATCATGGCCCTTCGGCTTGCGCCCGATCGCCTCGTCTATCGCCTCGCCGACCAGCTCGTTGCCTTCGGAGGCGCGCAGCGGCGCCCTCAGGTCGGCGGCGTCTTCCTGGCCGAGGCACATATAGAGCGTGCCGGTGCAGGTCAGCCTCACGCGGTTGCAGCTTTCGCAAAAATTATGCGTCATCGGCGTGATGAAGCCGAGCCGGCCACCGGTCTCAGTGACATTGACGTAGCGGGCAGGGCCGCCGGTCTTGTAAGGGATGTCGGTCAGCGTGAACTGGCGCTCGAGCGAAGCGCGCAGCAGCGACAGCGGCAGATACTGGTCGGTGCGGTCGGCCTCGATCTCGCCCATCGGCATGGTCTCGATGACGGTGAGATCCATGCCGCGGCCATGCGCCCAGCGCATCAACTCCGGGATTTCGGCGTCGTTGAAGTCGCGCAGCGCCACGGCGTTGAGCTTGATCTTGAGCCCGGCTGCCTGCGCGGCGTCGATGCCTTCCATGACCTTGCCGAGATTGCCCCAGCGGGTGATCTTGCGGAACTTGTCGGCATCGAGTGTGTCGAGCGAGACGTTGATGCGCTTGACCCCGCAGTCGGCGAGCTCCGCCGCAAAGCGCGAGAGCTGCGAGCCGTTGGTGGTGAGCGTCAACTCTTCAAGCGCGCCGCTCTTCAGATGCCGCGACAACTGGCGCACCAGATGCATGATGTTCTTGCGCATCAGCGGCTCGCCGCCGGTCAGCCTGAGCTTCCTCACGCCCTTTTCGATGAAGACGCCGCAGAGCCGGTCGAGCTCTTCGAGCGACAACAGGTCCTTCTTCGGCAGGAAGGTCATGTCTTCGGCCATGCAATAGGTGCAGCGGAAGTCGCAGCGGTCGGTAACCGACACGCGAAGGTAGCTGATCGTGCGACCGAAGGGATCGATCATGTCCATTGCAAGCGCTTTCCGTGGCCCGAGCGGCGCCGTTATATACGGCTATGTGATACGATCCAACCGCGCATTCAAGATAGAAGGTCTTGATCTTTGGTAACATTCCCCGACCGACATTCTCTGTCGGCGGCCTTCTATGGTCTTTCCGCATCGCACGAAGCGGCGTAGGGAAGGGCGCAATCTCACGCAGGACAAACATGACGGCACCGAAGGAACTCAGGGTCTCCAAAGACCGCAGGCTGCTTACCGTGACCTTTCCCGGGCATCAACCGTACGAATTGCCGGCGGAGCTTTTGCGGGTCGCCTCGCCTTCGGCGGAAGTGCAAGGCCATTCGCCCGAACAGCGGGTGACCGTGCCCGGCAAACGCAACGTTGCGATCCTCAAGATCGAGCCGGTCGGCAATTACGCGGTGCGCATCACGTTCGATGATTTCCATGACACCGGCATCTTCACTTGGAACTATCTTCATACGCTCGGCCATGAGAAGGACGAGCGCTGGAACGCCTATCTCACCGAGCTGGCCGAGAAGGGCCTCAGCCGCGATCGCTAGCCCGGCGCGTGCAGGTCCAATTTCGGCGACCGGCTGTCGTCAAGGCGTCACGGACATAGCGTAGCGCCGGCAAAAGGTCAGGAGGCGAAAAAAGATGCCGCTCATCACATCGGTCGAACAGATCGAAGCGCTCTACGGGCTGCCCGGCGAGGCCTCGCTGGTCAAGGAACTCGACCATGTGATCCCCGAATATGCCGCCTTCATCGAGGCATCGCCCTTCGTGGCGCTGGCGACCAGCGGACCGGAAGGGCTGGACTGCTCGCCGCGCGGCGATCTCGCCGGCTTCGTGCGTCTCGTCGATGAAAAGACGCTGATGATGCCCGACAGGCGCGGCAACAACCGCGCCGATTCGCTGAAGAACATCATTCGCGATCCGCGCGTCGGGCTGCTTTTCCTGGTGCCTGGCTCCGGCACGACGCTGCGCATCAACGGCCGCGCCCATATCACCACCGATGCCGAGCTTTGCGCGTCCTTCACGGTGGACGGCAAGCCCGCCCGGTCGGTCACGGTGATTTCGGTCGACACCGTCTACTTCCAATGTGCCCGCGCCATCGTGCGCTCCGATCTCTGGAACCCGGCAAAGCATGTCGATCCGAAGTCGCTGCCGACGCCCGGCCAGATCCTCGAGATCACCAGCCGCAAGAACATCGACGGCGTCACCTATGACAGGGAATGGCCGGAGCGGGCGAAAAAGACGATGTGGTGAGGATAATTCAGGTGAGGCCGGCTTGACCTGAATCTCGAAGCACCTGGAAGTCAGGCTTCCTTCAGCACCTCGGCGATCTTGCGCATCTGCTCGCCGATCATGTCGCACTGTTCCGGCGTCGACTGGCTCATCGCCTTCTCGATCAGCGCCATATGCACTTTCAGCGCCCGCATCAGCAAGGCTTCGCCGGCTTCGGTGAGGTTCAGCCGCAGCACCCGCTTGTCCTTTTCGTCGCCCTCGCGACGCAGCAGGCCGCGCGCCTCGAGCTGCGGCAAGAGCATGGTGATGTTAGAGCGGCCGACCAGAAGCTTGCGGGCAAGGTCGTGCTGGGACATGCCGGGGTGGCGGTAAAGGTTCATCAGCACGTCGAGCTGCGCCGGCTTCAAGTCGAGCGGCGTGAGTTTCGTCGCCAGCGTGCGCTCCAGCACATGGCAGGCGCGCGCCACCGCAACCCAGTTGCGAAAGCGCGGATTGTCCCAGGGCAGCTCTTGTTTAATGTTCATGTTTGAACTATTATGTTCATGCTTGAACGAATGGATGGACTGCCAATATGGCATCATTTGGAATGAAGGTCATCCGGGGCGTATTCGGCGCCGCCGAGCATGTCGCTCCGGGTCTCAGCGGTCGCGCCGCGTTCGAGTTGTTCTGCCGCACGCCAAACGTCAAATCCCTGAGCGGCGGCGAGCGCCGCGCCGTCGAGCGCGCTGCCGATTTCATGGCCGAGGCGCGTCATCACCGGCTCAAGACGAAGACGGATTGCGTTGCGGTGCATGAGTTCCGGCCGGAGCCGGGCAGGGGCTCTCGCGGCACCGTGCTCGTCATCCATGGCTGGCGCTCGCGCACCGAATATATGCGCGTGCTGATCGAAGGATTTCGCGGGGCCGACTACAAGGTTGTCTCGCTCGACCTGCCCGGGCACGGCCACTCGCTCGGCCGCCATCTCAACATGGTGAACGCGGTGGATGCGGCGCGGGTCGCCGGCGAATGGTTCGGTCCTTTTGCAGCCGTGGTCGGCCATTCCTTCGGCGGCGCGATCGCCGCCAACGCGGTTGCGGCGTCGGTGAAAGACATGCCGCCACTGGCAGCTGAAAAGCTGGTGCTGATCGCTGCTCCGAGCTCGCTGCCGGCGATCTTCGACGACTTCAGTCGCATGATGAACGTCGGGCCGCGCTCCCGGGTCGCCATGGCGGATCGGGTGAAGCATCTGTCCGGTCGGCCGCTCAGCGAATTCACCGGCGACCGCCAGCTCGCCGAGGCGCCGGTGCCGACACTGATCATCCACGCGCCGGACGACCGCGAAGTCCACGCCGACCATGCCAAGCGATATGCGGGCGCCGGCGATCATGTCAGCCTGCATTGGGCCGAAGGGCTCGGCCACCGCCGCATCCTTGCCGACAAGGATGTCGTCGCGCGCGCCGTCGGATTCGTGACAGAGCAGCCCGAATCGATGCTGCATTGATCGGTTCGATCAGTCGGTCTTCTTCTTCTGACCCGGCTCGACCGGCAAGCCGGCGGCCTTCCAGGCGGTGTAGCCGCCAAGGATGTGCTTGACCGGCGTGAGCCCCATGTCCTGTGCCGTCTTGGTCGCCAGCGCCGAGCGCCAGCCGCCGGCGCAGAAGAAGACGAAGGTCTTGCCCGAAGCGAAGAACGGCTTGTGATAGGGACTTTCGGGGTCGATCCAGAATTCAAGCATGCCGCGCGTGACATGCTTGGCGCCGGGAATCTTGCCGTCGCGCTCAATTTCGCGAGGGTCGCGCAGATCGACGAAGATAGTGCCTTCGTCCTCAAGCAGCCCGGCAGCCTCCTCAGGCGACACGACCTCGATCTCGGCATTCGCCTCATCGAGAAGTTCGCGATATCCCTTCTTCACAACAGATACTCCAGGCCGTAGCTCGATGCCGCTGGAATTTCGATCACAAAGACCGCGGTTTGTCACGGAGCGATATTCGTCTCACGCCGCGGCGCCGGCCATGGTTGTCCAGGCGGCCATGGCGCCTGCAACGGTTGCCATAAGGGCGGCATGAGTGGCGCCGTCGCGCGCCTGGATCGACATGCCGTGCTGGACGGTGGCGAAGAAGGTGGCGGCGGTTTGGATGTCGAAACCCTTGGGCAACTCGCCTTCCGTCACGGCGCGTTCCAAACGCCTTTTGAGCGCCATGTGATTTTCGGCGCGGCGGCGGCGCAGATCATGGCAGATCAGGCCCTGACTGGAGTCCTGATGCAAGGCGCCCAGCGCGATCAGGCAGCCCCGCGGCCGATCAGTCTGGGAATAGGCTTTTGCCGTCTGGGTTAGGAACCCCTCGATCGCCAGCCGCGCGGTTGGCGCTTGTTCCAGCGTCGTCCAGATATCCGAGCCCTCGACGCGCGTATAGAGGTCGGTTGCTTCGAGGAAGAGCGCTTCCTTGCTGCCAAAGGCGGCATAGAGGCTGGGCGAATTGATGCCCATGGCTGCCGTCAGATCGCTGAGCGAAGCGCCCTCATAGCCTTTGGCCCAAAAAACCTCCATCGCTCGCCGCAGCGCGGCGGTTCGATCGAATGAGCGGGGGCGGCCCCTTTCCGGCATGGCGTCCTTTTCTGTGTTGATCGATACATAATTCAGTTGACGAGGCAGGGCAAGGCTGACAGATATTTATGTATCGATCACTACAAAAAGGAGAAATCGATGCCTTCCAAGCAACTGAGCGGCAAGGCCGCGTTCGTGACCGGCGGCAGCCGGGGCATAGGTGCGGCTATTGCCAGGAGGTTGGCGCATGACGGCGCCAGCGTTGCCCTGACCTATGTCCAAGGCGAGGCACAGGCGCACGCCGTCGTCGACGAGATCGAGGCGGCAGGTGGCCGCGCCATCGCCATCAAGGCCGACGGTCGCGACGCCGAAGCGATCGAGAGTGCTGTCGAACAGGCAATGGATGCGTTTGGCCGGCTCGATATTCTGGTCAACAGCGCCGGCATCTGGCGCGCGGCGCCGATCGATAGCCTGTCGCTTGCCGATTTCGACGAAAGCATGGAGGTCAATCTGAGGGCGCCCTTCGTCGCCTCCAAGGCGGCCGCCAGCCACATGACGGAAGGTGGTCGCATCATCTCCATCGGCAGCAACCTGGCCGAGCGCGTGACGGATGCGGGCCTCAGCGCCTATTCGACCAGCAAGGCGGCTCTGGTCGGGCTGACCAAGGCTCTGGCGCGGGACCTTGGCCCGCGCGGCATCACCGCTAACATCGTTCATCCAGGATCGACCGACACCGACATGAACCCTGCCAACGGACCGCATGCCGAGCACCAGCGCCAGAAAATGGCGACCCCGCGATTCGGAGAGGCCGAAGAGATAGCAGGCTTGGTAGCCTGGCTCGCCGGCGCCGAGGGCCGTTTCGTCACTGGCGCCGCGCTGACCATCGATGGTGGTGCCAACGCCTGATTGTTCTCGAGGCCTTTGAAACCCGGAGAGGCCCGACTGCGTTGGGTCTCACAAGGATGTGAAACTGTTCTGCAACACGACCCCGGAAATTTATGGAAGCTTAACGAAATCAGTATGAATCGGTATAGTTGCGTCTTACATCCGCCATGCGGAGGGCGGGACCGTCTAGCGGCGCGGAACGGGAACCGGTTTCAACCGGCGCGGGTGAAGCATGAAAATCCTCGGGAACAAAAAGGCAGTGCTGCCGATCGCGATCGCGGCGGCATTTGCCTTCGGGCAGCAGCCGGCGAGCGCACAGGGCTTGTTCGACATGCTGTTCGGCGGCGGCATCCGGCACAATCCGGAAGGTGAATTTCCGCCGCCCCCGAAGCCACGCAAGGGGCAGCCAGGCACCGGCGGCGGTGGCGGCGCCAGGATCAGCGCTCCGACCTACAACACCTACAGGGCTGACAGGCTCGTGCGCGTCGACTTCAAGTCGCTGCTGCCGGCCCCGCAATCCGCGACCGCGCAGGACGCAGCCTTTGTGCCGTCCGTAACCGGAAGCGCGTTTGGCGACGCGCTGGCTGGCCTGGGTGACTACGAACTCTTTGCCGAACCCGATATCGCCAAGGCGCTGATCGCCTATTACTCGGCCAATCCGGATTTCATCTGGGTGACCGGGGACTCACCCAACAGCAGGGCGCAGGATGCCGTGCGGGTGCTTGGCGAGGCGGCCAGCTACGGCCTGACGCCTGCCGACTACTCCGTCGACGTTCCGACGACCGCGACTTCCGCCGCGCCGGAAGAGCGGATTAAGGAGTTGGTCCGCTTCGAGATGGCGCTGTCGGCGCGCGTGCTGCGCTATGCCCATGATGCCCAGAGCGGCCGCGTCGACCCGAACCGCATGACCGGCTATTACGATTTCCCGGCCAAGCCGCTCGATCTCGAGGGCGTGCTGAAGACGCTGGCGCATACGCAGGAGGTCCGCACCTACCTCGAATCGCGGCACCCGCAGAACCCGGAGTACCAAGCGCTGCGCGTCGAACTGGAGTCGCTCGATGCGAGCGAGGAGAACGAGATCGTCGTCGATCCGAAGCTGCTGCTCAAGCCCGGCGAAAGCAGCCCGGAACTGCCCAAGCTTCTGACGCTGATCGCGCGCAGTCTCGATGACGAAATGGGCGGCGACTATGGCGAGGTCCTCGCCAGGCTCGGCAAGAGTGAGGTTTACGACCCCGAACTGGTGCCGGTGATCAAGGCGGTGCAGCAGCGGGCGGGCATGAAGGGCGACGGCGTCATCGGCCCGCGCACCGTCGCTACGCTTGCCGGAACATCCAAGGCCGACAAGATCGGGAAGGTCAAGGTCGCGCTCGAAGAGCTGCGCTGGCTCCCCTCCGACCTTGGCAGCCCGCGCGTCTTCATCAACCAGCCGGCCTTCACCGCAAGTTACATCGAAAACGGCGAAGAGAAGTTGAAGACCCGGGTGGTCATCGGCAAGGTCACCAACCAGACCGCCTTCTTCTACAACCAGATCAAGCAGGTCGATTACCATCCCTATTGGGGCGTGCCGCAGTCGATCATCGTCAACGAGATGCTCCCGAGGCTGCGCAGCGATCCGGGCTATCTCGACCGCGCTGGCTATGAGGTGACGGATTCGCGCGGCCAGCGAGTCCCGTCGGCCGCAGTCGACTGGGGAGCGTACGGCGCCAAAATCCCCTTCAGCGTGCGCCAGCAGCCGAGCGAGGCCAACGCGCTCGGTGAATTGAAGATACTCTTCCCGAACAAGCATGCCATCTACATGCACGATACGCCGCAGAAGTCATTCTTCGAGCGCGACATGCGTGCGCTGAGCCACGGCTGCATCCGCCTGCAGGATCCGCGCGGCATGGCGGCGGCGGTGCTTGGCACGTCCGTCGACTATGTCGCCGAGAAGCTGAAGCACGGCCATGCGACCGAGAATGTCACGCGCGTCATCCCGGTCTACGTCGCCTATTTCACAGCATGGCCTGACATGTCCGGCAAGGTCGAGTATTTCGACGACGTCTACGATCGCGATTCAAGGCTGATGCAGGCGCTGGATGCGACTGAAGCAGTGCGTGCGCCGTCAACCTGAACGCTCGATAAGAGGGCGCCGGAAGCCGGCGTCGCGCCCGGCGATCAGCCAATAGACCAGGCCGGCGACGAGACCAGCGCCGGCGATGATGCTCATGTCGGCCCAGCGTTCCGGATCGTCCGGCGCGTCTGGCCAGAGCAGCACGAAGCCGGCAGCCGCCGCGGCGGCGCCGAACAGCATGTGCAGCCAGAAGCTCCGCAGCGAAAACAACTCGGCAATCAAGGCAAAGACCAGGGTCTGCATGCCGGTGACCACGACCGTCAGGAAATAGACGAACATGCCGACAGGCGGCACCACGAGCGCCATGATCGGCGTCACACCCATCAGGTCGAAATAGGCGGGCGCGTTGAGGAGCGCGCTCAATACAGCGTAGATCACGACCAACGCGATCAATCCGACGAGCACCGCCACCAGATAACCGGCAAGCACCATAAGGATACGCTTCAGGACGTAGCCGATCGTTGCCATGCACCCCGTGCCCGCAATCATGGCGGGCAGTCAGCCATTAATCACGCGTCGACGCAAGTCTCGGATGGGCGGGGTGGCTTACCCGCGGGTGGCCGTCTTCAGGCGCCACCGCACAGGTGCTGCGAGTCTGGCAGGGACCATGTGCCTTTGCCGGCGAGATCTACGCCGTAATAGACCCTGCCGCGCAAATCGCCTTGCGGACAATCGCGCGGGATCGAGATCAGGCACATGACGACTGGATCGCCGACTTTTGAACCCGCCAGCCCCGGCTCACGGTCATAGGAAACCGCGGCTCCGCCATTGGTGAACGTCGCAGCGCTCCCGGCTTCCGGGCTGGCGGTTGCCAGCGGGTCGTCGCCCAGCCTTGCCGTCAGCGTCTTGATATGGGTGAAGCCGCATCTCCCGATCGAAGAGGGAAGGGGCTGGTCCACCGGCCTGGGTGTTCGTGCCGCCAGATCAAGCGCCTTCTTGCCGATCAAGGCGATATTGTACTCCTCAACCCAGGAGGGCGCCGAGCCATAAGTCTGCAGCGCGTTGTTCTGGGCGCTGACGATGCAGGCGGCGTCCGCCTTGCAGGCATTCCGGTCCGCAGCCAATTGTCTGGCGATCTTGCGCTTGTCGCCGCCGAAGGCGGGCTCGAAGCCTCTAAGGGCCTTGGCGACCAGCACATCGATCGCCGACATCTGCGCGTCCGCGCATATTGTCTTTTCAGCCGGCAATTGAGCCTTCCGGCAGTCGAAGGACGGTCCATCCGCCCGCGCCGGCAGCGATATGCCCAGCACCAATGCAGGCACGAGCCAAGCGATCGCTTGGATGGGGAAGCGCATATTCTCCTCCTGCCTTGTCGGCTTCGCGCGTCAATCTATGCGGACAACATGCCATGCGGAATGGCTGAAACCGGAAGGAGCCCGGACGCGCCTATTTCGGCTCCCCGGTCACCGGATCATAGGTGATTTCGACCTTGGCCTTGTCGGTCGTGTAGTAGGTGACGGTATATCCGTCGCTACTCCAGTCGACCCCCTTCACGTAGCGAAAGTCGCTCCGCTTCTCGACCTTGGCGACGATTTCCGAGAGTTTCTTGGAATTTTGCGGCGGCACCGCTTGCTCCTCCGCCGCGAAAGCCGGCTCGCCGATAAGGAAAAACGCAATACTGCTTGCCAAAACAACAGCGCGCATGACTGCCCTCAATCTCGTGTTGGCATGAGTGCGCTGAAAAATTCGCATCCCAGCCGGGTTGGTTCCGCCACGGTCGGATAATGCCTGCTCCACGGACTGGCTGGCAAGAGCGCTTCCATGGTTCGTTTGCAAGCTCCTGAAAAAGCCAAAGTCTCGGGATTTCAATATGTAAGGAAGTTTCTGCTACCTGGTGCTTCAGGTAACAAAGGGCTAACCATGGGTCGGGCCGCAGACGCATTCCATTAGCTGTTCGTGGTAGAGCTTTTGGCCAGACCCTGTTAGACTTCCGGCCTAACAGGGTGGCAACGGCGCGCCGAGCCTGCCGGGGATTGTTTTGTCGGCAAACGGCGAAGTGCTTTTTCCAGCGGAAGTCGCCTGTTCTGGACCGAAAGCAGGGACCGGGGGCTCAACCATGGCTGAACGGAACTATACCCGTCAGCTCGCGACCATCATTTCTATCGACGCCGTGGGCTTTTCACGGCTGATGGGAATCGATGACGAACTTGCCGTCGCGGCCTTCGAGGAAAGGCGCGATATCATCACCGACAGCTGCGGCGCCTTTGGCGGCCGCACCTTTGGCGTCGCCGGCGACAGCATCATGGCCGAATTCGGCAATCCGATCGAAGCCTTGCGCGCGGCCTTCGATTTCCAGGATCGGATCATGGCACTCAATGCCTCGGTCGCCGAAGAGATGCGCATGCCGTTCCGGGCCGGGATCAACACAGGCGACGTCATCGTCCGCGAAGGCCGCCTCTATGGCGACGACGTCAACATTGCCGCCCGGCTCCAGGAGTTCGCCCCGCATGACGGCCTCGCCATTTCCGAGACGACCTGGCATCACGTCAAGGACAAGACGGCAGCGAATTTCACCGATCTCGGCGAGTTCATGCTGAAGAACATCGCGTTGCCGGTGCGCGTCCTGATAGCCGGGCGCGATGGCAACGGTGCCGCGATGGCGGCTCCCTTGGCCGCCATCCCCACAGCGCCCGGTCACTACAAACCCGCTGCCAAGGGACCGCCGGCAATCGCGGTGCTGCCGTTCCAGGGCGACGGAAGCGAGCCCGATGTCGAATACATGGCCGATGGTATCGCCGAGGATATCATTTATGGCCTCTCCAATACCCGTTGGCTTTCGGTGATCGCCAAGGGCTCAAGCTTCCAGTTCCGCGACGACAGCCTCGGGACCAGGCTCATCGGCAATGCGCTCGGCGCGCGCTACATCGTCAGCGGCACGCTGGCGCGCCACAACGGGCAGATACGCCTCAATGCCTCGCTCACCGATACGTCGAACGGGCGCCTCGTCTGGTCACAGCGCTTCGACCGCGACCTCGTCGATATCTTCAGCCTGCGCGACCAGATCGGCTCCGAGATCGTCTCGATCCTCGACAAGGAAGTCGACCGGGCCGAGCAGGTGCGGACCTTCCAGGTGCCATGGGAGAGTCTCGAGACCTGGCAATTGGTGCGGCGCGGCCGCTGGCACATGAACAGGCGCACGCGAAGCGACACGGAAATCGCACTCGAATTCTTCGACAAGGCCTACCAGGAGGATCCGAATTCCAGCGCCGTGCTGAACGAACTGGCATGGTGGTATTTTTGGCGGGCCTGGCTGCGCTTCGGCGACAGCGACGACCTGGACAAGGTCGAGGCGCTGGCGCGCAAAGCGCTTCTGATGGACAGCCTCGACGCGCGCCCGCACGCTTATCTTGGCGCGGCCGACATCATGCGCGGCCAGCCGGCGTCGGCCGCCGAGCATCTGGCCGAAGCGATCCACATCAATCCGAGCTTTGCTTTCGCCCGCTCGGCAATGGGCAGCGCGCGCCTGCTGCTCGGCGATGCCGCAGGCGCGATCCCGTTCTTCCTGGATACTGAGCGGCTCAGCCCGTTCGACCTCTACCGCTTCCACAATCTTGGGGAACTGGCCGCCGCATACTGCTTCGTCGAGGACTGGCCCGCGGCAATTGCAATTGCCGATCGCTCGCTCAACCTTTCGCCGGGCTATTTCTACGCCAGGTTTCTCAAGATCGGCGCCTTGATGCGAAGCGGCCGCCGCGACGAGGCCAAGCGGGAACTTGCCATTTTCGCGACCAGACATCCCGACTTTTCCGAGCAGAGAATTCGCTGGATACCGTTCGTAGACGCGGCAAAAAACAACTTCCTGATCGCCAATTTCGACCAAGCCAAGTCCATTGCATGATCACCATCGCCGAAGACAAAGGACTGTGACGGAATTCACATACGCCGGACCGAACCAAACCTAGGCCAAAGAGACGGCCGGCATCGCAGTGACGTGGACAGCCGGGGGGCCGAACGCGCATGATCAACTGGAAGTATTTCAAAGGCATTTGGGAAGCCCAGAAAAAACAAGGCCCCGTGTCGGCAATGCCGCCTTTCGACATCGATCGGCTGCGCAAGAAGGGCCTGTCGGCGCGCATAGCCAGGTTCCTGGTGCAGGATCATCCTCATTGGTGGCTGGCCTGGCTGCGGCGCTGCCACCCGAACCTCGCCATAGGTAGCAGATTTCTCCTCGTTACCAAGGGTGTGGACGTCCGCGACATATTGGAACGCGGCGACGAGTTCGAGACGCCATACGGGCCGGAAATGACCGAGCTGGCGAGGGGATCGAACTTCATTCTCGGCATGCAGGACGGCGCCGCGTATCGGCAGATGAAGTCCGCCGTGCTCAGCGCCTTTCCGCCGTCGCAGGTCGAAACCACCGTCAGGCCGATCGCCGAGCGCCATTCGCGCGATATCATGACCCGCGCCGCCCCGGGCTTCGATGCTGTCGCCGGGCTGATGAAGATCGTCCCGGTGCGCATCTGCCGGGACTATTTCGGCCTCGAGATCGACGACGAGACCGAATTCGCCGACTGGTCGATCGCGCTCAGCGCGCTGTTCTTCTCCGATCCGTTTGCCGACGCCACCACGCGCCAACTCGCGGTCGTCGGCGGAGATCGCCTGATCAAGGTCATCGATCGTTCGATCGCCGCGATCAGAAACAGGCAGGAGAAAGACGACCGGCCGCTGGCGCGGCTTGTCGCCCAGCTCGATCAGAAGCGTCTGTCGCTGCCCGATATCCACTCCATCATGCTCGGCATGATCGCCGGCTTCGTGCCGACCAACGTGCTTGCCGGGGGCAATTGCCTGGACGTGATCCTGTCGCGCACCGATGCGCGGCAGGCCGTCGATGCGGCGCTTGCCGAGGACAGCATCGACAAGCTCGACAGGGCGATACTCGAAGCCATGCGCTTCAAGCCGATCTGGATCGGGCCCTGGCGTTACACCAGGCGTGACGCGATCATCGGCCAGGGCACGCGCCGCGAGCATCTGGTCAAGGCGGGAACGGTCGTGATGCCGGCAACGCTGTCGGCGATGTTCGATCCGGAAATCGTGCAACGGCCAAAAGAATTCGATACCTCGCGGCCACACCGCGATTACATGGTTTTCGGCCACGGCATTCACTTGTGCATCGGTGCGGAGATCGCCCGGATACAGATCGGCGAATGCGTTCGCGCCCTGTTCAGCAAGCCAAAGCTCAATCGCGTCCGGGGCAGGGCCGGCAAATTGGCCTATGTCGGCGCTTATCCAGCGAACCTCAAGGTCGATTTCGAGCGCTCACCGCTTTGCCGCACGGTCGACCAATCAATGGTCACCGTGGTTTGCCCGATCACCTGCGCCGTGCCGTTGGACGCCGTCCGCGACAAGGTCGGCGCCCTCGGCAATCCGGCGATCGACGAGGTGGGCGGTGCGCTCGACAAGGTCGGATCGATACATTTCACCAGCCTGGCCGTCGCCGCCACCGGGAAGGACGAGAGATCGGGCCTCGACACGGGGGCGCTCGTGTTCGAAATCTCCGGCGACGGCAGCACCAACGATGTCATCGGCGCCATCACGCAGGCCATAGGCCACCGGCTGAGGCCGATTTTCAGGGATGTTTGCGGCCTGTCCGACGGCGGCTCGCTGGAGGATTTCCTGAAGAAACATCATATCGAAATATCGCCGTCCTTCGGCAGCACGGCGGGGCTGGTTTTTTCGGGCACGCCCGGCCATTCGGTGCGCCGCATCCTGGCCGAGGCCAGGCTTGCCGACAGTGTGCGCGAGATCGTCGAAAAGCCGCGCGCCGGTACCGGCAACGCCCTTGCGGTCCTTACCGAGGCACGTCGCCATGCCCAGGCGCTGGGACAATTCGGCTGGGCCTTCGAGCCGGCCGAAAGCCTGCTGGAGCGGCCGCCGGGCCGCTGGTGGCGGGCCTTGACCACGACGTTGCTCGCGCCGGCAGTGCTCGTCACCGTCGCGATCGTCGTACTTGCCTGCTGGCGCATGACCTATTTGCTTGTGTTCGGAAACCCCCACGGCATCACCTTCACCAACATCGCGATTGCCGGCACCGCACTTCTGCTGGCCCTTCTGGGGCTGCTGGCGATAGCCCTGCTGTTCGTCGGCTTGTGCTTCCTCGGCCTGCGGCGCCTCGAGGACAAGGACCGGCCGCAGAGCACGCCGGTCGACATAGGCGCCCTGGACAAGATCCTCGCCAATGAGGACCACTGCGCGCAGAACCATCTCACCGCGATCTCGACGATGAAGGCGGGCACCTTGCGGCGGCTGGCGCTGAGGCTCACCTTCTACCTGATCTCGATATCGGCGCAGAAGGTGTTCAAGCCGGGCTTCCTTGCCACCATCAACACCATCCACTTCGCGCGTTGGGTGCTGCTGCCGGGTACCGGCAAGCTCATGTTCTTCTCCAACTACGGCGGTAGCTGGGAAAGCTATCTGGAGGACTTCATAGCCAAGGCCTCCGAAGGCCTGACCGGGGTGTGGAGCAACACGGAAGGTTATCCGCGCACGCGCTGGCTCTTCCTCGACGGCGCGCGCGACGGCGACCGCTTCAAGCGCTGGGCGCGGCGCCAGCAGGTGCCGACGCTCTTCTGGTATTCCGCCTATCCGCATCTCAACACCACCCGCATCCGCATCAACTCCAGGATAAGGCGCGGCATGGCTTCGGCCATCGGCAACGAGGCGCGCGACTGGGTGAGCCTGTTCGGCTCGTTGCAGCGGCCGCAGGCGAGGCCGGCGGAAACCGTCGGCCGCGAGCCGGCCCCTTCGCCTCTCGAAGAACTGGAAGCCGGCGAGATCCAATCGATCTTCTTCGGTCCTTTCGGCGCGCTCGGTTACGGGCATATGCTGGCAATCCGGGTGCCCGAGGATCTGCCGGCAATGCAACGCAAGGCATGGCTGGACTTCGTCATCGATAAAACCAGCTTCGGCGACGGCGTGCCCGCCGGACGGGCCATGACAGTCGCCTTCGGCCCCGACGGCCTTCGTCGGCTCGGGCTGGAGGGCGGCGTCGACGATGATCCGTTGGACACGTTTCCGGTCGCTTTTCGTCACGGCATGGGAAATCCTGAGCGCAGCCGCATCCTCGACGACCAAGGGCCGGACGCGCCCGACAAATGGCAATGGGGCTCGGCCAAGACGCCGGTCGACGCGGTTGTCATCTGCTACGCCAAGGAGCCGGCCGCGCTCAAGGCCGAGGTCACCGCCGCGAAGCGAAAGACGGCAGGCGCCGGGATGAAGATCGTCGCCGAGTTGCCGCTTGTCGTGAACCGCGAGCCCAAGAAGGAGGGCGTGAAATCCCAGCATATCGGCAACAACGGCAAGCCCGAGCGCCAGCGCGCCTATGAGCATTTCGGCTTCGCCGACGGTGTCTCGCAACCGATCGTCAGGGGCACGTCGCGCGCCAACAAGGGGGCCGCACCGATGCATCTGGTCGCGCCCGGCGAATTCCTGTTCGGCTATCGCGACGAGCACGGGTTTTATCCGGCCTCGCCCTCCGTCCAGGCGGCGCAGGATCGGATAGGCATCCTGTCGCAGGTGCGGCGGAACCGGCAGATTCCCGGTCAGCCTCCGCCGCCACGCGACTTCGGCCGCAACGGTTCCTTCCTCGTCGTGCGCCAGTTCGAGCAGCATGTCGAGTTGTTCAACGACTACTGCAAGCATGCCGCCGCGCTGGCTGCGCGCGAGACTGGCGACGATGCCGTCACGCCGCGCTGGGTGGCGGCCAAGATGCTGGGGCGCTGGCAGGACGGCAGTTCGCTGGTGCGCAACCCCGACGGCCGCCCGGGCCGCGGCACCGACAATGATTTCGCGCTTGGTGTGGAAGACCCGCAAGGGCATCGCTGCCCGCTCGGCTCGCACATACGCCGCTCCAATCCGCGCGATTCGCTTGGCGAGGACCGCGAGACGCAGATCAGGATCGGCAAGCGCCACCGCATCCTGCGCGTCGGCCGCACCTATGAAAAGCAGGACCGGAGCGGGAAGGTCGAGAAGGGGCTGCTCTTCATGTGCCTCAACGCCGACATCGAGCGTCAGTACGAGTTCATCCAGCAGACCTGGGTTTCCTCGAGCTCGTTCCAGGGCCTGGTCGCGGAAAAGGATCCGACGATCGGTGCGCGTGACGGTGGCGGCCGGTTCTCGATCCCATCATGGGAAAAGGTCACCATGCTCAAGGACGTGCCGCAATTCGTCACCACGAAGGGCGGCGGCTACTTCTTCATGCCGAGCCGGTCCGCGCTGCGATACCTGATTTCGCGGCTCTGATTCGGGGGGCCGGCTCGCTCAGTCGTCGTCCTGCGATTCGGCGATCTGGTTCAGCGCGGCGGCGTTGGTGATGCGCAGCCCTCCGCGCTTGATGGCGATCATGTGCCGGTTGCGCCAGTCGTTGAGCGTCTTGTTGACCGATTCGCGCGTCGCGCCGAGGAACTCGCCAAGCTCCGACTGCGAGATCGGAACCCAGCCGGCAGGGTCTGCCATGACACCGCTGAGGAACACCAGCCGCTTCGCCAGTCGGGCCTCGATGCCGAAGAAAGCCTGGTCGCCTAGTTCGCCGCTGACCCAGCGCAGCCGCGCGCATAGCAGTTCGATCATGGCACGCGCCAGCGACGGATTTTTTTCAATGCGATCAAAGAGTTGTGTTCGGCTGAGTGAAACCAGCTCGCAAGCGGTGTGACAGATGGCGGTGGCCGTGCGCGGGCGTCCGTCCAGGGCGCCGATCTCGCCGACAAGGCTGCGCGAGAGCTCGATATTGGCCACCAGCTTCTGTCCGCCCGGCGAATAGAGCGAGATTTCGACGGTGCCGCTCATCACGCCATAGATGCGGTCGGACGCATCCTCCTGAACGAACAGGTGCTGACCGGCGGCGTAGCGTTCGACCTTGCAGCCGCCGAACAGCAGCTCGAACTGGCGCGGGTCGATCCGCGCCAGGCGCGGCACGGCGCTCCTGTCGTCTATGCCGGCTGTGGCCATGATGCGATTCCGCCTCTCGTTGAGGGGAAATTGTAGGACAAGTGCATGCTCGATCATAGCTTCGTCTCCGTTCATGGTCGCCAGTCGCCGGGCGACATGCCTCTGGCAGCAGTCCCGGACGCCAACCTGCTTCGAAAAACAGGTGACCCCGCAATTGATTGACTGACACGCCTGGCGGAGCGCGATCGATCTTCGAAACGCCGTCCGCGCGCGTCGGTGGGAGGTGCCTACGCGCGCAGACAGCAAATCTGAAAATGGCTAGGTGATCGAAATTCCTTGCCGAGGAACGGCCCATTTTCAGGCCGGAAGCCTTGTCGGACCTGTGCATCGAAGCAGAAGCCAGTGCCACCCGGTGCAATATTTGTGCGTGAAGCTCGCCCGACGTATGTGAAGGCGATCACAGAAGCCTCTGTCACTCGGCGCGATCGTCATTTTCCGAATGTATGTTTCGGACGCCAAGCATATCGTGCCGAAACACAATCGGCTTGATTTCCTGGTGGCAAATAGACCGATCGAATCATGGCTTGAAACTTGGCTTGACTGGAGACGACGGCCGACGCCATGATTCCATTTCCGGGGAGGGGTGCGCCATGGCGAGGGGACTCCTGATCAAGGTTCGCGGTGATGGCACCGGGCTTGCAGCGCGAGGCCGGTCGCTTGGGATAGAGAGCGTCGATGCCGAACCGATCCTGACCCTGCCGCCGGGTGCGTCCGGCGCTGACTACGGGGCAGCGGGGGACCGTGGCGCGACCTGGCTGCGGGTTTCCGCCAAGGCGGCAGGCTCGGACAATCCCTGGGACGATGCCCACAAGCTTGCAGCCCGCGGCGGAGATTTCGCGGCGGCGGGCGCAGATGTCCTGGCAGTCGAGCCCGATATCGAACAGCGATGGGAGTACAAGAACGGCAACGGCGATCGCGGCATGGCGGCGAGCGCCAGCCCTGCCTGCACCTTCGACGATCAGGATCCTAGCGGCGGACAAGCGGTCGTCCGGGACGGTATCGCTTGGAACGCCGGGCCGAATTTCAGCCAATTCGTGGCCGCCCGCACCAGGGTCGGCGCCAAGCAGGCCAACATCACCATCGCTCATCTCGATACCGGCTTCGATCCGGGACATCGCACATTGCCGGCCGGGCTTCTGGCGGCAAAGCAGCGCAATTTCGTCGATGACGGCACCGGACCGGACAACGCGACCGATCATGCGCCTGCCGGCACGCTCACCAGCAATCGCGGTCACGGCACCGGCACGCTCAGCCTGCTTGCCGGCAACAAGCTCGACGGCACCTCGCCAAATTGGCCGGGCTTCACAGACTTCGTCGGCGGCGCCCCGCGGGCCAAGATCCTTCCGGTGCGCATCGCCGACTGGGTGGTGCGGCTGACGACGGGCACGATGGTGCAAGGCATCGAGTATGCGCGCCAGCAAGGCGCCCAGGTGCTGTCGATGAGCATGGGCGGCCTCGCCTCGCAAGCGCTGGTCGATGCCGTCAATCTCGCTTACGACCACGGCCTGGTCATGGTCACTGCGGCCGGCAACAACTTTGCCATCACGCCGCGCAGCATCGTTTATCCGGCGCGCTACAACCGTGTGCTGGCGGCATGCGGCGTGATGGGCGACGGCCGCGCCTATGCCGGGCTCGCCTTCGGCACCATGCAGGGCAACTATGGGCCGCCATCGAAGATGAAGTCGGCGCTCGGCGCCTACACGCCGAACGTGCCCTGGGCGGAGATCGACTGCGCCAAGGTCGTCGACATGGATGGCAACGGCACGTCGGCGGCGACGCCGCAGATCGCGGCAGCCGCGGCGCTTTGGCTGGCCGAGCACTGGGATCGCGTGAAGACTTATCCGCAGCCATGGATGCGCATCGAGGCCGTCCGCTTCGCGCTGTTCAAGGTGGCGCAGAAATCCACGCCGAAGATGAACACCGCCGAGACGCTGGAGAAGATCGGGCAGGGGGTAGTTCGCGCCTTCGATGCGCTGGCGATCTCCCCACCGGCTGAGAACCAGCTCCGGAAACTGCCGCTGGCCACCTACACATGGAGCTGGCTGGATCTGCTCACCGGCGGCAATTCTCTGGCGGCACAGCCACCGGCCGCCGTCCAAAGGCAAAGGATGTTTGCGCTTGAGCTTATGCAGATGGCGCAAACCACCGCTTCCGTCGACCAGGCGATCGCCGACCCGGATGGCGATCCGGCCGCGATCTCGGCCGCCGCGCGCAATCGCTATTTCGAGGCCGCTCTCGACGAAGGCAATCCGTCGAAGCCGCTCAAGGCCTTTCTCGAAGGGTTGCTGGGCAGGGCTGGCGCCAAGCCGCTGCCGGTCGCCGTTACCGCTGCAGGCCCGGCGCCGATCAAGCGCCGGCCGCGTCCGCTGCCGCCGCCGCAGCGGCGCCTGCGCATCTACGCGCTCGACCCTTCGGTCGCCAAGCGATTGGACTCGGTGTCGGTCCACCAGGCGACGCTCTCGGTTCCCTGGGACGACGAGCCATCGGCCGACAAGCCACTGTTGGGAGGCCCGATCGGCGAATATCTCGAGGTGGTCGATGTCGATCCGGCCTCCGACCGCGTCTACGATCCTGTCGACCTCAACGACAAGGTGCTCCTGGCCCAGGACGGCCTGTCGCCTTCGGAAGGCAATCCGAAGTTTCACCAGCAGATGGTCTACGCGGTCGCCATGACAACGATCGGCCATTTCGAACGCGCTCTTGGGCGGCGGGCGCTGTGGGCGCCGCACTATTCGCAAGCCCCCGGCCGCAGCGGCGACATGACGGTGAAGGCCCATTATGTGCCGCGCCTGCGCATCTATCCACACGCGCTGCGCGCCGAGAACGCCTACTACAGCCCGGAAAAGAAGGCGCTGCTGTTCGGCTATTTCCCGGCAACCAGCAATGAGGGCGACGTCACCACACCCGGGACCACGGTGTTTTCCTGCCTGTCCAGCGACATCATCGCGCATGAGATGTCGCATGCGCTGCTCGACGGGCTGCATCGCCGCTTCCATGAAGCGTCCAATCCGGACGTTCCGGCCTTCCATGAGGCGTTTGCCGACATCGTTGCGCTGTTCCAGCATTTTACCCTGAAGGAGCTGGTGAATTTCGAGATCGGCAAGGCGAGGGGCGATGTGTCGGTGGCGTCGCTGCTTTCCGGCATCGCCAAGCAGTTCGGTGAAGGCAGCGGCCGGGCCGGACCACTGCGCGAATATGGCGGCTCGGGCATGGCCGACCTCGACTACGACAAGACCTTCGAGGCGCATGACCGCGGCTCGATCCTCGTCTTCGCGGTCTATCAGGCGTTCATCGCCATCGCCGACCGCCGCACCGACGATCTGATCCAGCTTGCCACCGGCGGTACCGGTATCCTGCCGGCCGGCACCTTGCATCCGAGCCTCGTCGAGCGCCTTACCGACGAGGTTGCCAAGACCGCCGGGCAGATGCTCACCATGTGCATCCGCGCGCTCGATTATTGCCCGGCCGTCGACATCACCTTCGGCGAGTATCTGCGCGCGCTGATCACTGCGGACCGCGATGCCTATCCGGACGATCCGCTCCATTATCGCCTGGCGTTCCTGGAATCCTTCCGCAAGTGGAAGCTTTTGCCGCGCGACGTGCGCACCATTTCGGAAGAGACGCTCGCCTGGAGCGCGCCGGAAGACCCTTCCCCACCCTGGCTGAACGGGTTGCTGAGCAAGATCGACCTCGGCTGGAACCAGAAGCTGAAGCGTGCCGAGATCTTCGCCCTCAATGACAAGAACCGCTACGCGCTGTGGAAGGCGATGCACAAGGCCTTCGCGTCCAACCCGGACCTCTACAAGCAGTTCGGCCTGCTGCCCGACCTGCCGCGCTACAACGAGGACGGCACGGTCATGCACGCGCCGAAGAAGGGCGAGACGACTTTCGACATCTACAGCGTGCGGCCAACGCGGCGGGTCGAGCCGGACGGTTCGTTCCGCGTCGAGGTGGTCGCCGTTATCCAGCAGCGGATACCCGTCGCCTTCGACGGCACGGCTGCGCCGCAGGGCGTGAACAAGGGCGACGGCTTCTTCTGGTTCCGCGGCGGCGCGACCATCATCATCGACCCGCGCGAAGGCTTTGAGGAGATCCGCTACTCGATCATCAAGAACACCGGCAGCGCGGACCGGCAGAAGCGGCAGGCCGGGACGATGGCGGCAAACTATCTGTCGCCGCTCAGAGCGCTCTATTTCGGCGGCGAGGTGTCGGAACCCTTCGCCCTGCTGCATGCCAGCGACGGAGACGACGACCATGTCTAGAAGGCCCGCGGCAAAGAGAAGGCCCGTTGACACCACGGCTTCCGCGACGACGCACGCGTCGGCCGTCACCGTCCGGCACTATTGCCAAGGCATCGGCGACTGCCACCTGCTCACCTTCACGAAGCCGGATGGCTCGCTGTTCCGCATGCTGATCGATTGCGGCATCCACGTATCGATCACAGGCGGTCCGGCGCTCGTTGCCGACATCGTCGCCGACCTTAAAAAGGAGACGGGCGGCAGGATCGATGTGCTCGTCGTCACGCATGAGCACTGGGACCACGTCTCGGGATTCCTGACCGCGAAGGACCTGTTCAAGGATTTTGCAGTCGGCGATGTCTGGATGGCTTGGACCGAAAACCCCGCCGATGCCGAAGCCGTGGAGCTCGACAAGTTCAAGGGCCAGGCGCTCGCCGCGCTGCAGGGCGCGGGCCAGAAGCTTGACGGCATGCAGGGGCTCAACCCTTACATGGCGAGCGTCCGCGACGGCCTGCAGGCCGTGCTCGGCTTCCAGTTCGGCGCGGCCGGGGAACGGGTGCGTTCGGCGCGCAATGCCGCGGCAAAGTTGTCCGCAAAACCATCGCCCACCTATTTCGAGCCCGGCGGGGCGCCGCAATCCATCGCGGAACTGCCCAATCTTCGGATTTATGTGCTCGGTCCGCCGCGCGACAAGGCAGCTCTCCGACTGGAGGAAAAGGCGAGCGAGATGTTTCCGCTCGCCAGCGGCGGGCCGTTTGCACGGGCGCTCGCATCCGGGCTGAAGATGAATCAGGCCGACGATGCGACCTATATCGACGAACTCAGTCCCTTCGAACGCAACATCGGCACGCCGCTCTCCGCGGCGCTGAACGGCGACAAGGGCAGCGATCCGGCCGTCGATATCGGCGCCTTTACCAGCAAGCACTATTCCGGGTCGGTTTCGGGCGCAGCACCCATGGAGGATCGCGACCAGTCCTGGCGCCGCATCGACGCCGACTGGATGGCAATTGCCGCCGACCTCGCGCTGCAGCTCGATCGCGGCGTCAACAACACCAGCCTGGTGCTCGCCTTCGAATTCATCGACACCGGCCGCGTCTTCCTGTTCCCGGGCGACGCCCAGATCGGCAACTGGCTGAGCTGGAAGGATCTGAAGTTCCAGGTGGGAGCGGCGACCGTCACCACCGCCGACCTTCTGGCGCGCACCGTCTATCTGAAGGTCGCGCATCACGGCAGCCAGAACGCCACGCCGGAAAAACAGGGACTCGACCTGATAACGAGCCCGGACCTCTCGGCTTTCGTTCCCACCAACAAGCTGGATGCGTTGAAGATCCATTGGGGCGAGATGCCCTATGGCGCGATCCTGACCGCGCTCGAAGCGAAGACCAAGGGCCGCGTCATTCGGGCCGACGATGCCTGGCTGGCGAATGCCAATGGAAAGCCAGCTTTCGCTTCGCCCTCAGGCTCGATCCTGGCGGTGCGCAGTGCGCCGCGCGATCGTGCCCGTGGTCCCGGTGGGCTGTGGGTCGAAGTGGATTTGGCTTAGGGGAGTCCAAGCCTACACGCAGAAGGCGTGCCGCGTCGCCAGGGCTCCATATCGAGATTGCGGAAATCGAGAAACCGCTCTATTGAGCGCTCGGCCGATTGAGGGCGGCCATCCACGTTACGTTCCACAGGTCGCCCCATGCCCGATGAATTCTCGCGCATCATCGCATTTCTTGCTGTCGTCATGGCCCTCTTGTTCGCCGGCATTCATTTTCACCACGGCAACATCCTGGCCACGCTCTATTTCATGACCGGCGCCATACTGGTGACGGCGGTGACATATTTGAACGTGCGCCGAGGGCTGATCTAGGGGTCAGCAGCGTTCAGATTTTGGAGAGATTTCGCAGGGCCAAACCATCCAACATTCTCAGACAGTTGGATGGTGGGCGATGCAGGGATTGAACCTGCGACCCCACCCGTGTGAAGGGTGTGCTCTCCCGCTGAGCTAATCGCCCGCTCGTTGCCCGAAGGCCGAAGCGAGCCGCGATATAAGGGAGGCGGGGGCGCGAAGTCAAGGCAATGTGCCGACGATCTTCAGATCGAATTTTCTTAGACCCCGGCAGGCCGAAAAAGCCCAGACTCAGCGCGCTGCCGCAATCAGCCGCTCGGCAAGATCCGGCGTCAGCGTATCGAAATGCGAGATCACCAAAGTCGGCTCGAACTCACGCACATGGCGGTCCGTATAGCCGAAATCGACCGCCACCACCGGAATGCCGGCCGCCTTGGCGGTGTCGATATCGGTCTGCGAATCGCCAATCATCAGGGCGTTGTGCGGATCGCCGCCGGCCAGTCTGATCGTCTCGATGAGATGACGCGGGTCTGGCTTACGGAAGGCGAACGTGTCCTGGCCGCAGATCGCGGCGAAATATTTGTCCATGCCGAGCGCCCCGATCAGCGTCGCCGAATTCGCTTCGTATTTGTTGGTGCAAACCGCCATCAGGTAGCCGGCGGCCCCGAAGCGGTCCAGGGCCGAAGTAACGCCGGGGTAGGGGCGCGACTTGCCGGGGATGTTGAGCGTGTAATGATCGAGAAAAAGCTTCAGCAGCCGGTCGTGCTCTTCGGCCATCAGCGCTTTGTTTTGCGCCGCATGCGCGCGCTCGATCATGACGCGGCCGCCGTGACCGACGAAGCGACGAAAGCCGGCCTCGTCGACCGCAGCGAGATCGCTCGCGGCCAGGCTGTGATTCAGGCTGTCGAGCAGGTCCGGCGCGGTGTCGATAATCGTCCCGTCGAGGTCGAACACGATGATCGGTCGGGTCATGGCCAGTCCTGCAGCGGTTGATGTGCCGCAGCCGATACAGGCTGCGCGGCGGCCAAGCAAGCAACCTCTATCGGTCCACAGGCAGAGCCTTTGACGGGACAGGCAAAAATGCTAGGAGGCGCGCGAAACCAGCAAAACCGGGGCAGAAGCGAGGCATGGACGCAAGGCAATTGAAGGTCGAAGCCGCGCGGGCGGCGCTCGCTCACGTCAGCAGCGGTATGCGGCTCGGCATCGGCACAGGCACGACCGCCGACGAGTTCGTCCGGCTGCTGGCCGAAAAGGTCGCGACCGGCCTCAAGGTCATCGGCGTGCCCACATCCGAGCGCACCGCGGCACTCTGCCGCGAGCTCGGCGTGCCGCTGTCGACGCTGGAGGAAACGCCTGAGCTCGACCTCACCATCGACGGCGCCGACGAGATCGATCCGGCGCTGACGCTGATCAAAGGCGGCGGCGGCGCGCTCTTGCGCGAAAAGATCGTCGCGGCGGCGTCCGAGCGCATGATCGTTATCGCCGACCGGTCCAAGATGGTCGAGACGCTGGGCCGTTTCCCGCTGCCGATCGAGGTCAACAAGTTCGGGCTGCGCGCCACGGAGATCGCGGTCGGCGCGGCCGCGGCGGGCCTCGGCCTTGCCGGCCCGGTTACATTGAGGATGACGGGGAGCCAGCCATTTGTTACAGACGGCGGCCACTTTATCCTCGATGCATCTTTTGGCCGCATTCCGGATACAAGAGCGCTGTCGAATGCTCTCTTCGCCATTCCAGGCGTTGTCGAGCACGGTCTATTCATCGGGCTGGCGTCAACGGCCATCATCGCCGGCGGCGACGGTATCCAAACCGTCCATGCCGCCCGAAAACCAGGGAGTTCTATCGACCATGATGTTGCATAAACGGGTTCGCCGTCTTTCGACGCTTCTGGCGGCCTCAGCCGTCCTCGCGCTGTCCTCACCGGCGTTTTCGCAGGATATCAGCGAATCGCATCTCAAGGCCGCGCGGGCCGCAGTTGTGGCTATCCATGCCACGGACCCGTTCGACAATATCCTGCCGCAGGCGGCGGCGGCGCTTGAAAACCAGCTGATCCAGAAGAACCCCGACATGCAGGAGCTGATCGGCAAGACCGTCACCGAGAAGGCGATCGGCCTCGCTTCGCGGCGCGCCGATCTCGAGAAAGAGGCGGCGCTCGCCTATGCCAAGGTGTTCTCCGAGAAGGACCTCAACGATATCGCCGCCTTCTACAGCTCGGACGCCGGCAAGAAGCTGCTCGACAGCGGCCCGGCGGTGACGCGCGACCTCGTGAAAGCAGCCGACATCTGGCAGAACGGCGTCGCCCGCGATCTTGCCCAGCAGGTTGGCGAGACGCTGGCCGCCGCCGCGAAAGCAGCGGCCCCGGCCAAGCCTGCGCAGGATGCCAAAGCACCCGCCGACGGCTCCGCCCCGGCCGACAACTCGGCTCCTGCCGATGGATCGGCGCCGGCCGACAACTCGCAGAACTGATCCGCACGGTCGCTTCAGCCGGTCACGGCCGCTGGACCAGAAGAGCCCGGGTTTCCCGGGCTTTTCTTTTGGCGCTCGGCAGCCTACCTCTGGCCTGTCCTTCTTATGTTACAGGAGCCCATGGCGATGGCCGACTACGACTATGATCTCTTCGTCATCGGCGGGGGCTCGGGTGGGGTGAGGGCGGCACGCGTGGCGGCATCCCTCGGCAAGCGCGTCGCCATCGCCGAGGAATATCGCTATGGCGGCACCTGCGTCATCCGCGGCTGCGTGCCGAAGAAGCTCTATGTCTATGCCGCGCAATTTCCCGAGCATTTCACTGATGCGGCCGGCTATGGCTGGACGGTGCCCGAGGCAAGCTTCGACTGGCCGACGCTGGTCGCCAACAAGGACAAGGAGATCGCCAGGCTGGAGGCGATCTACAAGAAGAATGTCGTGGGCGCGGGCGGCGAGGCTTTCCACTCGCGCGTCATGCTGGTCGACCCGCATTCGGTATATCTGGTTGCCGAGGACCGCACCGTCAGCGCCGACCGGATCCTGATCGCCACCGGCGGCAGGCCGGCGCCGCATCCGGCGCTTTCCGGCCACGAGTATTGCATCTTCTCCAACGAGGCGTTCGATCTCAAGCAGTTGCCGAAGGCGATCATGATCGAGGGCGGCGGCTACATCGCCGTCGAGTTCGCTAACATTTTCCATGGACTCGGCGTCGACACCACGCTCGTCTATCGCGGTCAGGAGATCCTCAGCCGCTTCGACATGGACCTTCGCCGCTCATTGCACGAGACCATGGAGAAGAAGGGGATCAGGATTCTGTGCCACTCGGTCTCCGAATGGGTGCGCAAGAACCCGCAGGGCAGGCTGGACGTGCTGCTCTCCGGCGGCCAGACGCTGACGGTCGACCAGGTGATGCTGGCGATCGGCCGTATCCCCAACACGGAGAATATGGGCCTCGAAGGTGTCGGCGTGGAGCTTGGCAAGACGGGCGCGATCGTTGTCGATGAATATTCCCGCACCAATATCGAGAATATCTGGGCGATCGGCGACGTCACCCATCGCGTGCAACTGACGCCGGTCGCGATCCACGAAGCGATGTGCTTCATCGAGACCGCCTTCAAGAACAACCCGACGGCGGTGGATCATGACACCATCCCGACGGCGGTCTTCTCGCAGCCGGAGATCGGCACTGTCGGCCTGTCGGAGGATGAGGCGGTCAAGCGCTTCCCGGACATCGACATCTATCGCGCGTCCTTTCGCCCAATGCGGCATACGCTGTCGGGCCGGGACGAGAAGATGCTGATGAAGCTGGTGGTCGACGGCGCGTCGAGAAAGGTGCTCGGCGCCCATATTCTGGGGCCGGACGCCGGCGAGATGGCGCAGCTTCTCGGCATTCCGCTGAAGGCCGGGCTCACCAAGGACGATTTCGACCGCACGATGGCGGTGCATCCGACCGCGGCCGAGGAACTGGTCACCATGTACAAGCCGACCTACCGCGTGAAGAACGGCGAGCGCGTCTAAGGTTCGGTCCCGGGCAACCATGATGGAATCCGCCGCCGGCAAATGCCGGCGGCGGAAAGTCTCAAGTTCAAAGCAGTGTGCCGCGCAGGATCACGAGCGCCACCGAAAAGTAGATCACCAGCCCGGTGACATCGACCAGCGTGGCGACGAATGGCGCCGAGGCGCTTGCCGGATCGAAGCCGACGCGCTTCAGCGCGAAGGGCAGCATCGATCCCGAGAGCGAGCCAAAGGTGACGATGCCGATCAGCGCCGCTCCGACAGTTGCCGCGATCAGCATCCAGTGCGGGCCGTAGTCGTAGAGGCCGAGATATTGCCAGAGCGTGATGCGGCAGACACCGACGATGCCGAGGATCAAGCCGAGCACCAGTCCAGTCGGCAGCTCACGCAGCGCTACCCGCCACCAGTCAGCAAGGCCGATCTCGCGCAGTGCCAGCGCGCGGATGACCAGCGAGGTCGCCTGCGAGCCGGAATTGCCACCGGAGCTCATGATCAGCGGGATGAAGAGCGTCAGCACGATCGCCTTCTCCAACTCCCCCTCGTAGCTCTGCATGGCGTTGGCCGTCAGCATCTCGCTGAGGAACAGCGCGCAAAGCCACCCGGCGCGCTTCTGGATCATGGCGAGGAAGCTCATCTTCATGTAGGGCTCGTCCAGCGCCTCCATGCCGCCGAAACGATGCACGTCCTCCGTCGTCTCCTCGACCATCGTGTCGATGATGTCGTCGATGGTGACGATGCCAAGAAGCTTGCCGTGATCGACCACCGGCAGAGCAAGCAGGTCGTATTTGGAGATCGTCTGGGCGAGCGTTTCGCGATCGGTGAGCGGCGTGACCGTCACCGGCACGCGATCCGGCGCCACCGACAGGATCGAATCCTCAGGCTCGCCGGTGATCAGGCGGCGCAGCCCAGTCGAACGCAGCAGAAGCTGCGTTTCCGGATCGACGATGTAGATCGCGTAGACCGTCTCGCGCGTCCGCTCGACCTTGCGGATGTAGTCGAGCGTGCGACCGACGGTCCAGTCCGAGGGCACGCTGACGAACTCGGTCGTCATGATCGAGGCGGCGCTGCCTTCGGGATAGCCCAGAATCGAAAGCAGCGTTGCGCGCAGCGGCGGGGCAAGCGCGCCAAGCAGCTCTGAGCGGGCCGGCTCATCCAGCTCGCGCAGGATGTCGGCCGCGCGGTCGACTGACATGGCGGTCAAAAGCTTGCTCGCCTTGGCGCGCGGCAAGGCCTCGGCGAGCTCCGGGGCGCTTTCGAGTTCCGGCTGGTCGAAGATTTCGACCAGCTGCTCAAACGGCACCGCGCAGAGCAGCTCGATGGCCGTCTCACGGGGCTCGTGATTGAGGGCTTCGACGACGTCGGCGACGTGATCGTTGGCAAGAACACGGGCGACGGCGACCGCTTCGTCGTCCAATACGGGTGCGAATTCGTTCATGGCTCACTCCTTGCCGTCCGGCAGGACGTGAGCCTTCAGGTCACGTCAAGGCGGACGGCGGTTGCGTTCGACTGTGACTGTCGCCAGGCATGGCGGTTGACCTTTCTGCTCGCGGGGTTGGAATGCAGCGAGCGGGCGCAACATAGGAGTGCGTTTTGCCGAGTCAATCGTGGGGAGCGCTGAAAGTGGATGAAGGGACGTCGGATCGCGAGACTGTGATCGACGGCAGCCGGCGCCGCTCGAAGGCGACCGGTCAAGGGCTTGGACTGGTTGCTATTTCTGCTTGAGCCGCCGCGAGAATCGCAGCCATTTGTCTTCGGCTGGCCGAGGTTGCGCGAGGATGGTCGTGAGCTCGCGCGGCAGGGTGGGAGCCAGCGGCTTCTTGGTCGCGACGCCGTCGGCGATCGCGACGATGCTGTGATAGAATTCCTCCCCCGACAGCGACCGCGGCGGCACGGCCTCGTGCATCACGCTGATCACCGTGACATCGGGGCAATTGGCCTTGATGGCCTCGTGGAAGGCGATCTTGCCCTCGGGGTCGAGCGCGCCGGTCGCCTCATCGAGGAACAGCAGCCCCGGCTGCTGCAGGATGATGCGGGCGACCACCAGCTTCTGCTTCTGGCCGCCCGACAGAACCTGGTCCCATATCTTGCCCTCGCGGCTGTCATCGGCCAGGTGCTCGATGAATTCGCCGAGGCCCGCCTTGTGCAGCGCCGCCGCCACCTGCATGTCGCCGTGATCGTTTTCCGAACCCGGCAGGCAGACCAGTTGCTTCAGCGAGACCTGCTGCAGCTTGACCTCCTGAGCGGCGTAGAAGTTCGTCACACCTTCGGGAAATACGATGGTGCCGCGGCCATAGGGCCACAGGCCGTTGATCGCCTTGATCAGCGAGGTCTTGCCGCAACCGGACTCGCCCTTGAGGAATGTCCACTCGCCGCGGCGGAAGCGCAGGTTGGCGGCGCTGAGGAAGGGCGTCGCGTCCTCGCCCTGATGCGCCAGTTCGAGTTTCTGGATGGTCAGGCCGAACACAGGGTTCTGCCTGCCGAAGCTGAAGTCGGAACGGCCGGTCTGGCGATAGAATTCCTGCGGCTGCTGGACATTCTCGATGGCGCTGGCGAGTTCGGTCACGCGCTGGCTGTTGGCCCTGAGCGTCGCGATCGCCGGCATCACGTGGATGAACCACGAACATTGGCTGATCAGCTGGGCGACCATTTCGGAGCCGGTTATGTAGCCCTTGAGGTCGAAGCCGTTGTGAATGAACGGCACGAGACCGGGTCCGTAGGAAACGATGCGGGCGCCGATGAAATTGTAGATCAGCTCGAATGACATATAGCTGGTGTTGACGATATTCAGCCGCCCCCAGGTCTTGTCGATATCGACGTAGAGCCTGTCGTGCATCGTCTTCTGCACATCCTCGCCGTGCGAGGCGGCGACATGGAAGCTGCGGCGCAGGAACGTTATCAGTTCGCCGCGATAGCTGCCTTCGGCCTGCTGCATACGTATGTTGAGACGTTCAAGCAGGCCGCCGAGCTTCACCGCAATCCAGGTATTGAGCGGCACGTAGGTCGCGACGGCAAGGAAGGCGAGCACGGCGCTGCCATAGCTGCCGAGGAACTCCAACCCTTTGACCTCCACGGAGGATCCGATCAGATTCTCGCCAACGAAATAGAGCGAGGTGGCGACACCCAGCACGCCCATGGCGAGGCCGATCGCGCCGCCGGTCATATCCTTGATCGATTCCTGGATGCGCTGGTCGATGTTGTCTGGTGCGACGATGCCGCCGGCCACCGAGCCATGCTGAGCGTGGAAATGGGTATGATTGCCGTCAAGCAGGGCCTGATTAAACTCGTTGTTCAGCCAGCCGCGCCATTTGCGATGCAAGGTGGCGGAGACGAGGTTACGCACGCCGGTGAAGCCGGCATCCTTGAGCACGACCAGGAGCATCAATATGCCCGCATTGGTCAGAAGCGTCTGCAGCGGGTAGGTGTTGGCGGCGTCGTGAAAGAAAGCGATCGAATTCACCAGCTCGCCGGATGCCATGGCGAACCACACGCCTGCCTTGCTTGAGAGCGCGGTGAGCAGCGCAATGACGAGGGTGAGGGTCCAGGCTTCCTTCCACCGGTCGGAGAACCAGTAGGCTCGCATCAGCCCCCAGAAGGTACGCATCGACGATACCGGCGTCAGGCGCGAGGGCTTTGCCGCCTCGCTGGGTAGTTCTGCCGGTATTGTACGTCGCGGTCTGCCGACCCGAATCACGATCCCGCCCAAACCTTTCTTGTTTTGTTACACACAGTAACACCAATTGATCATTTTCCATTAATTTTCTGCCCCCCGAATGTGAACAGGGTTACCCGCCGTGGCGCGAGGGCAACAGAGGAGCCTCGCCGGTCAGGCGCTTCCGACGCGGATTTTATGTTTCATTTCAGCGCGTTGGGGGCAGGGGTCCGAGATCATGCCGACTTTACCTTAGGGAAAGCAAAAACACGGTTTTGTGAACGGAAATGGCATGCCGGCCGGCTGGGTTCGCGACTGAGCGATGGCCGCAAGGCCGCAAAAACGGGTGCTGTCCGTCCCTTCCGGCTCGCCTGAATCGCTCTTTCCAGGCCTCGCGAAATATCCGGAAATGAACTTGGTGGCGGACTCGTATTGTTGGCGCCGCGCCACAGCTGAAGCGGACATGCCGGGCTGGGGCGATCAGTGAGCGTTGACAATTTTGCCCCTCAGCGGTCGAATCTGTCCGGCGATTGCTTCGCATCGAGGGGGACCGGCAATGTCTGTACGGATAATTTCGGCCGCAATACTCGCGGCCTTCGCTTGGCTGCCGCAGGCACATGCCGGCAACCAGACGATCCCGGCTAACGCCGAAGGCCAGATCGAATTCAACACGCCGTCCGGCAATATCGGCTGCATCTACACGCCGAAAGGCGGCACCAGAACCTACCAGCCCCAGGGTGGCGGACCGGAGCTGTCCTGTTCGCGCGTCGAGCCGAGCTATGTAACGGTCATATTGGGGCCGAAGGGGCCGGCGACTTTGATCAAGAACCCCGGCGAACAGGGCTGTTGCGGCGACGTGACCAGGCTTGGCTATGGCAACAGCTGGAGCAGGGGATCATTCACGTGTCTGTCATCGACGAAGGGATTAACCTGCGCGAGCAGCGGCGGCCACGGCTTCTTCGTCAGCAAGGCGAAGGTGACAGTGAAATAGGCTGGCCTGGAGCGGTTCAGCTTTTGATAGGACGCCGATCCGCTCTGGGCATTTGCCATTAACGGAAAACCGCTGCGCTCTTTTCCTGGAGTTGCTCTAGATCGCGGTTTCCAGTTCGCCCCGCGCCTTGGCCTGGGCGACCTGGCGGATGGCGTCGGCAAGCGTGTCGGCATCCTGCGCGCCCATCACGGCATATTTGCCTTCGAGCAGGAAGCAGGGAACGCCGGTGATGCCCATGCGTGACGCGGTGGCGATCTCGTTGCGCACGGCATCGACATCGGCATCCGTCGGCAGCAGCGTCTCAACGACCGAAGCGTCCATGCCGGCCTCACGGCCGGCTTCGACCAGCACCGCATGGTCGCCGAGATTGGCGCCTTCCTCGAAATTCAGTTGGAAGAGGCGGCGTACCAGCCGGTTCTGCACGTCTTCACCGGCGGCGCCCGCCCAGCGGATGACGCGGTGAGCGTCCAGTGTGTTGGGCGCGACCTTGATGGCGCCGAAAGCGAAGTGGATGCCTTCCGCCTCGCCGAGCGGTTCGATGCGCGCATGGATCTGGCGGATACGCTCCTCGCTGCCGAATTTGCCCAGCATGTATTGGCGGCGATCCATGCCACCTTGCGGTACGGTCGGATCGAGCTGGAACGGCCGCCAGCGAACATGCACGCCGACATCGCCGACGGCGGCGATCGCCTTGTCCAGCCGTTTCTGGCCGATGAAGCACCACGGGCAGACGACATCGGACACCACGTCGACGGTGATCGAGTTCTCGGCGCTCATGCTCGTCTCCCTGTTTGCGTCGGTCGGGGATTGCGTCAGTTGGGCTTTCGCCACCAGGTCGGCAGCTGATAGCCGAATATGGGAGTCTTTCGCGGATGTTCCAGATAGGTCCAGTAAGCGACCCACTGCTGCGTGTTGTATTGCATGGGAACCATGTAGTTGCCTGAGATCAGCAACCGGTCGAGCACGCGGACCGCGGCGACATAGTCTTCCTTGGTGCGCGCATTCAGCATCGCGTTGATCGCCGCGTCTATGGCGGGATCGGCGACGCCGGCGAGATTGAACGACCCCTCCTGCCTGGCGGCGACCGATCCCCAGCGCCCGACCTGCTCGCTACCGGGCGACAGCGAATTGTTGAAGCCGCTCGAGCCGACGAGCACCTCGAAGTCGAAACGCTGTTTGCGTGACTGGATCTGGTCGCCGTCGAGGCTGCGAATGGTGACGACGATGCCGATCTTCTCCAGCGTGCGCTGATAGAGGGCTGCAAGCCGCTCCTCATCCTGCGACGACGTCATGATTTCGAAGCCGAAGGGATTGCCCTGAGGATCGAGCATCCGGCCATCCTCTACGTGATAGCCGGCGCCCTTCAGCATCTCGAAGGCCGCCCGCAGCACCTTGCGATCCTGGCCGGAGCCGTCGGTCACCGGCGGCCGCCAGGTGCCGTCCATGACGTCGGCCGGAACCTGGCCGGGGTAGGGAGCGAGCAACGCCTTCTCGCGGTCGTCGGCCGGATGGCCGAGCGCGGACAGATCGGAGTTCTGCCAGAAGCTCATGGTGCGGTTGAACTTGCCGGCGAACAGATTCTTGTTCGCCCATTCGAAGTCGTAGAGCATGCCGAGCGCGCGCCGCACGACGGGGTTGGAAAACTTCGGCAGCCGGGTGTTGAAGAGGAAACCCGTCACCACGGGAGGTATGCCGGTGTCGAAATATTCCTGCTTCACGTCACCCTTGCGAAAAGCCGGGAAGTCGACGTCACGCTCGCGCTTGACCGGATCGGTCTCGTCATCGAGAGCGCAGATGCCTTTCTTGAACGCTTCCGTCTTGGCATTGGCGTTGAGGAAATATTCGATCGTGATCTGGTCGAAATTGTCGAAGCCGCGCTTCGACGGGATGTCCTTGCCCCAGTAATTGGGATTGCGCTTGAAGACGATGCGCTGGCCGGGCTGCACCTTGTCCACAGTGTAGGGCCCGCTGCCGATCAGCGGCTTCAGCGTGGTCTTGTCGAAAGTGTCCTTGTCGAAGGCGTGTTTGGGGATGATCGGCGTCAGCGCGACGATCAGCGGAAACTCGCGATTGGCCTTGTCGTTGAAGGTGAATTTCACGCTGTGGTCGCCAGTCTTCTCCAGCTTGGCGATCATGCTCATGCGATCGCTGTAGGGCGGGCGGCCCTTGTCGGTGAAGACATCATAGGTGAACAGCACGTCTTCCGGCGTCACCGGCTGGCCGTCGGACCATTTGGCATCGGGGTTGAGATGAAACTCGATGCTCTTGCGATCCGGATCCATATCCACGCTGTCGGCGAGGAGGCCGTACAGACTGAAAGGCTCGTTGTAGCTGCGCTGCATCAACGGCTCGAAGACGAGGTTGCCGTAGACCGTGTCGATCATACCGCGCGCGGTGGTGCGCAGGCTCTTCAGGATGAAGGGGTTGAGATTGTCGAAGCTGCCGACGACGCAATAGGTGACGCTGCCGCCCTTCGGCGCATCGGGATTGACGTAGTCGAAATGCTGATAGTCCGCAGGCAGCGCTGGCTCGCCCTGCATGGCGATGCCGTGCTTCGGTCCCGACAGGGCCGGAAGGAGCGAGAGGGCCAGAAACGAGGTCGCGGCGATCAGCCGAACGAGAACGCGGTCCATGACCGTCTCCTTGCCGGACAGCTTTGTGATTCGACACGCACCCTAGAGCATTTCGCCCCCCGATTGAATCGGCGCGCGCCATTGGAAACCGGGTTCAGCCAGTGCATCGCCAATCGAGGTTCGTCCAGGGAGGAGAAGCCAGGAAGAAATCGCCGAACCCGGGCTGGATTCGGCGCGGCTGGCAGTGTAACACGCGCTCCGAAGTCATGCTGTTGCCTCATTTGGGCAACAGGTAGCGGGACCACACGGCACGAAGAAGCCGGTCCCCCGGGATCATTTGAGAGGAAAGTGCACCATATGACGAGCAATGCGTATCGCCTTTCGGTGCTGGCCGCAGGCGTGGTCGGCGTCCTGGGCGCCGGGCTTTTCACCGCTTCGGCGCAGCAGCAGCCGCAGATTCCGCAGGGTTGGTTCAAGGCCTGCACCAAGCAGGAAGATGTCGACATCTGCAATGTCCAGAACATCGTCACCGCCGGCAATGGCCAGCTCGTCACCGGCATCAGCCTGATCGAGCTCAAGGGCAAGGTGAACCGTAAGGTCTTCCAGGTCACGGTGCCGACCGGGCGCCTTATTCCCCCGGGCATCGGCTTGCAGATCGACGCCGGCAAGGCGCAGAAGCTCGACTATGTCATCTGCTTCCCGGACCGCTGCGTCGCCGAAGTGCCGCTGACCGACCAGCTTGTCGCCTCTTTCAAGAAGGGCCAGGCGATCAGCCTCACTTCGATCAACTTCCAGAACCAGCCGAACCCGATCAAGGTCGCGCTGACCGGCTTCAGCGGCGCCTATGACGGCCCGCCGCTGCAGCAGTCGGACATCGAGGACCGCCAGAAGAAGCTGCAGGACTTCGTCGCCAAGAACAACCAGGACTTCGCCAAGAAGCTCAAGGAAGAGCAGGACAAGGCCAAGACCGCCAACTGATCGCCGGAGCGTTTCTCCAGCATGCAAAACAGCGGGGCAAACGCCCCGCTTTTTTGTTGCCACCGGTCGAGCTTTCAGTGCTTCGAGTGGCGTTTCGGCTCGTAGCGCCCGTCGGGCAGCTTGTCGAACATCTCGCCGATCCGCGGATGCCGGACCGGCTCGCCCGACCGGTCCTCGAGCAGGTTCTGCTCGGACACGTAGGCGATGTACTCGGTCTCGGAATTCTCGGCGAGAAGGTGGTAGAAGGGCTGGTCCTTGCGCGGACGCATTTCCGATGGAATGGCATCATACCATTCTTCCGTGTTGGCGAATTGCGGATCGACGTCGAAGATCACGCCACGGAACGGAAACAGCTTGTGGCGAACCACTTGTCCGATCGCGAATTTGGCCGTTTTCATCGCACTCACCACTCCCGAGGCGCCATCAACGGCTTGCGCCTTGGGCGCCTAAGGTCTTGAATTTACACGTCACGAAGCCAAAAATCGACCCCGACTTTCGGCTTGGTACCATTGGCGCACACGTTGCCTCGATTCAACGCCGCGGCGCCGTTTCTTTGCTACGTGTCGGCGGACGCCGGAAGCACGAAGTCCAGATATATCGCTCCTAACGCACGGCCTGTTTCCGCAGGTCGCCGGCCAGTGCGCGAAAGCCGCTGCCGGGCCGCAAGCCTTCGCGCATGAAGAAGGCGCGCAACGGCGCGAAGCTGCCCAGCACGTTGAGGCCGGCGCTGCGCGCAAGCTGGGCCGGCAGCATGCCGGACAGCAGCGACATGTTGAGCAGGTTCACCGCACTGCTGCGCGCCAGGATGTCGGGACGACGTCTTGTGTCATAGGCGGCGAGGCACAGCCTCGACCCTGGATCGTCGCGGTTTTCGCCGGCGATTCCAATCAGATCTTCGATATCTCTGATGCCGAGGTTGAGACCTTGCGCGCCGATCGGCGGGAAAACGTGCGCGGCTTCGCCGACCAGCGCCACGCGGTTTTGCGCGAAGCGGCCGGGCGAGGCTGCCGACAGCGGATAGACCTGGCGGCCGGGCTCGACCGAGACCCGGCCGAGCATCGACTGCATCTGCTGCTCGACGCGGATGGACAGCGCGGCATCGTCGAGTGCTGCGAGTTCCTTCGCCGTCTCCGGCTTCACCACCCAGACGAGGCTGGAGCGCTTGCCCGGCAGCGGCACCTGCGTGAACGGTCCGGTCTCGGTGTGGAATTCGGTAGAGATGAAGCCGTGTTCGCTGCGATGGCTGAAATTGAGGACGAGCGCTGACTGAGGGTAGGGCCGCGCGGAGGCTTTTATACCGGCGGCCTCCCGTGCCGGCGACAGGCGCCCGTCGGCGGCGACTGCCAGCGATGCGGAGACCTCACTGCCATCGGCGAGGCTCGCATGGGCCTGGTCGGCGTCGAGCCGCCATGTCTCCACCATCGACTTTCGCCACTCGATGCCCAGATGAGCGGCAACCGCCTTGGCGAGCACCGAGATCAGGATATTGTTCGGCAAATTGAGCCCGAACTGCTCCTCGCCGATCTCGCTGGCGCGAAAGGTCACCGTCGGGCTGCGGATCAGCCGGCGCGTCGCGTCGACGATGCGCATCACCTTGAGCGGCGCCGCCTGCGGCGTGAGTTCGGCAAGCACGCCCAGCCGGTCGAGGACCTTCAGCGAAGGGTTCATGAGGGCGGTGGTGCGGGCGTCGCTGCTGGTGACGTCGGGGCCTGCCAGCGTCACGGCAAAGCCTGCCTCGGCAAAGCCGAGTGCTGCGATCAGGCCGGCCTGGCCGCTGCCGGCAACCAATATGCGGGCTTTGTCGTTCTGCTCCACGCCAGGCTTCCATGGGTGATGGGCGGCCCCCGTCGGACCTATATGCGGATATAGGGCAGATCGGCAGGGTTGATCAACGCGGCGATTCGGCCCATTCGATTGCCATGACCGGCCAGGAGCACGATTTCAGCCATCTAGACCGCGCCGGCCGCGCCACGGCGGGACTTGCGCGCAGCCCGCGCCTTGCGGTGACGCTCATCATCAGCGCGGGCATCATGCTTGCCTGGTTCATCCTCGCTGCCATGGCGATACGCGGCGCCGAAGGCCGCCTGGCCGGTGGCGCTCCGGGCGATGCCCTGCTCAAGGACCTGCCGCGCTTGCCGCTGCCGTATTTCCTCGACCGCTTTTTTGCCCTGTGCCTTGCGCCCGCGCCGCTTGCTGGCTCCGCGGGCGTGCAGGCGCTGGCGCTTATCCTGATGTGGTTCCTGATGGCTGTGGCGGCGATGCTGCCTTCGGCAGCGCCGATGATCCGAACCTATTGCGAGATTGCGGATACGGCCCGGATCAAGAGGGAGCCGGTGGTCCATCCGCTGGTTCTGGTGGCAGGATACCTCGCGACCTGGCTTGCCGCCTCGGTGGTGTTCGCAGCGCTGACGCTTACGATCTATGCTTTTGCCGCCTCGGGGCAGGTGCTCGATCCTGTCGTAGGGTTTGCCGGGGCGGCCGCCCTGGCGGTTGCCGGCCTCTATCAATTCAGCGGCCTGAAGCAGGCCTGCCTGAAGAAATGCCGGAATCCGTTCTCGATCCTGTTCGCCAACTGGAGCGCGAAACCCGGGCGCATCTTTCGCCTGGGGATGGAGCAGGGCGTCTGGTGCCTCGGCTGCTGCTGGGCGCTGATGCTGGTGATGTTCGCCGTCGGGGCGATGAACATCTTCTGGATGGCGCTGATCGGCCTGTTCACCCTGATCGAAAAACAGACCACAGGCAGGGTGGCAAGCCAGGCAGCGGGTGCGATACTGCTTGTGTGGGCTGCCGCCCTGCTATTAGTTTCGGCGTGAGGGGAGAATTCGATGACGGATCAAAGCTGGGCAATGAAGGGAGAGCTGGTGCTCTCCTGCAATTGCACGGTTTTTTGCCCCTGCGTTCTGTCGCTCGGCAGCCATCCGCCGACCGAGGGCTATTGCCAGACCTGGGCTGGCTTTCGCATCGATGCCGGCCATTTCGGTGAGGTCGATCTTTCCGGGCTCAATCTTGGGCTGGTCATGGAAATCCCGGGCTATATGAGCCGCGGCAATTGGACCGCAGGCCTGTTCATCGACAAGCGCGCCTCGGTCTATGCGGTGAAGGCCCTGACAAAAATCTTCACCGGCAAGGCCGGCGGGACCACATCGCTGCTGTCGATCCTGGTCGGCAAATTTCTCGGCGTCGAGCAGGTGCCTATCATTTACGAGACGCGTGACAAGACGCGCGTCTTCCAGATACCGAGGATTATCGACGGCGCGGTGACGCCTATCCCTGGAAAGGACCGCGAGAAGGATACCGTGATCACCAATTCCGAATACTGGATCGCGCCGGAAATCATCGTGGCGAAGTCCGACAAGAGCAAGATGCGCGCCTTTGGCCGCAACTGGAATTTCGCCGGCCGTTCGGCCGAGATCTGCAAGCTGGACTGGCGGGGACCGTGAGCAAGAACACAGCGGCCAGGAAAGCGGCCAAGAAGATCGCGGAGCGGATTCCGCGGCCCAAGAAGAAAGTGACGTGGCCGCAGGCACGCGCTTTTTCCGTGCACTTGCTGACCGCGTCCGGTTCGTTCCTGGCTTTCCTATCGCTGGTCGCGGCGAGCGAGGAGCGCTGGACAGCGATGTTCTGGTGGCTGGGGCTGGCCCTCTTCGTCGACGGCATAGACGGTCCAATCGCCAGGAAGCTCGAAGTCAAGGAGATCCTGCCGACCTGGTCGGGGGAGATGCTCGACAACATCATCGACTACGTGACCTATGTGCTCATCCCGGCCTTCGCGCTCTACCAGCGCGGCTTCATGGGCGAGAACCTGTCCTTCCTGTCGGCGGCAATCATCGTGGTGTCGAGCGCGATCTACTACGCGGACACCGGCATGAAGACGAAGGAGAACTTCTTCAAGGGATTCCCGGTGGTCTGGAACATGGTGGTGTTCACGCTCTTCGTCATCGAACCGGGACCGTGGGTTTCCTTCGCCGTGGTCGTGGTCGCCGGCATCCTCACCTTCCTGCCGATCAACTTCATTCACCCGGTGCGGGTGGTCCGGCTCCGATCGCTCAATCTCGGCATGTTCCTTTTGTGGTGCGCCTTCGGCGCGCTTGCGCTGGCGCAGGCCGCACTCGCCAGCTTCTACAACCAGATCGGCGTCCTGGGTGAGCAGGTCAGCGACTTCACCAAGATCGGCATCACCATCACCGGGCTCTATCTCGCCTGCATCGGGGGGATCATGCAGTTGTTCCCCGATCTTGGCGCCAAGAAGCCCTGACCTAACTTTTTGTTGGAGCATGATCTTTTCCGAAAACCGGTTCCCACCTTTCGGGATCATGCTCTGGGTCCTGTCCATACCTCGAGAGAGTTGAGCGATGTCCAAGGCAATCCGCATCCACGCCCATGGCGGCCCCGAAGTCCTGACCTATGAGGATGCCGATCCCGGCCAGCCAGGTGCCGGACAGGTCCTGGTCAGGCATACCGCGATCGGCCTCAACTTCATCGACGTCTATCATCGTTCGGGCCTTTACCCACCGCCCGGCGGCTTCCCGCTGATCCCAGGCGGCGAGGCGGCCGGCGTGGTGCTGGCCGTCGGCGACGGCGTCGACTGGCTGACGCCGGGCGACCGCATCGCCTATGCCGTCAATGTCGGCGCTTATTGCGAGGAACGGGTGATCGCCGCCGACCGCGTGGTCAAGCTACCGGACGGCATCAGCGACGAGCAGGCCGCGGCCATGATGCTGAAGGGCATGACGGCGGAATATCTGCTGCGCCGCACTTATCATGTGAAGGCAGGCGACACGATCCTCTACCACGCCGCCGCCGGCGGCGTCGGTCTCATCCTCGGCCAATGGGCAAAGCATCTCGGCGCGACCGTGATCGGCACGGCGAGCTCCGCCGACAAGATCGAACTCGCCAAAGCGCATGGTTTTGACCATGTCGTCAATTACAAGGAGCAGGATTTCGTCGCCGGCGTTGCCGCCTTCACCGGCGGCCGGAAATGCGACGTCGTCTATGATTCCGTAGGTAACGACACCTTTCCCGCCTCGCTCGATTGCCTGAGGCCGCTCGGCATGTTCGTCAGCTTCGGCCAATCGTCCGGGCCGATCCCGCCTTTCTCGATATCGCTTCTGGCCCAGAAAGGCTCGCTCTACGCAACCCGGCCGACGATCTTCGTCTACAACGCCAAGCGCGAGGATCTGGTGGCGTCGGCCGGGGCGCTCTTCGATGTGGTGCTGAGCGGCGCCGTCGAGATTAAAATCAACCAGCGCTATGCGCTGAAGGACGCGGCAAAGGCGCAATCCGATCTTGAAGGCCGCAAGACGACCGGCACGACCGTCCTCATTCCCTGAGCCGGCTGCCTCGTTCTTCAGCGCCATGCCGTGGATGAGGGCACGGTTTGCCCGAAAGGCCCGCCGGTTTTTCGCAAGCTCCCAATAGGTGTATCTTACCCCTTGAGTTTCCGCTGGAATTCTTGAAGCTCTTTCAAGTTGGGTGCCGCTTTCCGACCGAAGCCGGCCGCGCATACGATACTAGCGGGAACACAGAACATATCCGGGTAACTGGATGGGAGGCACTGTGAGTGCAAATCATGACAGGGCGAATCTGCTCGAGGTTCGCAGCCTTACGAAGGTTTTCGGCACGCTGACGGCGTGCGACCATATCGACCTCAACATCGCGAAGGGCGAGATCCATGCCCTGCTCGGCGAGAACGGCGCCGGCAAGTCGACGCTGGTCAAGATGCTGTTCGGATCGCTCGAGCCGAATTCGGGCGAGATTTTTTGGGACGGCAAGGCTGTCAAGATCACCAGCCCGGGTGTGGCGAAAAAGCTCGGCATCGGTATGGTCTTCCAGCATTTCTCGCTGTTCGAGGCGCTGACGGCGGCCGAGAACATAGCGCTCTCACTCAACGACGGCTCGCCGATCAGCGCCATTGCCGCGAAGGCGAGGGCGCTCTCCTACAGCTACGGCCTGCCGCTCGATCCTGAAACGCTGGTCGGCGATCTCTCCGTCGGCGAGCGCCAGCGCATCGAGATCATCCGCTGCCTGCTGCAGACGCCGCAACTCATCATCCTCGACGAGCCGACCTCCGTGCTGACGCCGCAGGAAGCCGACAAACTGTTTGAGACGCTCGAGCGGCTGCGCGCGGAAGGCAAATCCATTCTCTACATTTCGCACCGGCTGGAAGAGGTCAAACGTATCTGCGACCGTGCCACCGTGCTGCGCCACGGCAAGGTGGTCGGCCACTGCAACCCGCGCCAGGAGACGGCCGCCTCGCTCGCCCGTATGATGGTCGGCAACGAGATCAAGGCGGTGGTGCGCGCGCCTGCCGAAGGCATCGAAACCGCGCCGGCGCTGCTTGAAATCCGCGGGCTTACACGCAAGCCGGCGACGCCTTTCGCCATTCCGCTCAAGAACATCAATCTCACGGTACGCGCCGGCGAAGTGATCGGCATCGCCGGGGTCGCCGGCAACGGCCAGGGCGAGCTCTTCGAATCCGTCTCCGGCGAGGTGCTGCAGCAGGATCCAGGCGCGGTGCGCATCCGCGGCAAGGATGCCGGTGGCCTGCCGATCACCGGCCGGCGGCTGATGGGCGCCGCCTTCGTGCCGGAGGAGCGCCTCGGCCACGGCGCGGCGCCCCGGATGAAGCTTTCGGAGAACCTGCTGCTCTCGCGCCATGCCACCGACGGCAAGTCGTTCGTCGGCTCCGGCGGCATGGTCAAGAACGCCTCCGTCTACAGCGCCGCGCAGCGCATCATCGCGGCGATGGACGTGCGCAAAAGCGCGCCCGATCCGGAAGCGGCAGCGTTGTCCGGTGGCAATCTGCAGAAATTCATCGTCGGCCGCGAGCTCGACCGCAAGCCGAGCGTGCTCATCGTCAACCAGCCGACCTGGGGCGTCGACGCGGGTGCCGCCGCCCATATCCGCCAGGCGCTGATCGAGCTTGCCCGCAGCGGCTCGGCGGTCCTTGTTATCAGCCAGGACCTCGACGAATTGTTCGAACTGTCGGACGCCATCGCGGTCATGCACAACGGCCAATTGTCGGCGCCGCTTCCAATCGCCGAAGCCACCTTCGAGAAGATCGGCCTGTTGATGGGCGGCGCCGAGCCCGGCCACGCCGAACACACCATGGAGACGGCATGATGCGCCTCGAACTGGTCAAACGCCCGCAGCGCTCGGCGCTGTTTTCGGTGCTCTCGCCTTTCATCGCCTTCGCGCTGACGATGATTGCCGGCGCGGTTCTGTTCGCGTTGCTCGGCGTCAATCCGTTCAACGCGTTCAATGTCTATTTCTTTCAGCCGATCAGCGAGGTCTGGCAGTTGCATGAACTGGCGATCAAGGCCGCCCCGCTCATCCTGATCGCGGTCGGCCTGTCGGTCTGCTACAAGGCCAACATCTGGAATATCGGCGCCGAAGGCCAGTTCATCCTCGGCGGCATCTTCGGTTCGATCATCCCGGTGCTCTTCCCGGAGTTTGAAGGTCCGTTGGTGCTGCCGCTGATGCTGTTGCTCGGCATGGTTGGCGGCGCCCTCTACGCCGCCATCCCGGCGCTGCTGAAAACCCGCTTCAGCACGAACGAGATCCTGACCAGTCTGATGCTGGTCTATGTCGCGCAGCTCTTCCTCGACTGGCTGGTGCGCGGACCGTGGCGCGACCCGCAGGGCCATGGCTTCCCGCAGACCATCCAGTTCGGCGACTCGGCCATCCTGCCGGAGCTGATGCCGGATGCCGGCCGCGCCAATTGGGGCTTCGTCTTCGCGCTGGTCGCGGCGATAGGGATCTGGCTGATGATGAGCCGCATGCTGAAGGGTTTCGAGGTCCGCGTGCTGGGCTCGAGCCCGAGGGCAGGGCGCTTCGCCGGCTTCGGCTTCAACAGGATGGTGTTCTTCACCTTCCTTTTGTCCGGCGCGCTTGCAGGGCTTGCCGGCATCTCGGAGGTGTCCGGCGCCATCGGTCAGTTGCAGCCGGTGATTTCGCCCGGCTATGGCTTCACCGCCATCATCGTCGCCTTCCTCGGCCGGCTCAATCCGCTGGGCATCGTCGCCGCAGGCCTGGTGCTGGCGCTGACCTATCTCGGCGGCGAGGCGGTGCAGAGCGCGCTCGGCATCTCCGACAAGGTGGCGCGCGTCTTCCAGGGCATGCTTCTGTTCTTCGTGCTCGGCTGCGACACGCTCATTCACTACCGCATTCGTCTGATCGGCTTTGCCGCGCCGAAACTCGAGGCCGCGCCCAAGCTGGAGGAGGCACGCTGATGGACATCACCGTCAACATCCTTTTGACCATCGCCACTGCGGCGACGCCGCTCTTGATCGCTGCCATCGGCGAGCTGGTGGTGGAGCGCTCCGGCGTGCTCAACCTCGGCGTCGAAGGCATGATGATCATGGGCGCCGTCGGCGGCTTCGGCGCCGGCTATCTCACCGGGTCGCCCTGGATCGGTCTGCTTGCCGCGATCATCGTCGGCGCGCTGTTTTCGCTGCTCTTCGCCGTGATGACGCTATCCTTGGCCACCAACCAGGTGGCGACCGGCCTGTCGCTCACGCTGCTCGGTCTTGGCCTTTCCGGCATGATCGGCACCAGCTTCGTTGGCCAGCCGGGCGTCAGGCTGCCCAACCTCGATATCCCCGGCCTGAGCTCAATCCCGGTCGTCGGCAGGCTGATCTTCGGCCAGGATCCGGTGTTCTACATCTCGATCGCGCTCACCGCCGGCGTGATGTGGTTCCTGTTCAAGACGCGCACCGGCCTCACGCTCCGCTCCATCGGCGACAGTCACTCGTCGGCGCATGCGCTCGGCATCCAGGTCATCCGCTACCGCTATCTCGCCGTGACCTTCGGCGGCGCTTGCGCCGGCCTTGCCGGCGGACACTTGTCGCTGGTCTATACGCCGCAATGGGTCGAGAACATGAGCGCCGGCCGCGGCTGGATCGCGCTGGCGCTGGTGGTGTTCGCTTCCTGGCGTCCGTGGCGGGTGCTTGCGGGTGCCTACATCTTCGGCGCGGTGTGGATCGGCCAGCTTCATGCACAGGCTTTTGGCATTCCCGTGCCTTCACAGTTTCTTTCTTCGCTGCCCTATCTGGCAACTATCGTGGTTCTCGTTCTAATCTCGCGCAACAAGCGGCTGACGATGATGAACACGCCGGCTTCGTTGGGGCAGCCATTTGTTCCGGATCGTTGACAACAACAAAAAGACGGGAAGCTCCAAGGCTCAATTCAGAGAGGTAACATGATGAAGAAACTGCTTATTGCGCTTATGACCACGGCCGCGGCCCTGTCGCTGGCGGCAACCGCCGAGGCGGCCGACAAGCTGAAGGCCTGCTGGGTCTACACGGGTCCGATCGGCGACTTCGGCTATTCCTACCAGCACGACCAGGGCCGCCTGGAAGTGGAGAAGGCGCTCGGCGACAAGGTCGAGACCGCCTATCTCGAGAACGTCTCGGAAGGCCCCGACGCCGACCGCGCCTTCGAGCGCCTGGCGCGCGAGAAGTGCAAGATCATCTTCGGCACTTCCTTCGGCTTCATGGACGCCGAGGTGAAGGTCGCCAAGAAGTTCCCGAAGGTGATGTTCGAGCATGCTACCGGCTACAAGACCGGCAAGAATCTCGGCATCTACAATGCGCGCTTCTATGAAGGCCGCTACGTGCTCGGCCAGATCGCGGCCAAGGAATCGAAGAAGGGGCTGGCCGGCTACATCGTCTCCTTCCCGATCCCCGAGGTGGTGATGGGCATCAACTCCTTCATGCTCGGCGCGCAGTCGGTCAATCCCGACTTCAAGGTCAAGATCGTGTGGGTGAACTCCTGGTTCGATCCGGGCAAGGAAGCCGACGCCGCCAAGGCGCTGTTCGACCAGGGCGCCGACATCATCGTCCAGCACACGGACTCGACCGCCGCGCTGCAGGTCGCCGAGGAGCGCAAGCTGCACGGCTTCGGCCAGTCCTCCGATATGATCAAGTTTGCGCCGAATGCGGCCTTGACCTCGCTGACCGACGAGTGGGGTCCGTACTACATCAGCCGCGTTCAGGCGGCTCTCGATGGCACCTGGAAGCCGGACAATGTGTGGCTGGGCATCAAGGACGGCGCCGTCAAGCTCGCGCCCTTCACCAATATGCCCGACGACGTGAAGGCGATGGCCGAGGCGACCGAGAAGAAGATCGCCGGCGGCTGGAACCCCTTCACGGGCCCGGTGTCCAAGCAGGACGGCTCGCCGTGGTTGAAGGACGGCGAGGTGGCCGACGACGGCACGCTGCTCGGCATGAACTTCTACGTCAAGGGCGTCGACGACAAGCTGCCGCAGTAAACGACGACGAGCGTTTGAACCGGGAGAGGGCGCCTTGCGGCGCCCTCATTCGTTTACAAGATCGATTGGCAAGACTTTTCCGCCTCGGGCGGGAGTTGTACCTGGCTTTTGCCAGTCGGCTAAAGATCGTTCAGCGGCCCCGCGTGCCAAGTATTTAAGATAAATTTCGCTTCTCATTTTCTAGAGCACGTCCGGGGATCGATGAATCGATTGTGATGTGACGGCCGGTGCAGCT
>SAQE01000069.1 GCA_004020545.1 Mesorhizobium sp. | reverse complement strand
CAGGAGTTGGGTGTCTCTCCCCCTTGAGCGACGGGCGCCCGTTGCTGTGGCGTGCGACCCGCCAGATCGTCGCCTCCCTGATCGCAGCGATCTTTACTCAGCCGCCCTTGGCGACCCTACGCCGAAATCTTCATGCCTTGCGACATCGCTGGCGCGAGCCACCACGAAAACGCAAGTTTCAAGCCATGCCAAAGCTATCTTAACGCATATGCCCCTTGCGGGGGGATGGCCGGCAGGCCAGAGGGGGTGCTGTCCCGCCAACCTCTCGCAGCACTGCGCCGCTACGGCTAGCGCACAGCCCTCTCGCCACCCGCCGCCGTGATCACCCCGACGATGATCAGCCCGGTCAGCACCAGCCGCACGCCGGCGCTGACGCCGAAGGTGTTGAGCATGGTGAGGAGCAGCACCAGGAACAGGCCGGCGCCCCAGACGCCGGGCACATTCGCCTTGCCGCCGGCGACCGAGGTGCCACCGATGACCACGACCGCGATCGAGGCGAGCAGATATTCGTTGCCGATATCGACATTGGCGCCTCGGAAATAGCCGGCAAGCAACGCCCCGTCGATGCCGCCCAGCGCGCCGCACAGCGTATAGGTGAGGAAGCGGATGCGGCCGACATCGACGCCGGCGAGCCAGGCGGCACGGATGTTCTGGCCGATCGCCAGCACCGAGCGGCCATAGATCATGCGCTGCAGCGCAAGGGCTGCGCCAATGGTGAAGATCACCGCCAGCATCGCCAGCACCGGGATGCCGAGGATCTGCCAGTTGGTGAAGTCGGCGAAGCCCGGCGGCGGCTTGATCTGCAGGCCGCGACCATAGCTGATGTCGACCGACTGGATGATGAAGCTCGCCGACAGCGTCGCGATGATCGGCGGGATGCGCAGCGCCCAGATCAGGAGATAGTTGACGGCGCCGATCGCCGCGCCGCAGGCGAGAGCCGCCAGCAGCCCGACGACGATCATGGAATCGCTGCCGCCCATCACCTTCATCGCCACCGCGCTCGCCAGCCCGATATTGGCCGGCAGCGACAGGTCGACATTGCCTGGTCCCAGCGTGATGACGAACATCTGGCCGACGCCGACGATGACGGTGAAGACGGCCAGCGAAAGCGCTGCCGTGACCATGCCGCCGGCACCGTAGCCGCCGGTGAAGGCGACGGTCGCCAGCCACACCACAAGAGCGCCGACGAAGGACCAGAGCCAGGGTTTTTCGAGCAGCATGCGCAGCGAGGCCATGGCTCACCTCTCCCTGCGGCTGATCAGCACCCGCGCCGCCAGCACAATGATCAGGATCGCGCCATTGGCGGCGACCTGCCAGTCGGGCGGGATGTGCATGAAGGTCAAAAGCGGCGAGGCGGCTAAAGCCAGCGTCAGCGCGCCGAGGACGGCGCCGATCGGCGACACGCGGCCGCCGACGAACTCGCCGCCGCCGAGGATGACGCCGGCGATCGACAGCAGCGTGTAGCCGTTGCCGATATTGGCGTCGGCCGAGGTGGTGATGCCGATCAGCGCCATGCCGGAAAGCACGCCGAACACGCCGGTCAGCGCGAACAGCACGATCTTGGTTCTGAGCAGCGACCAGCCGGCGCGCCTGAGCGCCGCGGCATTGCCGCCGGAGCCGCGCAGAATCACCCCGTAGGACGTGCGCATCAGGCCGAAATGCACCACGATCGCGATCAGCAGCGCGGCAAGGATAGGGAACGGAATGTAAGGGGGCTTGAACGCCATGATCGCCAGCAACCAGTCCGGCGCCTTGCCGCCGGGCTTCGGCAGGATGAGGATAGCGAGCCCCTGCCAGACGAAGCTCATGCCGAGCGTCACCACGATCGAGGGCAGGTTGCGCAGATGGATCAGCGCGCCGAGCAGCGCGTAGACCGCGATCGAGCCGACCACCACCGCGATGCCGATAAGGGGCGCATCCCTGAGCCACGTCGCGGTGACGCAGCCGACGAAACCGACGAAGGTGCCGATCGACAGATCGAGCTCGTTGCCGGCGATGACGAACATCTGCGCGATCGTCGCCAGCGCGATCGGGATCGCCAAATTCAGCATCAGATTGAAGCCGAAATAGCTGATGGCGCGCGGGTTGAGCCAGGCGATCGCCATCAGCACCAGCGCCAGCGACAGCGCCGGCAACAGGCTGCGCAGCATGCGCGCCCTGGCGGCGCTGCCGCGCGGCGAGGATTTCGGGAGCGTGCCGGGGGCGATCGCCGTCATCTCAGGCCGCATCGCCGAACGAGGACTGGATGATCTTTTCCTCCGTCAGCTCGTCGCGCCTGAGATTGGCGACGATCCGCCCGTTCTTGAAGACATAGACATGGTCGCAATTGTCGAGCTCTTCGGTTTCGGTGGTGTACCAGAGGAAGGTGCGGCCCTTGGCGGCCTCCTCGCGCACCAGGTCGTAGACTTCGAGCTTGGTGCCGATGTCGACGCCGCGCATCGGGTCGTCCATCAGCACGATCTCGGCGTCGGAGCCGAGCGCGCGGGCAAACAGCGCCTTCTGCTGGTTGCCGCCCGACAGCGAATAGATGTTGTTGCTCATGTCCGGCGTGCGGATGCCGATCTTCTTCTTCCAGAATTCGGCCAGCTCCGCCTCGCGTTGCGGCGAGATCAACAGGCCGTTGCGCAGCCGCGCCAGCGAACGGATGCCAATGTTTTGCGCGATAGACCATTGCGCAAAGATGCCATCCGACTGGCGGTCGCCGGCGACCAGCGCCACCGGCGCCGTCACCTCGATGCCGGCCTTGGCGCGGGAGGCCGCTGAGAAAATCGCGAGCAGGAGATCGGTCTGGCCATGGCCGGCAAGACCGGCAAGGCCGATGATCTCGCCCGCGCGGGCGACAAGCTCCTTGCCATCCTGTTGTCGTGCCGGACGCGCCCGCACCCTGAGCGCACCGGCCTCGGCCTTCCGCGTCTCTTTAGCGGTCCGCTGATGGCCCTCGGCGCCGCCCATAGCCGCGACCAGCTTGTCGCGGTCGAACGCGCCCGCCGCGTCTGCCGCCACTACCTTGCCGTCGCGCATCACCACGATGCGATCGGCGTTCTGCAGCACCTCGCCCAGCACGTGCGAGATCAGGATGCAGCTGCCACCCGAGGCGACGAAGCGGCGCACGAAGGCGAGCAACTGGCCTGCCGTGTGCGCATCGAGCGAGGAGGTCGGTTCGTCGAGGATGACCAGGTGCAGCGGCTCGCGCGTCAGCGTGAAGGCGCGTGCCACCTCGACCATCTGCCGCCGCCCGATCGACAGGTCGCCGGCGATGTCATCGGCCGAGATGCCATGGTCGGGAAAGATCTCGTCGAGCTTGGCCTGAATGAGGTCGGCCGCCTTGCGCCGCCAGCTGAAGCCCAAGAGCGAGGGATGGTTGATGCGCGTGTTCTCGGCGACGCTGAGGTTGGGGCAGAGCGACAGCTCCTGGAAGACGCAGCGTATGCCGAGCTCGAGTGCGCGCGCCACGGAATAGGCGGCTTCCTGATTGCCGCGTACGGCGATCTGCCCGCCGTCGGGCCGCAGCGTGCCCGCCACCATGTGCATGAGCGTCGATTTGCCGGCGCCGTTGTGCCCGACCAGCCCGACGCATTCGCCGGCACCAACATGAAAGTCGACGCCGTTGAGCGCGCGGACGGCGCCGAAGTGCTTTTCGGCGCCGTCCAGCCTGACGATATCTGCAATAGCCTGAAGCATCCTCAACTTTTATCCGGTTGGCGATGCGGCCGGCAACGTTGGCCGCTATTGCTTGATGTTGGCCTTGATGGCCGCGACGGCTTCTTCCTGCGTGTATTCGTGGGTGGCGACGCCGCCCTCCTTGATCTTCGGCAGCGCGGCCTCGAAATCATCCTGGGTGAAGGCGAGATAGGGCACCAGGAGATCGTGCGGTATGTCCTTACGACCGTCGAGCACTTGCTGCGCCACCCAGAAGGCGAGCGTCGACACGCCGGGCGCGATCGAGGCCGACCAGGTCTTGTAACCGTCCTTCTCCTTCTGCTCCTTCCACCACTTCAGCTCGTCCTGGCGGTTGCCCATGATGATGGTCGGGCGCGGCTTGCCGGCGGCGGCGAAGGCTTGCGCGGCGCCATAGCCGTCGCCGCCCTGGTCGACGATGCCGACGATGTCGGGGAGCGACGGCAGGATGGTCGCCACTGCCTTCTGCGCCGTGGTCTGGTCCCAGTCGCCGGTCACCGAGCCGACGATCTTGAACTCGGGATGGGCGGCCACGCCTTCGAGGATGCCGGCATGGATAGCATCGTCGATCGAGGTGCCGGCAAGCCCGCGGATTTCCAGCAGGTTTCCGCCCTTCGGCTGGAACTTGGCCATCTGCTCGACTTCCTGCTTGCCCATGTCCTTGAAGTCGACGACGACGCGGTAGGCGCAAGGTTCGGTGACGATGCCGTCGAAGGAGACGACGACGATGTTGGCGTCGCAGGCCTGCTTGATGGCGCCGTTCAACGCATCCGGCGAGGCGGCGTTGATGACGATAGCGTCATAGCCCTGCAGGATCAGGTTCTGCACCTGCGCGGCCTGGGTCGGCACTTCCTTGTCTGCCGTGGTGAAGACGTCGGCGGCTGCGACCACCTTATCTTCGACCGCCTTCTTGGTGACGATGCCGTAGCTGTCGAGCATCGCCTGGCGCCACGAATTGCCGGCATAATTGTTGGAGAAGGCTATCTTCTTGCCGCTCGTGTCGGCAAGCGCGGTGCCCGAGGCGAGCATGGCTGCAAGGGCGCTCAAGACCAGTAGTTTCTTCATGTCATTATCCTCCCAGATGTGTTGACTGCTGCACTTCCATAGGCCTTGCGGCCGGCTTCACTCCAATCCGATCCGAGCCTGCTCGGTCAAAACAGCCTCAGTCCCGGCACCCTGACCCTCAGCCTGTAAAGCGACGTCGAGGCGGCGATGTAGAGGCTCCTCAGATCGTCGTCGCCGAAGGTGAAATTGGCACAGAATTCCGGCGTCGCAATGACGCCGATCAAATCGCCCGAGGCATCGAAGACATGGATGCCGCCGGGCCCGGTGCAATAGAGATTGCCCCGGCTGTCGATCTTCATCCCGTCCGGCGAGCCCGGCTCATCGCCTTCCGTCACCGCCCACACCGCGCCGCCGTTGAGGTCGCCGTTCGCTTCCACGCCGAACACCCTGATGTGGCCGCGCTCGGTGTCGTTGACGAAGAGCCGCGATTCATCGAGCGAGAAGCACAGCCCGTTGGGCTGCGCGAAATCGTCGGCGAGCAAGGTCAGTCGCGCCCCGTCGCCATCGATCCGGTACACGCCCTGGAACGACAGCTCCTGCTGCCTCGGCACGCCATAGAACTCCACCCGGCCGTAAGTCGGATCGGTGAAATAGATCGAGCCGCCCGTGGCGACGACGATATCGTTCGGGCTGTTGAGCTGCTTGCCCTGGTAATGCGTGGCGAGAACCGTCGTCGTGCCGCTCGGCTCGGCGCGGGTGACCCGGCTGGTCGCGTGCTCGCAGGTCACCAGCCGCCCCTGCCGGTCGAGCGTGTTACCGTTCGCCTTGTGGCTCGATTCGCGGAACAGCTCGATCTCGCCGGACGAAAGCCTGCGATACATGCGACTTTCCGGAATGTCGGAAAAGACCAGCCATTTCTCGTAAGGGTGCCACACCGGCCCTTCGATGAAGGAATACCCTGTGGCCAGCCGCTCCATCGCCTCATTGCCGACGACATCGTCGAAGCCGGAATGACGGGCGTGCGCAGGCATCGACATTACGAGCCCTTCGGTTCCCGCACCGGCTTGCCGCCGACGAACCAGTCGCTGCCCGGCACATCCTCGATCACCACCCAAATGGCTTCCTTGGGCAGTTCGGCGATCTCGCTGATCGCCTCGGTGACGCGGCGCGAGATCTCGTTCTTGCGCGTTTGCGAATGGCCCTCGAGTATCCGTATGCTGACGAACGGCATGTCGCTTCCCCGGGATTCTCGTTTCCGCCCGAAATTTTGTTCTTGTCTGACAAAAGCGTAGTCAGGAGGCGAGCCCGGCGATACGGGTCTTAGCGCAGCGCCGACTGTGGTTTTGCACAGTCGGCGTTCGACAAAGGATCACTGGTCCTGCAACGGCGCGGCCTGCGCGAGCCAGGCATCGAGCTGTTCCTGCTCGCGCCGCAGCGCGTCGACGTTGATCAGGCCGCGCGCCATGGCGAGATAGATCGCCCGGGTGCGCGAATTGAACACCGACGCTTCGCCGGCGCCCTCCTCCGGCGGCACGATGCCGAGCTTGTCGTAGACATGCTTGATGCGGCTCTGCGCGCCGCGGATCGACAGGCCGCGCCGCGCCGCGATGGCCCGGTCGGTGAGGCCGAGCGCGATGTCGATCAGGCTTTCATACTCGCCGTCGGTGACGCCCTCGAACCGGTCCTGGACGCGGTGCTGGATGCCGCGGATCTCGCGGTCGATGATGCAATGCCCCTCGCGGAACACGCCGCGCAGCGCCGAGCGCATGCCTTCTTCCGTCGCCGATTTCAGCACATAGCCATAGACCGATCCCGGCGGCACGATGCGCGCCACGCCCCGCACATAGGCTTCGTCCGCGAAGTTCGACCAGAACAGGATATGCGTGCCGGGGCGCCGGCTCCAGATGGCGCGGGCCACCTCGATGCCGGTCGCCTTGGGCAGCTGCAGGTCGAGCACGACATGCGGCGGCTCCTGCTCGGCCGCAAGGTTGATGGCGTCCTCGCCGTCGCCGGCCTCGATCACCTCGACGTCGCCCGGCCACAATTGTTCGACGGTGCGCCGCGCGAAGGTGCGGTGCAGGCCGTCATTTTCCGCGATCATCACCAGCATCACACCACCTCCGCCACCGGCTGACCGTCCGCAGCGCCACGTGCCAAAACCTTGTCCCCAGCGGGCTCGCGGTCGATCTCGATGACGACCCGCGTGCCGCCCTTGCGGCCGGCCGGCTCGAAACGCAGCCGCGCGCCGACAAGGGCCGCCCGCGTGTGCATGTGGCCGATGCCGCCTTGAGCGGCGGGATCGACCGCGCCGCAGCCATGGCCGTCATCGGTGACGGTCACGCTGAACGTGCCTGGCGTGGAGGCCAGTTGCACCTCGATGCGGCTCGGCCCGGCATGGCGCACCGCGTTGTTGATCGCTTCCTGCACGATCCGGTAGAGCGCCGTGCGCAGCGTTTCCGATAGGCTGTCGGCGCTGCCGTCGCTGGTGTCGGCGATGCGCACCGCGATCGGCGGCTTGGCTCTCGCGACGCTGCGGTTGAGATGCGCCTCGACGGCGTCGCGCAGGCCGAACAGTTCCAAAACGCTCGGCCGCATGTCGTCGACGATGTGGCGCAGCTCCGCCAGGCAGCCCGCCACCTCTTGCTCGAGATCGGCAAGCTGGACCGCCCGCGCCACGCCCCGGCTGCGGAAGGCCGAGACCTGGCGCGCGATGCGGGCGAGGTCGGCGAGCGTCTGGTCGTGCAGGTCCATCGCCATGCGGCGGCGCTCGCGTTCCATGCCGGCGGTCAGTTGCGAGGCGCCGACCCTCAGCAGTTCCACCCTGTTGCGCGCCTCGCTCTCGGCGAGCATGGCGCGACGCGCTTCCTCGGTCTGGATCAGCGCGAAAATATAGGGCGCGATGAGGTCGGCGCATTGCTGGGCGATCTCGACATCCGCCTGCGTGAAGCAGCCGGCCTCGTGCCGGCTGATGTTGAGCGCGCCGATCACGCTGCCGCGAGCTCTCAGCGGCACGATGATGCGGCTGCGCAGCTTGGCGGCGAAGATCGGCCCGTCGAAAGCTCCGTCGAAATGAAAGCGGTCGTCGACAAGCGCGTTGCCGGACAAGAGATAAGGCGTCTCGCCCCGCAGCACGCGCCGGATCGGACTGCCCTCGACCGGATGCTGCGCCAGATCGCTCCAACTGGTGTGGAAGCCGGCCTCGTAGCAGGCATGCATGCGCCCATCGAGCGACAGCACCGCGAGATCGATATGATCGTGCGGTATGAGCGTGCCGATCTCGATCGCCGTCGCCCGGAAAGCCGAACCCGGATCGATATGGCCGGCTAAAGCCCGCGAAATCGCGAGCAGCCGGTCGATCAACTGGGGAGATACTTCCGACATCGTCTCCTCCCTTGCCGCTGGACGAATGCCGCGCAAAAACGAGCAATGCCGAGCCATATGGCGCGGCCTCAAGCGCTGTTTCCCGCATTCCTCCCTGCTTGCGAAATAGTGAGCGCTCGACGGTGCCGCTGTCAACGAGGGCTCACGCCACGGCATGCCGATCAACTTCAGGTGCGGCGATTGAAAAGCCGCCAAGTCCTGGTCTAGGAACGGCGGCAGGAGGCCAATCAATGGCAGCGACGCCGATTGTTGCACCGGGCGCCCCGGGGATACCCGCGCGCTGGACGTCAAGCGCCAAGAGCGGCGTCGGCACCGCGCTTTCGGCGAAAAGCCCGCTCTGGTTTACCATCAGCCACGGCATATTGAACGAGATCTATTATCCGCGCCTCGACAGCGCCTGCACGCGCGACATGGGGCTGATGATAACCGGCCCCGGCGGCTTCTTCTCGGAAGAAAAACGCGATGCGGTGCACACGATCGAGCCGTTCGAGGACGGCGTGCCCGCCTACCGCCTGGTCAATACGGCGACCGACGGCTTCTATCGGATAGAAAAGCGCATCATCACGGATCCGAAACGACCAGCCCTGCTGCAGGAAATAACGTTCGCCGCCCTCAAGGGCTCGGCCTCGGACTACCATATCTACGCGTTGCTTGCGCCGCATCTCGTCAATGCCGGCATGGGCAACACGGCCTGGGTCGGCCAGCATAAGGGAGAGCGAATGCTCTTTGCATCGGGGCGAGGCGTCTCGATCGCGTTTGCTTCGTCACTGCCCTGGGGCGCCTGTTCGGCCGGTTATGTCGGCCTCTCAGACGGCTGGCAGCAATTGCAGAATAGCGGCGCGCTCGATCCTGACTGTCAGCGCGCGGAGGACGGCAATGTGGCGCTGACCGGCGAGATCGGCTTCGTGGCGGGCAAGAACACGGCCTTGCTGGCCCTCGGCTTCGGCGCCGAGCCGGAAGAGGCGGCGGAGATCGCGCTGGCCAGCCTGAAGGACGGTTTCGACGCGGCCGCCGAAACCTATGCCGGCAACTGGCGGAAATTCCAGGTTGATCTGGAAAAGCTCGACCGACATGCTGAGTCGGGGCTGAACACCTACCGTGTCGGCACGGCGGTGCTTGCCTCGCATCTGTCGGTCGCCAGGCCTGGGGCCGCGGTCGCAAGTCTCTCGATCCCCTGGGGCTTCAACAAGGGCGACGACGATCTCGGCGGCTATCATCTGGTATGGCCGCGTGACCTGGTCGAGACGGCGGGCGGCTTCCTCGCCGCAGGCGATGCCAGGCAGGCGCTGCAGATCCTCACCTATCTGCGCTCGATCCAGCAGCCGGACGGCCATTGGCCGCAAAATTGCTGGTCGACCGGAACGCCCTATTGGCCCGGCATCCAGATGGACGAATGCGCCTTTCCGCTGCTGCTCGCCGATGCGCTCCGCCGCGCCGGCCATCTGCCGCGCACAAAGCTCGACGACTTCCTGGCCATGATCGAGAGCGCGGCCTCCTATGTCGTGCGCAACGGTCCGGTCACCAGCGAGGACCGCTGGGAGGAGGACGCCGGCTACAGCCCTTTCACCTTGGCAGTCGAGATCGCGGCGCTGCTGGCGGCGGCTGACATGCTCGACGCCTGCGATAAAAATGAGCCGGCAAATTATCTGCGCGAGACCGCCGACTGCTGGAACGATCAGGTCGAGCGCTGGACCTATGTCACAGGCACGGACCTATGCGCCAAGGAAGGTGTCGATGGCTACTATGTCCGCATCGCGCCACCCGACAGTGCCGGCGCCGCTTCGCCGAAGGACGGCTTCGTGCCGATCAAGAATCGGCCGCCGGCAGAGACAGACAAGCCGGCCGAAGCGATCATCAGCCCAGACGCGCTGGCGCTGGTCCGCTTTGGACTCAGGGCCGGGGACGATCCGCGCATCCTGAACACGATCAAGGCCATCGACGCAGAGCTGCGCTGCGACCTGCCGCAAGGCCCGGTCTGGTACCGCTATACCGGCGATGGTTATGGCGAGCACGAGGACGGCTCGCCTTTCGACGGCACCGGCCAGGGCCGGCCGTGGCCGCTGCTCGTGGGTGAGCGCGCCCATTACGAGCTGGCCGCTGGACGGCATGGCAAAGCGGCCGAACTGCTCGAAACCTTCGAGCGCTCGGCCGGTGTGGGCGGCCTGCTGCCGGAGCAGGTCTGGGACGCTTCCGACATGCCGGAGCGCGAATTGCGGCTCGGCGCGCCGTCGGGCAGCGCGATGCCGCTGGTCTGGGCGCATGCCGAGCATATCAAGCTGTTGCGCTCACTGCGCGACGGAACGGTGTTCGACATGCCGCCGCAGGGCGTCGAGCGCTACATCAGGCGAAAGATCGTCTCGCCCTTCAGGACATGGCGCTTCAACAACAAGATCCGCTCCATTCCTGCCGGCAAGCGCCTGCGCGTGGAACTTGCGGCGCGCGGCGTGGTTCATTGGAGCAGCGACAAATGGCTGACGGTGCAGGACGACAAGACGGCCGAGAACGCCTTAGGCGTTCATTTGGTTGACCTTGCCGTCGCCGGCCTGCCGCCGGGCAGCACGATCGTCTTCACTTTTTTCTGGCCCGAGGCCGGCCGTTGGGAGAATGTCGACTTCACCGTCGGCATTGATCCTTCGGATAGCCGTTAAGATTTTCTTCTTTCCTCAAGTTATTGGGATGACACCATGCAGATCGGAATGATGGGACTGGGCAGGATGGGCGCCAACATGGTGCGGCGCCTGATGCGGGACGGCCACGAATGCGTCGTCTACGACATCAACTCCGCAAGCGTCGCCGGCATGGTCAAGGACGGCGCCATTGGCGCGGCTTCGCTGGAGGAGTTCGTCGCCCAGCTCGCCAAGCCGCGCTGCGCCTGGCTGATGCTGCCGGCGGCGATCACCGGCAGGATCGCCGACCAGGTTGCGGCGCTGATGGAGCCGGGCGACATCATCGTCGACGGCGGCAATTCCTACTATCACGATGCCGTCGACCAGGCGGCGAAGCTGGCGACCAAGGGCATCAGCTTTGTCGATGTCGGCACCAGCGGCGGCGTCTGGGGTCTGGAGCGCGGCTACTGCCTGATGATCGGCGGCCCCGATGAAGCCGTGCAGCACCTCGATCCGGTCTTCGCCACGCTGGCGCCGGGCGCCGACCTGGGCTCCAATCCGCCGAAGGATGCCGGAAGCGCGCCCCACGGCTATCTGCACTGCGGGCCGAGCGGCGCCGGCCATTTCGTCAAGATGGTGCATAACGGCATCGAATACGGCGTCATGGCCGCCTATGCCGAGGGCATCAACATCTTGAAGTCGGCCAATGCGGGCAAACGGCAGCGGACGGCGGACGCCGAGACCAGTCCGCTGGAAAACCCGCAATATTACCAGTTCGATATCGACCTCGCTCAGGTGGCCGAGGTGTGGCGGCATGGCAGCGTCATCGGCTCCTGGCTGCTCGACCTCACCGCCGGCGCGCTGAAGAACGACCCCGCGCTCGCGCAGTTCGGCGGCCGGGTGTCGGACTCGGGCGAAGGCCGCTGGACGCTGAAGGCGGCGATCGACACCGGCGTTCCGGCGCCCGTGCTCTCCTCGGCGCTGTTCGACCGCTTCTCCTCGCAAGGCGAATCCGCCTTCGCCGACAAGCTTCTGTCCGCCATGCGCTATGCCTTCGGCGGCCATGTCGAGAAGCCGAAGACCGGCGTGTAAAGGGAGAAACGGCATGAGCCAGGAGAGGTCCGACACGCTGGTGCTTTTCGGAGCGACCGGCGACCTTGCGCACAAGAAGATATTTCCGGCGCTCTATCACATGGTCGCCAAGGGGACGCTCACCGAGCCGGTGATCGGCGTCGCCTTCGAACCCTGGGACATCGGCAAGCTGGTGGATCGCGCCCGCGACGGCATCGTCAATGCGCTGGGCGCAGTCGACGACAAGGTGTTCGGCAAGCTCGCCTCGCTGCTGCGCTATGTCAGCGGCGACTACCGCGACCCGGCGACCTTCGATAAGCTGAAGACCGCGCTCGGCTCGGCGCAGCGGCCGCTGCATTACATGGCCGTGCCGCCCACGATGTTCGAGATCGTCGTCCAGGGCCTGGAGCAGTCCGGCACCGCGCGCGGCGCGCGGCTGATGGTCGAAAAGCCGTTCGGCCACGACCTGCAGTCGGCGCGCTGGCTGAACCGCGTGCTGCATCTGGTGTTCGACGAACGGTCGATCTTCCGCATCGACCACTATCTCGGCAAGGAAGCGATCCAGAACCTGCTCTATTTCCGCTTCGCCAACTCCTTCCTCGAACCGATCTGGAACCGCAATTTCGTCGAGAGCGTGCAGATCACCATGGCCGAGGACTTCGGCATCGAAGGGCGCGGCAAATTCTATGACGATGTCGGCTGCATCCGCGACGTCATCGAGAACCATCTGCTCAACATTTTGTTGCTGCTCGCCATGGAGCCACCAGTCGGCCGCTCGGCCGACGATCTCATCGACGAGAAGGTGCAGGTGCTGCGGGCCATCCGCACGTTGACCAAGGACGATGTCGTGCGCGGCCAGTTCGACGGCTATCTGGCGGAGCCCGGCGTGCGGCCGAACTCCCCGGTGGAGACCTTTGCCGCGGTGCGCTTCTTCGTCGACACCTGGCGCTGGCGGGACGTTCCCTTCTTCATTCGCGCCGGCAAGAACATGCCGGTGCACGCCACCGAAGTGATCGTGCGGATGAAGCGGCCGCCGCTCGATGTCTTCGACCCGATCAAGCCGGACGACGCCAACCATGTCCGCTTCCGCATCGACCCGCAGGTGGCGATCTCGATCGGCGCTCAGCGCAAGGTGCCAGGCGACGACATGATCGGCGAACAGGTGGAACTGACCGCGCTCGACGACACCAAGGGCGACATGCCGCCCTATGAACGGCTGATCGGCGATGCCATGAACGGCAACGGCCAGCTCTTCACGCGCCAGGATGCGGCCGAGCTTGCCTGGCGCATTGTCGGCCCGGTGCTTGGCGACATGACGCCTCCCCCTATCTACGCCCCCAAGACCTGGGGACCGGCCGATGCCATGGACGGCTTCGGCCCGCCCAATGGCTGGATCAACCCGACGAAATAGTTTGGAGGCAACGGGATGGCGAAAACGGCAAAGCCCGCGGCGGCGAAGGGCGACCAGATCGTGCTCGCCATCGACGTCGGCGGCTCGCGCGTGAAGATCCTCACCAGCGCCGGCGGCGAAGTCCGCCGCGCCGAATCCGGGCCGGGCCTGACGCCTGAGCAGGTGGTCGCCTCGGTGAAGAAGCTTGCCGAGGGGCTGAGCTATGACGTCATCTCGATGGGCTACCCAGGCCCGGTGCGGGACAACAAGCCTTCGCTCGACCCCTTCAATCTCGGCAAGGGCTGGAACGGCTATGATTTCGCCGCCGCCTTCGGCAAGCCGGTCAAGCTCGTTAACGACGCATTGATGCAGGCGATCGGCAGCTACGAGGGCGGCCGCATGCTGTTCCTCGGCCTGGGCACCGGCCTCGGCGCCGCGATGATCCTCGACAATGTCGGGCAGCCGATGGAGCTTGCCCATCTTCCCTATAAGAAGGGCTGCAGCTTCGAGGATTATGTCGGCGAGCGCGGCCTGGTAAAGCACGGCAAGAAAAAATGGCGCAGATACGTTTTTGATGTCGTAAACAGGCTTCGCGCCGCCTTGCAGCCGGACTATGTGGTCATCGGTGGCGGCAATGTCGACAAGCTCGATGAATTGCCCGAGAAATCCAGGCGCGGCGACAACACTCGCGCCTTCGAAGGCGGATTTCGACTGTGGCGCGACAAGGCGCTGATCGTCTGATATTGTTACATTTCAGTATAGTTGTTCAAAATAACGTGTAACCGCGCGACTGATCGTTGCGCTGTGTGGATTTGCCGACTAGGAATTCGCCGGCCTGCGGCGCCATGCGTCTTCCGGAGCGTGGAGAACGCGGCAGCGCTCTGATTTACATCCCGATTTTCACGGCCATGCGGCACAGACGGAGGAATGACGTGGACGAGGACACCAACACAGCCAAGGAAGTCGACCTGCTCGAGCTCACCGCTCACATCGTGTCGGCCTATGTCGCCAAGAACCGGCTGCCCGCTTCGGGCCTGGGCGAGCTCATCGCCAGCGTCGCCTCCTCGATCGGCGAACTCAACCAGCCGCCGGCGCCGGCGGCGCCCCCGCCGGTCCCTGCCGTCAATCCCCGGCGCTCGGTGACGCCGGACTACATCATCTGCCTCGAGGACGGGAAGAAGTTCAAATCGCTGAAGCGCCATATCGGCGTGCATTTCGGGCTGACCCCCGAGGCTTACCGGACCAAATGGGGCCTGCCGGCGGACTACCCGATGGTCGCGCCCAATTATGCCGCGTCGCGCTCCGAGCTCGCCAAGTCGATCGGCCTTGGCCGCAAGGCGGAACCGGTAAAGCCCGCCAGGGGAAGAAGGGCCAAGGCCACCGCCTGAGACACTACTGTACCAATGGTTTAAGAAGCCTGCCGGCGAATCCGCCTTGGCAGGCTTCCTGCTTTTGTGGCTTGGATAGGCCGGACATTGGGGCCGGCCATGAACTACGCACGGATGGTGATCGAGAAAGAGGCGCCGGAGGAATACGGCTACGAGCGCATCCGCTAAAATCTCTCCGAAAGCTCGATCGCCGACCAGAAGCTCTCCGACATCGGCCTGTCGCTGCCCGATCTGACCTTGTTCTACGGCGAGCATCGCGGCGACAAGGAATTGCGTGCGCTGATCGCGGCGCAGGATGAAGGGCTCTTCGCTGACGACGTGCTGGTGACCGCGGGCGCCGCTGGCGCGCTGTTCATCATCGCCACCTCGCTGCTGTCGGCGAGCGACCATCTCGTGGTCGTGCGGCCGAACTACGCCACCAACATCGAAACGCCCAAGGCGATCGGCTGCGCCATCTCCTATGTCGATCTCGATTTCGAAAACGGCTTCACGATCGACGTCGAACGCGTCGCGGCGGCTTTGCGGCCGAACACCAAGCTGATCAGTGTCACCTGCCCGCACAACCCGACCGGCACGATGATGGCCCGCTCCGATCTCGACGTGCTGATCGCGCTTGCCGAGGGCCGGCGCGTCCGGCTGCTGGTCGACGAGACCTATCGCGACCTTTCCTATGGCGAAAAGTTGCCCTCGGCGGCGTCACTGAGTTCGAGCGCCATCAGCGTCTCGTCGCTCTCCAAGGCCTTCGGCATTCCCGGCATCCGCATCGGCTGGCTGGTCGCCAGGGACAGGACGCTGCAGGAGACATTCCTTGCCGCCAAGGAGCAGATCGGCATCTGCGGCAGCGTCATCGACGAGGCGATCGCCCGCGCCATGCTCGAGCGCCGCGACGCCTTTCTGGCGTCGCTGCTGCCGGAGATGGCGAAGCGGCGCGACATAGTCCAGGCCTGGATCGACGGCGAGCCGCTGGTCGACTGGGTGCGGCCGCAAGGCGGCGTCGTCGGCTTTCCGCGGCTGAACGTCGATACCGGCTTCGACCTCGACCGGTTCTACTCCAGGCTTCTCGAAGAGCACGGCACCTATGTCGGCCCCGGCCACTGGTTCGAGATGCCGAAGCTTTTCTTCCGCATCGGCTTCGGCTGGCCGAAAGAGGCGGAATTGCGCGGCGGGTTGGAAGCGATCTCCGCGGCGTTGAGAGGCTGAGCCTCTTTGCATCGCGAACGACAATTCCGGATTTCTTCATGCAGCGCGGATTTTTTTGCGCGCACGGTGAGACGAACTGGGTTAAACGGGCCTGGCCGGACCAGCGCCCACCGTGGAAGTGCCCCGCCGGCCAACGCCACAACGGGGCCCTTGAACCATGACCGCCGAAGCAGCTTCACCTGAACAGCGCTACGCCGCCTTCCGGCATAGATCTTACCTCAGCTATTGGACGGCGCGCTTCCTCACCACCTTCGCCACCCAGATCGTCTCAGTCGCCGTCGGCTGGCAGATCTACGACCTGACGCGCAATCCCTTCGACCTCGGCATTGTCGGCATCGTCCAATTCCTGCCCTCGCTGCTGTTGGTGCTCGTCACCGGCGTCGTCGCCGACCGCTTCGGCCGCCGCCTGATCATGACCTTGGCGTCGTTGGTGGAAGGCGGCTGCGCGCTTGCTATCCTATTCCTGACGTTGCGCGGCCTGACCAGCCCGCTGCCGATCTTCGTCGTGCTCGCTCTGTTCGGCATAGCGCGCGCCTTCTACGGGCCGGCCTCGTCCTCGCTGGTTGCCAATCTGGTGCCGCCACAGGATTTCGCCAACGCGATCGCCTGGAATTCGTCCGCCTGGCAGACCGCGACGATCGTCGGCCCGGTCGCCGGCGGCCTGCTCTACGGCCTTTCGGCGGAAATCGCCTACGCCGCCGCGGCCGTCCTGATGCTCGTCGCGGCGCTGCTCGTCTTCACCATTCCCAAGCCCGCCCAGCAGACCGCCACCGACAAGCCGACGATGCAGACGCTGTTTGCCGGCTTCGGCTACATCTGGAGCGAGAAGATCGTGCTCGGCGCGATCTCGCTCGACCTCTTCGCCGTGCTGCTCTCCGGTGCCTCGGCGCTGCTGCCGGTCTATGCGCGCGACATCCTGGAACTCGGGCCCTGGGGTCTCGGCCTGCTGCGCTCGGCGCCCAGCGTCGGCGCCATTTGCGTCGCCATCTGGCTGGCAGGCCATCCAATCCGCAACCACGCCGGCGTGGTCATGCTCGGCGCCGCCGCGTCGTTCGGCGCCTGCACGGTGCTGTTCGGCCTGTCGACCATCACCTGGCTGTCGATCGCGGCGCTCGTCTTGCTCGGCGCCACCGATATGTTCAGCGTCTATATTCGCGAGACGCTGATCCAGCTCTGGACGCCGGACGAGGTGCGCGGCCGCGTCAATGCCGTCAACCAGGTCTTCGTCGGCGCCTCCAACGAACTCGGCGAATTCCGCGCCGGCACCATGGCGGCGCTGATCGGCACCGTGCCGGCGGTGGTGGTCGGCGGCATCGGCGCCATCGCGGTCGTCGGCCTGTGGGCCTGGCTGTTCCCGGCGCTGCGGCAGGTGCGGCATCTCAACGGCCGGAACTGAGCAAGCGCCAAGCTTGCGCCGACAACGGCCGAGATGGGGCCGTTAGGAGCCGGTCCGCTCTGTGGCGCGGCATCAGAAAGCTGCCGTCGAGGCCGCTGTCCTAAGCGATTGCGAGGCGATGACATCTTCTATTGGGACGATACCGGCTTCACCGCCGACGGGAAGTTCGTCGACGGCGTGCTCCATCACGCAGGAATGATCCTCTACCACAAGAGGTGACGGTCTCTAAGGCTGACGACGCGGCCGAAAAAAGGCGCGAATTTCCTGCGCCAGCAACTCTGGCTGCTCAAGTGCCGCGAAATGGCCCCCCGCCGGCATCTCAGTCCAGCGGGCGACATCGAAAACGCGCTCGACCCAAGACCGTGGCGGCATCGGCAGTTCGTGGGGAAAGAGCGCGACGCCAAATGGCGGCGTCACGCGCTCATCAAGGTCGAACGAGAGTGGGCAAAGGCGATTCTCCTTGTACAGCCGCAAGGAGGCGCTGAGGCTGTCGCCGAACCAGTAAATAGAAATATCGGTAAGCAGCGTATCCAGGGAGAAAACGCGCTGGATATCACCATCGCAATCGCTCCAGGATCTGAATTTCTCGACAATCCAGGCAGCGAGGCCCACGGGAGAATCAGTCAGCGAGAAGGCCAGCGTCTGTGGCTTGGTGCCTTGCAAAGCCGCATAGGCTCCTTCATCTGCCGCCCAGCACGAAACCCGTTTAAGAAACTCTTGCTCCTCATGTGTCACGGGCGGTGATGCCGGTCCCAGGGTCGGGCGGAAGCTGCCGGGAATATAGTTGACATGAACGCCTGCCAAGCTGTCTGGGAACTGCCGCGCGAGCCAAGCCGAGACACCGGCGCCGATATCGCCCCCTTGAGCTGCAAACCGGTTGTAACCAAGACCTTCCATCAATCGATGCCACAGTTGGGCAATCGTTCGTGCGTTGACACCAGGGTAGGAGGGCGCAGGCGAGAAGCCATAGCCGGGAAGGGAGGGCACGACGACGTGAAAAGCATCGGCGGGATCGCCGCCGTGAGCTCCGGGGTCGGCCAGCAACGGAATGATGTGTTCCATCTCGGCGAAAGAGCCTGGCCATCCGTGCGTCAGGACAATAGGCATGGGTGATGGCCCTGCCCCGCGCTGATGGACGAAGTGGACGTCCGCGTTATCAATAGTGGCGATGAATTGTGGTAGTCGGTTCAGCCGCTCCTCTTGCGCGCGCCAGTCAAAGTTGTGGAGCCAATGGTGAGAAAGCCGCTGCATGAACAGCAGGTTCGCGCCGTCGGCCCAACTCTCGTCATCAAGTGAACTCGGCCAACGCGTCGCATGCAGGCGATGTCGCAAGTCAGCCAGTGCTTCGTTGGCGATGTGGATCGAAAAAGGCCGGATTTTCATATTCTGCCATGGTGCAGGGTGTCCGTCACCATAGCGTTAAAGCCGGTGTCCCAACAATCGATGTGGTTCACCTAATCTCGCAGCGCAGCGGACGTGAACGTTCGCCCTGAGCTTACGGCCGCTTCCAAGCACCGGCACAGCGGTCCGGATGGCCGACTCTGCAGCGCAGAGCGGTCATCCACGCCTCGGCAGGCGTAAGTCGTCTTGGGGTCAGGCCCGGCCGCTCAGAGCAATCGGGTTTCACTCGATCCCACAGCCGGCTTGCCGAAGATCAGCTGCAAAAATTCGCTCAGCCAGCGCTTGAGGTGCATGTCCCAGATCAGCCGGCCGCCGAGATGGTCGCGGCCGGGCTGCGCGCCCGGCAATTCGAAGCGATGCGCGCCGCGCACCACCCAGCGCTGCATCATCACCCTGGTCAGCTCGCCATGGAACTGGATGCCCCAGGCATTCTCGCCATAGCGGAAGGCCTGGTTGGGGTAGGTTTCGGCGGTCGCCAGCAGCGTCGCCTCCTTCGGCAGCGAAAAGCCCTCGCGGTGGAACTGATAGACCATCTCCGGCCAGTGCAGCAGTTTCTTCCCCGCCTCGGTCGCCTTCAGCGGATACCAGCCGATCTCGACCAGTCCTTCATCATGGCCGTCGACCCTGCCGCCGAGATGGTTGGCGAGCATCTGCGCGCCGAGACAGATGCCGAGGAAGGGCCGGTTCTCCTTGAGCGGGACTTCGAGCCAGTCGGTCTCGCGGCGGACGAAGTCGTCCTCGTCGTTGGCGCTCATCGGCCCGCCGAAGATAACCGCGCCGGCATGATCATCCAGTGTGCGAGGCAATCCATCGCCGATCGGCGGCCGGCGGATGTCGAGATCGAAACCTTCTTCCAGCAGCATATGGCCGACGCGGCCGGGGCTCGAAGTCTCCTGATGCAGCACGATCAGGATTTTTGGTCTCGGCCTCGATCTGGGTGGCATGGAAGGCGAAGGATCCTCTATTCGTCGCTCGACGTCCCGCGCGCGCCGGGCGCCTCGGCCGCTGCCTTGCGACGCGCCTCGATGCGGTCCTGGCGCTCGACGCCGATCAATTCGGCGACGCGCCAGACGGTGTTGTCCTCGAGTTCGTGCAACTCGCCGTCTGCGTAGACGATCTCCCACATCAGGCCGATGAAGGCCTTGCGTGCCTCGGCATCGAGATGGCGCTTGAGCACGCTGGTGAAGGCGTAGAGGTCGATCGCCTCATTGTCCGCGCGCTCGCCGGCAGCCGCCAGCGCGTCGAGCTCGTCGCCGCTGATCGAGTAGGTTTCCGCCAGGATTTCCTTGAAGCGCTCCCACTCGACATCCTGGCGCACGCCGTCGGCGTTCATCACATGGTAGAGCAGCGCCGATGCCGCGACGCGCGGATCGTCGGCGCTCGGCTTACTCGCGCCGGCGGCAGGCAAATCCCTCAGGAAGGACAACACGCGTTCGAACATCGACACCTTTTCCCTGCCTGCCAAGCCGAGCCTCAAAACAAACGAAACCGGCGCGGCGATTTTTCCGCCTCGTCATCCGGCGCAACGCCCGGATCGTCCGGCAGGCGCGGCAGCTCCGATGCTTGCTCGACGGCCTCGCCATCGCCGGGCGCGGCCGCGGTTTCCTTCTCCATCCCGTTCGACGCTTCAGCGGCCGGCTTCGCCGCCAAAGCATCGGGGGCGATGTCGATCGTTTTCTCGGCCGGTACGGCTGACGCGGCGGGAATTGCCGGCACCGCCACGTCCGCGTCGCTCTCGATCAGCTGCCCGAGCCGCTCCATCGGCGCGCGCCAGGTGAAGGCGTCCAACTTGCCGGTGACCGGCGACACCGGCGCCCAGCGCTCGGAGACGACGCCGTCGGCGACCCAGGCCGGATCGCGCGGCGCGCGCACGGCTTTCGAAAGCAGTTGCCGTACCTTGCCCTGGTCGCCGGTTTCCGCCTCCTCGATGTCGGCCAGGAGCAGATAGGCGCCCTCGCGGCGATCCATGCGGATAGCGGCCTCCGCCTCGCGCCGCGCGGTGGCGAAATCCTGCGCGTCGAGGGCGGCGCGCGCCACGGCCATCGATGATTCGGCGTGGTTCTTCTTCATCTCCTGCAGCTTCCTCGCCCGGTTGAGGCGGTCGAGCACGGCATCGCCCGGCCTTGCATGGGTGTAGAGCTCGGCGATGTCCGGATGCGGCTCGGCCCGCCAGGCCGTCTCCAGGATCTTGGAGCCTTTGCGCACGTCGTTTTGCCGGATCAGCAAATTGGCGGCGATGACCGCCGCCGGCGCGAACTCGGGCGCCAGCTTGTTGGCTTCGACGGCGGCAGTCCGGGCGGTATTCGGATCGCTGTCGACCAGCGCCTGAGCCTTGGCGGTGAGCAGCACCGCGCGGCGGCGGTTGGCGGCGTCGCGCTCGATCTGCCTTGTCGACTTCTGCGATTCGACCAGCTTCAGCGCGCCATCCCAGTCGCCGCGCTCGGTCAGTTCCTCGAGTGTCGATTCCGCCGCCCAGGCGAGCTGCGGCGCCACCGCCGCCGCGCGACCGGCATAGTGGCGCGCCGCGTTGCGGTCGCCCAGCCGCTCGGCTTCGAGATAGAGCCCGCGCAGCCCGAGCAGCCGCATTTCCGGATCGTCGAGCATGCGCTCGAACTTTTCCCGCGCGCCCTCATGATCGCCTTCGAGCAGCGATGCCTGCGCGTCGAGCAGGTTGATCAGCGGTTCCTGGTCAGAGCTGATCAGCTTCGCCGCTTCCTTGGTCTTCTTGCGCGCCAACGTGCCGTCGCCGGCGCCGGCCGCGATCATGCCGGTCGACAGCGCCTGGTAGCCGCGGTCGCGGCGGCGCACCCGGAAATAGCGCGAGATCGTATAGGGGCTGTTCCAGAGCGACTTGACCAGCCACCACAAAATCATCACCGCTGCGACCACGGCGACGATCGCCACCGCCGCCACCATCAGCGAGACCTGGTACTGGTAGCCGTTGAAGGTGACGAGCATCTCGCCCGGACGGTCGGCCAGCCAGGCAAAGCCGAGCCCCAGCGCGAAGACGACGGCGAGGAAGATGAGGATGCGGATCATCGGACGGTCCTCACGCCTTCGTCGCGCCGGCAATCAGCGCATCGATCTGTTTTTCGACCTCGAGCCGCGCCTTCAGTTTGCCGGCAAAATCAGCACCCGCCGACTTTGCCGCATCGGGCAGCGTATCGTATTCGCTGAGTGCCTTGGCATAGTCGCCCTGATTGACCGCCACCTCCAGGCGCGCCACGGTTTCGGGCGCGCCCTTGCCTTCGACCGTGCCGACCGGCCGCACCTTGACCAGCGACTCGGCGCTCGACACCAGGCTCTGGAAGAAGCCGGCATTCTGGTCGACCGGCGTTGCCGCCTCGACCATGGCGTTGGCGGCGGCCTCGACCTCCGAAGCGATCGTGGCGCGGGTCGGCACGCCCTTTTCGGCATAGGACCGCAGCACTGCGATCTCCGGCGCGTCCGGCGCGATCGCGGCGAACGTGTCGAGCTCGGTCGCGAAGGGGGCGCCGCGGTCGAGCGCAGCCTTCAGCGCCGAAGCGGCAATCGCCAGCGCGATCCTCGGCTGCGAGGCCTGCGCCTCGACCTTGCCGGAGAGCTGCGACACCGACTGTTCCAGCGCCGCGATCCGGCTGTCCTCGGCCTTTGCCATGTCGCCGGCCGATTTCACCAGCGCGTCGAGCCCGGCGAGCTTTTCGTTGAGCGGGCCAAGATCCACCGGTGCCGCGCTGCCGGCTTTCTGCAGGTCGGCGACAGCCGTTTCGACCTGTCCGACCTTGTCGTTGAGCGCCTTGAGCGCCGTGCCGTCGCCGCTCTGTCCGGCTGAGGATTTCAGCGCCGCGACATCCGACTTCACCTGCTCAAGCGTCGACGACAGACCGTCGATCTTGGCCGAAGCACCGGTATCGCCCGATTCCTTGAGCGCCGCGATTTCACCCTTGAGCGAGGCGATCTCACTATTGACGCCATCGAGCGCCGCTCCGCCCGAGGCAGGCGAGCCGAGCAGACCGACCGCCTGCAGCAGACCGGCGCCGGCAAGCGCGACCACGCCGCCGATGAGGCCGGCTGCAATCATGTTGACGCCAGAGCGCCTGGCGGCCGGCGAACCGCGATCGTCGTTCCGGGTCTCGCCCGGTTTCGCCGCTGAGGCGGCAGAACTGGTCTTGGTCGCCGACGCATCCTCGAAATTGTAGCCGAAGTTATTCGGCTCGCTTTTCGGAGCCTCTTCGCCGCCCGGATAGGGCGCTTCCGCCTCATCCTTGTTCTTGGCCTCGGGTCCATCAACCCCGGCCTGCGCCGCATCGGCGTGTTCCCACGGCTCGATGTCGGCCTGCTCCGCATGGATCGGTTCCTCCGGAGCTTCCGGCTGCGAAGCAGCGGCCGCTTCCTCCGCCTTCGCCTCGTCCGTCTGTTCCGGATTGGCCTCGGCCTTGGCGGCATCCTCGTCGGTGATTCGCGAGACGGCGCCGGGCTCGAGCTCGATCGTCACCGGCTCGCGGCGGCTCTTCGAATGTCGCACCTTAGGCGTCTTGACCATGCTTGGGCTCCGCAAATTGGCTTGGGGATGGTTCGAAAGGTCTAGAGCTCAAGGATGCTCTAGCACATCACCAAGCGGTGAAAAGGGGCGGTGTGATGACGCGGCTCAGCGCGGCAGCGACAAAAGCGCCAGCAGCGCCTCCTCATCGGGTTGGGGCGCAATACGGACCTTTTGCCCGACACCTCCGTCCAATGCATCGGCGACGCGCGCGGACAGCGCCAGCAACTCCGCCTTTTCGAACAGACCGCGCAGGGCGGCCCGGCGGATCAGTGGGTTCAGCGCCTCTGCACCCTTGGCCGAATAGAGCAGCACCGCGTCGACGGGCTTATTCGAAAGATGCGCCACGACCTCCGCATCGGCGTGGCTCAGCCGAACGGTGTCGTAGGTCTCGATCGCATCGACCCGCACGCCGGCCGCCGCAAGCCGCTCCTCGAAGATCGGAAAGCGCACGCGGCCGCAAAGATAGGCGATTTCTTGGCCTGCAAGATCGTCGGCAATCGCCTTAGCCAGCGCCTCCGCATCGCCCGGACCTTCCGCGACGGAGAGAAAACCAGCCGAGCGGCAGGCCTCGGCCGTCCTTTTCCCGACCGCATGGCAGGGCAAGGCGGCAAGCGCCGCGACAAGCTCCCTGGGCGCAAGGCGCACCGCGTTGGCGCTGGTGATGGCGACCGCGGCGGCCTTCGGAACGGCGACCCGATCGACCGGCAGCGCCGCCGTCTCGGTCAGCGGCAGCACAATGGGTTGAAATCCCTGGGCTTCGAGCTGCCGCGCCGTGCGGGAAGCGCCCGGTTCCGGCCTCGTCACCAGGACGCGGACCATATCAAGCCCAGCCTTCGAAGAATTTGGCGCCGGCCTTGGCGCGCACGCTCCGCGCGGCCTCCGCGCCTATTGCCGCCGCGCCCTGGGCCGAGCCGTCCAGTTTGACCTCGTGCGACTCCGCACCGTCCGGCGAGATGATCAGCCCGGCAAAGGACAGTTTTTCGCCCGATACCGTCGCATGGCCGGCGATCGGCGTGCGGCAGGAGCCGTCGAGCGCGGCGAGGAAGGCGCGCTCGCAGGCCAGCGCCTGGCCGGTCGGCACATCGCGGATGGCCGCCAGCATTTTTTCCACCGGACCGTCGCCGATGCGGCTTTCGATGCCAATCGCGCCCTGGCCCGGCGCCGGCGGGAAGACATCCAACGGCATCAGGTCGGTGATGACGCTCTCGAGCCCGAGCCGCTTCAGCCCGGCATAGGCGAGGATGGTGCCGTCGGCGACGCCTACGTCCAGCTTGCGCAGCCGGGTCTGCACATTGCCGCGGAACATCACCACCTCGAGATCCGGCCGCATCCGGCGGATCAGCGCCTGGCGCCTCAACGACGACGATCCGACCCTCGCGCCATACGGCAGGTCGGAGATCCGCTTCGCCGTCTTGCCGATGAAGGCGTCGCGCGCATCCTCGCGGGGCAGGAAGGTCGAGAGTTCCAGCCCTTTGGGCAGCACCGTCGGCATGTCCTTCGAGGAATGCACGGCGATGTCGATGCGGCCGTCGAGCAGCGCTTCTTCGATTTCCTTGGTGAACAGGCCTTTGCCGCCGGCTTCCGATAGCGGCCGATCCTGGATGCGGTCGCCGCTGGTGGAGATGGCCACCACTTCGAACGCCTGTTCGGGAAGGTCGTGCGCCTTCATCAGCCGCGCCCGCGTCTCATGCGCCTGGGCCAGCGCCAGCGGGCTGCCGCGTGTTCCGATTTTCAAAGTTTGCATGGCGCGCGGTCCGTGATAACCCCCGGCAGGCAAAGCCTGACCGGCCTTGTCCTATATAGGAAAGGCCGGCGACACAATCTTCGAGGACAGCGACGAATTGATCCGCGTTCTGGGCATTGAGACGAGTTGCGACGAGACGGCGGCCAGCGTGGTGGCGCTGGACGGCGGCTCCGCGCCCGAAATCCTGTCCAACGTCGTGCTGAGCCAGATCGAGGAACACGCCGCTTTCGGCGGCGTCGTGCCGGAGATCGCGGCGCGTGCCCATGTCGAGGCGCTGGACGGGATCGTCGAGGCAGCGCTGACCGATTCGGCCGTGTCGCTGGACGAGGTCGATGCGGTTGCCGCCACCGCAGGGCCAGGGCTCGTCGGCGGGCTGATCGTCGGCTTGATGACGGCAAAAGCGATCGCGGCCGCCGCCAACAAGCCGCTGATTGCCATCAATCATCTCGAAGGCCACGCGCTGACCGCAAGGCTGACCGATGGCCTCGATTTTCCCTATCTGCTTTTGCTCGTCTCCGGCGGACACACCCAGATCGTGGCCGTACGCGGCGTCGGCGACTACCAGCGCTGGGCCACGACCATTGACGACGCGCTAGGCGAAGCCTTCGACAAGACCGCCAAGATGCTCGGCCTGCCTTATCCGGGCGGTCCGAATGTCGAGAAGGCCGCGGTCAGCGGAAATGCGGGCCGCTTTGCCTTCCCGCGCCCGATGAAAGGCTCGGCGCAGCCCGATTTCTCCTTCTCGGGCCTGAAGACGGCCGTCCGCCAGGCCGCGACGGCGATCGCGCCGCTCAGCGACCAGGACGTCGCCGACATCTGCGCCTCTTTCCAGGCTGCGGTTGCGGATGCGCTGGGCGACCGTGTCGCGCGAGCGCTCGCCCGCTTCCGCCTGGAATTCCCGGACAAGGCGAACCCCGCGCTGGTCGTCGCCGGCGGCGTCGCCGCCAACCGGACGATCAAGGGCACACTCGAGGCGCTTTGTTCCAAAGCCGGCTTCACATTCCTCGCGCCGCCGCAGAAGCTCTGCACCGACAATGCGGCGATGATCGCCTGGGCCGGCATCGAGCGGCTGCGCGCCGGTATGGCGGGCGAGAATGCCGCGGACTTCGTGCCGCGCTCGCGCTGGCCGCTGGACAGTGTTTCCGCTCCTTTGGTCGGCTCGGGCCGGCGCGGTGCCAAGGCATGACCAAGAAGACAACAAGCGGCAGAAGGCCTCCCAGCGGCTGGCGCGTCGCGGTGCTGGGCGGCGGCGCCTGGGGCACGGCGCTGGCGCTGGCCATGCTGCGCGCCGGCCATTTCGTGCGGCTTTACGCGCGCGACAGCGAGACCGTGGCCGCCATCGATCGCGGCGAGAATGCGCGCTACCTGCCCGGCATCGCGATCGAGCCCGGCATCGTCGCCACCAGCGATATCGCCGCGGCGCTCGGCGGCGCCGATTGCGTGCTGGCGGTGACGCCGGCGCAGTCGCTGCGCGCGGTGCTGGCCGCCGCTGCCGACCATATACCGAAGGGCGTGCCGCTGGTTCTCTGCGCCAAGGGCATCGAGCGCGACACCGGCGCGCTGCTGTCGGCGATCGTCGAGGAGATCCTGCCGGACAACCCGGTCGCGGCACTTTCCGGCCCGAGCTTTGCCACTGATGTCGCGCGTGGCCTGCCGACGGCCGTTGTGGTCGCCGCCCGCGATGGGGAAGTGGCGGCCGATCTCGCCGCCCGCTTTTCGGCCGAGAACCTGCGCTGCTATTCCAGCGACGACCTCATCGGCGTCGAGATCGGCGGCGCGCTGAAGAATGTCTTCGCCATCGCCGCCGGCGCGGTCACCGGCGCCGGACTCGGCGCCAGCGCCCAGGCCGCCATGGTGACGCGCGGCTTCGTCGAGCTGCGCCGCATCGGCGCCGCTTTCGGCGCCAAACCAGAAACATTGATGGGACTTTCCGGTCTCGGCGACCTGCTGCTCACCTGTTCCTCGGCGCAGTCGCGCAATTTCGCCTATGGCCTGGCGCTCGGCCAGGGCAAGCCGCTCGCCGGCCTGCCGCTCGCCGAGGGCGTGCCGACGGCAGGCATTGCCGCCCGCATCGCCGCCGAACGCGGCATCGATGCGCCGATCATTTCCGCCGTCGCCGCCATCCTCGACGGCAAGGTGACCATCGGCCAGGCCGTGACGGCGCTGATGACGCGGCCGCTCAAAACCGAAACCGACATCTGAACCATCGGAGTTTTTGGACATGCTGTTTGCGTTGATTTGCAAGGACAAGCCCGGCAGCCTGCAGCTGCGTATCGACACGCGGCCGGCGCATGCGGCGTTCCTGGAAGGCCTGATCAGTGAAGGCAAACTTGCCTTTGCGGGCCCATTCCTCGACGCCGACGGCAAGCCCGAAGGCAGCCTGGTGATGATCGAAGCACCCGACATGGCCGGCGCGCAAGCCTTGGCCGCGGCCGACCCTTACGCCAAGGCCGGCCTGTTCGAAAGCGTCGAGATCCGGGCATGGAACTGGGTCTTCCAAAAGCCGGTCGGCGCATGACCATCCGCTGCGCGGCCGTTTGTCCGCCCTCTCGCCGCAGCAACGGCGAGAGGGTAAGGGTAAAGGCGATGGGAATGCTGCGCGTGGCGATCCAGTAATGGCAATGGGACAACTGAGATGAACTACTGGCTGTTCAAATCCGAACCCTCGGTCTTTTCCTTCGAGGCGCTGAAGGCCAAGGGCAAGGCCGGCACGCAGTGGGACGGCGTGCGCAATTACGCGGCGCGCAACAACATGAAGGCCATGAAGATCGGCGATCTCGGCTTCTTCTATCATTCCAACGAGGGCCTCGACATCGTCGGCATCGCCGAGGTCTGCGCGCTTGCCCATCCCGACACCACGACCGACGATCCGCGCTGGGAATGCGTCGACATCCGCGCCTGGAAGGACGTGCCGAAGCCGGTGACGCTGGAACAGGTCAAGGCCAATCCGAAGCTTGCCGAGATGGCGCTGGTCCGGCTCGGTCGGCTTTCCGTGCAGCCGGTGACGCCGGCCGAATGGAAAGAGGTCTGCCGCATGGCTGACCTCGACCCGGCGCCGTGACCAGGCTCACCCCGAAAAACGCGAAGACATTCATCCTCGACAACACGGCGCTGATGGCGCCGCCGCATGTGCCGGAAGTGCTGCTGCACCTGGCCGACGAGGCGCATGATCTGTGGCTGCGCACCGAGGAGGAGCTGGCCGAGATCGGCCTGCCGCCGCCATTCTGGGCTTTCGCCTGGGCCGGCGGCCAGGGCCTTGCCCGCTACGTGCTCGATCATCCGGCCACCGTGCGCGGCAAGCGCGTGCTCGATTTCGCCTCCGGCTCCGGCCTTGTCGCCATCGCTGCCTTGAAGGCCGGAGCTTCCGAAGTGATTGCTGCCGATATCGACCCCTTTTGCAAGACGGTGATCACGCTCAACCTGGAAGCCAATGACGCGAAGGCCGAATTCCTGGATGCTGACTGCATCGATACGGATGACGGCTGGGACGTCGTGCTCGCCGGCGATGTCTTCTACGACAAACCGTTGGCCGATCGGCTGATGCCATGGTTCACGGCACTCAAGGCGCGCGGCGCCGACATCCTCGTCGGCGATCCCGGCCGCGCCTATCTGCCGAAGACCGGACTGCGGTCGCTGGCCGTCTACCAGGTGCCGGTGACGCGTGCGCTGGAGGACGCCGAGGTCAAGCGTACGACCGTCTGGCGCTGGGGTTCTGCCGCTCCCGCTTGACGCCGTCGGCGAACAAGGATTCCATCGGCCGGCGAAAGACATGCCGTTATCCTGGGGCCGCTATGCGCCCGGGCGACATGCATTGGGGAGGGATTTCATGGATTTTTCAACGGTGAACTGGCTGGCGGTGGTCGTCGCCGCCGTCGTGGCGTGGCTGTTCGGCGCCGTCTGGTACATCGGCTTGAGCAAGCCCTGGCTGAAAGCGGCAAAGCTCGACCCGGCAACCATGAAGCGCTCTGTCGCCCCGTTCATCGTTAGCTTCATTGCCGAGCTGATTATGGCGCTGGTCATGACGCTGGTGATCGGCGCGCTGACCGGTGGCGAACCCAACCCGCTCGCAGGCGTGATCTTCGGCTTCGTGCTCTGGCTGGGCTTCGTCGCCACGACGCTTTCGGCCAACCACCGCTATCAAGGCTTCGGCTGGGGCCTGACGCTGATCGATGCCGGCCATTGGCTGGGCGTGCTCATCATCATCGGCTTGGTGATCGGCTGGTTCGGCGCGCCGGCGGCGCCCGCAGGCTAGAACAATTCCACGAAAACCGCGCGGCGGTCTGGAGCATCGCTAACCTCCGTCCGCGTCTTTCGCCACCTCATCGAGAAGCCATTCACGGAAGGCAATGATGCGCTCGTCATCCTTCACCGCTTCCGGATAGACCAGGAAATAGGCGAACTCCGGCGCGACCTTGATGCCGAGCTCGAAGGGCCGGATGAGCCTGCCCTCGGACAGGTCCTTGGCGACCATGGCGAAATCGGCGAGCGCAACGGCAATGCCGTCGAGCGCCGCCTGGACGACATCCGTCGAGGTGTCGAACACGATGGTCCGGCTGTCGTCGAAATCATCGACGCCGGCCGCCGCCATCCACATGCGCCAGTTCGGCCATGTGATACCCTGGCGGGACCATTCGATATGGGCGAGCGTGTGATGGAAGAGGTCGCGCGGCTCCCTCAGCGGCGGCCCGGCGCGCAGCAGAGCCGGGCTGCAAACGGGAATGATGACGTTCTCGAACAGTCGGTCCGCGATAAGCCCCGGATATTTGCCGGCGCCGAAACGGATGCCGACATCGACATCGTCGCGATCGAACTCGCGCAGCTTGGAAGTGATGTCGAAGCGGAGCTCGATGCCCGGCCGCTGCCTGCGGAAATCGTCGACGCGCCGCATCAGCCATTTGGTCGCGAACTGCGCGTCAAGCGTGATCTTCAGCAGCGCCGTGCCTCTGGTCATTTTGCGCGCGCGGGTAACGGCACGACTAAGAAGGTCGAGCGCATCGATCGACGCCTCGTGAAGCACGTTTCCCGCCTCCGTCAGCCGGATGGTGCGGCTGGTGCGCGTGAACAGCACCAGATCGAGCTGATCCTCGATTTCCTTGATCTGATGGCTGACCGCGGCCGGCGTCAGGCCAAGCTCGTCGGCGGCGCGGGTGAAATTGAGATGCCTGGCTGCGGCCTCGAAGGTCCTCAACGCGCGCGTTCCCGGCAGCAGCCTGGACATTCGATCTCCAAATAAAACTTGATGATAGAACAAGAACTACTCGTTTCTCGTTTATTTTTCAATCCGGCATGATCGCAGCATCGAAACACCATCAAACCGGATTTGATGTCCGGAGAACACGGATAGAACCATGACCGAGATCGTTCTGAAGTCCAGCACCGCCCTGAAATCGCGCTCCGGCATCGCTCTTTGGCTACGCGCCGCGCTCGATTGGCTGCGCCAGGCGCGGGTCGCCGCCCGGCTTCCCCACGAGTCGATCGAGGATCTCTCCGACCGCCAGCTGCGCGACATCGGCGGCGAGCGCAGCAACATCGCGAAGGCGATGGACCGGGAGTTGGGCAGGATTGGACTGCTGGACGCGGGTTGGCAGCAGCCGAGGCGGCACTACCTTTGATACGTTCGAAGGGCTGTTGAGATTCAGGTCAGGCCGAGTCGAAAACGGTGGCTTCCGAGAACCGGCCTACGCCGGCCATAGCCTTCATCGGGCGGAGACACTTATGAGGGCTTCGGCCGGCGAAGGCCGGAGCGGAGCGTACTGAAGTACGTGTTGGGGTGGACGGCCCCCGACGGCATCACAATGTGCCAGAATGA
>SAQE01000068.1 GCA_004020545.1 Mesorhizobium sp. | reverse complement strand
GGGTGGGGGTTGTGGGGCCCCAACTCCCCGCGCGCGCAAGCGGGCGAGGACGCGGGACGTCTCCTCGGCAGATCAAGACGGGCGGTTCGGGTCGCGAACGTGCCATTAACCTGCACGAACCATACTCGGCGCTGATGAAAGATGCCGATCTGCTCGCCGAACTGGACAGGATCGCTCTCGCGCCGAAGGTGATGCAGGATCAGCCGGAGTGGGTGGTCAGTTCACACAGGAGCGGGGATCGCCTTCGCATTGTCTGTCCACTGTGGATCGATGAGGAGCAGCCGTGGGGCCTGCGACTGGAGATCACATGCCCCTCGGCTGTTCCCGCCGAGCGCCGGATGACGGACATGGTGGCCATGTTGTTTGCGACGGTACGTGGCCGCGATTATCATCTGGGTCGCATCGAGTTCGATCCACCGGGCCCGGGGCCTCATCATCGCAACCGACACATGGGGAAAGGCGTTCCGCCCGAGATATTTGGTCCGCATGTTCACCCTTACGATGCCAACCGCCGCCTCGGCATTGTAGGATTGACCCCCGCAGTCGACGGAAATTTGCCTTTCGCCTTCGCGCTGGACCGTACTATCGTCAACTTCAGCGACGCATTGCAGTCGATCAGGGATCATTTCGATATCCCCGAGCTTTGGATAGGAGAACCGCAATGGTCGATACGGTTGGTATGAGAACTGACGACCTCCAGACGCTCCTCGCCGATCTTTCGCGCGAACTGGTGCGGATCAGCATCGAGGATCGTCAAGGCGTGATTTCACTACCACAGACATATCCCGGGGGTTCGGCTGTCGTCGTCGTCATAAGGCGCGATGGTGAGGATTACATCGTGACCGACAACGGCCTGGGCTTCGTCGAGGCCGATCATCTCGGAGGATCAGCTATCTATGCGCGCATCGCACCGGCCACGGCGAAGGTGCACGGTGTTCGCTACGATGGCGACATGATGTTCGCCGTTCAGGTCCCACGGGACTGGCTCGCCAACGCGATTGTTTTTGTTAGTTCCGCCAGTCGCCGCGCCGTGGAGGCAACAGCGCAGAAGCTGGCCGAAGAACGCGACAACGAAACGCGGACGCGCTTCCGCGCGCGGCTCGCCGAAGCCTTCCCGGGCAAAGCCGCGTTTGGCGTGTCGTTTGTAGGCCGCTCGACCAAGGAATGGCATTTCGATGCGATTGTTCGGTCCAAGGGACACGCGGCGCTGTTCGATCTGGTCACCCCGAACCACGTCTCGGTGGCAAGCAGCATTGTTAAATTTCAGGACGTGGTTCGCCTCGAAGATGGTCCGCGCGGCATTGCCGTTCTTTCCGACCGGAAGCACATGGATGCCGCCGACATCACCATGATTTCGGAAGCGGCGTCGTCAGTTGTCACGCTTGATGCGAGCGCCAGCGCCTTGCGCAACGCGGCCTAACGGCCCGAAAGGGACGAAGCGAACCGCCGTGCCAGATTGAGCAGGGTGGCTGCGGGTGGGTGAGGCACAGGGGCACGCAAACCCTTTCCGCTGTGGCCGCGTGCGGCGGCTCGCTCACTGTCTTCGCCGCGGATGGTCTACTCTTCGGCGAAGAAGTCCTCGTCGAGGCGCTTGAACTCGAAAGTCCGGCTGACGCGCACGCCGACCCCGTACTCGATCATCAGGTCAGACAGGCGCACGCCGTCGATCAGGATCACGCGCTGGGATAGGTGCTTGACGAAATCACGTGCTTGGGGGCTGAAGGTTGAGGTCGTTACAAACACGCCCTTTGTCGCCCCGAGCCCCACAAGACTGCCGACAAACACTTGCACATCAGGGCGACCAACAGTGCTGGTTGTGCCGTATCGCTTTGCCTGCACGTATACCCGATCGAGACCAAGTCGATCCTCGTTGATTACACCGTCAACACCGCCATCGCCGGAACGGCCCAGCTGGGTAGCAGCATTCTGATGCGAGCCTCCGTACCCCATGGCGACCAGTAGGTCGACGATCAGCTGCTCGAAGAACTCTGGACTGTTTTGTGCGATGCGTTCAAGAAGTTCAGCCCGAAGCGCCGACTGGATCGACTGGAACGCTGCCTCAATCTGCTCTTCGGGTGTTTCAGCGGCTGTCTTTGGCTGTGAAGGGAGTGAAAGCTGCTGTTCGGCGTTGACCCCTTCGGATCGATAAAATTCCCGGAAGGGCGCATACTGCATCAGCGCCGAGACATCGATCCGTTCGGGCTTAGTGGCAAGCAAGGCGCTCCCAGTGTCGGTGGCGATGAAGCGACCTCGACCGGGCGAAGCGAGCAGACCAGCCTTGGACATGTAGAACTTGGCCCAGTGGATACGATTGTGCAGGACACGTTGTCGACCACTGGGCAAGAGTTCCTCCCGCTCTTCCGGCGTCAGGCCGAACTCATCGGCAATACGATCCAGTACATCTACAACTCGTTTCTCGCCCTCGGCAGCGAGGCGCAGGACAGGCAGCATGAGCGTCTGGTAATCCGGGATTGTCATGCGGGCAGCGCCTCCTGTCCTGATCGACGAGCGCGTTTCGCCTTCGGTGCACCGCGCTCTGCCCTGATCCGCTCCAGCAACACGCTGGCGGGCTCGTCTGCCGGGTCTTGCGGCACGAGTTCGCCCCGGAAGGCTTTGGCGAGTACGGACCGGTCGAGGTGGTCGATCAGCCTGCGGGCGCTGGTCGCCTCGGCGGCAAGACGGTCGATCCAAGCAAACATCCTTTCAACTCGGGCCACGATGGCTCGCTGCTCCTTCAGCGGGGGTACTGGTAGCCGAACAGAGGTGATGGCATCAGCGTTTATGTTCGGTTGGGCCACCGCTGTTCTTCCATCCAATAGTTGTCGTTGACCTTCTGGCGACAGGAGGAAAAGTGTGACAAATCGAGGATCGGCCTCACTCAGGTTGAGCCGTACACGGATGAGATAGGCGCTTGGCAACGCTGGTCCCATCGTTGCTTCGTAAGCTGCGCACTTGCCAATGGTAGCGCCGGTTCGCGTGACCATTAGGTCGCCGTCTTCAAACCGCCATTTGGTGAACTCGATCTCACTCACTTTGACCTGTGGCGGCTCCTTTGGCTCTAATCGTCCCCAATCAGCGATGTCCGTCGTTCGCAAGGTCGGTATTCCCGAATGAACGTATGCTTCTTTTGCAATGCGAGGGCCGTAGAATGTCGATGAAGTCACTCGCGACAATGGATGGAGCGCGAACGCGTTGCGACCAAGTTCTGGACTGAGCGCTCCTCGGAACGCCGCCGCCAGCACGGCCTGCTTGTACTTCTCGACGAGGCGCGGGATGTGGTCGAGGTGATCGCGGGCGCGTCTGGATTTGCCGGTTAGGCTGTCGATCTTCGCCACTATCCGCCGCTGTTCGTGTAACGGAGGGACGGCAAATGTGACACCTTTCAACCGCTGGAAGTCGATGCTGTCGACCGTCGTACCTGACTTCGCGCACGTCGACAGGATGGCTCGGCCTAACGAGCGGATTTGATAGCCCGCAAAGACCGGGTCGACGGCGGGAAATGGCGTCAGTGCCTTCAGGTCTTGGTTGATGGCCACCTTGCGGGTGGTTATTCCCACGGGCAAAGTGTGCCGAAGAATGCCACTTCGCGTGACGATCAGCACCGAACCTTCTGAAATAAGCTGGGTTGCGCTTTCCCTAACTGCATCGGCTGTGATGTGGTCTTCTGCACCGTCGATGAAGGTTTGTTTCATGTCCTTGGGAGAGACCCATGGAATGTCGCCATTCGTCCAGAAGCTCGAATTAGACTTGTTCGGCGTTCCGCCGCCACACCACTCACCAAGCCCGCCGAGCGTGTCTTCGGCCCATCCTTTCGGGGACGCTTTCATTCCGCTGCCTCTGCCACAGCAGCAGCTTCCTCGACGCTATCTGGCTCAATCTCCTCCGAAAGCGCCTCGATCTCTTCGAGCGCGGCCTTGAGGTGCCCGATGATAGCGGCGGCTATGTCCTCCGGCTCGGTCAATGCCTCCTCGGCCTCGGTCTCGGTGTCGCGCAGCCATGTAATGTCAAGATTGTCATTGCGGGCGGTGATCGCCTCGCGGGTGAACTTGCGCCACCGGCCTTCCTCGCCCTGCGGCTTGCGCTCGGCGCGACCGTTCGGATTGGAGCCGTAGGCAGTCTCGAAGTCGGCGAAATCGGCAACGGTCAGTGGGCGGGTCTTGCCGAAGGCGGGCATGTTGGCCCGCATGTCATAGACCCACACGGCGCTGGTGTTGCCCTTGTCGGTCTTGCCGCGCTGGAAGAACAGCACGTTGGTCTTGACCCCCTGCGCATAGAAGATGCCGGTCGGCAGTCGCAGGATCGTATGCAGGTTGCAGAGGTCCAACAGCCAAGTGCGCAGGCGGCGGCCGGTATTGTCCTCGAACAGCACGTTGTCGGGCACGACCACGGCGGCACGGCCACCGGGCTTCAGGGCGCGGACGATGTGTTCGACAAAAGCAAGCTGCTTGTTCGAGGTATCCGCCGTTACTGAGAAGTCGGAGCGGGTCGGGCGACCGCCTCCCTTCTTGGTGCCGAACGGCGGATTGGTCAGGATCAGGTCCGCCCTCGGCAGGGCCTCGCCATCTGGCGACAGCGTGTCGATGTTCTCCACGCCGCCCTCGATGCCGTGCAGCAGCAGGTTCATCATGCAGAGCCGGTGCGTGTCGGGCACGAGTTCGGCCCCAACAAAGGCGCTGTTGCGCTGGAAGTGAGCTTGCTCAGGCGACAGCTTGTAGAGGTCGTCAGTCTTCGACTTGATGTGATGATCGGCGGCGACGAGAAAGCCCGCTGTTCCAGCGGCCGGGTCCTGCACCGTTTCGCCCGGCTGCGGCTGCATGAGGCGCACGATGCAGTCGATCAGCGGACGTGGCGTGAAGTACTGCCCGGCACCGGATTTCTTGTCGGAGGCATTCTTCTCCAGAAGCCCTTCGTAGAGATTGCCCAGACCCTCCTCGCGGGCTGAGAACCAATCCAACTGGTCGATGTTGGAGGTCAGCGCCTTGAGATTGGTCGGCTTGCGGAGACGCGTCTGCGCGTCGGTGAAGATCGAGCGCACAAGCCCATCCTTGGCCTTGCCAAGCTCAAGCAACATCGCCTTGTAGTAGTCGAGTTGATCCATGCCCTCGCGCTTTGCGAGAATGCCCCAGCGATAGTTCTCCGGCAGGCGATGTTCCCGAAGCTGCCCGTCCCGATCCGAGACCTCTGCCATCATCTTCAGAAACAGCAGGTAGGTGAGTTCGGTCACATACTCGTTGTAGGTGACGCCGTCGTCCCGCAGGACGTTGCAGAGGCCCCAGAGCTTGGCGACGATATCGCTGGTGGTGGTCATCAGGCGGTCTTCTTCCACATTTCCTCGTTGATCTCGGCGAGGATGTTCTCAAGCTCGCCGCCGAACACCTTGTTGAGCCGGTTGAACCCTCCATCGGCGACAAAGGGCTGCTTGTCGATAGCCTCGCAGTCCACGACGATTTCTTTTTCAATCTGCTCGCCGATGCGCTTCAGCCACTTTTTCTGCGGCTCGGTCCACTGGCGGCTCGCCATGATCGTGCGCACGGCAGAACGCACGCGGTCTTCATAGGGGACCAGCGGGTCACCCAGCGCTGCCTGACGCACGAAGCCGATGATCGAGGCTGCCATCTCCTCGTTCTTTGCGTCCGCCCACGCGCGGCGCAGATTGGCCTCAGAGTAGCCCTTGAGGTCTAGCGCCAGCCGCAGTTCCTTAAGATGGGCGCGCGTCAGATCGCGCGGGCGCTGAACGACGATTTTCAGGGCGGCGATCGTGTTCACGTTGTCGCGGACGAAGGCGGTGAAGCCATCGAGGAAGTCTTCCGGTTTTTCGGCATCGCCGTAACCCCGCGTCACGGCGACGATCTCGTCGGCATGATGCGAGATCGGCACGAAACGCGGGCTCTCGCCGTCCGACTGCCAGTCGAGGATCGGCCCGATGGCAGCACGACCTCTCAGCCATGCCGCCAGCGCGGGCGCGTCGCCCGCCAACAGCCGTTTCAGCATCGCCTCCGGTGTTTCGCCCGTGACCGCCTCGAACCGTTGTCGTGCCTCTTCGGGCAGCTTCTTCAGGCAACGGCGCAGCTTGACGGCAAGCTGTTCGCGGATTGTCTCCCGCTGGTGATCGTCCGTGATGTCGATCATCTCATTGACGAGTTGCTCGAAGCTGATCGAAGGGTTGACGACGACCGGCTTCATGTCGGTCAGGTTCTGAAGGTGCGGATAGAGGTCCACAGCATCGAAGATGCGGAACACCTCCTTGCCGATCTCGTCACAGCGGCGCGTGGCGCGCCCGATCATCTGCTCGTAAAGGATACGGCTATTCACCCTGCGCAGGAAAACAAGGTTGGTGATCTTCGGCACGTCGATGCCCGTGGTCAGCAGATCGACTGTCACCACGATCTTCGGGTTCGCGTCGTTGCGGAACGAGCGGATCAGGTTCTGCACCTTGTCCACACTGCCGGTGATCTTCTTCACTGCGGCGTCGTCGATCTCACCGTAGGCGTCGGCAAACGCCTTCTTGATCGCGCTCACCACGATGTCGGCATGGGCGTCGGTGGCGGCGAAGATCAGCGTCTTGCCGGGGAGTTCAGGATCGATGTGCTTGGCCAACTCCTCGGCCACGACACGATTGAACTCGGGCGTGATCACCTGCTTGTTGAATTGCTCGACCTCGAAGCGGATTTCGTCGGGGGCATGGGAAAGGTCGATCTCGCCGGTTTGCGTGTTCAGCAGATCAAGCTGTTCGTCCTTGTCGAACTTGATACCGGCGCGTGCCAAGGCCGTCTCGATGCGGACCGGTGGCTCATGGTCAATCAGGTAGCCGTCGATGACAGCCTCACGGTATGAGTAACGGAAGATCGGTTCGCCGAAGATTTCCGTCGTATGCAGGGCGGGCGTGGCGGTCAGGCCGACCTTGACGGCATCGAAATACTCCAAGACCCGGCGGTATTTCGAGATGTAGTCGTCCTGTCCCCGGAAGCTCATCTCGGCGTCCGACATTTCCCTGTCGAGCAAATAGCCACGATGGCACTCGTCGATGATCATCAAATCATACTGATCGACGGATGGGGCTTCGGATGTGTCGGCGGCATAGAGGACGCGCTTGACCAATCCCTGTATCGTGCAGATGTGAACCTTGGTCTCGACATCGGGCGTTACGTCGTCGAGCCCTTTCAGGCCAAATATCTCGGCGAAGGTTTTGCCCGACACAACCTTGGTGGTCGAGAACTCGCCCTCCGTCTGGTGGCCAAGGGCGCTGCGGTCGACGACAAAGCAGATGCGGCGGAACCGCTTGGCCGACAGCAGCCGGTAAAGCAGAGCGATGGCGAGCTTGGTCTTGCCGGTGCCGGTCGCCATGGCCACCAGCATGGATCTCTGCTCGGCGGCCAGTGCGGCCTCCACGGTCCGTATTGCGTTCACCTGATAGGGTCTGAGCGGGAACCCGAACTCGAACGGCTGGGCTTTCAGCGCGGCGGCGGCGGCGTCCTCGTCGACCTCCAGAAGGCCGCTTAGACCTTCCGGCGTTGGCCAGTCCACCAGCGCGCGGCGATGATTGGAGCTGCGGCGCGTGTCACGGAACCAGATGCCGCTCGCGGTCTCGATCTGCTTCAGATAGGAGCGGCCGTTGGTGGCGAACACGAAGGGCACGCGATGCTCGACCCATGGCCCGCCCGCCGTCTCGAACCCACCTGCCGCTGTGATTGCAACCGAGTAGCGTTCCGCTTGGTCGATGGCCGCAGAGACGTTTTTGCGACGTCGCTTGGCCTCAACCACGCCAACGAGTGTGGTGCCGACGAACAGGGCATAGTCGGCGGGACCGTTGGCAGTTGGCCACTCGGCAATGGCCATGTTGCGGCCCTTGGCGGGGCGGACGCCAGCACTGTGGCGCAACGTCTTTGTGTCAGCCTCCCAGCCACGATCCCGAAGCTGCTGGTCGATCAGGGCGCGGGTCTCTGCCTCATCGAGATCGATGTTCGTTGCCGCTTCTTCGCCGCGCTCGATCAGTTCGATAACTGCGGCTCGCGGCGCGGCTTCAGCCTCGGCCTGCAGGGCGGCGAGCTTGGCGGCAATCGCCACCTTCTGAGCCTCGGTCTCTTGCGCGAGTTGCTCCCATGCGGCCTTCTCTTCGGCCTCGCGCCGCAGCTTCTCCTCGACCGTTTCGCGGGCGCGGGATTGCCCTTCTGCCTCGCGACGGGCCGCAGTCGCGGCATCCTCGCTCTCGGCTACTTTCCGCCGGAGCGCGTCGATCTCCTGTCGGAGCGTGGCCGTCGCATCCTCGGGCTCCGGCGGAGGACGGAAGGCCCCGGGATTGAAGGTGGGCTGCCTGCCGTAAGTGCGGTGGAACCAAACACCGAGCGAGCGGGCGAACTTCAGGGAGGTCAGAGCGGTAGCGTGATCGCCTTTTGCCTCGTGGACGGCATCGTTTCCCGTCTTGCGCAATGCATGAAACAGGTCGGAGACTTCCTTGGGGATGATGCGCTCATACGACAGCCGCCGCAGCAATTCTTCGAAGGTCTCACGCTGGTCACGATAGGTGGCTTGATGGGCTGCCATCAGCTTCGCCATCAACTCTGCGAATTGGCGTAGCTTGACAATGGCGGTCGAAGGATCGTCGCGGAAGTAGCGCTCCGCCGAAGCGCCCAGCGACGCAAGCCGAGCATCGTGCTCGGCCAAAAAGCCGAAATTCGCTGACTGCATTTCCCCCTTCCACAACCGCCGTCAGATCGTGAGGGAATTTCCTCTATTCTGCAAGCTCTTGTAACCATGCTACATATTGAGGTTCAGGCAGTAACGCGGGGAACCACGGCATGCACATCACCCACCGCATCGAATGGAACGGCGAGCAGAACATCATCGTCATCGAGAACGGCGACCATGGCCGCATCGAAATGACGCTCGACGAGTTCTTCGCTCTGGCTGACCAACTCAAGGCTGACCTCCATTCTGATCCTATCGACGGGGAATGAGAGCGCCGGCACCGACCGCAGCGCCTCCGAGCCCCAGCAGCGCCTAGCTGCCGGTAATCGCCCACCGCAAACTGCTGCCTGCCGGCTTCCTGAAAGGCGTGGCCGCCTGCGGGCCACTACTTCGACCTGCCGCGATTGTCGCTATAGGCGTGGTAGCCGAGGCCCATCTCGGCCTCCGCCACATCTTAGCAAACGCATGGATACGCTACGTTTGGCTGGAGGGCATCCTGCCCATTCTACGCGCCTCCTTCCCACGCCATCCTTACCATCTTCCGGCATTTGAGCGCTCGGGTCCGCGAAGGCGTGCAGACGACCTCCTTCTCGGACGCCTTTGCCAGCACTATGCCGGCCTTCCGGACGCGCCCTGTGACGAGCACAGGTTCCCCGGCACCTCTATGAGCAAACCATTCGGCGATGGCCCGGTCTGTCGTCCAGCAGACGCCGAGGCCAGCCTGCTCCGGCGAGATGGCGGAGCAGCCGCGATAGACGGTCAAGCGGCTGGGCAGGCTATTGTAGAAGACCAAGTCCTCGCCCGTCAGGATGCGTGCCAGGTTCCCGTCGGTGGCCTCAAAAAGGAACTGAACAAGTTCTTGCGCCTGCTCTTCATATTCATCGGGATCGGCTTTCGCCGGATCGGGCAGGAACTGGAACCCCGACTTGCCGCCGTGCCAGCAATAGCGGATAGTTGCCGCGAGCAGCAGCTGATCGACCTCCCAGCGAGCCCATTGGAAGATCGCGTGGGCCAGCCAGCCGTCGGTATGTGCGCCCCCCGGGGCCAAGTGGCTGGCCAGTTCTTCCAGTTTCTCGGCGCTATTATTGCTTTGGTCTACGAGTAAGGCCGGGAGCCATCGGCGGCACTCCTCGATCATGTTGTCGATCCATGATGTGTCGAGCGGCGGAAGGTCTGCGCCGTGCTTGACGAGGAAGGCGCGCTCCGCATGGGCGTATTCATGATGGCGGCCCCTGACCTCATCGAGGATTTGTTCAAGCGTGGCCGTGTCAGGTTGTACGGTCATTACTCGCGTCCTCGGAACGCCCGGTGTCAGTTCTCGTGCTTGAGTTGACGTAGCCCCTCCAGTGGCTGCGACCGGCTGCCGCGGATGATGGCAGAAAACAGCGTACAGCGCGACTTTAAAGTAGGAACAGGGGTGGGAGCACGAAATACCATGCTCTGAAAATCACAGCAAAAACATGATGTTATGGAAAATCGCTGGCGGAGAGGGAGGGATTCGAACCCCCGATACCCTTGCGAGTATGCCGCATTTCGAGTGCGGTGCATTCGACCACTCTGCCACCTCTCCGCGAGGTCATGGTCGGCCGTTGCCGGCGCGGCGCACTAGATAACGGCTGACCGCTGCAGTTACAAGGCCCTATTCGACCGATTTCCCGCTTCTTCAGGAAGCGACCGCTGGCGCGGCAGACCGACCTTGGCGGCAACGTCGCTCCGGGTCTGCGAGGGCAAGGCCCGCTCGCCTTGACTTCCGCGCAACCTTCGGTTAGGGACAGCCCGCATTCGGCGTGGGGGTTCTCCGCGCCGCTTGTTTTTTGAACCCGCAGACTGACAAAAAGACGGCCGAACCGCTTGAGGCGGTTCATCAAGGCCGACCGAACAGCGAAAGGCAAAAAAATGTTCGCAGTCATCAAAACGGGCGGCAAGCAGTATCGCGTCGCCGCCAACGATCTCTTGAAGATCGAGAAAGTCGAAGCCAAGGTCGGCGATATCGTCGAGATCGGCAATGTGCTCGCGCATGGCGAGGGCGAGAACGTCACCTTCGGCGCGCCGTTCGTCGATGGCGCCATGGTCACGGCAGAAGTCGTCGAGCAGGGCAAGAACCGCACCGTCATCGCTTTCAAGAAGCGCCGCCGCCAGAATTCGCGCCGCAAGATCGGCCACCGCCAGCTTCTGACCACCGTGCGGATCTCCGAGATCCTGCTGGGCGGCGCCAAGCCGGCGAAGAAGGCCGCCGCGAAGCCGGAAGCCAAGGCGGAGGTCGCCGCCGAGGCGAAGGCCGAAACCGCGCCGAAGGAGGCCAAGGCCAAGAAGGAAGCCAAGGCGGAGGTGGCTGCGAAGGAAGAGCCCAAGGCCGAGGCGAAGGCCGCGCCGCTGTTCAAGGCGCCGAAGGGTGAGCCGGATGACCTGACGGTCATCAAGGGCATCGGCCCGGTCGCGGCGAAGGACCTCGCCGAGCAGGGCATCGTGACCTTCGCGCAGCTCGCCAAGCTGACCGACAAGGATGTCGCCAAGATCGACGAGCACATGCCGTTCAGCGCCGACCAGATCAAGGACTGGCGCGAGCAGGCCAAGGAACTGGCGAAGAAGTAATTTTTCCGGCGACAATCATCGCCGGTACGGACTTGAAACGGAACGCGAACGCGTTCATAAGACCACTCAAGCGCCCCTAGGGCGCATCGGAGTTAGTTAGATGGCACACAAGAAAGCTGGCGGTTCGTCACGCAACGGTCGCGACTCGCACTCCAAGCGTCTCGGCGTGAAGAAGTTCGGCGGCGAAGCCGTCGTTGCCGGCAACATCATCATTCGTCAGCGCGGCACGCAATGGCATCCGGGCACCAACGTTGGCATGGGCACGGACCACACCCTTTTTGCACTCGAAGCAGGCGCAGTCGCCTTCAACAAGAAAGCCAACGGCCGAACCTACGTGTCGGTAAACCCGATTACCAAAGCAGCGGAGTAGCCGGTTCCGCACCATAACACCGGCGCCCATCTCGGGAACCGGTGTCTGGCCAGGCCAGGAAAAGGATCAGGAGAGATGGGCTTCCATCTCTCCTTTTATTTTTCTTATGCCCTGGAGGACTAAAATGGTTGCCGAAGCGGAAGATACCGACGACGAAAGTTACGCGATAGACTGCCCGGTGCTCACCACCGAGCGCCTGGTCATGCGTGCGCCGCGCGAGAGCGATCTCGAGCAACTGGCGGCTCTGGCCGACAACCGCCACGTCGCCGAAATGCTGGCCCGCATGCCGCATCCCTATGGCGAGGCCGAGGCCCGCGCCTTCCTCGCCATGGCCTCGTCACGCCGCGCCGGTATTGTCTACGCGCTGACGCTGGCCGGAACCGGAACCTTCGTCGGCTGCGCGGGGCTCAACACCACCGATCGCGGGCTGGAGCTCGGCTACTGGATCGGCGAGCCCTACTGGAAGCGCGGCTATGCGACGGAAGCCGCGCACGCGCTGGTCGATCTCGCCTTCCAGAGAACCTCGATCCAGGTGCTGCATGCCTCGACCAGGGTCATCAATCCGGCCTCGCGCCGGGTCATCCACAAGTGCGGTTTTCAGTATGCCGGCCAGGGGATGCTGAACTCGATCGTCGCCGGCCAGGTGCCTGTCGAGCGCTACCGGCTCGACAGGAAGACGTGGACCAGTCTCAGGAACTGGGTGCATTTTTGATGAACGACGCCGGTCAAGCCAATGGTCGATGACAGCAACGATATTGAAACGATCGCGATCGCGCCGATAGCGCCAGGTCACATCGAGAGCTTTCATCGCGCTCTCGATCTCGTTGCGCGTGAGCGGAAGTACCTGTCGTTCCTCGAGGCGCCGCCACTCGATCAAACCCGACGATTCGTATTGGACCGTATCGCGGCAGGCGATCCAGGTTTCGTTGCCGTTGTTCGTGGCGAGGTTGTCGGCTGGTGCGATATCTCACGCCATGACCGGCTCATCCATGCCCATCGTGGCACTCTCGGAATGGGGATTGTTGCCTCCCATCGCGGGCTTGGCCTCGGACTGCGGCTTATCAATGCGACCTTGGTGCAGGCACGCAAGGTCGGCTTTGTCCGCGTCGAGCTGTCCGTGCATGCCGACAATCCCCGCGCCATCGCTCTTTACGACAAGGTCGGGTTTGTCAGGGAGGGTGTGCAGCGCGACGCCATCTGTATCGACGGGCAATACGGCGATACGATCATGATGGCGATCGTCGAACGCGAAAACGCAGCCGGATGAGGAGCCATCAGCCCAGTTCAACCCAGACCGGCAGGTGATCCGATCCACGAGCCTGCCGGTCGGTCCACAGGCGCTTCAGCGAGCGGGCAAGCGAAGCGCTGGTGAAGACGTAGTCGATGCATTTGTACCGGCTTTCGTCGTTGGGACGGTCAGGGTCGATCCAGGTGACGAGATCGGCAGCGTCGAGGCGCTGGGCGACGTCGACGGCGAGGTCCGCGGTCAGCGGCATGCCGAACTCATGGTCCGGGCGTCCGGCGAGTTCGACATATTCGGGCGATCCGGGCAACATGTTGAAGTCGCCCATGACGATGAAGGCCTCCGGATAGGGCAGGTCCGGCAAGCCGATCTCGGGAATGCCGGAAAGCCCGCCGCCTTCCAGCGTGTAGTTGAGCAGGCGCTGGCGCAGGAAACGGATCTGGCTCTGGCGCTCGACAGGGCTGCGGTGGTCGAGATGGGTGGAGTAGAAGCGGATGAAGCCGAGCGGTGTCTCGATCAGCGCCTCGAGCGCGCCGCGCTGGAAGTTCATCCTCTCCAGGCTGCGGCTGCGCGGCAAAAGGAGGTTGCGCGACAGATGAATGGGCGTCTTCGACAGCACCATGTTGCCGAGCTGAAAGGTCCTGGTGACGGCGCGGCCGTCCTCCAGGTGCGAGCCGATGTTGACCTCGAAATTGCTGCCATAGGCGGCAAAATAGTCGGGCAGCGCCTCACCGAGCTCGGCCACCATGTCGCGATCGCCGTTGCGCGGGTTGTTGCGGGTCACCTCCTGCAGGGCGATGACATCGGCGCCGCGCACGGCGTCGGCAATGCGGCCGACATCGTATTTGCCGTCAAGGCCGATGCCGTACTGGATGTTGTAGGTGACGAGCTGCATTCCGGTACTCCAACACCAACGCAGAACCGCGAAAACCGGAAGCGATCGTCGCGCGGGATCAATCGCAACCGGGCAGTGCCAACGCGTTCGTGGTGCGTGCAAAAGCGTGTGCCGGCGCTTTCGTCACAAAACAGCCTCGCCCTTGGCCCCGCCTTGGTTTAGAGCAATCGCGCAAGGCAATCAGCAGAAACCTGAAAAATTCCGATGAAATTCCTCGACCAAGCCAAAGTTTACATCCGATCCGGCGACGGCGGCGCCGGATCGATATCGTTTCGCCGCGAGAAGTTCATCGAGTTCGGCGGCCCGGACGGCGGCGACGGCGGCCGCGGCGGCGATGTCTGGGTGGAAGCGGTCGATGGGCTGAACACGCTGATCGACTATCGCTACCAGCAGCATTTCAAGGCCAAGACCGGCATGCACGGGATGGGCCGCAACATGACCGGCGCCAAGGGCGCCGACGTGACGCTCAAGGTACCGGCCGGCACCCAGGTGTTCGCCGAGGACAATGAGACGCTGATCTGCGACCTGACCGAGGTCGGCCAGCGCTTCCTGCTCGCCAAGGGCGGCAATGGCGGCTTCGGCAACCAGCATTTCAAGACCTCGACCAACCAGGCGCCGCGCCGCGCCAATCCGGGACAGCCGGGCGAGGAGCTCAGCATCTGGCTTCGGCTGAAGCTGATCGCCGATGCCGGCCTCGTCGGCATGCCCAATGCCGGCAAGTCGACCTTCCTCGCCGCCGTCACCGCGGCCAAGCCGAAGATCGCCGACTATCCGTTCACCACGCTCTATCCCGGCCTCGGCGTCGCCCGCATCGACGGCCGCGAATTCGTGCTGGCCGACATCCCCGGCCTGATCGAGGGCGCGCATGAGGGCGTCGGCATCGGCGACCGTTTCCTCGGCCATGTCGAGCGCACGCGCGTGCTTCTCCACCTCGTCTCGGCGCTGGAGGAGAATCCAGGCAAAGCCTACAAGACCGTGCGCGCCGAGCTGGAGGCCTATGGCCATGGGCTGACCGACAAGGTCGAGATCGTTGCGCTCTCCCAGGTCGACATCCTCGACGCGGACGCCCGCAAGAAGAAGGCGGCGTCGCTGAAGCGCGCCGCCGGCCGCGCGCCGATGCTGTTGTCGGCTGTCACCGGCGAAGGCGTGGAGGCGGTTCAGCGCGCGCTGATGACCGTGGTCGCCAAAGCACGCGACGCCGTTCCTGCTCCCGTCGACACGCGCTGGTAGCAAAATCCATGAAATCGCTGAAATCATACCGGCGCATCACCGTGAAGATCGGCTCGGCGCTGCTGGTCGACCGCGCGACCGGCCTGAAGCGCGACTGGCTGACCTCTTTGGCCGACGACATCGCGGTGCTCGCCGATGCCGGCGCGGAGATGCTCGTCGTCTCCTCGGGCGCCATCGCGCTCGGCCGCACCATCCTGGGCCTCGGCAAGCGGCCGCTGAAGCTCGAGGAGAGCCAGGCCGCCGCCGCCGTGGGCCAGATCGCGCTCGCCGGCGCCTGGTCGGACGCGCTCGGCAAGGACGGGCTGAAATCGGGCCAGATTCTCTTGACCCTCGGCGATACCGAAGAGCGCCGCCGCTATCTCAACGCGCGCGCCACGATCTCGACCTTGCTCAAGATGAAGGCGGTGCCGGTCATCAACGAGAACGACACGGTGGCGACCTCGGAAATCCGCTATGGCGACAACGACCGGCTGGCCGCGCGGGTCGCCACCATGATGGGCGCCGATCTCCTGGTGCTGCTCTCCGACATCGACGGGCTCTACACGGCGCCGCCGGCCAAGGATCCGCAGGCCAGGTTCATCCCGATGGTCGACCGCATCACGCCGGACATCGAAGCGATGGCGGGAGCAGCCGCTTCCGAGCTGTCGCGCGGCGGCATGCGGACGAAACTCGACGCCGGCAAGATCGCCAACGCCGCCGGCACGGCGATGATCATCACCGCCGGCACGCGGCTGTCACCGCTGATGGCGATCGAACGCGGCGAGCGCGCCACCTTCTTCCGGCCGAGCGCCAATCCGGTGAAGGGTTACAAGACCTGGATCGCCGGGCAGCTCGAGCCGGCCGGCCGGCTCACCGTCGATGCCGGCGCCGTCGGCGCGCTGAAGTCGGGCAAGTCGCTGCTGCCCGCCGGCGTCAAGCTGGTCAGCGGCAATTTCTCGCGCGGCGACACGGTGGCGATCCTGTCGCCCGAGGGCCGCGAGATCGCACGCGGGCTGGTTGCCTATGATGCCGCCGATGCCGTAAGGATCGCGGGTTTGAAGACGGCCGAGATCGAAAATGTGCTCGGCTACGAGGCTCGCTCGGCGATGATCCATCGCGATGACCTTGTGGTAAGCGTCGCCGGCGACCAAGTATTGGCCAGCGAATGACCCAGCGGAGGATGAACCATGCTGAAGCTGCATGAAAAATCCGGGGAAGACACCGTAGCGCTGATGGCCGACATCGGCCGCCGCGCCCGGACTGCCGCCCGACCGCTGGCCGTCGCATCGACCGCAGCCAAGAATGCTGCTTTGGCCGCCATGGCCGACGCCATCCTGCGCAACGAGCAGGCGATCCTCGAGGCCAACGCCGTCGACATGTCGAATGGCCAGGAAGCCGGGCTGTCGGCATCCTTCATGGACCGGCTGAAGCTGACGCCGCCGCGCATCAAGGCGATGGCCGACGGCATCCGCGAGATCGCCGCGCTCAAGGATCCGGTCGGCGACGTCATTGCCGAATGGGATCGGCCGAACGGCCTCCACATCGAGCGCGTGCGCACGCCGCTCGGCGTTATCGGCGTCATCTATGAAAGCCGCCCGAATGTGACGGCCGATGCCGGCGCGCTCTGCCTGAAGGCGGGCAATCCGGTGATTCTGCGCGGCGGCTCGGATTCGATCAATTCGTCGGCGGCGATCCATGCCTGCATGGCCGAAGGGCTGAAGGCCGCCGGCCTGCCGGAAGACGCCATCCAACTGGTGCCGACCACCGATCGCGCCGCCGTCGGCGAGATGCTCAAAGGCTTGAGCGGCAATCTCGACGTGATCATCCCGCGCGGTGGAAAGAGCCTTGTCGGGCGCGTGCAGAGCGAGGCGCGGGTGCCGGTCTTCGCGCATCTCGAAGGCATCTGCCATCTCTATGTCGACCGCTCGGCAAAGCTCGACATGGCGGTGAAGATCGCCGTCAACGCCAAGATGCGGCGCACCGGCGTCTGCGGTGCGGCCGAGACGCTGCTGGTCGACCGCGCGGTGGCGCCGACGCACCTGGTGCCGATCCTCGAAGCGCTGCGCGCGGCAGGCTGCGAGATCCATGCCGACGCCGAGGTGATGAAAGCTTTCTCGGACGCCAGCCCGGCAACCGACGCCGACTGGGTGACGGAATATCTCGACGCCATCATCGCGGTGAAGCTGGTCGACGGCGTCGCCGGCGCGATCGAGCATATCGAGACTTTCTCGTCGCATCACACCGAGGCGATCATTGCCGAGGACGCGGGAGCGGTCGAACGGTTCTTCAACGAGATCGACTCGGCGATCCTGTTGCACAACGCCTCGACGCAGTTCGCCGATGGCGGCGAGTTCGGCATGGGCGCTGAGATCGGCATCGCCACCGGCAAGATGCATGCGCGCGGACCGGTCGGCGTCGAGCAACTGACCTCGTTCAAATACCGCGTGCGCGGGTCGGGACAGGTGAGGCCTTGACCGCGGGTCTTACCCTCCCCCTTGTGGGGAGGGTGGCGAGCTTTGCGAGCCGGGTGGGGGTACGACGCTGAATTCCACGATACCCCCACCCCGCTCCGCTACGCGGATCGACCCTCCCCACAAGGGGGAGGGTGGGCAGCCTGTTCCCGCCTCCTACCTTCGCATGCCCCATGCCGGAAAGGGCTTGGCCGTCGGCCTGTTCGGCGGCTCGTTCAACCCGCCGCATGCCGGCCATGCGTTGGTCGCCGAGATTGCGCTGAGAAGGCTGACGCTCGACCAGCTGTGGTGGATCGTGACGCCCGGCAATCCACTGAAGAGCGCACGCGAACTCGCCCCGCTCGCCGAACGCGTCGTGCGATCCGAGAAGATCGCCAGGAATCCGAAGATCAAGGTCACCGCGTTCGAGGCGGCGCATCATGTCCGCTACACCGCCGACACGCTGGCGCTGATCAAGGCGCGCAATCCGGGCGTCGACTTCGTCTGGATCATGGGCGCGGATAGTTTGCGCGATTTCCATCGCTGGCAGCGCTGGCGCGAGATCGTGCTGACCTTCCCGATCGCGATCATCGACCGCCCGGGGGCGACGCTCTCCTTCCTGTCTTCGGTCGTCGCCAAGACCTTCGACTATGCCCGCGTTGACGAAGGCGACGCGCCGCGGCTCGCCCGCATGCGGGCGCCGGCCTGGACCTTCATCCATGGTCCGCGCTCGTCGCTGTCCTCCACCGCTATCCGCAACGCGGCGAAGGGTTAGGCGAGTTCCCCCTTCCCCTTGTGGGAGAAGGAGAAGGCGCGCCATGTCGCTTTTACAGCGGCCTTTCATTCGCCGATCAGCCAAGCTGGAGCCAGCATGCTGCAGCAGAACCAAGCCACGACCGAGCCGGGCGCGCAATCGGCGCCGCTGATTGCCATTGCCAGCGTCATCGTGTCGATGGCGCTGATCGCGATCGGCAACGGGCTGATGTTCGCCTTCATTCCTGTGCGGCTCGGTGCCGATGGCTTCGATCCGACCTGGGCCGGGCTGATCGTCACCGGCCTCTCGGCCGGGGGGCTCGCCGGCTGCATCCTGACCGGACCAATGGTGCGCAGGGTCGGGCATGCGCGCGCGTTCATGGTGCTTTCGGCGCTGATCGCTCTCTCCAACGTCGCGATCGGCGCCGGACCGATCCCGTTGCTCTGGATCGCGGCGCGGGCGCTCTACGGCTTTGCCATCTGCGGCCTCTTCATCGTCGCGCAGAGCTGGCTCAACGATGCCTTGCCGAATGCCATACGCGGCCGGGTCATGGCGGTGTTCTACGTCGCCTATATTGGCGGGCTGGGTGTCGGTTATGCAACGCTTGCCGCGGTCGACATCCATACAGCGGCGGTGCCGCTGATCGGCATCGCCTTCACCGCGCTGTCCATCCTGCCGGTCGGCATGACGCGGCTTGCCCAGCCGCCCGCGCCGCAGGCGGCGTCGGTGGCGCTCGGCCAGGCCTGGCGAATTTCGCCGGTCGGCGTCGTCGGCATGCTGGCCGTCGGCGGCCTGTCGATGATCATTTCCGGTTTCGCGCCGATCCACGCCACCGCCAAGGGTTACAGCCAGGCGGATGTGGCGCTGCTTTTGTCGGCGATGCCGGTCGGCACGCTGATCCTGCAGATACCGCTCGGCTGGCTCTCGGACCGCACCGACCGGCGCTACGTGCTGGCGGGCGCGGCGGCACTCGCGGTGGTGGCGAGCCTGCTCGCCATTGTCTTCGACGGCGGCGCGCTGATGGCGCTGGTGATGATCTATCTCATCTGGGACGGGGCGTCGGAATCGATCTATTCGCTCTCCAGCGCGCACGCCGCCGACCGCGCCAGGAAGGAGGAACTGCTGGCGCTCTCGAGCTCGCTGCTTTTTGCCTGGTCGCTGTCCGGTTTCGTCGTGCCCGGCCTCGTGACGGCGCTTTCGGCCGTTTTCGGCACCGAGACTTTCATCTATGTCGGCATCTTCATCGCTTCGGCATTCTGCCTGTTCGTGCTGTGGCGGGTGTTTGCGGCGCGGCCAACACCCGCTGTCGTCACCGGCAGTTTCGCGCCGATGTCGGCGCAGACGCCCCTGCCGGTGGAACTCGCCTTCGCGCCGGACGATCCGACAAGCCCGACGAAGGACTGAATCGGTTATTGCTTGCGGACTTCCGGCGGCGGCGCCTCGGGTGGCGGCAAGGGGATCGAAATGCCCTCGCTGTCGAAGGCCTGCTTGGCGCGCTTTGTCATCTCGATCTGGGTGGCGAAGTAGTCGGCCGCCGATGTCCAGTAGCGCAAGGTCAGCGAAACCGTGGTCTCGCCCAGGCCCGCCACGAAGGCGATCGGCGCCGGCTCGCGCCGGATGCGCTTCTCGGCACCGGCGATGCCAAGCAGCGCCTTCTGTCCGCGGTCGATGTCGTTCCACGAACCGATGCTCAAGCTGATGTCGGTGCGGCGGACGCCGTTGCGGGTGAAGTTGCGCACCGGCTGGTTCCACAGCGTCGAGTTGGGCGCCAGGATGTAGATGCCTTCGACGGTGCGCAGCTTGGTCGCGAACAGCCCGATCTCCTCGACCGTGCCGGCAACCGAGCCGACCTCGACGGATTCGCCGATGCGGAAGGGCCGCAGCGCAAGCAGCATGATGCCGGCGGCAATGTTCTGCAGCGTGCCCTGCAGCGCCAGTCCGATGGCCAGGCCGATGGCGCCGATGGCGGCGATGATGGACGCCGTCTGCACACCGAACTGGCCGAGCACCATGATGACGACAAGGATCAGGATGGCGTAGCGGACGATCTTCGAGAAGAAATGGCGGAGCGTCGCGTCGAAGCCGTGGATGTGGCTGAGGCCCGCGAAGATCGAGCGCTCGGCAAGGCCGGCGACGAAATAGCCGACAACCAGAAGGATGACGGCGCCGATTGCCGAGAAGGAATAGGAAACGATGAGCGTGCTGAGCTGCGCAAGCCCGGCCTGGACGACGAGAAGTGCGTCTTGCGGGTCTGTCGGCATAGTGAAGTCCCCATTTGTCAGTGAGCCGATAACCCATGCAACGCGCAAAGGGTTCCGATTTTTTCGAGACTGCGGAACCTGCCGAAGGGTGCCGCGTTGGCGCCGGCAGGGGCGTCCGTCTTGAAACTGCAACGGAACTCTGCCTATCTAAGTGGTGTCACCTGATTTGCCGGGTGATTTGGTTGTTCTTGTTGGGAAAGGAAACACACTGAGAACAGCACTGCGGAAGAAGGCCGATATCGTGCCTTCGCCGGCCGGGATCAGCGGAAGCGATGCTGCGTCCCTCGCCATCACGACAGTCCTTGCCAGTCTGGAAGACTCCAAGGCCGAAAACATCGTCTCAATCGACATCCAGGGTAAATCGAGCCTCGGCGACTACATGGTCATCGCCTCGGGCCGATCGCACCGTCATGTCTCGGCTGTCGCCGATCATCTCCTCAAGGCGCTCAAGGATGCCGGTCTCGGCATGGCGCGCGTCGAGGGGCTGGCCAGCGCCGACTGGGTCCTGATCGATTCCGGCGACATCATCGTCCACGTCTTCCGTCCCGAAGTCCGCGAATTCTACAATCTCGAAAAGATGTGGCAGGCGCCGGACCTCGAGGAAGAGACCTTGCACTGAGCCATGTCGTGTGCCGTGACCGTTCCGGTCCGGCGCCGATCGAGGGCTTGCCGAGGCGAGGATGAAGATTACCGTTCATGCCGTGGGCCGGATGAAGACCGGCCCCGAGAGAGAACTGGCCGCCCGCTATTTCGAGCGCTTCGCCAAGAGCGGGCCCGCGGTCGGGCTGGAATTTGCAGGCATCGTCGAGACCCCCGAGAGCCGCGGCCAGAGCGCCGACGAGCGCCGCCGCGAGGAGGGCCAGAAGCTACAGGCCCAGTTGCAACCGGGCATTGCACTCATCCTGCTCGACGAACGCGGCAAGTCGTTGACCTCCGAGGATCTGGCTGCCCGCATCGGCCAGTTGCGCGACGGCGGCCGCAAGGCGCTGGTCATTGCGATCGGCGGCGCCGACGGCCATGACAAGTCCTTGCGCGAGCAGGCCGATCTGGTGTTGTCTTTCGGGGCCCTGACCTGGCCGCACCAACTGGTGCGCGTCATGCTCGGCGAGCAACTGTACCGGATCGCCATGATTCTTTCCGGACACCCCTATCACCGCTCTTGAGTCTTCGTCCGCGATATCACCCCCCGAAAGCTGGGGATCACCTCCGTCTGCCCGGATTTCCGCCTCAATGGCCCGGCATCACATTGTTGCGGGTGCTTCCAACATGGTTGATGGTTCGTTAACGAAGCGGGCGATAGAGTCGAGGCCTGATGTCTGAAGGCTGGAATTCGAGAACGCGCGCCTGGCGCAGCCGCTGCGGCCTGACCCTCGTCGCCGCCCTGCTTGCGCTCGGGCCGGCCCGGGCGGCGGAAAACACGCTCGCTCTCGCGCCGGATCCCGACCAGAACCGCGCCGAGTACGAGCAGGTTTCAAAGGAAATCACGCTCTCGTCCGAGCGGCTGGCCAAGCTCGCCGCCGATGTCGCGACGGTTAAGAAGGACCATGCCTCGATCAGCGCCGCGCTCATCCAGTCGGCCATGACTGAACAGAAGCTCGGCCAGGACATCGAGGACATCGGCGCCAGGCTGGAAGGGCTGAAGGCCGAGGAAGAGAAGCTGCACGCCTCGTTGATCGCGCGCCGCGACGTGCTCGCCGAAGTTCTCGGCGCGCTGCAGCGCATGGGGCTCAATCCGCCGCCGGCGATCCTCGTCAAGCCGGAGGACGCGCTGTCATCGGTGCGCAGCGCCATCCTGCTCGGCGCCGTGGTGCCTGAACTGCGCCAGCAGACCGACAAGCTGCTGTCCGACCTCAAGGAACAGACGCGGGTGACGGCCTCGATCGAAGCCGAACGGGCGCGGCTCACCGCCGCCGTCACCGAGCAGACGGCGGAAAAGAAGCGGCTCACCATGCTGCTCGAAGCCAAGAAAAAGCTGCAGGCCGACACGGAGACGGCTTTGGCCGCCGAACAGCAGCATTCGCAGCAACTGGCGGCCAGGGCCAGCAGCCTCAAGGATCTCATCGCCTCGCTCGAAGCCGACAAGGCGCGCAAGGCGGCCGACCAGGCCAAGACGGCCGAGCGGAAATCGGCGGATGGCGATACAACGGCGTCCACGACCGAGCCTGCCCCGCCGCCGGTGCCGGAGGGCAACCGTTTGACCGCTTCGGCTCCGTTCGCGGCGCTCCAGGGACAGATCGCGCTGCCGGTCATCGGCAAGATCAAACGGCGCTTCGGGACCGACGACGGCAACGGCCAGATGATGCAAGGCGACATGGTTGCGACACAATCGGGAGCCATCGTCACCGCACCGGCGGATGGAAACGTACTTTATGCGGGGCCGTTTCGCTCCTATGGTCAACTCTTGATCCTCAATGCGGGCGACGGGTATCATGTCGTTCTGGCGGGGATGAGCAGAATCAGCGTCGCGACTGGTCAGTCGGTGCTCGCAGGAGAACCGATCGGCGCGATGGGAGAGGCCCGGGTGGCCAGCACCTCGGCCTCGCAGAATGGAAATGCGGCGCTGGAACTCTATGTCGAGTTCCGCAAGGATGGAAAACCCGTCGATCCGGCACCCTGGTGGGCGGACCGATTTTCTGGAAGGACGTGAAATGATGCGGAAATTGTCGCTTCTGTTTGCCGGCGCGCTGATGGGCGCATCGGCAATGAGCCTGGTCTACGGCGCACCCGGCTCGGCGGCGAACGCTGCGGGCTCCGAGACCTACAAGCAACTGGCGATCTTCGGCGATATCTTCGAGCGCGTGCGCGCGCAGTATGTGACGCCGCCGGACGACAAATCGCTGGTCGAGAACGCCATCAACGGCATGCTCGCCTCGCTCGATCCGCACTCCTCCTACATGAACGCGGAGCAGGCGCAGGACATGCGCGTGCAGACCAAGGGCGAGTTCGGCGGCCTCGGCATCGAGGTCACCATGGAAAACGACCTCGTCAAGGTGATCACGCCGATCGACGACACGCCGGCCGCCAAGGCGGGCGTGCTTGCCGGCGACTACATCGCCAAGATCGACGGCGAGGAGGTGCGCGGCCTCACCCTCAACGACGCCGTCGAGAAGATGCGCGGCCCGGTCAACACGCCGATCAAGCTCACGATCCTGCGCCAGGGCGCCGACAAGCCGATCGAGCTGACGGTCGTGCGCGACATCATCAAGGTCAAGGCAGTGAAGTACCGGGTCGAGAACGACGTCGGCTACATGAAGATCACCTCCTTCACCGAAAAGACCTATGACGATCTCGAGAACGCCATCGAGAACATCAAGAAGCAGGTGCCGAACGACAAGCTGAAGGGCTATGTGCTCGACCTGCGCCTCAATCCGGGCGGCCTGCTCGACCAGGCGGTGAGCGTGTCGGATGCCTTCCTGAAGCGCGGCGAGATCGTTTCGACCCGCGGTCGCGACCCGAAGGACGTCACCCGCTTCGACGCCAAGCCGAAGCAGAACGACGACATCGGCGGCAAGCCCTTGGTCGTGCTGGTCAATGGCGGCTCGGCGAGTGCGTCCGAGATCGTCGCCGGTGCGCTGCAGGATCTGCGCCGCGCCACCGTCGTCGGCACGCAGTCCTTCGGCAAGGGCTCGGTGCAGACCATCATTCCGCTCGGCGAGAATGGCGCGCTCCGGCTCACCACGGCGCTCTATTACACGCCGTCGGGCAAGTCGATCCAGGGCAAGGGCATCACGCCCGACATCAAGGTCGACCAGCCGTTGCCGCCGGACCTGCAGGGCAGGGATCTGACCCGCGGCGAATCCGACCTCAAGGGCCACATCAAGGGCGCCGACGAGAGCTCCACCGGCTCGGGTTCGGCCGCCTATGTGCCGCCGGAACCGAAGGACGACCTGCAGCTGATCTATGCCGAGCAGCTCTTGCGCGGCCAGAAGACCGATCCGTCGTTCCCGCCGAACCCGGACAAGGCCGTGCTGAACCAGTAAAGGTGCGATGGCCAGGGCATATCGCTCTGGCCGACCGACCGAAGCGATGCGATGCTGCCGGGACCGCGAGGTTCCGGCAGTTTGATTCGGGGGGGCAGGTTGATTCGGGAACAGGCGCCGGGGCGCGCCGAGGGTTTTGAATTCGCGCGTGACGGCTGAGCATCGATCGGTTGGATCACGGGCTTGGGGATGCGGCTTGGCTGACACCGGCAAGGACATCGAACGCCCGCTCGGACAGACGCTCCGACCTCAGCGCCCTGCTCCGCGCGGCGTCAGCGTCGGCGCGCTTGGCGCGACGGTCGCCATCCTCGCCGTGATCGGCGTCTCGGGCGCGATCGCGTTGCGTGAAAAACCGTTCCGCAAGCCGGAAGAGATAGCCGTTTCGACGCCGAAGGTGGCCGTGGCGCCAACCCCCGCGCCGGCGCCGGCGCCGGCCGAGGTGGCGACGGCGAACCCCAGCGCCAGCACGCCGAAGAGCGGCGGCCCGCAGATCATCCATGTCCAGACCGAGGAGGGCGACGGGCCGCCCAAGGCGGGGATCATCATCCGCGATCCTTCGACGCTCGGCCAGAATCTCAAAGTCGCGCATCTTCCCGACAGGGCGCTGATCGAGCCCAGCGACAGCGGTCCGCTGCCGATCCGTTCCGCCGACGGCAGGCGGCCGTTCGACGTCTATGCGCGGCCATGGTCCGGCGCGCGCGGCGCGCGGGTGGCGATCGTCATCGGCGGGCTCGCCGTGTCGCAGACCGGCACGCAGGCAGCGATCGCCAAGCTGCCGGCCGAGGTGACGCTGGCCTTCGCGCCGCAAGGCAACAGCATCGGCCGCTGGATGCAGGCGGCACGGCAGAGCGGGCATGAGATCGTCATGCAGATACCGCTCGAGCCGTTCGACTATCCGAGCGTCAATCCGGGGCGCAACACGCTGACGGTCTCGGCGAGCCCGGACGAGAACCTGAAGAGCCTGCACTGGGCGCTGTCGCGGACGACCAACTATACCGGCGTCATGAACTATATGGGCGCGCGCTTTTCGGCCGATGCAAACGCGATGGGACCGTTCATGGCCGAACTCGGCAAGCGAGGGCTTGCCTATGTCGACGACGGCTCGTCCGCGCGGAGCCTGGCGTCGGATCTCGCGCTGAAGGACGGCGTGCCTTTCGTGGCCGGCGACATGGCGATCGACGCGGTGCAGGACCGCGGCGAGATCCTCAAGAAGCTGGACAGTCTCGAAGCCACCGCGCGGGCCAAGGGCACCGCCGTCGGCATCGGCTCGGCTTTCGATATCACCGTCGACACGGTGACGTCGTGGGTGGCGGAAGCGAAGAAGCGTGGCATCGAGATCGTGCCGATCTCGGCAGTGGCCATTGACCGCCAGAAAGGCTAGCCATCGGCTTCTCGCCGATGCCGGATTACAGGAATGTCCAAGAAAATGATCGATCCCGAGACGCTGCCTTACCGCCCCTGTGTCGGCCTGGTGATCCTCAACCGCGCCGGGCTGGTCTGGGTCGGGCACCGCATTCCCGAACCGGACAGCGAGTTTTCCGGCACGACCAAACTCTGGCAGATGCCGCAGGGCGGCATCGACAAGGGCGAGGAGCCGCATAACGCGGCGGAGCGGGAGCTTTACGAGGAAACGGGCATGCGCAGCGTATCGCTGCTTGCCGAAGCGCCGCACTGGATCGACTACGACCTGCCGCCGCATCTGGTCGGCGTCGCCTTCAAAGGGCGCTATCGCGGCCAGACGCAGAAATGGTTCGCCTACCGCTTCGAGGGCGACGAGAGCGAGATCCGGATCAATCCGCCGCCGGGCGGCCACAAGGCAGAATTCGACCAATGGGCATGGCGGCCGATGCAGGAGCTGCCTGAGCTCATCGTGCCGTTCAAGCGCAAGGTCTACGAGCAGGTGGTGGGGGCTTTCGAGCATCTGGTCCGCTAGAGCAGGCTACTGTTGCCGCGCCGACACCGGCGTCCTAATGATTGCTTTGATGCAATGAGGGGGTCGCCATGAATGACGACACCAGACGCGGTTTCCCGGACGCAGATGGCACTGGCGGTTCGACGGTCAGCGAAGCGGCGGCCGGCGCGATCCTGACCATCGATCTCGGCGCCATCCGCGAGAACTACCGGCGGCTGGAGGCGCGGCTGGCGGGCGCTCGCTGCGCGGGCGTGCTCAAGGCCGACGGCTATGGTCTCGGCGCCGCGCCAGTGGCATCGGCGCTGATCAAAGAAGGCTGCGACATCTTCTTCGTCGCGCTGCTCGGCGAGGGCATCGCACTGCGCAAAGCGCTTGGATCAGGACATGACATCTTTGTCCTCAACGGTCTGCCGCCGGGCTCCGAATCGGAGGCGCTCGCGGCGGAGCTTCATCCCGTCGTCAACAGCGCCGCTCAGCTAGGAGCGTGGCGTGAAGCGGCGCGAGCCGCCGGCCGAAGGCTGCCGGCCGTGGTCCAGGTCGACAGCGGCATGTCGCGGCTCGGCATGCCGCCGGCCGACGTCGCCGCGCTCGCGACGGACGCTTTCGACGGCATCGACATCCGCTTCGTGATGAGCCATCTGGCCTGTGCCGACGAGCCGAGCAATCCGGCGAACGAACAACAGTGGCTGGCGTTCGAACGGCTGCGGAAGGTGTTGCCCGCGGCCCCTGCCTCGCTCGCCAACTCGTCCGGGATCTTCTTGGGGCCGTTGTATCACTACGATCTCGCTCGGCCCGGCGCGGCGCTCTACGGCATCAACCCGACGCCGGGCGAGACCAACCCGATGCTGCCGGTGGTGCGGCTGCAGGCGAAGGTGGCGCAGACGCGCTGGGTCGAGGAAGGCGCCGGCATCGGCTACGGCCACACCTACCATGCGAGCGGTCCGCTCAGGCTGGCGACGATCTCGTTCGGCTATGCCGATGGCTGGCACCGGCGCGCCGCTTCGGCCGCCTGGTTCGAGGGCGTGCGACTGCCTTTCGTCGGGCGGATATCGATGGATTCGATCATCCTCGACATTTCGGCGCTTCCGGCCGGCAGCCTCGGCGAGGGCGACCTCGTCGAGCTCATCGGTCCGTCGCAAAGCGTCGATGATGTGGCCGGCCAAGCCGGCACCATCGGCTACGAGGTGCTGACCAGCCTGAGTGCGCGCTTTCACCGCCGCTATGTCGGCGCATAACGCCACACTTGGCGCGCGCAACAGAATCCGGCAGACAGATGCAAGGGCCAACGCTGTCAGGCGTTCGGCCGGATTTGAGGGGAGCATAAAATGAAAGTCCTGGTGCTGGGCGGCGGCGTGATCGGGATCACCACCGCTTACTTCCTTGCCGAAGCCGGCCACGAGGTCACGGTGATCGACCGGCAGCAGGGGCCGGCGCTGGAGACCAGCTTCGCCAATGCCGGCGAAGTGTCGCCGGGCTATGCTTCGCCATGGGCCGGGCCCGGCATTCCGGTCAAGGCGGTCAAATGGCTGCTGATGAAATATGGCCCGCTTGTCGTGCGGCCGGCCTTCGATCCGCATATGTGGACGTGGCTCATCAAGATGCTGCGCAACTGCACGGCCGAGCGCTATGCGCTCAACAAATCGCGCATGGTGCCGGTCGCCGAATACAGCCGCGACACGCTGAAGGCGCTGCGGGCCGCGACCGGCATCACCTATGACGAGCGGTCCAAGGGCACGCTGCAGCTCTTCCGCAAGCAGAAGCAGCTCGACGGCACGGGCGGCGATGTCGAGGTGCTGAAGAAATACGACGTTCCCTACGAGGTCCTCGACCGGGACGGCTGCATCGCGGCCGAGCCGGCGCTGGCCGGCGTGCGCGAGAAGTTCGTCGGCGGTCTCAGGCTGCCGGGGGACGAGACCGGCGACTGCAAGATGTTCACCGAGAAGCTGGCGGAACTCTGCGTGGCGCGCGGCGTCACCTTCGAATACGGAACGACGATCCGGCGTGTCGTCAGGAACCGCAACCGCGTCCTGCAGGTCGGCACCGACAAGGGCTGGCGGACGGCGGAGGCCTATGTGATGGCGCTGGGCAGCTACTCGGCCCCTGTCATGCGCAAGATGAAGCGGCCGATCCCGGTCTATCCGGTCAAGGGTTATTCGATCACCGTGCCGATCACGGATGCCGAGGCGGCGCCGGTGTCGACCGTCATGGACGAGACCTACAAGGTGGCGATCACCAGGCTCGGCGACCGCATCCGCGTCGGCGGCACGGCGGAGATTTCGGGCTTCGACCTTCGCCTGCATGAATCGCGCCGCCGCACGCTCGAGCACTCGGTCGGCGACCTGTTTCCGGGCGGCGGCGACCTCAAGGCGGCGACCTTCTGGTGCGGCTTGCGGCCGATGACGCCGGATGGGCCGCCGCTGGTCGGGCGCAGCGAATTGTCCAACCTTTATCTCAACACCGGCCACGGCACGCTGGGCTGGACCATGGCCTGCGGCTCGGCCAAGGTGCTTTCCGACATCATCTCCAACCGGGTGCCGGAGATCAACGCGCTCGACCTCAGCCCGGACCGGTACGTCAAGGCTTAAAGCGCGTCGCGACGAAAAAGGACTGAGGCACGGCGCTTTAAGCTGTCGAAGCGCCCGTTGTGCTAGCGTTAGCTGTGGCGGGGACGTTTCGATGCGGCCATTTCTTTTAATTGCAGCGACCTGATGTCTGGTCAGTGCCTCGGCCGCGCTTGCCGCGGACAAGACCGTTCACGACAAGGAACATGGTTTCTCGCTTACCTATCCTGAGGGATGGACGAGCGAAACCACGTTGGGCAACACCCTGCGGCTCAAGGTCAAATCCGGCGAAAAGGGCCTGACCTGCAGGGCGTCGGAAAACCTCTACGATCCAACCGCTCCGGACAATCCGCCCGATCCCAGGGCTTTCGTCGAGAAGGACTGGTCGCTGGAGAACTGGCAGACACTGATCGGCTCCGCCTTTGGTCCGGCCAGTTTCAGCAAGGACAGGCTGGCGCATTTTCCGGACGGCTATCCGGTGCGGATAGCCGACATGGATTTTCGGCTCAGCGACGGCAACGCGAGTTTCTATGGCCATGCCAAGATCGCGTTTTCGCTCCGCAGCGATCGCTATGGCTTCGTCACCTTCGGGCTGATGAGCGACAGCGCCGACGAAACCGCGAAGATGTGGGCGCCGTTCGATGATGAGGCAGAGAAGGTTGTGAGCTCATTCATACTCGATGCGCCTCGAACGCTCTATCTCTTCGTTTTGACGCAATTCCGGACGGAAAACGGTTTCACACTTTTCCTGGAATTGCTCTAGACAAAAAGCCCGCGCTCCCGTTCCACCGCCCTGGTGATGAAATTGGCGACGAGCTGGACGCGGCGCAGCGGTCTCACCGATTCGTGATAGACCAGCCAGTAGGCGCGACGGATCGGCCTGACGATGTCGACCGGCACGAGCTCCGGCATCGAGCGGGCAACGAAGGTGTGCAGAATGCCGATGCCGGCGCCGGAGCGCACGGCTTCCGCCTGGCCAAGTGCCGATGAGATGGCAAAGCTCGAGCGCCAGTCCGGGCTGAACTCGGCCGCATAGTCGAGCGAAGGGCTGACGATGAGGTCGGGCACGTAGCCGATCAGCGTGTGCCGGCCGAGTTCGGCCGCCGTCTTCGGCAGGCCGTTGGCGTCGGCATAGGCGCGGGAGGCGAACAAGCCCAGCGTATAGTCGACCAGCTTTCCCGCCACCAGCCGGCCCTCGGTCGGGCGCTCGACGGTGATGGCGATATCGGCTTCGCGCCTGGACAGCGAGAAGGAGCGCGGCACCGGCACAAGCTGGATGGTAAGCTCGCGGTGAAGCGCGGTGAGCCCGCCCAGGCGCTTGGCCAGGAAAGCGACACCAAAACCGTCGGGCGCGCCGATGCGCACCGTGCCGGAGACATCGTCGCCCTCGCCGGCAATCGTCGCGCGCGCGGCGATCATGTCGCCTTCCATGCGTTCGGCGATGTCCAGGAAACGCTCGCCGGCGGACGTCAGCTCGCTGCCGGTGGTCAGGCGGCGGAAGAGTTTCGTGCGCAGCGCCTCCTCTAGCGCCGCAATACGGCGCGAGACGGTGGCGTGGTTGAGCTCCAGGCGCTTCGCCGCACCGAGGATCTGCCCGGCGCGCGCCACGGCAAGGAAGATGCGGACATCATCCCAGTTCATGGATGTAGTCCAGCCTAATGGCGAGCGCCTCGTTCCCGCCCACCCCCCTCTGGCCTGCCGGCCATCTCCCCCGCAAGGGGGGAGATCG
>SAQE01000067.1 GCA_004020545.1 Mesorhizobium sp. | reverse complement strand
TCCCCAAGGCGCCGTCCTCGGAAAAGATCTTCCTCAACGAGCAGGGTCAGATCGAGGGCCTGTTCTAGGGAAATCCGCGCTCTCCCCAAGGCGCTAGACCACGGAGCGCCCTTTAAGTCTTGGCACATCGTGCCAAGACTTTCTTTTTGGGGTGGCTGCCAGGATGTCGGCTAAGTCAGATCAACACAACAACAGCGAAACCACCGCTGCGCGGTCAATGCGCAACGGCGAACAGCCGCGTCTAAATGGGTTTGTCTCAGCCGAGGTGCAACCGGCTCGGCAGGACTATGCGGCGTGAGCCGAGGATGCCTGAACCCCATATTCAAGGGAAGAGTCCAGGATCGTGTGCCAAAGGCTGTCGGCGAAGCTGGTGAAGACGAGCATGTTGAAGACGGCGTGTCCGTCCGTGCCATCAGCCCCGCGCCAGATATTCATCGCCGTATGGTCGATCGAGGTTGTCGCCGCAGCGCCCAGCGGAAACGCCTTGTCATCCAGGTCCAACGAGCAGAACTTCGCAAGCGCCTGGCGGGCGCGAGGTCCGCCAATCCGGATGAGGCAGCGTCCGTCCGACTGATCGGAGAGCGACGCGATGCCGGCAAACGCCTTTGACACTTTGGCAAATTGTCCGTCTGCCTGTCGTGCAGAGAAGACAATGAACTGGTCTGGACCCGACCAGATCAGCGTAGCATTCCGGGCCACTGCTGCGCCGGGAGCGCGGGGCGGCTCAATGCCAAATAGCTTCTTGGCGGCCTTTGCGGTCTCAGCCGCTCTGCCGCGCCGCGCCATCACCTGAACCAGGCTGATGTCGCGCACCTCCTCCAGCGTGACGCCTGCCTGCGTGCCGGCCACGCCGTGACGACCGGGGACGAGCGCCTTCTCCAGCGCCGATTGGGTGTTCCAGGAAAAATCAGCCACGCTGACGCACTCCTTCGGGATCGTAGAAGACCGGGCTGCAGATCTCGGCCTCGTAGTCCTCGCTCCGCAGCGGATCATGGATGCGAACGATCTCGCCGATGCGCTCGCGCCCGCGCTCGACCAGACCAAGGCCGATCCACTGGTCAAGCACCGGCGAGAAGCAGACCGAGGTGACATAGCCTTGATCCGTTTTCGGGCCAGGGATCTCGCCTCTGGGGACAACGTGCGCGCCGGAACGCAGGCGCCGCGCCTTGTCCGTGGGCTTGACGCCAACGACCACCTGCCGGTTCGGCGCAACCAGCGCTTCGCGCCCGGCCATGACGCGGCCAATAAAGTCCTTCTTCTTGGACATCATTTTACCAAGGCCAAGGTCGTCAGCTGTGGTCGTGCCATTGAGCTCGGGCCCGGCGACATGCCCCTTTTCGATGCGCATGACGCCGAGCGCTTCAGTGCCGTAAGGCGTTACGCCATAGGGCTTGCCAGCGATCATCAGGTTCTCGGCCATCGCCGCGCCGTAGCGCGCCGGCACCGAAATCTCGAAGGCCATTTCGCCGGAGAACGAGATGCGGAATAGCCGAGCAATCACGCCACCGCGCAGCTTGACCTCCCGGACGCCCATGAATGGGAAACCCTCGTTGGTGAGATCCTCCGACGGGTCGACCAGAGCCTGCAGCAGCTTGCGCGTGTTCGGCCCAGCGATGGAGAACTGCGCCCACTGGTCGGTGGCACTGGTCAGCTGAACATCGAGGTCCGGGAACAATATCTGCCGGCAGAATTCGAGATGCTGCATTACCGGACCGGCCTTGGCCGTGGTGGTGGTCAGGAAGTAATGGTCTTCGGCGAGACGCGAGGTCGTGCCGTCGTCCATAACGATGCCGTCCTCGCGCAGCATCAGGCCATAGCGCGCCTTGCCCACGGCGAGCGACGAGAAGGCGTTGATATAGACGCGATCAAGGAAGACGCCGGCATCCGCGCCGCGGACGTCGACTTTGCCGAGCGTGGAGACGTCGCAGAAGCCGACGCCGTTGCGCACGGCCAGCACTTCGCGGCTTACCGACTCCAGCCAGTCCTTCTCGCCGGCGCGCGGGTACCATTGCGCACGCTTCCACAGCCCGGTGTCGACGAACACCGCGCCTTGCTTGGCGGCCCAATGATGCGACGGTGTCAACCGCCAGGCATGGAAGTTCTCCTCGCGATGATGGCCGGCGAAGGCGCCTATGGCGACGGGTGCGTAGGGCGGCCGGTAGATCGTCGTGCCGGTTTCCGGGATCGTGCGGCCGGTCGCTTCCGCCATGATTGCGAGGCCGTTGATGTTGGACGTCTTGCCCTGGTCGGTCGCCATTCCGAGCGTGGTGTAACGCTTCAAATGCTCGACGCTCTCGAAGCCTTCGCGCTGCGCCAGCGTCACGTCGGACGCGGTAACGTCGTGCTGGAAGTCGACGAACGCCTTGCCCTTACCTTTGACATGCCAGAGCGGCGCGATTCCGTAGCCCTCTTCGTCGGCTTTCGATGCCTCCCCCGGCTTTCCGGCGGCACCGCATTCGGCGGCCGCCTTGGCACCCGCGCTATGCCCGTCGCGAAGGCAGGCGCCGAGTGAGAGCTCGCCATTGGCAGCACCAGCCGTGGCCATCCCCTCTGGCGCACCGCCCGGCACGAAAGCCGCAATGTCCTCGCGCCAGATCGGCTTGCCGCGATGGAAGCAAGATAAGCCGACATTCGGATTCCAGCCGCCCGAGACGGCAAGGCAATCGGCCTCGATCCGTTGCGTTTGACCGTTCCTGTTGTTGGTCACGACGATGCTGCGGACGCCGTCAACGCCGCCCTTTACATCGGACACGACGCCAGCAAGCACGCGCAGATCGTAAGTATCGACAAGCCTCCGGTGCTGCGCCGGTACCTCGCGGCGGGGGTCGATCACCGCCACGATGTGGGCACCAGCCCGCTGGATGGTCTCGGCCGTGCGCCAGCCATCATCATTATTGGTAAACAACGCCAAACGCTTGCCTGGCAGAGCCGCGAAGCGATTGACATAGGTGCGGACGGCGGAGGCCATCATGACGCCCGGCCGATCATTGCCAGGAAAGACGATCGGTCGTTCAATCGCACCGGCGGTCACCACCGAGCGCCTGGCGACGATGCGCCAGAGCCGCTGTCGCACCTGATGGCGATCCGGCATCGCGACGTTGTCGCTGACGCGCTCGAGCGCGGCGTAGGTACCACCATCGTAGACGCCGAACAGGGCCGTCCTGGTCATGATCCGGACATTGGGCAGAGAAACGAGTTCGCGTGTTGTGCTACGCAGCCACTCCCTGGCATCCATGCCATCGATCTCGCCGCCGTCACTGAGCAGGCGACCGCCGAGCAAGGTATCCTCTTCCACGAGAATGACACGCGACCCGGCGCGGCCGGCAGCAAGCGCCGCCGACAGGCCGGCGGGACCGCCCCCGACAACCAGCACGTCGCAATGAGCCCAGGCCTTGTCGTAGTGGTCTGGGTCAGGCAATTCGGCACTCTTGCCGAGACCGGCGGCGCGGCGGATCATCGGCTCGTAGATCGATTCCCAGAACTTCGCCGGCCACATAAAGGTCTTGTAGTAGAATCCGGCGACGAAGATCGGCGCGAACAACTGGTTGATCGACATCAAGTCGTGACGCAGTGATGGCCAGCGGTTCTGGCTGTTCGCGATCAACCCGTCATACAGTTCCTGCGTGGTCGCCCTCGTGTTCGGCTCGCGTCGGGCGCCGGTGCGCATCTCTACCAGCGCGCTCGGCTCCTCAGAGCCGGCGGTGACGATGCCGCGCGGGCGGTGATACTTGAACGACCGCGCCACGAGCTTGACGCCGTTGGCGACGAGTGCGGAAGCCAGTGTGTCGCCGACAAATCCGGTCATGGCCTTGCCGTCGAAGGAGAACCGGAGCGGCGACCGCCGGTCGATCATGCCGTCACCGGGCAGCCGGTGCGACTGGCTGGCGGACGTGACCGCCGTGCGGATGTTGGCCTCCTCCCGCGCTGTTCTGGCGAGCGGCTCGGATCGCGAATACCCCGACATGGTCATTCTCCTGCCTGCGCCGCCAAGGCAGCGCCCGCACCCGGTGCCGCCGTCACGGAAACAAATTCATGGGTGACGGTGTTGCGCTCGGCCACGAGCCAGGAACGGCAGCCGCCGCCGTGGTACCAATACTCGCGCATCACACCCGCCAGATTGTCGCGCAGGTAGACGTAGTCGTGGAAAGCATCCTCGACACGTTCGGGGCTCTCCCCGCCGTCGACGGCGAAGTTGGGCCGCTTGGGCGAGGCATCGCCAAGGTAGGTGAACTCGCCGTTCTCACGCTCACCGCAGAAAGGACATGCAATACGCATTCCACTGGTCTCTCTTTCAGTGAAGGTTCGGCTGGGCGCCCTGGCCCTTTTCATCGATCATCGCGCCACGGCGGAACCGGTCGAGGCGGAACAGCGCGGCCTCCGAATGCGGTTCGTCGCGCGCCAGAAGATGGGCAAAGACGAGGCCCGATGCCGGCGTCGCCTTGAAGCCGCCATAGCACCAGCCGGCGTTGAGATAGAGACCATCGATCGGGCTTTTGTCGATGATCGGCGAGCCATCCATCGACATGTCCATGATGCCGCCCCACTGCCGTAGCATACGCACGCGGCCGATCATCGGCATGATGGCCATGCCGCCTTCGCAGACGTCCTCCATGACCGGCATGTTGCCGCGCTGGGCGTAGGAATTGTAGCCGTCGAGATCGCCACCGAAGACCAGCCCGCCCTTGTCCGACTGGCTGACATAAAAGTGGCCGGCGCCGAACGTGATGACGCCTGGAATCAGTGGCTTGATCGCTTCGGAAACGAAGGCCTGCAGCACGTGGCTCTCGATCGGCAGGCGCAGGCCGGCCATGGCGGCGACCCGCGATGAGGAGCCGGCGACCGCCATGCCGACCTTGCCGGCGCCGATCCGGCCGCGCGACGTCTCGACGCCGGTCACCCTGCCGTTGGCGTCACGCACAAAGCCGGTGACTTCGCAATTCTGGATGATGTCAACGCCGCGATCGTTGGCAGCCCGCGCATAGCCCCAGACGACCGCGTCGTGACGGGCGGTACCGGCGCGGCGCTGCAAGAGCCCGCCCATGATAGGGAATCGGGCATTGTTGTAGTTCAGGAACGGCAATTCCTTGCGTATCTGCTCGGCGTCGAGCAGTTCGGCATCGATGCCGTTGATGCGCATCGTATTGCCGCGCCGCGCGAAGGCATCGCGCTGGGCGTCAGAGTGATAAAGGTTGATAATGCCGCGCTGGCTGACCATCGTGTTGTAGTTGAGATCCTGCTCCATGCGCTCCCACAGCTTCATCGACAATTCGTAGAAGCCGGTGTTGCCGGGCAAACCGTAATTGGAGCGGATGATGGTGGTGTTGCGGCCGGCATTGCCGGAGCCGATCCAGCCCTTCTCCAGCACGGCGACGTTGCGGATGCCGTATTCACGGGCGAGGAAATAGGCCGTCGCCAGGCCATGCCCGCCACCGCCGATAATGACCACGTCATACCGGCTCTTGGGTGCCGGATCGCGCCACGCCCGCGTCCATCCCTTGTGTCCGGACAGTGCCGCCTTGGCGAGCGAAAAGATCGAATATTTCATCGCAGTTGTTCCGGCGAAATGTCTGGTGGTACGCCCAGCGCCCAATTCGTAGATCGGACGCTGGGCCTAGCAAACAGCTAGACGTCCAGCGTGTTGTCGCGCTCCCACTGGGTGAAGTGCGAGGCGTAGGCGTTCCACTCCTGGGTCTTGAGCTTGATGTAGGCGGCGGAAAATTCCTCGCCCATAGCAGCCTTCAACTCGGCGTCATCGTCATAAGCGCGAAGCGCGTCGAGCAGATTGAGCGGCAGCTTGGCGCCATGCGTGACGGTGTGTCCGTCCTTGTACATGTCGATGTCGCTGCGTTGACCTGGATCAGCCTTGGTGCGGATGCCGCTGAGGCCGGCGGCGATGATGGCCGCCTGCATCAGGTAGGGGTTGGCCGCGCCGTCGGGCAGGCGCAGTTCGAAGCGGCCGGGACCGGGCACGCGCACCATGTGGGTGCGGTTGTTGCCGGTCCAGGTCACCGTGTTGGGCGCCCAGGTTGCGCCCGAAATGGTGCGCGGCGCATTGATGCGCTTGTAGGAATTGACCGTCGGGTTGGTGATCGCGGCCAGCGCAGAGGCGTGCTTCATGATGCCGCCGAGGAAGTTTCTGCCCTTTTCCGACAGACCCAACTCCATTTCCTTGTCGGCGAAAGCATTGGTCTTGCCGCTGAGATCCCATACCGAGATATGCGCATGGCAACCACTACCCGTGAGGCCCTGGAAGGGCTTCGGCATGAAGGTCGCTCGCAGGCCGTGCTTTTCGGCAATCGACTTGACCATGAATTTGAAGAAGGAGTGCTTGTCGGCTGTGGCAAGCACATCGTCGAATTGCCAATTCATCTCGAACTGGCCGTTCGCATCCTCATGGTCGTTCTGATAGGGCTGCCAGCCAAGGTCGAGCATGGCGTCGCAGATTTCGGCGATAACGTCATAGCGACGCATCACAGCCTGCTGGTCGTAGCAGGATTTCGAGGCCGTATCGTACTCGTCGCTGATCTGCTTACCGTCGGGCGTGACAAGGAAGAATTCCGGCTCGACGCCAGTCTTCACGCGCATGCCTTCCTTGGCGGCTTCGGCAACGAGCCGCTTCAGGGTATTGCGCGGCGCCTGACCGACGCCCTTGCCCTCCATCAGGCAGTCCGAAGCGAGCCAGGCGACTTCCGGCTTCCACGGTAGCTGTATCACCGAAGAGGCATCCGGCACCGCCAGCATGTCGGGGTGCGCTGGCGTCAGATCAAGCCAGGTGGCGAAGCCGGCGAAGCCGGCGCCCTCCTTCTGCATGTCCCCGATGGCCTGCGCCGGCACCAGCTTTGCGCGCTGGCCGCCGAACAGATCCGTATACGAGATCATGAAATACTTGACGTTGCGAACCCTTGCGAACTCTTGGAGATCAGCCCCCTCAGACTGATCGATTTTGGCTTCAAAGGCCTTATTCATTGTCTACTGCTCCCATTCTTCTGGTTTTAGAAGCCACCCTGCCCAGGTACCCAATTCGTCCCCGCGAGCGGCACACCGGCCATGGCCGCTGCTTCGATCGAAAGCGCGCAGAGATCCTCGGGCTCGAGATTGTGCAGGTGATTTTTGCCGCAGGCACGTGCGATGGTCTGCGCCTCGAGCGTCATGACCTTCAGGTAATTCGCCAGCCGCCGTCCGGCGACGACAGGGTCGACCCGCTTCATCAGCTCGGGGTCCTGTGTGGTGATGCCCGCCGGATCCTTGCCCTCATGCCAGTCGTCGTAGGCGCCGGCGGTCGTGCCAAGTTTTTGGTATTCGTCCTCCCAATGCGGATCATTGTCGCCGAGCGCTATCAGTGCCGCGGTGCCGATCGATACGGCATCGGCGCCAAGCGCCAACGCCTTAGCGACATCGGCCCCGTTGCGGATGCCACCGGAGACGATGAGCTGGACCTTGCGATGCATGCCGAGGTCCTGCAGCGCCTTCACAGCGGGCCTGATGCAGGCGAGCGTCGGCTGGCCGACATGTTCGATGAATACTTCCTGCGTGGCGGCGGTGCCGCCTTGCATGCCATCGAGCACCACGACATCAGCTCCGGCCTTTACCGCAAGCGCGGTGTCGTAATAAGGCCGCGCGCCGCCGACCTTGACGTAGATAGGCTTTTCCCAGTCGGTGATCTCGCGGATTTCGAGGATCTTGATCTCAAGGTCGTCAGGGCCGGTCCAGTCGGGATGACGGCAGGCTGAGCGCTGGTCAATGCCCTTGGGCAGAGTGCGCATTTCCGCCACGCGATCGGAGATCTTCTGGCCAAGCAGCATGCCGCCACCGCCGGGCTTGGCGCCCTGGCCAACGACGATCTCAATGGCGTCGGCGCGGCGCAGGTCACGCGGGTTCATACCGTAGCGCGACGGCAGGTATTGATAGACCAGTTGCTTGGAATGGCCGCGCTCTTCCTCGGTCATGCCGCCGTCGCCGGTGGTGGTCGAGGTGCCGGCGATGGTTGCGCCGCGGCCGAGCGCTTCCTTGGCCGGACCGGAAAGCGAGCCGAAGCTCATGCCGGCAATGGTGATCGGGATCTTCAGTTCGATCGGCTTCTTGGCGTGGCGCGAGCCCAGCACAACTGAGGTGTCGCAGCGCTCGCGATAACCTTCCAGCGGATAGCGCGAGATCGAGGCGCCGAGGAACAGCAGGTCGTCGAAATGCGGGACCTTGCGCTTCGCGCCGGAGCCACGAATGTCGTAAATGCCGGTTGCCGCGGCGCGTCGGATTTCCGACATCGCGTACTCATCGAAGGTCGCTGACTTGCGCGGCGTCGTCGGAGGATTGTGATAGGTCATGTTCGCCCTCAGTATGCGTCAGCGTTGTCGATGTTGAAGTTGTAGAGCGTGCGGGCCGAGCCGTAGCGGGTGAACTCTTCCGGCTTGGCATCCTTGATGCCGGCACGGTCGAGCAGATCCTGCAGGATCGCGATGTGCTCGGGACGCATCTCCTTTTTGATGCAATCCGCGCCCAGGCTCTTGACCTTGCCACGCACGAACAGCCGCGCCTCATAGATCGAGTCGCCGAGCGCGTCGCCGGCGTCGCCCAGCACCACGAGGTTGCCGGACTGCGCCATGAAGGCCGACATATGGCCGATATTGCCGCGGACAACGATGTTGATACCCTTCATCGAGATGCCGCAGCGCGACGAGGCATTGCCCTCAATGACGAGAAGGCCTCCGCGACCGGTGGCGCCGGCATACTGGCTGGCGTCGCCTTTGACCACGATCGAGCCCGACATCATGTTCTCGCCGACGCCCGGGCCGACGGAGCCGTGTACGGTGATCGCGCCGCCGGCATTCATGCCGCCGCAATAGTAGCCGACGCTGCCACGCACATCGATAGCGACCGGCTGGTCGACACCGACGGCGACGGAATGGCTGCCTTTCGGGTTGAGCACTTCCCAGGAGGTTTCGTTCGAGCCAGGGCCAAGATTGTGCAGCGCCTGATTGAGCTCGCGCAGTGAATTTTCGCCGAGGTCGAAGACACGCCGCGCGAAGTCCATTTCACGCGATGGCGCCGTGGCAACATTGGAAATATTCATGATCCTCAGTGCTCCCAGAAGTAGACGGTGGACGGCTCCGGTTCCCAAACCCTCGCATTGTCAATGCCGGGCAGGTTGGCGAGCGCGCGGTATTCGGACCCGAAGGCGACATACTGGTCGGTCTCGGCCATGACGGCGGGCTTGCAGGAGATCGGATCGCGCACCACGCCGAAGCCGTTCTTGGTGCCGACCACGAAGGTGAAGAAGCCGTCGAGGTCGTCGAGGCTGCTCTGCAGCGCCTCGCCGAGGTTCTGACCATGAGCGATTTTGGACGAGAGATAGGCGGCGGCGACTTCGGTGTCGTTCTCGGTCTCGAAGCGCATGCCGTCGCGCATCAGTTCACGGCGAAGATTGTTATGGTTCGACAGCGAGCCGTTATGCACCAGGCACTGGTCCGGGCCGGTCGAGAAGGGGTGCGCGCCCAGCGTGGTTACGGCGGATTCGGTCGCCATGCGCGTGTGGCCGACGCCGTGGCTGCCGGTCATCTTGGTCAGGTCGAAACGCTTGACCACTTCGGCCGGCAGGCCGACCTCCTTGTAGATCTCGATCGCTTCGCCGGCGCCCATGACACGCACATTCGGGCGCAGTTCGGCGATCGCGGCACGGGCCTCGTCGAGCTTGCCGGCAGGGATTTCGAGGACGGCGTGGGTAGACTTCACCGTCGACGAAACCTTGGCTTCGATCTTCTTGCCAAGCTCGGCTTCGAGACCAGGGAAATCCGCTGCGGGAGCCGAAGACTGAATGGTGATCTTGGCACGCCCCTTCGCTGCTGCGCCGTCATATATGGCTATGCCGGCGCTGTCAGGGCCGCGGTCGGTCAATGAGACCAGCATTTCCGACAGAAGGGCGCCCAGTCGCGGCTCAAGTGATTTGTCTTTCAGAAAGAGTCCAACAATCCCACACATCCCGGTCACCTCGATTGATTGTTACCTATCGCAATGCCTAGCAGGTTCCCAGCCGCAATTCAACTGTCATGAATTTTTTTTTCCTGTAGAAAAACATCGCCGCTTGAGGTGGAAGGAGGCCCGGGTAATCCTTTTCAACGGCCGCAGGTCTGGCCGACGCGCGCGGCATGTCGGCCCGGAGCCACGCCAACTATTAAGGAAGCAGTGGAAATCGAAGCGCCTGGCGACGGTCGTCCAAATGCGCAAAGGCGCCCAATTGGTGGCCAGTCGAGCACGCTTGAATGGCGGTCGCAACAGCGCCGCGCGCGCTCTTGGACGCCAGGCATGTTGTAGTGCTTGATTTTTGCGCATGATCTTTTCCGAACCTCCGGCTCGAGGTCATGCGCTAATCAGAGTCAGTCGCCGGTCGTCGAGATCAATCCGTTGGGGCCAAGGCGATCAATACCTCAGCATGGTCCTGCAGGGGAAATCGCCCCTGGCGGGCTTACGTCAGCCTTTTCCGCGCCCGCCGGGATAGGAGATGATCGACAGGTATCGCATCGGCAAGTGCGTCAGTTCTTCGGGACCGTGCGGTGCATCGGCGTCGAAGAACAAACTGTCGCCTGGGGTCATGCGATAGAGATTGCTGCCATGGCGGTAAAGCACCTCGCCTTCCAGCATGTAGAGGAACTCCATGCCATCATGCTGAAAGGTTGGGAAGACGTCCGAGTCTTCAGTGAGCGTAATGAGGTAGGGTTCAACAACGACGTTGGTGTCCGAAGCGATATGGCCTAGCAATGTATACTGATGTCCCGCACGCGTGCCACGCCGTTCCACATCCACGCCCGATCCGGCCTTGACGAAGACGGCCTTACGCTCTTCCTCGAAGCTGCGGAAGAATGCGGTGAGCGGCACTCCGAGCGCGTGCGACAACAGCTTCAGCGTGGTCAATGACGGCGAGGTGATGCCATTCTCGATTTTGGACAGCATGCCAACCGAGAGACCTGTGGTCGCAGAAACGTCGGCAACGGTAATGCCGAGCTTCTTGCGAATGGCGCGAACCTCGTGGCCAATCGCGACCTCGAGCACGTTCTCGCGCATGTCGCGAACGGCGTGGGGATCCTGAATGAGGGGAGCGCTGCGCGGCAGCGCGCTAAGTGTCGCCGCGCCCGATGTTTTGACGGGAGCCGGCGATCTGTCATTTTTCCTTGCTGCTTGAGTCTTCGCCATGTTGTCGCCACCCCGCTGATTCCATTTTATTTCCTAACAGTAAACATTTTCAACGCAAGGCACAACGACGGATATTCGGGGGCAGACCATGGCGATAAATCGCAAGCACCCAGCATGGCCGGGTAAGTGGGTGCCTTGAGCGGGCTATCACATCAGCAATATTTGCAGGTCGGCGACATTGATACCGGTTTGAGATGGCGCAACCATGACGTCCAGTGTTGTCGCAGACGATGTTCGCTTTCGGGCGGCGGCAAGGCTGATCTTTACGACCGAGATGCTGAAGGGTTTCGGGTGCCGTCAGGCGTACGAAAGCCTCTCATGCAGGAACCCGCGGGCTGCAGGTGGTGGGCTATGGGGATTTGTGTTTCGAGGTGTGCCAGCGCCTGTTGCGAACGTCCGCGCGCGGTGCTGTCAGCGCGTCGAGGAAGTAGCTTTTCGGGCAGGTCGGGGAGCCTGTCACGATAACGACGGTGGGGTTCGGGTACCGGGAGACCGGCGCCATAGCGAGGCGCGCATACCTTCCCGTTGACCCGCGCCGGCGTGGCGCGGTCGTGCGAGGAAGCGGGCCTGCCGGGTCATGGGGCGGTCTCCCGGTTCGTCGTCCGTGCGCCCGGCGGTCCGCGCGGCTGCCTGCACCGTTCGAACACCTCGATGACGATCATACGCCCGCCGCAGCACGAGCACGGCGGGCGGAAGTCGTCTGGTTCCGCCGGAGGATCGTTCGTGACGGGAGGCGCGGCCGCCAGCAGTTGGCGGGCGAGCGCGAGGCAGTCCTTGCGAGAGCCGCCTGCGAGCAGGCCGTAGTGGCGGATGCGATGGAAGCCGCGCGGCAGGACATGGAGCAGGAACCGGCGGATGAACTCGTCGGTTGCGAGCGTCATGACCTGCTGGCGGTCGGCACCGTCGCGGCGATAATCCTTGTAGCGGAAGGTGACGCCGTTTTCCTCGAAACGGATGAGGCGCTGGTTCGAGATGGCGACACGGTGCGTGTAGCGCGACAGATAGGCGAGCACCGCCTCGGGACCGGCGAAGGGCGGCTTGGCGTAGACCACCCAGCGCTTCTTCCTGACGGGAGCCAGGTGGCGTAGGAAGGCCTGTCGCTCGGCGAGGTGCGCGATCGATCCGAAGAAGGCGAGCCGCCCAGCGTCGTGAAGCGCGATCAGCCGGGTGAGGAACAGGCGGCGGAAGAGCTTGCGAGCACGCGCACCGGAAGGAGGAAGGCCGGGCGCGACGATATCCAGCGCTTCCCGTAGAGCGCGATGCCACCGCCCGGCACGATCATGTGGGCATGGGGATGGTGCGTCATTGCCGAGCCCCACGTGTGGAGCACGGCGGTGATGCCGATGCGCGCGCCGAGATGCTGGGGGTCCGCTGCTATCGTCACCATCGTCTCCGATGCCGCTCGGAACAGCAGGTCGTAGACGACCGCCTTGTTCTGGAAGGCGATGTCGGCGACCTCGGCGGGCAGCGTGAACACGACATGGAAGTAGCCGACTGGCAGCAGGTCGGCTTCCCGCTCGGCGAGCCAAGTCCCCGCGGCCGCGCCCTGGCACTTGGGACAGTGCCGGTTGCGGGAGCTGTTGTAGGCGATCCGCCACTGGCCGCAGTCCTCGCAGGCCTCGACGTGACCGCCAAGGGCTGCGGTGCGGCAGTTCTCGATCGCTGACATCACCTTGAGATGCTGCTGGCTCAGGTGCCCTGCATGGGCGGCCCGGTAGGCGGGCCCAGCAGCACGGAAGATGTCGGCAACTTCGAGGTCCGCGCGCACCGGTTCAGCTGGGAGGCGACTTATCCTCCATCAGCGCCATCAGCCGGTCGAGCGGCCCTGCGACCGCGTGGATCGTCCGGGTTGAGACCTTGGTGTAGAGCGCTGTCGTTTCGAGCTTGCTGTGCCCGAGCAGCACCTGGATGACGCGGATGTCGACATCCTGCTCGAGCAGGTGGGTGGCGAAGCTGTGCCGCAGCGTATGCGGGCTGACGCGCTTGCGGATGCCGGCGACTTCGGCGGCTTCCTGAACCGCGCGATGGAGTTGCCGCGACGAGATCGGATCGGTGCAACTGCGCCCCGGGAACAGCCAGCCATGCGGAAGCATCACCCCGCGACGCCGGCCTTCGCGCCACCACAGCCGCAGCAGTTGCAAGAGTTGCGGCGAGAGCATGGCGTTGCGATCCTTGCGCCCTTTGCCCTGTTCGACGCGGATCAACATGCGTGTGGAGTCGATATCATCGACCTTGAGGTGCGCCACCTCCGACACGCGCAGATCCGCGCCATAGGCGACACCGAGCGCGGCCTTGTACTTGATGCCAGGTGCTGCTTCGAGCAGCCGCGCCGCTTCCTCCACGCTCAGCACATCCGGCAGCTTGCGTGGATGGCGCATGATCACCAGCACACGTGCCAGATCCCGCCGCTTCAGCGTCACCAGGAACAGGAACCGCAACGCCGAGACCGCGCCGTTGATGGTCGCAGGCCCGATGCCGCTCTCATGCTGATACAACTGGAAGCGACGCATGTCCTCGGGCGTCGCAGTATCGGGAGAGCGTCGGAGGAAGGCTGCGAAGCGCCGGACGTGACGAACGTAGTCCTGCTGGGTATGGGGGCCCAAGCCCCGCATGAGCATGTCTTGCTGCATGCGCTGGCGAAGCGGCGTGATCGGTGCATCGGTCGACAGGGTATCCATGGTAAGTTCCTCTCGTTGAAGGAACTCCATGGTCAGATCGCAGCTTTTACCTGCTCAAGACCAATGCCTGTCGCGCCATCTCAGAACGAGGCGGCCCTCCCGCGAAGCGGGTTCGTGCATGGGGCGCAAAGCGGCACTGGTGAATCTTCGACGCGCTCCTGCTAGCTGGACGGCTAGGGTTAGTTGACGGAGGCCGGCGTGCTCATGTCCTCGACATCGTCGAGTGAAGAAGAGCCTGCATGTGCTCCGGCAGGTCAAGTTCGCCGCGCGCCTCGACCTCTAAAAGGTATCGGGCCTTGGCTAAGCGATCACCTTCGCTCACCGCAGGATAAGCGCATATAGCAATAAGCGCCCTCTCCTCTTCCCGGTTAACTCTGTCGTAGTCGCTGCAGCCACTCACTTTATGGATAGAGTTGCTCAACGCCACGTATGACGCTATGTGCGCTTCAATCAGTGCCCGCACCTTGTTCGTAGGCACTCGGACCTGGTGCGGAGGCTCCGTGGCTTGCGCCGTCTCCGCCACTGTCGAAGCGAACAGGGCGACGCCGGAATGGAAGAATAAGGCGCGACGGTTGATCCTAGTCGTGGTGATCTCTCCTCTTCATGCCAAAGTGTCTCGGACGTTGCGAACAGAACCAGGCATCGTAACACGACGGCTCGCGCATTCATGTCAGGATAGATAGCCCACGGGCGAATAGGGGCACCGCTTCGGCTCGCCCCTTCCCGGCTTGGGCCCGTCCCAATTCGGAGGCACCCGCACATTGCACCAAACCCCGAATATCATTGAAAGATCGCCATCGCCGCAATGTGCAGGCAGAGCCCACACATTGCAAAATATCCTTATAACAATTTGAAATCACACGACCGCCAAGGCACACAATGTGCAGCCTTTTATCCTGCCACCTCAATCATCAGTGCTTGGAGTGACTCCAGTAAAATCGTCGCTCCTCTTCCAATGTACGATAATACACGAATCTATTCTCAGCGCTACGATCCGGTGTTCTAATGTCGAGTTCCGATGCGCCGTACAGTCTTCCGCGCTCTGCGACGGGGTTAATTGGCTGCACGAAAGCAGCGCCCGAGCCGTCGTGGCGCAATTTGCCATCGGACTGACGGAGCAGCGTCACAGGCAATTGAGCGAGGTCCGGCCGTCTGGCGATCGGCGCGGCCGCAGGCAGGACAACCTGCGTTCCGTATCGTCCTTGTCCGCCGGAGCGGATCTCCTTGTTCAATTCACGTCCGTCACCGTGCGGACGTGATGCGTTTCGGCTGTCGTTGATCTGCTCATCGATGCGCTCCCGAAGCGTGCGGGCCTTGTCGTGCGCGCGCTTGGCTGCGTCCACTTTGCTTGCCACCGGATCGCCGACGTAGAACGTGCCGTCGCTCCAGAGCCCGTGCATGATCACCGCCAGCTTGCGCGCCGCACGTTGGCGTCACCGGCTTTCGAGATCCGACTCTGAACGTCGATCGTGGAGCCCGATTGCCAGCGCCGCTAGGTCAGCCCGAAGTAGGCCGCGACGTGATGCGAGCGACGGAAGCGCGATGGGTCTTCAATCGCGGTCATGAAGGTGGGCGCCGTCACCGGGCCGACGCCGGGGATGCCATGGCGTCAGCACGGCTCGCTGCGCGCGACAATCCCGGACACTGTGGAGGCGCTGCGGGCGTTTGCGATCGTCGCGGCGGGTCACTGCACCGGCTGGCGCGGCATAACGGCCCTTACGAACGTGTTTGGCGATGGCAAGGTTGTGCCCCTATCTGTAGGAAAGCGCTTTTCCTTCTGAACCAGGGGCGTCCGAGTTTTGCATTCTCGGAGCACTACTGACTGGCCGCAGCCGCGCAGCCCCAACGTGCATGATGCTTGCACCGATGGGTTGTTCGAGAGCCGCGGCCCTGGACGCGCCTGCTTTCATCAACTGTTGACCCTTTAGCTAAGCTGATCCGCACGCAGATCACGATCAGTCAACTTTCGCATTCTACGAATGGCAAGGTTGCGCCAGAAGTTGCTGTCCAGCCTACGCTCGACGAATGGCTCAATTCCCACCATTCTGGCCTTTCCCTCACAGTGACCCAGCCCCCGGAAGATGCCATTCCATTTGTTGACTTGGTTCCGTACCCTTGCCCCGCGTCGCTGCTCACGTCTCTAGGCAACCTTTTTAGGTACCCAATCGATTGGCCAGACGGCACGCAGAGAGATGAGAGCGTCATCCCCATGCCGCCTGCGCCGTGGTCGATCGGGAACGGCCCGAAAAGACCATCCCTCGTCTCTCAATCGTCCCTTTGTCACGTCGCGTTCACTCCATCGTGAGACGGGGGCTTGATCTTGAAAGCGAGCGCAAGTGCAGGTCTCAGACAGGGAGCCCCGCATCTCTCAGTCCCAGCCGCAGATATTCGCAATCCTCGCGCCGGGCGAGCAACGTCGCATCCAGAAACCAGGAGCCGAACTCTGCAGGCCAAGCGCCTTTGTCGCCACGCCAGGCGGCCCGCGCCGCCTCGACAAAGTCTGCAGCAAGCCGGCTCGCCTCCTTGGCGCGTCCTGCATGCGCGCAAGCAATCGTGTACCAGGCCAGATCGCGCGGACCATCCAGGCGACCGAGGCTCGCCATCTGCCACGCGCTCTCCACTGGTCTATGTGCCAACAGAAGTGCTCGGGCGCAGTAGGTAAAGTACCACCTCGGCGGGGACAGCATGCGCGGCAATGCGGATTGCAATGTCCTTAGACCCGCCTCCGCCTCGCCGAGGTAGGCCTGAGCCAGGCCCCAGTGGGCTAGGATGATCGGGTCATTTGGGTTCAGCTCAACCGCCCGCACATAATGCCGGCGTGCGCGCTCGAACTCCCTCCGATGCAGGCATACGTAGGCGAGTGTGTATTGCACTCGAGGATCAGCGGGATCCAGGTCTAGGGCCGCTTCCGCATGCTGCAGGGCGGTATCAAGGCCCAAGGATGAGGTGACGCCTACATTGTCGTTGGAGTTTTGCACGTGCACGAACGCCATGCCATTGTGGGCACGCGCAAAGGTCGGGTCGATCGCAAGCGCCTTTTCGAACCACAGCCGCGCCTGCTCCCGGGCTTCGGGATCCAGGCGATCAATGCATCGGTTGCCCTGCACGAAACACTCGTAGGCATGCAGATCCTGTGGTGGTCTTCGCTGCGCGCGCTCGTACACCAGCATCGTGAGGCGGCTCACCACCGTAGTGGCGATCGTCGCCATCAGTTCGTCCTGGATCATGAACAGGTCTTCGGCCGCGCGGTCGTAACGCTCTGACCAGATCTGCCAGCCCGTCTTCCTCTCGACCAGCCGGGTTGCGAGCCGCAGGTGCGAGCCAAGGCGCTGTACGGTACCGTCCAACTCGAATTGCGCTTCATCAGCGTAGTTGGACCTAAAGACTGTGACGTCTCGAAAGCGGGCTAGTTCGGTCGCGATCGCGTCCCCGAGCCCTGACGCAAGGCTCGCCAGATCGCCAACTTCGCCAACGCTGCCGAAAGGCATTATTCGGACGCTAGGCCGGTCCGTTATCAAGGTGTCCCCGCGCGTTGGCGATCGGTGCGTCTCTTCTGAGCCGATACGGCGCTGAAGAATGCGGTCCCGCAAATGACAGGTCTCCGCTTCGGGCCGCACCCCCAGCTCGCGCTCAAGTGCGGCCACACAGGTCTCGTACTGGCGTATTGCGAGCCCCCATTGGCCGCTTTGGGCATAATGCCGCATGAGCGCTCGATGCGCCGCCTCGCTGAGCGGGTCGAGACCGAGAAGGCAATGTGCCATGTCGGGGTCCGGTTGCGCATCGAGCTGGCGACACAAGGACTGGATAGCGAGGTTGCGGAGCCGCTCTCTCTCGACAGAAAGCCACTCCTCGAAGGTTGGGGCGCGGATCGCCATCCCGCCAAGCAAGTCGCCTCTGTAGAGCGAGACCGCCTGTTTAACCGCAGCTGGTATGTCGGACCGGGTGAGGCGTTCGAATTCTACGGCATCAACGATCACCGCATCCGGCTTCAAGTAGACGACGTCGCGCTCTGTGCAGAGGACTGGATGATGCTCGCCTAGGCCCTTGCGGATGTCCGTCAAGGCATAACGGAGGCTGCCCCGCGCTTGCTCGTCCTCATGGTCGCCCCACAGAAGGGCATAGAGGCTGGTGCGAGCGTGGACGCGCCCAGGTGTCAAGGCCAAGTAGGCGAGCAGCGCCTGAGCTTTCCGGGTCCCCAGGGAAACCGTGCTGCCCGACTCCGTGCGTGCCGTGAACCCGCCGAGGACTTCGATGTGTAGAGCAGCCGTGTGATCCAAACTCCAAGCCGATCTTAGCATGGAATTTAACACGCTTTTAACGCCGCGCGAATGCCCTGCCGACGAGCCTTTCATGGCGGGATGCGATGATCCTGGCTGTCAAACGATGGAGGGCATCATGACCATTTCTCGCAAGTGGTGGGAGCCAGAGCCACAGGACCATCCACACGACAGTGAGGGGCGGAGTCGCCAACCTTTCGATCTCGGGGACCTGCTGAGCCTCACCATCGGTGGCGGCGAGTTTGCCCACCTTGCCGAACTGCTCTGCTATACGGGGTGTGATCGGCAGCCTACGGCCAATCCCTCTCCCCAGAGAGATACGCTGGCACCCGGCTAGGAGATTCTTGAATGAGTGACGGCCATATGGCGCTCACACCTGGCTTAGTATCCCGCGTTCATCGAATTGTAGAGGATTCCGGCCCACTGCCGGGTGTCGTCTATCATACCGATGAGGACTACGACGCTGCAGTCCAGGAGATACTCGCCTCCCATTGGCGAGCAGAGGACCTCTGGTTGTTCGCTTATGGCTCGCTGATCTGGAGACCCGAGATCGAGCATATCGAAGAGCGCATTGGCACCGCACACGGATGGCACCGCTCCTTCTGCCTGCGCCTGGTTCGCTGGCGTGGCACGCGGGAGCAGCCTGGCCTAATGATGGCTCTCGACCGGGGCGGTCAGTGCAAGGGTCTGGTGTATCGGCTCGTGCGTCATAACGTAGAAGCCCAGCTCGGGAAGCTGTTCCGTCGCGAGATGAGCGTTAAGCCATCAACCAACATGCCCCGCTGGATTCCGGTAGAGACGGATGAAGGACATGTTCGCGCCGTGGCGTTCGTGGCGAACCGAAGCGGAACGGCCTATGCGGGCAGGCTCACGCCCGAGGAAACGGCCAACGTGCTATCCAAGGCGTGCGGGCATTGGGGCACGTGCGCCGAGTACCTCTACAACACCGTCTTTCACTTGGAGGAGCGCGGCATTCATGATCGCAATCTGTGGCGGCTGCAGCAGCTGGTGGCTGACAGGATCGCCTCGGACCATGTTGCGGATTTTGAGTTGGCCATGTGAAGCCGTGTGCAACCTTGCCAAAGTCAGGTCCTGTGGCTGAGCCGCCGCCACTCTGGCGCCGTAACCTCCCCTGCGAATGACGCCAAACGCTGCCGAAGCCGACCTTTGTGGTCAGGACGAGGAGCTTCAAATGGGCCATGGGCGTGAATTCGGCCGGGGCGAACGGGTGTCCGCTTAGGGCGTGGTTTCCGGCAGTTCGGGACGGTTCAGTGGACGGCAAAAATCCACGGCCGAAATTAGGGCGGACCGCCTGCTAGTGGTCGGCTCTTGACCCGCTGCAGTCATTTAGTCTGTGTCGGGCCCAGGTCCGCAAAAGGTGGTTTGCGGTCCTTCGACCGAGTGGCCCTTACGCCAGGCGTCTCTCGAGGCTGACGTCATCAGCCCGAGGGCGCCCCGTGAGAACGGAAGCATGTCGATACCGTGTGACCGATCGCGGTTTAGGGGTGAGTCCTCCTCTCGATGGTTATCGGCGCCTTAGGATGGCCGACGTGTGTCGCGCCGCATGACTGGCACGAATAGGTACTTCACGATGCGTCCGTGCATCAGCAACAGCGCCTTTGTAAAATCCATATCGGGGGTCGCGGCCGGTCGGGTGCAGAGATAGAAATCGTCGTTCGTGCTCAGGATTATGCGAGGGTCGCCTTCGCTGACCTGCTGCCTGAGGCTAGCGAGATAGTAACCGCTGGGGTTGGGACGTCGCCTCAGCATGATAACCAGGCGCGATAATCATCTATTTTCTCACACATATATAAGCGGTTGAAAGATATTTCAGACCAACAGGAGGCCAGATAAATTCATTTTGATGTTTCAGATATTTGCATTCAGGTTCTGAAGCCAACACCTTAGGAGGAAAGCCATTTTCATAATTTCCGGCTACTACAGTGCCGTCAAAATTTAACAGAAGGGTAATTAAAAGAAACTGTTCCATCGCTATCCCCTAATCGCCCTGACATGGTCAGGGCCACAGAGTTTCGCGATGCGGGAATCCGCTTCTGCGGACGTTTGAGCTGCCAAAAGAAGGGCGACAGCGGTTATAAGGCCGATGCGATTCATGTCGTCCTCCTTTGCAATCCGGTGCTGCTTGAATCGCTTGGAAGCGACGGCCGAATTGGCTAGACTGAGGATGCGCGATAGGGGCGTGAAATGTCCCGAAAGCCTCCTGAAATTGACCCGAAATCTGCTGAAACGATCACGTTCGGCGGTTTTGTTTTCCTGACGAAAAAGAGAGAACTCCGGACCGCTGAAGGCAAAGCGATAGATCTTCGCAGCCAGTCCGCAGAGGTGCTCTCAACACTCGCGGCGCGAGCGGGCGAGATCGTGTCCAAGGATGCGCTGATGCGGGCGGTCTGGCCTGATACCTTCGTTACCGAAGACAGTCTTACGCAATGCATTGCCGACATTCGCCGCGCGTTGGGCGAGGACGCGCACGCGATCGTGGAAACCTTCCCCAAGAGGGGTTACCGGCTGAATGCCGATCCGTCGGCAACTGCTCCAGGCGCCGCCGCCGCCACGGGACGAGCCAGGTCACGATTCCCGCGAGCCGGCTTCATTCTCGCTACGATCGTTTTCGTCGCGGCAGCGATCGGCGCATACTACGGAGCCGAGATGTGGCGAGCCGCTCCGGTTCGTTCCAGCGACATGCCGAGAATTGCCGTCCTTCCCTTCGATGACATGAGCACAGGCGCCGATAAGGGATATCTCAGCGATGCCGTTGCCGACGGGGTCATTACCGAGCTGGCGCGGAGCAAGACTTATGCCGTCATCGCCCGGAACTCGAGCTTCAGGTACCGTGATAAGCCCACCGACGCCAGGCAAATTGGAGATGACCTCGGTGTGGACTACCTGCTCGAAGGCAGCCAGCAGAAGATCGGAGACCGGCTGAAAGTGACCGCCCAGTTGCTGGATGCACATGATGGATCACATGTCTGGGCCAATTCCTACGATCGTGAAATCGGCGATCTTTTCGTCGTCCAGGAAGAAATCATCCGCACGCTTGCGGACCGGGTCGGGCACAGGATCGAGCGCGCCTGGCCAGAGAGCAGCTCTGCCCGGGTCAGCGCGCTCCACTATCACCTGATGGGGCTTTCCAAGCTTGACAAGGATTTCTCTGCCGCGGGGAACGATCTGTTCCGGCAGCTGAACCTGAAGGCGATCGAAGCGGATCCGAACTCGCAATTCGGCTATATGGCGCTGGCCTTTTCCTATCGCAATGACGCGGTATTCGGGTGGCACCGGCAGGAATACACCTTCGAAGAGGCGTTGAAGCGGGCCGCCTGGTACGCCGACAAGGCTATCCTGCTCGCTCCTGAAGACGCCGACGCGTATTATGTTCGCGCCCGCATCCATACCGAAGCCGGCGAGTTGGAGCAGGCCCTTGCTCGGTATGATCAGGCGATCGCCCTGAACCCCAGCAAATCGGAGATCCTCGAAGCCAGCTCGGCCCCTCTGCTCTTCGTCGGCCGCATCGACGAAGCGATCGATCGGATCAAGCAGGCCATGGGCATCGATCCTTTCTACCCTGACTGGTACCATTGGGACATGGGCTGGGCGCTCTACGAAAAGAATGATTGCGGGGCTGCGCTGACGGAGATGCGGAAAATGTCCAGTATTCCGAGCGGCGCACACCGAATGCTTGCCGGGATCTACGCTTGCCTGGGAAAGGAGCGGGAGGCAAAGGAAGCGCTTGCGGTTTTCCTAAAGGACTCGCCGGGCGATACCATTCGCGAACAACGCAAGAAATGGGAGAACTTATACACCGACCCGGTTCGGTTCGAACGCTGGGCCGCACACATGCGCATCGCGGGCTTGCCAGAGTGATGCCGACTGCGCGGCACGGCCGAGCGTCCTGCAAGGCTCGGATTGCGACCTTCGCTGCGCCACGGCAAATGTCGGGAGTTGGCGCAAGTTGCTTGTTCCGGGACGGTAGCAAACCGCCTACTCAAGTGCTCTAGATGCTTGCCATGGAGCCCGCTTCAACGGCTTGGCCTTCGGGTCCACTGTTTCCTCTTCCACCTCTTGCGACGACTGTCAGAAGAACAGATAGGGGGAAATCGTGGTACCAAGAATGGCGAGAAGTGTTGTCAGAAACGAGCCGTTCCATTCCAGGCGCGGGACGACAATGCCTTTCAGCGCCTCGCCCCACAGGGAATGTGCGCCACGAACGCAGCCGCGACGTAGGCGAAGAGGCTCAGCGTCGTCCATTTCAGTATTACGACATATCGGGCGTAATCGAGAAACACGATTGCCGCAATGCATGCCAAGCCAAACCCAATCACGTAGAGCGAACTAACCTTCTAATGTTCCGCCGGTATCAAAAGAGCCGCCCGCGGAGCCAGGATGAGGTTCATGGGGCGCGCTCGGGATCAGATGAGCCGCTGCGCTTCGTCAAGCAGCGCGCCTGCCAGATCCCGATCGAACAAAGGGATGGCGAGCGGGCGTTGAATAATCCGTCTTCCGAATAACAGGAAACACTTCGACCATAGCGCGGTCGGTCAGGGAGGTTACGGCGTGTCATCAGTCCCGGCGCGGAGGCAGCCGGACCGTCGCGAGGAAAGGCACAGGTGCTAGAAGGTCGATGCCTCCCCGAAATCCGAAGACAGAATCTAGTATCCCACGTTGTCCAGAAGCCCCCGCAATTCAGGCTGAGGCGCGACCCAAAAAGTTCGAAAAGCTTCCAGGAACCCCAGGCGAACTGGAGGCCTCGCAGACAGTCGACCATTGGGATCATCCTTGTCACCGCATGCAAGCGCCTATCACCGCATGCGAGCACCCGGTCGCTTGCATGGCCCCTTGCGTCTTTAGGTTCGACTGCAGCGTTTCTTGGTTTAAATTTGTGATTCTGTTTTCGTTTCTGGGCTCTGACCCAGCCGCGGCTCTGTCCCGGCCAGCAAGCGCGATGGCGCATAATCACGTAGATGCCACCAGCGATCACCAGCAACCGATATGGCATCGGTTGCTGTAAGCCACATATGAGGGCGATCGCGGTCAACGCTGCCAAGATTGAACCAAGGGAGACAATCCGGAAAACGGCCAACGCAACGCCGAAAACCGTTACCGCACCAAGGCCTACCGGCCAGGAAATCGCCACCAGCACGCCTAGTCCCGTCGCGACTGATTTGCCTCCGGTGAATTTCAGCCAAACCGAGCGACCATGCCCCAACAACACCGCAACACCGGCTAAGCAGACCACCCAAGGTTCCCAACTTTGCAGATCAGCTGCTGTCGGTGACGTGACGAACGGCAATGCGGACAATCAAGGAAAAAACCAACGGGCAAAGAAGATCGCTGCCACACCTTTCAGCACATCGACCAGGAGAACCACCAATGCAGGCCATTTACCCAGGGTTCGCAAGACGTTCGTTGCCCCGGTGGATTCGGAGCCATGCTCCCGAATATCAATGCCCTTGAGCACTTTCCCCGCCAAATAGCCTGTGGGCGTAGAACCGAAGAAATAAGCGATCACCAATCCGACCGCGCTCGCCATCCAGAAAACCATGAGAGCCACCTCGACACTGTAATTCAAGTCGCCACTTTTAATCGCCTATGTCCTTGAGCGCTTGCGGCGCCATCGGCTCGCGGTTCGCCATCGGGGCTGACGAACGATAAAGGCTTTGTCAATTTGTGCCGATCTTAGCGCAAATCAGCGCCCGTTCGGTCGTGATGTCGAATCGATACGCCTTCGCCGACCAGCATCTTCAGACCGACATTCCGTCGAGATCATGAGATTGACCAGGTGGCGCAGATCACTACCAAACCTATCAAGTTTCCAGCCGACTGTGCATCACCGGCATGTAGAGCTTTCAGGCATGCATCACGAACGGGCCTGTTGTCGCCGGTCCAGAGGCGGCATCCTCATAGATATGTCCGGCAGAACGCCGGCCTTAACGAGAGCATCGCGCGACAGGTCGTGACTCGACTGCCGTCGGCTTTCGAGGCTTGGCCAAGATCTGGTTCATGCCGACTCGCGATCTGTGGCGCGATAGATTCCGTAGCCAACCTTGATGAGCAGCCCCTCGTCGCACATGCGGGCCAGATAGCAACGGGGAATTCCGATCTCAGTCAACTCGCGCCTTCGTACTTCCCCCTTTTCTTGGACAAAAGCGACCGCGCGGTCTCGGAGGGTTGGCTTCAACCCGCCGGCCAATTGGATGCGCTCCCAGCGCTCGCGGTCACGCTTGCGAATCTTGACGGAGGGTTCTGGCGTAGTTTCGAGGAGTATCGGCAGCTCGTAGTTCGCGGTTTCATTCGGCCCGGGGAGCCAAGAAGCGGGTTCGATCTCGTTTGTCGCGCGAGTCGAAGGTAGCAAACTGCCTGCCTTGCCAGCTCGTCTACTTCGTATACTTGAAGGAGATGTTATCCAGTAATACTGTCACGAAGGGTGGTTGGGGTTTGAGTCGTGCGTCTTCCGAAAGAAAAGTGGCCAGATACAGACGGCAGTCGCGGCATCTTAATGTTTGCTCAGCTCATGAGTGAGATGCTGACTCCCACGACCTTCGAGAGCTTTCGAGTCTATTCGCTGGACACAATCGCTCGTGTTGATGAGGCCCTTGAGCTGATTGCCGACGTACAGGACCAGCGGGTGGTCCGTCCTGTCCTTGATCCCGTTATCGAGGAAATGAAATGGTCTTTTGCGAAAGACCCGGCAGCGCGCAGCCTTGCGGCTGACGAAATAGATTCTCTTGTGGCTCTGCTTGGCACAAGTTTTCACTGGACGATTTCGCCTCTCACCTGTTGCTGATAGAGAAGCTAGTCGCCGAGAAATACAAGGAAACCCTTGAGCGGCTTTTGCTGGAGCTGTTCGACCAGCCAAGACAGCGGATGGATTATCGCAAGCTGGTGGGGTTCTATTGCTCCCACTTAGTGAACCTTGGCTACGAGCGCAACCATATCCGCCACGTCGTAGAGGAAACCTTTTTCGACAAGACTGTGGTGCGCATGGGGCGCAAAACCCTCGAAAAGTTCCTCCGCAAGTTCGACGGCAAGAATCGGCGCTACACCGTTCATGTCGGCGTGACCCGTGACCTTGGCAACCATCTGCGAGGGCTTGACTTCAACGCGTTTGCGCGCGTTGCCGGAAACGCCTACGAGGCCACCCTCGAAGAGAACACCAATAAGGATGCTCTGACTTGGGTATTCGAGTGGCCGGTGGATACCCTCGACCCCGAAGGCGCGATGGATTCCGCCTACCAGTTCCTCAGCGCCCAGCGGGCTGTCTCCTTCTTGGACCCCTATGGAATGCACTGCGAGTGGGGCGACACCATGCACGTCACGCTCCATCGCGCCAAACTTGGCCAGGCGATTACCAAAACCGATTTTCTGGAGAACAAGCCCCGCCCGCTACTTCCGATCAGGAAGAACTATCAGAGGATCACCCGCGCCCGCACGATAAGCAACTACGCTGCTGACATCGCCCGGAATTTCGAGGAGACATCCACCGAACGGCTTCTCAGCTCGATCCGCACCGCGGCGCTGGCAAGGACATCGTTCAACCCGGAAAACCGACTTATCTCGCTGTGGTCCGCCATCGAGGTTTTGTTGAGCGAACCGCGCGAGGGGGCCCGTATCGTCCACTACGCAAAGCTTATCGTGCCCTGCATTGTCATGCGGCACACGCGGCGTCAGGTCATCGCGGTTTATAACGAGCTGCTCCCGCGGTATCGCAACCGCCTCAACAAGATCACTCGCGACATGGAAACCGAAGCACACGGCCAAGACGCCTTTGCCGAGCTGGTCTTTCTCAAAGAGAACGAGGAATACCAGAAGAGATTGTGCGATCTGCTGACCGACAATCCGCTGGCGCTCCATCGGGTCTTTAAGCTCCAGCGGGACTACAAGAATATCGGCGCTGTGAACGGAACATTGGACGACCATTACAACCGCGTCCGCTGGCAAATCCACTGGGTCTATCGCGCTCGCAACCAGCTGGTTCACGCCGGCCTGATGCCGAGCTACCTCGAGTCTGTCATCCTCAACCTTGCCGAATATTACCGCTCAGCCGTCGTCACTATCGTTGGTCGTGCCAAGAGGGAGGAGGAGCTCTCGGACATTGACCAGGTGGTTTCCGAGATCGGCATCAAGTACCGGATCTTGCGCAACTTCTTCGGCAAGACAAAGGCGGACACTTCGCTGACCGAGGAGCATGTCAGCAAGCTCATGGACACAAAATAGCCCCTGACGCGCTCAACCACATCCCTTTGGGTGCGTATTTCACTTTCCAGGGCTTCAGCATTCGTGGTCCCATCTGTCGACCAGAATGCAAACCAACGCGGCGGGCCCAGGCAAAGATGAGGCGATTCCTTGTTTCCGCGAGCGAGCACGTAACAGGTCTCGCCGCCGAGCCCGGCCGCCATAGCTTCAGCCTGCTTAGGCTCCTTTTACCGGAATTCATGATGCCGAACAGAATGGGCAGAGTGTTCCGCTACTGGAACTAGAAGCGACCGAATTGCTACTCGGCCACGCCACTCGCGCCACGCTCGTGGCCACCCTTCAGGGGGAGCGGCTGGTCACCAAGCAGAACCCTGACCACAACGTCGCGGGCATCGCGGGCATCAAGGGAGTGCCGTGCGATCAAGTCGCTACATTCGGTGACGATCTGATCGGCGTCTTGAATCACCTTGAGCTCCTTGTAGCGATCATGCCGATGCAACCCCATGCTTTCACCAAGCACTTCAAGGATATTGATGATGCGGAACGGCCAATCGCGCTCGTGTGCACACAATTCGCGATGATCGGAATGATAAACCGCAACCAGCGCATCAACGCCCGCGTCACGCGCTGCTTCAAGTTCTCTCTGCTGCAACTCGCGCTTGAGCTTTGGCAGGACACCGACATGCACGCTCTGCAGACCCACCGCCGGCTGGTGCAGATCGATGAGCTCAACGCCGGGGACCATCTTTAAGATTTCGGTGGCGGCTTCCACGACGCCGGCTACGCCAGGATGCTTGTGCAGCGCGACGCGCATGTCGACCCTGTGCTGCAGGTGCGGCTTCAACTGCGCCAGCCGGTCGCCGAGGAATCGCATGAACGGGTTCATCTCGAACGGGCGGGAGCCGCGCTGTCGTTCCACTGTCGGCAGGATGGTTTCCGTGAACTGGACGTAGCAAGTCGGACACCAGGTGATCACCTGTCCCGACCTCGAGTGCGACAGCTTCTCCATGCTGTTCGATCCCAGCCGACCGGCCATCTCGGCGTCCCCGGACATGAGCTGCGAAATCCCGCAACAATGGCTGGGGCCGCCCATGACCTGATAACTGACGCCGAGCACATCCATGATATCGAGGGCAAGCAAGGCAATATGTGGCGTCTTGAGCACGTTGCAGCCGGTGTAGAACACGAAATCCGCCGGCTCGGCGGGCGTGGATACCGACGCTGACTTTTGACCCAGCCGTTCCAGGACCTCCGCATCGAGCTGCAGACGCGAAAGCATCGTCACACCGCGGCTGACCTGACGGTATCTCTCCACGCCTTGCCGCCGTCGTTCAGAAAGCTCTTTATCGGACTTCGCGATGCTGAGGCGTGCCATGGCAAGGAGAAAGCGTGGATTGACGCCGTAGTCGCACGCCTTGATACATTCCCCGCTGAGCATGCAGGAGGCTGCCCAGTTGCGGGACGTCTCCGGACCGTCACCGGTGCGGACAATATCGAGGATACCGCCGATGAGGTCTTCAGGCCGCGCATCCGAGATGCCGGCCGGCACTAGGCTCGGACAAACCTCAGCGCATTTGCCACATCGCGTGCAGCCGTCAAGCATATCTTGGACGCGTTCGCCCAGAGCCGTCTCGAAGGATGTCTCGTCCACCGGGGGCATCGCGGGCTCCGACTCTGCAGACGAATGGGTCGTACGCGCGCATTGGCAACTCAGAACCTAACATAACAATCGGCAACATTGAAGGACGAGGCTTTCGTCCGTCGCCTTGAGTCAACTGCGCGAAGCGAGATCCGCGGCCTATGCAAAAATCTCAAAGTGCTTCCAATGACGATATTTCGATATTTCACGCAGCTTCCAGGACTCATCGTTGAGATAGGAGGCTTGTCCTATTCAGCACCTGGGAGCCCAATGTCCTTTATCGTTACCGAGTCTGGCAGCTCATACGTGACAATGACGAGTTCCAGCAGGACCTTGGGGTCTTCTACATGGAAGCTTTTCAGGGACGCCGAGGGCAGGAGGTGTAGCGCAATAGGTGACCGCACGTTCGACGATGTTCCAGCGTCCGTCAAAATGAAGATCATAGCCGCCGTCGAGGGCCGCCGCATACTGTTTGCCTGACAAACCCCAGAACAACATCAATCGGCGGCACGCCAAGCGATCTTGCCGATGGTCTCGATGACACGCGCGCTGGCTTCGGTTTGCGCCACCGCACGCGGCGTCTCGCAAACGCAAAGAACCGCCCCGATTGATCAGATTGGGGCGGTTATGGATTTATGAAGAAAGTGGTTGCGGGGACTGGATTTGAGCCAGCTTACGTTGTCCCTTTCAACAAACGAATTTCGCAACTGCGGTAACGTGTCTAAGCAAAATCAATGACTTAACTTTAAAGGCGCGGTTATCCGACCTGGATGTAGCACGGCCTGGCAAACTCTTGACAGCGGTCACCCGGGGCGGATTCCAGCGCTTAACGTGGTAGAGCCCGGAACGAACAATCAGGTCGTTGGAGGCGGGTTAGGCGCAGCGAGGCAGGAGAGCCGAGCGCAACGTCCATCCTATGTCTGACACGTCGCCGCCAACGGACAGTATCGTCGGTTCTCCATGTCCGCCCAGTGCGCTAACGACTTTGTGCAGTCCGTAAATTCTTCATTGTCTGAACAATAGAATATTCGCCGGTTCTGTCGTATCGCCCCTCGGCATGCATGGCGGAGAATATTGTGGCAAACTGGCTTAGATCCGATCCCTTCATGAAGGGCGCGCTGCTGATGGTGGCTATCGCGCTTGGGTTTATTTGGATGGCCATCGCCTCGCTTGATCCGGACTGGCATACTCATTCCTGGCCAGCACGTCTGGTGGCGCTAATGCCGCCGATGGCACGATTTGCTTTTCACGGAGTGTTGGCCCTTTTCTGCGGGCTTGTTGGAATTGGGCTTGCACGGATCAGGCTTAACATCAATCAAATCGATGTCAGACTGGACGGCATACGCGCAAAGAGCGTGATAGGATGGCAGGAGGCACGTTGGGCTGACGTTGACCGCATTCTCCATCGCGCCACCTCGCCGTTTCCGGCAATCGCGGTCGTGCGCAAGAACCCCACGTTCATTGACTACTTGTTGCTGAGAAGCAGGTTCGGAGTTTTGCTTCGGCCTGACACCTACGAACGCGCTCTCCGGCAAATCCCTCCCCAATACACGAAGCTGCTGCACGCCTATCCGTCTCTCGCTCAGCGGCCCCCCGCCAACCGACCAGCGGGAAAGGTTCCGGAGGCGGTGAAGCACCTGGTGATCGTTATTCCTATTTCGGTCGGTGGAGTTATCCTGCGGCGCTACGATCCCTTTGCATTCAAGGTGGCCGTTTCCCTCCTCGTGGGCGGCTGTTCAGTTTACACGCTATGGATGTTGCGCAGGCTTTGGCACGATCCTGGGCGCCAAGGCGATGGACGCTGGGTGTTTTACCTGTTGGCTTTATTGTTCACAGGAATAGGCGTTGGAATGGCGTATTTTCTCTACCTTTTGTGGATCCGGTAGGCGAGCGAATGTCCTCGCCGATCACCGAGGTATCGACGGATTTCGAGCCGAACCGGCCCTCCTCTGTCGCAACTTGTGCTGAAATGCGCTCACTCGGCCGAACCGAACTGGGCGGCTTTGCAGAACCGTCAGATCAATGGATTCCTACGGGCGCCTCTTCGCGGGTGGCGGCGATGCCGGCAATGTTCTCGGCAAACCGTCGCTCGTCGCACATGCGGGCCTAATCTCAGTCAACTCGCGAGTTCGTACTTCCCCCTTTTCACGGGCAAATGCGAGAGCGCGCTTCCGGAGCGATGGCTTAGGCCTGCCGGCCAATTGGATGCGCTCCGCGCGCTCGCGGTGAACCTTTACGCAAGGTCCTGGCGCAATTTCGAGGGGGATCGGCAGCTCGTGGTTCTCGGTTTCATTCGGCCCGGGGAGCTGAGCAAGATACGAACTGTTTCTCGAAGGGCAACTCGTCTCGGTTGCCGAACGTTTGTGCATGCCAAGAATGTCGCCGGGGAACGGCTGTCCTCACCTCACCGATCTATCCGGGAATATCCCAGTTCGACCGCGTTAGGACTTCGCAGGAGGAAGCATTTCTTGCGGTTTGAGGTCGCGGCGCTGGATTTCATCGGCGACAAATTCCTGAGACGATCCCCATCCGCCGCTCCTGATTTTCAGCGGAACGCCGTCCTTAGTGAGGCATTAGTGAAGGCTCACATCCACGATATTTGGCGGGACGTTGAACCATTCGCATGGTTCAATAGCCAGTTCGGATCCACGGATTGGTGTCGTACCCTAAGTGCGGATGGTCCAGGAAATTTGCGGCCCCAGTTGGCGGTCGCGCAATAGTGGTGCCTGTCGATTTGCAATCCAGTTTCGGGGTCGGCTTGTTGCCAGCCTTCATATGCGCTGCAGAACACGAGGTTGCAGCCTGAGCAGTGGCCACCTTTTTCTTCTCTTTCGCAACAGCGGCTCCGGTGGCGGCCAATACTATTGCTACGCCAAAGACAACGAGTTTCATGGGACACCCTCGACGATCGCGATAGCAACGAAAGTGGTCTTGCTCATATTTCTACCCCCTGAAGCCAAAACTGGCTCTTGGGCCGCAAAACCAGGTTGCCGCCCCTAAATAGCATCGGGCAATGATGGGCTTCATCATCGATTAGAATGATGGGGCAGTCGCAACCATATGATGCACGCGAACAAAAAGGCCCGCTACCGAAGCAGCAGGCCATCGTTTCGTCGCGGAATTATCGGCGAGCCCAGATCATCCTTGCCGCACCGCTTGTGGATATCCGCTCGCATTCCGATGGGGGCGATGGGGGACGCCTGAAGACCTGGCCACCGCCCTCCTCTTCTTCGCAGCACCCGCCTCCTCCTATGTCACCGGAACTATCCTGCCGGTCGACGGCGGTTGGATGGTGCGGTAGGCCACGGCATGGCGATTTCCGCCGAGTGATTGACGGCGCTCCTGCAATGACAAAGAGACCACTTGCGCTCGATGCCGCCACTATCGAGAAGCGCGGAGACTACGTCATCGAACACTTACAGTTCCGGAGGGCGGGCGGGAGCGCCATCCGTTCGCGCTCACGCTGAACCTCGCCGAAAATGGAAGAGCGCCTTATCGATAGTGGGCCTCACGATGTAGCGGTCGGTCGTGTCCCATCAGGTGGTGTAGCTGCGGGTTATGAAGCCGCTCGCGAGCGC
>SAQE01000066.1 GCA_004020545.1 Mesorhizobium sp. | reverse complement strand
GCAAAAATGACCCGAAGCAAATGTGTGCGCACGCTAGCCCACAAGGGGAGAAGGGAGGAGCGAGCCCTTCGCGCTCTGCTCACTTATGGCTGGCTCGGCCGTTTTTTCCAGATATCAACTCGTCATCCTAGACCTGTGGCCTACATAGTCGGCACCACCCTCCCTCCCAAAAGGAACCTCCCATGTCCGAACAGCTCGAACTCAACGACGGTGCCACCATCCCCCAGATCGGGCTTGGCGTGTGGCAGGTCGAGCCGGACATTACGGCCAAGGTCGTGCGCTGGGGGATCGAGGCTGGCTACCGCCTGATCGACACCGCCGAGGGCTACCGCAACGAGGAAGGCGTCGGCGAGGCGATCCGCGCCGCCGGCGTGCGGAGAAGCGAGCTGTTCATCACGTCCAAGCTTCGCAACGGCGGCCATCAGCGTGATGCGGCGCTCCGCGCCTTCGATGACACGATGGAAAAGCTCGGTATCGACGAGATCGACCTGTTCCTGATCCACTGGCCGGTGCCCAGTCAGGACAAATATGTCGAGGCATGGAAGACGCTGGTCGAGCTCAAGCAAGCCGGCCGCATCAAATCGGTCGGTGTCTCGAACTTCAATCAGGACCATCTGGAGCGCATCATCGGCGAAACCGGCGTCACGCCCGTCGTCAACCAGATCGAATTGCATCCGCGTTTCCAGCAGCGCGACAAGCGCGACTTCCACGCCAGGCACAACATCAGAATAGAAAGCTGGAGCCCGCTCGGCAGCGGCCGCCTGCTCGCCGACCCGACGCTGGAAAAGATCGCCAAGAAGCACGGCAAGTCGGTGGCGCAGGTCATCATCCGCTGGCACCTGCAGGAGGGACTGATCGTCATCCCGAAATCGATCCGCCAGGACCGGATCGCCGCCAATTTCGACGTCTTCGGCTTTGAGCTGGATGCGGTCGACACGCAGACTATCCGCGGCATGGATTCCGCCGACGGTCGCACCGGCCCCAATCCGGCGACGGCGGCGTTCATGTTCTGAGACGCGGCTGGCGAGGGGCGCCGGCACCGAAGCCGCTGATCTCCCCAAGAGGGCCCACAAGGGGGGAGATTGGCAGTTTCGTCGCGGCGACGCAAAAGAACTGGAACGCGCCCGGCAGGCCGCACATGGCGCCTTGCTCCTCGAAAGCCAGGCCGGAGCCGACGATGAGGTCGCGCACCGTCCGCGACGCGATGATCTCGCCGGGCCGGGCATGTTCCAGAGACCGCGACGTGACCTCGATGGCGACTCCGCTGAAGTCCTCGCCGCGCGACTCGCACTCGCCGATGTGGATCGACGAGCGGACATCGACAGCCAAAGATTTCAGGCGCTCGCGAATGGCGACCGCGCATTGGATGGCCCGCGTCGGCCGCTGGAAGACAGCGAGCACCTTGTTGCCCGAGCTCCTGATCTCTTTGCCGTCGAATAGCAGCGACTCGTCCCGGATCGCTTCCGCGCATTGGTCGATCGCCCTTTCGTTAGCAGCCTCGATCTCGATTGCCAGAACCGAGAGGAGCAGGCGCTGACTGGGAGTCGAGGGCAAGGCGCCGGTAACGAAGCTCCGGATCTCGTCGACGAGGCGGTCGCAGTCCTCGCCCCAGATAACGTGATCCCTGCCGGCCAGCTCGACATACCTGGCGCCGTCGATATGCGTTGCCAGATAGCGTCCTTCTTCCAGCCTTACCCAGCGATCACTTGTTCTCTGCACGATCAGCGTCGGAACATGGATGGCGGGCAGAATATCGCGAACGTCGATTTCGGTGCCCCAGCGCCAGAGCGCGATCGCGTCGGCGGGCGAGGCCGAATTTCTGAGATAGGCGGCGAACCACTCACGCTCGACCATGTTTTCGATCAGGCTGGGCGCGGCGTTGCGCATGTCGGCTGGCTTGCCCCACTCCCTTTCGACGGAGTCCAGATCCTGCTGCACCTGCTCGACCGTTCTCGCCCAGGGGTAGTCCTTTGCCCAGCCACCTCTGGCATAGGCTCCGGTGAGCACCAGCGCGGCCGTGCGCTTGGGATAGGTAGCGGCGAAAAGCATGCACATCGGGCCGCCTTCCGAACTGCCGAACAGCACGGTCCGCTTTGAGCCGACCGCATCCAGCACCGCTCGCACATCTTCCATGCGCTCTTCCAGCGTCGGCAGGCCCACATTGCGGTCGGACAGGCCGGTGCCGCGCTTGTCGATGCGGATCAGCCGCGAGAAGGTGCCGAGCCGTCTGAGCACATGCGCGAAGCGCGGCGAGTCCCAAGCGAGGTCGAGATTGGAGACCCAACCCGGCACATAGACGAGGTCGATCGGTCCATCGCCGCTCACCTGATAGGCGATGTTGATTCCTGCCGATTTGACATAATGGGTCGGCGGTCGTGCGGGCTCGGAACCGGAGGCCGATGCCGGATGTGGAAACCTGGAAGGCGATGCGCCGCGGCGCGCCCGCAGGTCCTCGTACAATTCCCGTGTTTCCGGTTCCGGTGTCAGCCGCAGATCGCGCTGCAACGCGTCTCGGCAAAGCTCATATTGCTTCAGTGCGAGGTTGATGCGGCCCTGCGCGGCGTAGGCCCGCATCAAGGCGCGGTGGATGTCTTCTCGCAGGGGTTCCATGGCGAGCAGTCGCGCTGCTGTGCGCACGCAGGATGCAGGATCGTTCGATGCGCTGTAATGCGCGACCAGCCTGTCCAGTGCCGCGACCGCGATCATCCTCAGCCGCTCCCGCTCGACCCGCAGCCAGTCCTCGAACGGCTCCTCTTTGAGGCCGAGGCCATCGAGCAGGTCGCCGCGATAAACGGCTAAAGCCTGTTCCAGATCGTCGGGCTTGGAGCCTGCCGCCAGCACCTCGAACCGGGCGACATCGAAGTCGAAATCATCGAGATGGAGCGCGATGCTCGTGCCTTCGGTCAGGAACCGCCCGCCGCCGGATTTCTGCATCGCCTTCCTGACTGCCGACACGGCCTGCCGCAGGCTCATCCGCGCCTGGGGCTCGCCGTTGAGGCTCCAGAGCAACGCAGCGAGCTTCTCGCGCGACTGGGAATGCCCGGCCTGCAAGGCAAGGTAGGCCATCATCGCGCGGGCCTTGCGGCTGAACGCAGGAGCCGCTGCCCCAGCGCCGGCAAAGTCGAAGCCACCCAGCAGATGAAGATGCGGCCCCGTCATCGGACTCCGCCCCAGCCACGGTTCTGCGCAATTCTTTCGCTTAGCTGTCGCTAATTCAACTGCGATCTCTCCGGCGCGGTCTTTTTTCACGATTTGATCACGCCGCCTTCTTCAGCCTCATCACGGTGATGCCTGACAGTTGCGGACGTGAATGCGGGAGAATCCCATGCTGCCCCTGAGCCCAACCGACTGGCCGTTTCGCCCTTGTGAAGATGCTTGCTTGTCCCCCCGGAACGAAGGACCCGTTCCGCTGCGCCACGACATCGCCCTGGCGCGCTATCTCGAGCGGCAGCGCGCTCACCGGCTGACGGCCATGCCCATCACGGACCTGCGAGGAGACGTACGTCGGCTTCTCGTACTGGCAACGCCGATCGTATCGATACTGTCTCGCCGGCGTGTCGAAAGTGCATCTGCGCCGCCGTTGAACTCGGGACGTGCCTGACTTTCTCCACACGGGGGAGAAGGAGAGGGTGGCCGCCTAGGCAGACATTCTTTGGCAAGCCAACGAATGCTCTGCCTAGCCCTTTTGTTTGTCGCAGATTCCTGTCTGAGAACAGTGGGACACTTTCCCGGAAACTGCTTAGCCCTTCGATTCCACCAGGATCACCAGCGACTCCGGCACCACACCATCATAGGCCATCGCCTCGGCGGCCGCCTTGCTCTGCATCACGGCCGCGAGCTTGTCCATGTCTGGAACGTCCATCATCACCGCCACTCGTTTGGGGTTCTGCGGGTCGACGAAGGTGCGGATATTGGTGATCCCGAGCGGGCCGAACAGCTCCTCGCGTTTGGGAGATGTGAGCCAGTGGTTCACATCTTTGCTGATGTCGTGATGGCCGATGATTGTTGGCATTTGAGACCCCTCCCCGAGTTGACGTCGGCGGGTAGAAATCGCCCGCCATGGCTGCGACCCTTACGGCGTCGAATGAGCGCCGCTTCTGGCAGACTGTCAATTAGTATTTTCTAATATGTTAGATGGTAAGGGCGGAACGGCTGATCTCCCCGCAGGGGGAGAAGGCAAATAGGCGGCGAGGCGACGCTATCGGCACGCCGGTAGGAAAATATTTCTAGATTAGCCGCCGCTCATGGAACTTTGTGGCGGGTCTTCCATTTTCAACGGCATGCGAGACTCTGTCCACGGCATCCGGACGCGGGCAAACGTGCCATCCCCACGCTACTCATTGGTGCTGCCGATATACAACGAGGAAGAAGTGTTGCCTCGGCTGGTCGAGCGGATCAGCGCGCTGGTCGCGCGGCTGGACGGAGAGACCGAAGTCATCTTCGTCGACGACGGAAGCAGCGATAAAAGCGTGAGATATCTGCGCCGCATGCTCGCCGCTGAACCGAGTTTCCGGCTGATCGAGCTTTCCCGCAACTTCGGGCATCAGATCGCCATCACTGCCGGCATGGACGCGGCTGCCGGCGAGGCGGTCATCGTCATGGATGCCGACCTGCAGGACCCGCCTGAAGTCGTTCTGGAGCTGGTGGCGAAGTGGAAGGACGGCTTCGAAATCGTCTATGCAAAGCGTGTCAGGCGCGAGGGCGAATCTTGGTTCAAGCGCTTCACCGCGAGCGTCTTCTACCGCTTGCTGGAGAAGATGACGCCGGTCGACATCCCGCGCGATGTCGGCGATTTCCGCCTGGTCGGCCGCAAGGCGCTGGAGACGTTCAAGCGTATGCCCGAGCATGACCGGTTCGTCCGGGGCATGTTCGGCTGGATGGGCTTCAAGCAGGCGGCGGTGCCGTTCGAACGTCCGGCGCGTACCCTGGGCGAAACCAAATATCCGTTCTGGAAGATGCTGAATCTTGCGCTCCACGGCATCATCGGCTTCTCGGAGCAGCCGTTGCGGCTAGCGCTTTGGACCGGGTTGGCGGTTTCCGCTCTCGCCGTGGTGTTTGGCGCCTACGCGATCCTCGCCTGGATCTTCGAAGCCGGGGTGATTGCCGGCTGGACGTCCACGGTAGTGATCGTGTCGCTGCTCATCGGCATCAATCTCTTCATGACCGGTGTTGTCGGGCTTTATGTCGGCAGCATCCATGCCGAAGTGAAACGGCGCCCGCTCTACGTCATCGACAGGCGGAGCGGCTTCGACCGGCCGACGCGCGTCGCCTCCCGCGCGAGGCGCCCCTCATTCCGCAAGTCCGGCAACGGGGTCACGGCGGATGTCCGAACGCTTCGACAGCTATAAATCCAATTACGGCGAGCTGGTTGAGGGATCGATCCGCTTTTCCGGGCTTCAGCACGATTTCTTCCTGCTCGCCAAGGCCGAGCTTTTGCGGCGCCTGGCGCACGAACAGCGCCTTCGCCTGGGCCGGGCAGACCTGCGCGCGCTCGATGTCGGCTGCGGTATCGGGTCGCTTCATCCCTATCTCGAGGACGCCTTCGATCGCCTCGACGGCTGCGACGTGTCGAAGGAATCGCTCTCGCGCGCCGGCCGGGAGAACCCGCGCGTCGCCTACACGGCGTGCACCTCCTCGCGCCTGCCCTATGACGACGGTGTGTTCGACCTGGCCTTCGCCAGTTGCGTCGTCCACCACGTGCCGCCGGCGTCGTGGCCCGGCTTCTTCGGCGAGATGCGGCGCGTCCTGCGGCAAGGCGGGCTCGCCTGCATCATCGAGCACAACCCCTACAATCCGTTGACCCGCATGGCGGTGTTGAGGTGCCCGTTCGACAAGGACGCTGTCCTGCTCGGCGCCGGCAAGGCGGCATCGCTTTTCGAGCAAGCAGGCTTCAGCGATATACGCTGCGAGCATTTTCTGCTTCTGCCGTCGGCGGGGCACCTTGCCAGGAAGCTGGAGCGCGCACTCGCGCGCCTGCCGCTCGGAGCGCAATATGCCTGTGTCGCGCGTGCCTGAGCATCGTTTCGGCGCCAGCCTGAAGCTCCTGGCGCGCTTCGGCTCGGTCGGCATCGTCGCGACGATCCTCTACGCCGCCCTGGTCGCCGTCTTTGCCGGATCGGAACGGATCGGCCTTGGGCCCGTGCAGGCCTCGCTCGCGGCCTACGCCGCGGCCGCCGTGTTTTCCTATCTGGCCCACAAATTCTTCACCTTCATGTCGGCCGGCTCGCACCGGACGGAAGCGCCGCGTTTCCTGCTGCTGACGGCGACCGGCCTTGCCGTCGCCTACGCGGCGCCGTCGCTGCTGACGGAGACGTTTGGCCTGCCGCTCTTCGTTCCGGTCCTGCTCACCTGCCTGGTCATTCCGGCGCTCAATTTTCTGATGCTCGACCGCTGGGTGTTCGCGAGGCGCGGCGGGCGGGACGAAACGTCCGCGTGAAGCCAAATGCATGTCGCCCAAAAGTGTGCAGCGGTTTTGGGAAAACGACATGCATAAAACAAAGACTTTAGAGCGCATCCAGCCGAAACGAGAGCAGCTTGATGGAGCGGTTGTAGATCTTGCTTGCCGCGGGGCTCTGCGCGATGCCGTCGGGATAGTCGAATTCCATCTCCAGCATCCCGGTAGAGGGCACGGCCGCCCGCGGAATGGCAAAGCTCACGGTCGTCGGCGCGGGACCCGACAGCGTCGCCTGTTTCAGCCGGATGCCGCTCGCAGAGATAACGACCCGTTGCGAGAGCTGCGGCGGGCGGATGACGGCGGCCATCTGCAGCACGGCCAGGAGACCATCGCCGGGCGGCGATGGCAGCGCGAGGCGAAGACGCGACGTCTCGCCCAGCGAGTGAGTGCCGTCGGCCACCGGACCCGACCAGCCGCAGACCATCATGGCGGTTGCCTCTCTGGCGCCATCGGAGCGGAACGACACCGTGCGGCCGGGCGTGTAGCGCCCGACGGCGTCGCGGTTGAGGCAAGTCGTGGTCTTGTCGATGTAATAGGCGCGGTAGTCGTCGTTGACGTTTGGATTGAGGGCAAGCGCGAGGATGGCGAGTTCGGCCGCGGCCAGAGCGGCCGCCAGCCCGTAGCCGCCGAGCAAGAGCGCGGGCCTGGCGGATCGCGTTGGCTCAAACCAGGGCAAGATAGCCTCCGAGCCAGGCGACGGTCATGAAATAGCAGGCGACGGGGAGGGCAATCACGGCTGCCGCGAAGGTCAGCCTAGACGCCGACAGCAGGCATGCCGCTAACATCGTCAGCGGCGCAAGGCCGACGGCATACCTGACCATCGAGGCGAGATTGGTGGTCAGGGGCAGGATGAGGGCCAAAGCGCAAAAGAGGGCCGCGCCATATTGCCTGCGGACCGCGAGCATGCCCGCAAGCGCCAGTCCGGCAATCGCGGCCATTGCGCTCCACTGCGGCGCCGTGGGCAGCCAGCCGGGGTTCGGATGGTAGGACAGGCCGTCCCAGACGAACAGCAGCGGATTGCCCGCGACGCGGCCGAACGCGCGCTGGACATGGGCGAAGGCAAAGCCGTCCCCGACCGTGACGTGCAGGAAGAGCATGTAGGCGAACAATCCGGCGGGCGAGATCAATATGGCGATGATGAGATCCGGGCGGCTCAGCAGCCAGCGTGGAAAGGCGATGGCCGATCCGCCCTTCTGGCGATGCTCCTCGAACATGCGAATGACGATCGCGACGACGGCAAGGACGCCGACGAGCCTCGTTGCCGACAGCAACGCGCATGATAGGCCAGCGGCAAGATAGTTCGAGCGTCTGAGCGCCAGGAAAAGGCAGGACGTCACAAGCACAAAGAGCGGTTCGGTCAGGAAAGTGGCGAAGTAGAAGGAGAACGGGCCGCTCAGCAGGAAAGCGCAATAGAGCACATAGGCCCGCATGTTCTTCTCCAGCAGCGGCCAAGCCACGAGGCACGAGGCATAGCCGCATGCCACCGATGCCATGGTCGCGATCACGATGGTGGGGAAGGGGAGAACCGAGCGGATCGCCGCCACCAGCATCGGATAGAGGGGAAAGAATCCCCAGCGTCCGATATTGTTACGGTTCGGGATGGGAAAGCGCTCATAACCCTGTTCGGAAATGTCCACATACCATTTGCAATCCCACCTGCAGAGCGCACGGACATAGGCCGCGAGGCTCGGGTCCGCCGACACCGAGGCAAATGCGGCGTAGCGGACGGCAAGGCCGCTCAAGGCCAAGAGCAGCGGCACCGCCACCACCGCGATGAGCATGAGGCGAATGCCGCTATTCGCCCGCGCCGCATGTTCAAGCGCCAAATTCGCCTCCACCCGTCCGGGCGGCATGGCGCCGCCCCGTCGCATCGGGTCGGCTGCCTGGCAGATCGGCCGCCCAACGCGGCGTCCGGTAAAGCGGCGGCGGGTATTTTAGTTCCGTTGCAAGTATCTAAAATCGGCTACCTGGCGCGCGGCCGGTCGGCGTCCCCGCCTTCTCCGACAAGAAGAGAACCGCTAGGCTCCGAACGCTGTCAGTCGCAGGAGCCCCGCCCATTCCAAAGCCCACCTTCCTTGAAATCGCGCGCCGCGCCGGCGTCGGAACGGCGACGGTCGAGCGTGTGCTGAACGGCAGGGGCGGGGTGCGCCCCGAGACTGTCGAGAAGGTGGTGGCGGCGGCGCGCTCGCTCGATTATCCACGCCGGCTGCCCGAGGCGCATCGCGGCGTCATCCGCATCGAAGTGATCCTGGTCAGGCCCGACGCGACATTCTTTGCAAGGCTGTCGCGAGCCTTCGAGCGCATCGCTGCAACGCTCGACCGCACGATTGCCGTCCACCGCACCTTCCTCGACGAAGCCAACCCCGCCGCGATCGCCAAACGCATCCTCGAACCGGATCTCAGGCGCGCCGCGCTCATCCTCGCCGTGCCCGACCATCCGCTGGTCGGCGCGGCACTGAGAAAGCTCGAAGCGGAGAACATCCCCACGGTGCAGATCGTCACCCAGATCTCGGGCACGAAAAGCGTCTATGTCGGCATCGACAATTACGCCGCCGGCCGCATGGCTGGGCTGCTGATGGCGCGCATGCAGCGCCGACCAGGCAAGGTGGTGGCGATCTGCCACAGCCAGATCTATCGCGTCCACCGCGACCGTGTGCGCGGCTTCTTCGACTACCTGATCGAGCAGGGGCGAGATTTCGAGCCCATGGCCGCCCTGTTCAGTTTCGACGACGGCGACCGCAACGCCGAGCAGTTGCACGAGGCGTTTGTGCGCTGGCCCGACCTTGCCGGCCTCTACAATGCTGGCGGCGCCAATACGGCGCTGAACGAGGTGCTGCGGCGCCACGTGAGAGGCCGTGAGATATTCTTCGTCGGCCACGAACTCACCGAGCGCAGCACGCGGGCCTTGCGCGAGGGCACGATGGACGTCGTGCTCGACCAGGCGCCGGAAGCGCAGGCGCGGCGCGCCATCGACCTCGTGCTGGCGGCGCTCAACCTGCACGACCTGCCGGTCGATAACCCGCCGATCCGCTTCATCACCTTCACCGCCGAGAACATTTGATCTGATTTGATCAAGGAAGCGTGAGCCTTCGCGGCAATCGCGGTGCTAACTCGCCGTGAACGGGAGGATGAACGCGTGCGAAATTCTCCCCCTTATCCGGCCGCTGCGCGGCCACCTTCTCCCTGAGGGGAGAAGAGGCTGGCGCCGGCGCCGACAGGCTCCTCTCCCCTCGGGGAGAGGTCGGATTGCCCCGAATTGCCCTTCGCAATTCGGCTGGCAATCCGGGTGAGGGGATCTTTCGAGCGCAATCGTCCTACCCGCCAACGGGAGGATACCAGTGACAAGACGGCTGACGGCCTACGACCTGCAGAGCGCCAAGGGCAGCAGGAAATGGCTGCAACTGCATGTCGACACGCCGGCAGAGGCGGCGGCTGCCGTCGCCTGCGACATTGTCATCCTGTCCTGCGAGCCCGACCACAATCTGGAAGCCATTCGCCAGGCGGCGCCCCACGCGTTCCTCTCCGTCGGCATGCCGCATGGCGCGGTCGCTTCGCCCGAGGAGGCGGTGCGGCTCGGCTTCGCCATGATGAAGCGCGGCGCCGATGCGGTCTATTCATCGCACTCGCCGCGCTTCATCGAGGCCATGGCGGCGGAAGGCATCCCGGTCACCGGGCATGTCGGCCTGGTGCCGAACCGCGCCACCTGGACCAATTTCCGCGCCATCGGCCGCACGGCTGAAGAAGCCTTCAAGGTGCTGCGCGCGGCGAAGGACTTGGAGAATGCGGGCGCCGCCTGCATCGAGGTCGAGGTGGTGCCGGTAAGGCTCGCCGAGCACATCACGCGCTCGACGCCGCTGATCACCATGGGCATGGGCTGCGGCAGCGCCTGCGATACGCAGTATCTGTTCTCCTGCGATGTGCTGGGCACCCACACCGGCCACTATCCGCGCCACGCCAAGCGCTATGCCGACTTCGTCACGCTGGAGGCCGAGCTGCAGGAAAAGCGCATTGCCGCCTTCCGCGCCTTCGGCCGCGACGTCGCCGAAGGCCGCTATCCGGAAGCGAAGCACCAGGTGGACATGGACGATGCCGCCTATGACCGCTTCCTCACCCTTTCCCAGTCTTTGTGAGCTCAGCCATGGACGATCTCAAATACGGCACGCGCAACAAGAGGGGCGACTGGGCTCCGAACGAACCGATCGGCACCGCGCCGCTCTTCGTCTTCCCGCCGCGCCCGCTGGCGGTGCTGAAATGGCTGCCGCACTATTTCCTGCCCTACAATCTGCTCTTCGCCGTGACGGCGTTTGTCTGGTGGCGCTACGTGCTGCCCGATGTCGAGGCGATGAAGACGCTTTCCGTCGGCTGGATCTTGCGCCTCTTCATCGTCAACTGTGCGGCGCTGCTGGTTTTCTTCGGCGCCTTCGAGCTTCGACTCTACATTTTGAGAGCCCAGGGCAACCGCTTCAAATACAACGGCAAATGGCCCTCGGAGCAGAAGAGCAAGGCCTTCTTCTTCGAGAACCAGAACATCGACAACATGCTGCGCACCTTCGGCACCGGCATGCCGATCTGGACGGCGATCGAGGTGGCGATCCTCTACGCCTACGCCAATGGCTACGTGCCGTGGCTGACCTTCGCGGAGCACCCGGTCTATCTCTTCCTGCTGGCGCTGGTGGTGCCGATCATCCACGAGACCCATTTCTTCCTGCTGCACCGGGCGATCCACTGGGGTCCGCTCTACAAATGGGTGCATTCGGTGCACCACAATTCGGTCAACCCGTCGCCCTGGTCGTCGCTGTCGATGCATCCGGTGGAGCAGTTCGGCTATCTCGGCGTCGCCTTCTGGCACCTCATCATCCCGTCGAACCCGCTGCTTGCGCTCTACCAGCTGCACTATGCCGGCTTCGGCGCCATTCCTGGCCATGTCGGGTTCGACAAGATCGAGCTGACCGAGGACGCCAGCGTCGATAGCCACGCCTATATCCACTACCTGCACCACAAATATTTCGAGGTGAACTACGGCGACGGCCTGATCCCGTTCGATCGCTGGTTCGGCACCTTCCACGACGGCAGCAAGGAAGGCGAGGCCCGCATGCAGGCCCGTTACGAGAAGAAGAAGGCGCGAGCCAACGCCGTTGCGAAATGACAGCCCGGTGAATGCCAAGCGAGATGGCCATTCGGCCATCCACCAGTGAGACGGCCTTCGGCCATCCACTTAAGCCATCCTGAAAGGGCCGGAGACAAAAGCGGGGTGAACCGGCACCCATCCGCAAAGGGAGGAAATCCGTGAAGAAATTTCTCATCTCGACGGCTTTAGCCGCACTGTGGTCGACGGCATTTGCCGCGACTCTGTCGATGCCGGCAACCGCCTTCGCCGCCAAGCTCGGCGTCTCGATCGTCAACTTCGACAACAATTTCCAGACGCTTTTGATGCACGGCATGCAGGCCCGCGCCAAGGAGAAGGGCGCCGACATCCAGGTCGAGGACGCCCAGAACGACGTCGCCAAGCAACTCGACCAGGTCAAGAACTTCATCGCCAGCGGCGTCGACGCCATCATCGTCACCCTCGTCGACACCAATGCCTCCAAGACCATCAGCGAGGAAGCGGCGAAGGCCGGCATCCCGCTGGTCTTCGTCAACCTCGAGCCGGTCGACATGGCCAAGCTTCCGGCAAACCAGGTCTATGTCGGCTCGAACGAGGTCGAGTCCGGCACGCTGGAAGCGTTCGAGGTGTGCAAGATGCTGCGCGCCAGGGGCAAGTCGGCCGGCGCCACCGCCTACATCGTCATGGGCAGCCTTGTGCATCAGGCGGCGCTCCAGCGCACCAAGGATGTCGAGCAGATCTTTGCCATCGACATGTGCAACTTCATCAAGGTCACCAACAAGCAGTCGTCGGAATGGTCGCGCGACAATGCGCAGAACCTGATGACCAACTGGCTGACCGCCGGCGCCGCACCCGACGCCGTCATCGCCAACAATGACGAATCCGCCATCGGCGCCATCCTGGCGCTGAAGGCCAACGGCATCGACATGAAGAACGTCGTGGTCGGCGGCATCGACGCCACGCAGGACGGCCTGCAGGCGATGAAGGCCGGCGAGCTTTCGGTGACGGTGTTCCAGAACGCCAAGGGGCAGGGCGGCGGCGGCGTCGGTGCGGCGCTCGCGCTCGCCAAGGGCGAGAAGGTCGACCGCGTCGTCTACGTGCCCTTCGAGCTGGTGACGCCGGCCAACGCGGCGGAATACCTCAACAAGAACTGATTGCGGGGCCAAGGCAGACTCCCCTCATCCGGCCGCTACGCGGCCACCTTCTCCCCGAGGGAAGAAGAGGTTGGCGTCGCGCCAGCGACCTCCTCTCCCCTTGGGGAGAGATCGGATTGCCCCGAATTGCTCTTCGCAATTCGGCTGGCAATCCGGGTGAGGGGGGGACTGCGGCGGTCACTGCCTTCCACGACGAAAGGAACAGAAAATGACCGGTTGGATCAGGGCCTGCGGCCTCGACGACATCGAGCAGGAAGGCGCCCGCCGCTTCGACCATGGCGGCAAGACGTACGCAGTCTTCCGCTCGTCCGACGACGAGGTGTTCTGCACCGACGGGCTCTGCACGCATGAGGCGGTGCACATCGCCGACGGTCTGGTCATGGACTACGAGGTCGAATGTCCCAAGCATTCCGGCGCCTTCGACTACCGCACCGGCGCCGCCAAGCGCCTGCCGCCCTGCATCAACCTCCGGACTTATCCGGCGAAGGTCGAGGCGGGGGAGGTGATGGTGGCGGTGGGGTGAAAAGCACCCCCTTCTCCCTTGTGGGAGAAGGAAAGGTGCTAAATCCCTTCGCCATCCACCAGCGGCACGTCATCTCCCTCCCACGGGCTCGGCATCGAACCCCGTCTCGCCGTGGGCAGCGGCATCCAGCATCTCAGCTCTGGCTCGGCATATTCGACCACGCGGCCCGGGGATGAGTCGGACGCCCGCCAACCTTCCGCGCCAAACTGGTCGGCGCGCGACCAGTAGGCCATGTCGACCTCGGCCGGTCCTTGCTCGGACGAGCGCACCGTGACTAGGATGCGGCTGCCGTCCCTTGGCGCGCTCGCCATGTTGCGCCAGCGTTCGGGCTCGTCCATGTGAATTCCTCCTGCATGCATTTTTAGAGATAGTCGCCGCCCGCCGGGGAGGGGTCAACCCGAACTTGGCGCAAGACAGGAATATCGTTCGGAGCTAATATGTTTCCGACCGCAATCGGATAACGACAATGGACAAAGGATTGCTGTCTCAAGCCACCCGCCTCGGGCCGGTCCATCTCAACGTGACCGATATCCCGGCGGCTTTGACTGTCTGGCGCGATACCCTCGGCCTCGAACCGATCGGCGAGAACGACGCGACGGCGGAGCTCGGCGCTGGCGGCAGGACGCTGATCGTGCTCCATGCCGGAGCGCAGACGCCCCTGCCGCAGAAATCGCGCGATCTCTTCCATGTCGCCATCCACGTGACGACGCGGCGCGATCTCGCCCACGCAGCCGCCCGCCTCAAGGCATCGGGCTTGAGATACAGCGCCCAGGACCATCTGATTTCGGAATCGCTCTACGTCTCCGATCCGTCCGGCAACGGCATCGAGATCTGCTTCGACACGCCGGAGCGTTTCCTGCGCCGAGAGGTGTCGGCCGACGGCCGCGTGACGTTGATCGCCGTCGACGGAAGCGCGCATTCGGGTCTCGAAGCGCTGGACGTGCCAGGCCTGTTGCGCGATCTCGGCAATTCCGGCCATGTCGAACCGCGGATGGCAGCCGATGCCTTCATCGGCCACATCCATATGCGCGCCCGCGCGCCGGAGCAGCTTATGGAATTCTATATCGGCGTGCTCGGCTTCCGCCCGCACATCCAGTCCAGGACCTTCGGCATGTTCGACTGCGGCACCGGGCGCCGGCCGCATATGGTCGCCTTCAACATCTGGGCGCGCGAGGAGTTGCGCGAGCCGCCGCCGAATGCCGCCGGCCTCGACCATTTCACGGTCGAGCTTGCCTCTGCGGACGAGCTTGCCGCCGTGGCGCTTAGGCTCGACGCCGCCGGCGTGCCGGTGAAAAGGGCCGGCGGCGCGATCGAGACCGCCGATCCGGAGGGCAATCGCTTGCGGCTCGTCGTTCAGCAAAGTTGACCCCGCGCGGCAGTGGACCCACGGACGAAAAAGGGGAGGAGGGGAAAGATGTCGATCAGGGTGATGGGAACCGGCTTCGGCCGCACCGGCACGGATTCGATGCGCGAGGCGCTGACGATGCTCGGCTTCGGGCCGTGCCACCACATGTACGAGGTAATGACGAACGAGGAGCAGAAGCGGCTCTGGCGGGCGCTCGCCAGGGGCGCCGCGCCGGATTGGGATCGGCTCTTCGCCGGCTATAAGTCCTGCGTCGACTGGCCTTCTGCGCATTACTGGCGCGAACTGATCGAAGCCTATCCGCAAGCGCGCGTCATCCTCACCTGGCGCTCGCCCGAAAGCTGGTGGGAGAGTTTCGCAAAGACCATCCTGCCGGCGATCAGCGACAGCCAGGATCAGGAGTCGCTGGGCATCGCCCTGGTCGCCAAACAGGTCTTCGGCGGCCGCCCGCATGATCGCGCGCATGCCATCGCCGTCTACGAGGCCAATGTCGAGGCGGTGCTCAAGTCCGTGCCCGCCGAACGCCTGCTGGTCCACAAGCTGGGCGACGGCTGGGAGCCGCTCTGCGCCCATCTCGGCGTTCCGGTGCCGGCCGAGCCCTATCCCAACCGCAACACCACGAAGGAGTTCCGCACGGCGCTGTCGTTGAATTGAGGGAGTAGGGGAGTAGGGCAGTAAGGGAGTAGGGGAACAGAGGCGAGTCAAATGCGCGACGCCACGCAGTCTGATCTTCCCTACTCCCTTACTGCCCTACTCCCTTACTCCCCTCCCATAGGGAGAATACCGACATGACCCCCTCCGACACCACCTTCCTGACCGCCAGGCAACTGGCGACGGCGATCCGCGACAAGAAGGTCAGCGCAGTCGAGGCGATGGAGGCGCAGCTTGCTCGGATTGCGCTGGTCAATCCGCTCCTCAATGCCATTGTCACCCTTGACGACGAGGCGGCCCGCGCCGGCGCAAGGGCCGCCGACCTGGCGGTCGCGCGCGGCGACGCCGTCGGTCCGCTCCATGGTGTTCCAGTCACATTGAAGGACGGTCACGCCACCGCCGGCATGCGCATCACGGTCGGCCTGACGGCCTGGGCCGATCACATTCTGGCAACGGACAGCACCATCGCCGCGCGGTTGCGCAAGGCCGGCGCCATCATCATCGGCAAGACCAACGTGCCGCCCAGGCTGCGCGACCTGCAGACCGTCAATCCGATCTTCGGCCGCACCGTCAATCCCTGGGACGTCACGCGCACGCCGGGCGGCTCCAGCGGCGGCGCGGCAGCCGCGGTCGCCGCCGGGCTGGTGCCGCTCGAGATCGGCAGCGACGCCGGCGGCTTGTGAGCAGACAGCGACGCTGCCGCTCACACATGCACATCGCCGAAGGTAAGCTCGCCGTCGTCGGCGCGCATCAGGAAGGCAGCGGCCAAAAGCGCGAGATAGAAGATCACCACGCCGCACACCACAACGATGCCGGGGATGGGACCGAGCGTCGCCACCCGGAAGGTGTCGAGGAGGGAGGCGCTGAAGCCAAGCGGCGAGCCTTCGCGCTGCAGGCTGGGCGTGGTGATCTTCAGCACCCAGGCGAGCAGCAGGATCGTGTACATGAAGATGTAGTTGCGGCGCAGCCGCCTGATCAGCGCCGCGCGCTGCGAGATGAGGAAGCGCGGCGAGCGCAGGCCTTCGCCAACGATCGCCAGCCAGTTTGAGGCGTAGTCCGGCTGCGGTGAAAATATCTGCGCGAAATAATAGCGCTCGAACTGGCGCACCCGCGCCCGGTACACATCGAAGAAGCGGTAGCGCCGCGCCTCGATCCAGAGCAGCAGGGTGATCAGAAGCATGGCGAAGAGCAGCACGCCGTGATGGGCCGACGGCGTCGACAGCGACACCGAAAGCATCGCCGCCACCACGGTGATCGCCCAGTTGCTGGTGCGGTCGAGGCGGTCGCGCCAGCCGGCCATGCGCGCGATCTCGGCGCGGTGGAAGTGCGACATGGTGGTTGCGAATTCGGAGGAGGTCAGCTTCAGCGCGAACGCGTCGGATCCGCGCGGCGCCGCTGCCGCCTCGGCCGGCTTTATGGTCTGGACCTGGGACATCCCCTTGCCACGTGCCTCCCGCCGTGGCCGGCCGATTGAGCCGGCCACACCCCATATAACACAACGTGCGGCCGGCAAAAATGTTCCTGCCTTTCACGCGGATAAGTTAGGATGCGGCGGGACGCTATGCCCGCTTTGAAGTAGCTGGAAACTGCAGCACCTCTGCCTCGGGCCGGGCATACTGGGCGGTAGCCACCGCCTCGATCACGAGGTCGAGCGCGGCAAGCGCCGTGCGGCTCGTTTCATCGTCGCCGCGCAGATAGTGGCAGGCCCTGTCGAGGTGCAGGTGGGCGGCGGCAAAGTCGCTTTTCATTAGCTTCTCCTTATTGCCCGCCGTGCCTCGACCATGCGCGACTCGCTTTACCCAAACGCAAACATCCACAGCCGCATTTGAATAGAATTGTCGGGGCTGTGCGTAATCTCCCCCCTTGAGGGGGAGATGGCCGCGCAGCGGCCAGAGGGGGTCGTCTCGCAAGAGCGCCAACCTCGTCACGGCGCACAAGGCGCTGGCGCTTCACGCGAGGCGCCCCCCCTCTGTCGCCTTCGGCGACGTCTCCCCCTCGAAGGGGGAGGTTGCCCGCGTCGTCGTGCAACCGATGCATATGCGAAACCGTTATCGCCAAACATAATCGAGGGGTGCAGAAATTGTCCTTCATGCTCAATCGGCGCTGGACGCTCGCGCTTGCGGCGGCGGCCCTAGCGCTGATGCCGGCCATCGCCTGGGCGGCCGAAAAAACGGGAATGTCCAGCGAAGGCATCTTCGTTCTCGAAATCATTTTGCTGCTCGTCGTCGGCCGCGGCATCGGCGAATTGCTGGAGCGCCTCGGCCAGCCGGCGGTGATGGGCCAGTTGATCGGCGGCATCCTGCTCGGCCCTTCGCTGCTCGGCTGGCTGTGGCCCGCGGCCGAGCGCATGGTCTTTGCCGGAGATGCCGCGCAAAAGTCGATGATCAATGCGATCGCCCAGCTCGGCGTACTGATGCTTCTGCTGCTGACCGGCATGGAGACGGATCTGCGGCTGGTGCGCCGCGTCGGCCGCGCCTGCTTTTCGATTTCCGCCGCCGGCGTCGCGGTGCCTTTCGTGCTCGGCTTCGTGGCGGCGCAGTTCATGCCGGATTCGCTGCTCGCCGCCGGCAGCGAGCGCATCGTCGCCGGCCTCTTCCTCGGCACCGCGCTCTCCATCTCCTCGGTCAAGATCGTCGCCATGGTGGTGCGCGAGATGAACTTCATGCGCCGCGACCTCGGCCAGATCATCGTCTCCTCGGCCATCATCGAGGACACGATCGGTTGGGTGATCATCGCTATCACGATCGGCATCGCCACGCATGGCCGCATCGAGGCCGGCAGCCTCGCCTTCACGATCCTGGGCGTCGCCGCCTTCATGGCTTTTTCCTTCACGCTTGGCCGCCGTATCGTCTTCGACGCCATCCGCTGGACCAACGACACCTTCCGCTCGGAATATGCGGTGGTCACCGTTATCCTCGCCATCATGGGCGCCATGGCGCTGATCACGGACCTGATCGGAGTCCACACCGTGCTCGGCGCTTTCGTCGCCGGCATACTGGTCGGCGAGTCGCCGATCCTGTCGCGCCACATCGAGGGGCAATTGCGCGGGGTGATCACCGCGCTGTTCATGCCGGTGTTCTTCGGCGTCGCCGGTCTCTCGGCCGATCTTACCGTGCTTGCCGACCTCGAGCTTGCGCTGCTCACCGTGGCATTGGTGGCGATCGCCAGCATCGGCAAGTTCGGCGGCGCTTTCATTGGCGCCGAATTTTCCGGCATGAGCCGCGCCGAGGGGATCGCGGTCGGCTGCGGCATGAATGCGCGCGGCTCGACCGAGGTCATCGTCGCCTCGATCGGCCTGTCGATGGGCGTGCTCTCGCACAACCTCTTCACCATGATCCTCACCATGGCCGTCATCACCACCTTGGCCATGCCGCCGACGCTGCGCTCGGCGCTGGGGCGTCTGACGATCGGCGAGGTGGAGAAGAAAAGGCTGGAGCGCGAGGAGGTCGACCAGCGTGGCTTCATCGCCAATCTGGAGCGGCTGCTGGTGGTGGTCGACGAGGGCGTGGTCGGCCGCTTCGTCGCCTACCTTGCCGGGGTGATCGGCGCCGGCAAGCCGATGACGGTGCTGCATGCAAGCGGCGAAAGCGAAGCCGAACCGGGCGAGGCGGCTCATCTCGACGAGATCGAGAGGGGCGCCGAGGAGGGGCGCGAGGCGGTGAAGGAAGCCGACGAGGAGCCCGCGCGCGAAGCCCCCTTGACCCGCCGCCGGCATGAGGTCCAGCTCTCGGCCGAGGCGGTGGCCAAGGAAGCGCGCAAGGGCTATGGCATGCTGCTCATCGGCCTCGGCCGCGCGGTGACCGCCAAGGGCGGTTTCTCGCGCCGGCTGAACGAGGTTGCCGGCGCCTTCGACGGCCCGCTCTGCCTGGTGCTGAAACCCGCTGCCGCCGGGCGGCACATGCCGAGGCTTGGCCCCGAGTCGGGTCGCATCCTGGTGCCGGTCAACGGCACGTCGGTCGCCCGCCGTGGGGCCGAGCTGGCGCTTGCCATTGCGGCCGTCACCGGCGCGCCGGTCAAGATGCTCTATGTTGCACGCGTCGGCCGCGACCAGCCGCGCGACGCCGTCTCGCATCGCCGCAGGGAGGCGGTGCTGAAGGACATTGTCGCGCTTGCCGACCGCTACGGCGTCGAGATTGAGACTGCCATCCGCAGCCGGGCCGCCGCCGCCGATGCCATCGCCCGCCAGGCTGGCAGGGGGGTAGCGTTGATCGTCATGGGCGTGGCGCGGCGTCCGGGCGAGGAGTTGCTGTTCGGCGAGACGACCAGTGGTGTGCTGCAGCGTTGCCCGTGTCCGGTGGTGCTGGTCTCCGACGCGCGGCTGCGCCGCGACGACGAGGGCAGGGAGGCGCTGAGGTCGGGGACGGGGTGATTAGCGACCTCCCCACGAGGGGGAGATTGGCAGCGTCGGCGCCCGCTTCAAAACTGGGCCGGGTCGGTTATCATCGCCGCCGGAAGAGGTCGACGATGAGCTTCAGCACAAAACCTCTCGACATGACCACCTGGCCGCATTTCGCCGCGCTGGTCGAGCGCCACAATGGCGTGTGGGGCGGTTGCTGGTGCATGGCCTTTCACGCCAAGGGCGTTGGCGCCGCCGGCAACCGCGCCGCGAAGGAGGCCCTGGTGAGCGAAGGCCGCGCCCATGCCGCGCTCGTCTTCGACGGTCCGGCCTGCGTCGGCTGGTGCCAGTTCGGACCGAACGGCGAACTGCCGCGCATAAAACACCAGCGCGCCTATCGCGAGGGGCTGACGGCGCTGCCGGACTGGCGCATCACCTGCTTCTTCTCCGACAAGGCTTTTCGCGGCAAGGGCGTGGCCGCGGCGGCCCTTGCCGGCGCGCTCACCGAGATCGGCCGCCTCGGCGGCGGCACGGTGGAGAGCTATCCGGAGGACACGCAAGGGCGCTCCGTCGCCGGCGCCTTCCTGCACAACGGCACGTTGGCGATGTTCGAGGCGCAGGGTTTTTCCCGCAACCGCCGGATCGGCAAGCATCGCTGGGTGGTGGAGAAGAGGGTGGCGGCGGGCGGCGGCACTTCCTCGCCCCCGCAAAGCGGGGGAGAGGTGTCCGCGAAGCGGACGGAGAGGGGGCCTTCGTAGGCGCTCCCTCTCTCGTCTCGGCTTCGCCGAGCCGCCTCTCCCCCATTCATGGGGCGAGGAACTTTGGCCCGGTTGACACCTTCATCCCGCCCTCCGATTGTCTCCCTCCACCTCACCTGGAAGGACACCTCATCAATGACATTGTCGGGCTTTGCCGCCTATTCCGGCGCGCTGGCGATCGCCGCCATCATCCCGGGGCCGCAGATCGTCGCCATCGTGGCGCAGGCGCTGCGCAGCGGCTACCGGCAGGCGGCGTGGATGACCGCAGGCATGGTGCTGGGCGATGTGCTCTACCTCGCCGCCGTGCTTGCCGGTCTCGCCTTCATCGCCGAGACCTTCAGCTTCCTCCTGATCGTCATCAAATGGGCGGGCGTCGCCTATCTCTGTTGGCTCGCGGTGCAGTTCTGGCGGGCGGGCGAGACTTTCGAGGCGACAGAAAGCGGTGCGGCAAGGAGTGGCGGCAACGCTTTCCTCTCCGGCGTGCTGGTCACGCTCGGCAATCCGAAATCGGTTCTGTTCTACATCTCCATCCTACCGACGGTGGTCGACATCGGCGCGCTGTCTTCCTTCGACGTGCCGATCCTGCTCGCCATCACCGCCATCATCCTCGCGGCAGTGCAGTTCCCCTTCGCCATCGCCGGCGCCGGCACGCGGCGCACCTTGCAGTCGCCGCGCGCCACGCGGCTGTTCAACCGAGGCGCCGCCGTCTGCATGGGCGGCGCAGCGGCGACGATCGCGCTCAGGAACTGACGCAAATGGATTCGCACCGTGCCAGCCGAGGCGGGCGTCTGCGATCGGCCTTTAATATGAGTTGATACTAATATAACTTGACTCCTTTCAACCGCGCTTGGCGAAGCAATTTGAGAAGGAGGAACATGGAATGGCCGCCTATCTGATTGCCGATGTCGATATCACCGACATGGCCATGTTCGACGAGTACAGACGCGAAGTCCCGGCGACCGAGGCCCGCTATGGCGGGCACTATCTGGCGCGCGGCGGCGCGACGCGGGTGCTTGAAGGTGACTGGGAGCCGCACCGCCTGGTCATAATCGAGTTTCCCGACATGGCCGCGCTCACCGCGTGGTACGACTCGCCGGAGTATGAGCGGCTGAAGCAAATCCGCTTCCGCTGCGCCCATACACGCATCATAGCCCTCGAAGGGACGGCTTAGCATTCCTCGCCCCCGCAGCGGAGGCGAGGAACCCTGCTTCTACTCACGCCATCTGCAGCCGCTGCCTGCTCGGCTGCGGCGGGAAGGCGATGGCGATGCCGGCCGCACCCAGGCCGACCAGCGCCGAGCCGATGAACAGCCAGGAATAGCTGGCATAGGCGTCGTAGATCATGCCGCCGGCGAGCGGGCCGAACGACATGCCGAGGCTGGAGAGCATGGTGGCGGCGCCGAGCACGGTGCCGATGATGCGGCCGCCGAAATATTCGCGCGCCAGCACCGCATAGAGCGGCATCACGCCGCCATAGGTGGCGCCGAAGATGACGGCGAGAACGTAGAAATGTTCGAGCCGGGCGGCGCCGAGATAAGCTGCGATCACCACGCCCTGGACGGCGAGGCCGGCGATCAGCACCGGCTTGACGCCCAGCCTGTCGGCAAGCACGCCATAGAGCACGCGGCCGCCGAGGCCGGCCAAGCCCTCGACGCTGTAGATCGAGACGGCGGCCATCGGCGCCACGCCGCAGGCCATCGCATAGCTCACCATGTGGAAGATCGGGCCGGAATGCGCCGCGCAGCAGGCAAAGAAGGTCAGCGCCAGCACGATGAATTCCGGCGAGCGCAGCGCCTGGCCGACGCTCATGCCGGGATCGTCGGCGGCCGGTGCCGGCATGCTGCCGTCGTGTGCGACTGCCGCCGGCGGCTGGCGAACCAAGAGGACGGCCGGAAGCAGAAGCACCCAGGCCATGACGCCGATGTCGAACATGGCGGTGCGCCAGTCATAGGCCGAGATCAGCCAGCGCGCGAAGGGCGAGATCGTCATCGGCGCCACCCCCATGCCGGCCGACACCAGCGACACGGCAAGGCTGCGGTTGGTGTCGAACCAGGCGGTGGTGAGCGCGATCATCGGCGCGAAGAAGGCGCTGGCCGCCAGGCCCACGATCACGCCGTAGCTCAACTGGAACACCAGCAGCGAGCCGGCGCGGCTCGCCACCACCAGCGCCAGGCCGAGCAGCACCGCGCCGGCAAGCACGACAGGCCTGGCGCCTAGGCGGTCATAGATCGCGCCCCAGGCGAAGCCGCCCACGCCCATCACGAGGAAGTTCAAGGTCATGGCGCTGGAAATGCCGGCGCGCGACCAGCCGGTGTCGAGCGACATCGGCTCGAGAAAGATTGCCAGCGAGAACATCGCGCCGAGCGCCACACAGGTCATCAGCGCGCCAGCCGCGACGATGACCCAACGATAGGAAAGGTTCATGGTCTTCTCCCATGCCGTAAGGCATCCTGTTTGATGCGGCGCAGTTTTTCCAGGCTCACCGCGCCGCTTGCGTCCGAAGGACGCCGTGGGCGACACCGATCCTACAATCTGGTTGCATTTTTTATCTGGTATTTTGGGCGCCTATCTCCCCCCTTGTGGGGGGAAAGCGATTTCAACATCTTAGCGAAGCTAAGTGTTAGAAATCGCAAGAGAAGGGAAATCCAAGCGCAGACGCTGGCGTTCCTTCGCGCCCCCCTCTGTCCTGCCGGACATCTCCCCCACAAGGGGGGAGATCAGCAGCTTCGGCGCCTCGCTCCTTTTGCAACGTTGGCGATTGGCGAAAGCGAGCACGACAGCCAATCTCCCCCCTCGTGGGGAGATGGCCGGCAGGCCAGAGGGGGGGCGCTGTCCCGCCGACGTCTCAGAGTGTCAGCAGTATGCGACGTCCCTCATTGACCGCGCTCCCGCCCCTTCTACATTGAGCCCTCTCAACCCAGGAGGCGTCACCCCATGGAACTCTATCGCGGTCGGCTCATCGACCACATCCAGCTCGTGGTGCGCGACCTCAAGGCGAGCAGGCGTTTCTACTGCGCGGTGTTCGAGGTGCTTGGCATCCCGATCGGCGGCGAGGCGCAGGATTATTTCTGGGCGGACGAGCTTTTCGTCTCCAGCGCCGAAAGCCGCGCCGCCCTCGGCGTGCTCACCGGCCGCCACCATTTCGCCTTCCAGACGAAGGACCGCGCCATGGTCGATGCCTTCTACGCGACAGGGCTCGCCGCCGGCGGCAAGGACAATGGCGCGCCGGGCGAGCGCCCCTACCACCCCGGCTACTACGCCTGCTTCCTGCTCGACCCCGACGGCAACAACATCGAGGCGGTGTTCCATGGCGAGGCGAAGCGGAGCGCTGACGCGGTGGAAATCAGCTTCTAATGCATGTCGCCCAAAAGTGCGCAGCGGTTTTGGGAGAACGACATGCATCAAAACAAAGACTTAAAGCGCGTCGCCCGACTCCGTTTCAACGCGACGCGCTTTAGGGAAGGGCATCATCCCAGCCGGCGCGCTGCAGCCCCAGGCGCATCCGCTCGCGGTCCTCGGTGCGCTTCATGCGCAAGTCCGCGAGAAAGTCCTTTACGGTGAGGCCGGGTTCCAGCGCGCGGCCTTGCCTGGCGCAGGCCCGGGCCGTCTCCGCATCGCCCTCGAGCGCGTGGCACGCGGCCAGCCAAGCCCATTGCCAGGCACTCTTGCGCGGCAGGCATGAAAGGGACGCCACCACGTCCCGGTAGCGGCCAAGGACGAACAGGGCTGCGGCCCGGTCGGCATAATACCAGCCCGGATGCATCGGATTGAGCTGGATGGCCTTGTCGAGCAGGGCTAGGCCGGCTTCGCCGTCTCCGCGCAACGCCCGGAAATGGCCGATCTGGGCCAACGTGTCGGCATCGTATGGGTTCAAATCGAGCGCCCGGGCAAAATGCTTCTCGGCCGCATCATATTCGTCATGGCCCCGATAGAGCAGGGTCAGCGCCAGGATCCGATGGCACCTTGCTTCGTCGGGACAAAGCGCAATGGCATGCAGCGCCCGGTCGCGCGCCTGGTCGAGCACGGCGCGTGGCGCGCCGGCACAGCCGCCGATGATGACATCTGCGAGCGCCAGATAGGCATGCGCCAGCCCGGACCCCGGATCAAGCTCGATCGCCTTCAGGAAATGCGCGCGCGCTTCCTGGTTGACCCCTTCGCCATAGCTGCGCAGCAGCTCCTTCCCGCGCAGGAAATGCAGATAGGCTTCGACATTGGCCGCGGGCGCGGGCAGACCGCGCCGCATCACCGCGCTTTCGATGTTGGCGACCAGCGCCGTCACGATGCGTTGCGCCACCATCGTCTGGAACGTGAAGATCTCGCCTTTGGCGAAGGTGAAGCTCTGGCCCCAGACGCGCCGGCCGGACGCCGTCTCGGTGAGCACCACACGCGCGCTGTAATCGGCCGCGGCGCTCTCGACACTGCCTTCGGCGATATAGTCGGCACCGAGGCGCTCGGCGGTGGCGCGGATGTCTTCGCTGGAATGCTCGGCCAGCGCGAAGGCGGAATGGCGCGCCAGCACGGCGACGGTCTTGAAGTAGGAGAGGGCGTTCGCGATTTCCTCGACCGCGCCGTCGAACAGCGCCTTGGCCGTAGCATCGGCTGGATCGACACGGAACGGCAGCACGGCCACCAACGGCTCCGCCCGGGCGGGCGTCGCGGCTGCCGCGGGCTCCAGCGTGGTCTCGGGGGGCTGAAACAGGTAGCCTCGGCGCGGCACGGTGCGGATCAGCGTCTGCGCCTCGTCGCCGATCGATTTGCGCGCGTCATGGATCGACTGGGTGAGCGAGTCCTCCGAGACGATGATGCCCGGCCAGACCGCCTGCAGCAATTCTTCCTTGCTCAGCACCCGGCCGGGATTGCGCGTCAGGTAGGCCAGCAGTTCCAGGGTTTTCGGCCGGACCGGCACAATCTCGCCGTCACGCCGGAGCGTGCCCCGGTCGAGATCGAGAACTGCGCCGCCGATCCGTAGCGCCAAGCCCTTGCCCCATCGACACGCCTGATTGCGCAACTATCATTGGAGCGGGATATGCTGGCAAAGGTCAAGCTGGAAACAAGTTCAAGCGTGAGAAGAGACCGCGAAAGCGAAACCATGGTACAGGCCGCTGGGTGGCCGGAGCGTCCTTGCCGGGCTCCTCGCTGGACGCCACCCTTTCCAGATAGGTCAGCATTTCGTTGGTCTCGCCGCAACATGAGCCGGCAAAGCCGGTCGAAAGGAAACGGAGCAATTCCTCGCGTGCCAGTTGGGCGGGGGCAAACGGCGCGTCGGCGTTGATGTTCATGACCAGCCTCCAGTTGCTCGTCGCGGTGATCGGACTGTCTGCGCAAGCATTGCGGCGACAGGGCTCGTTTGTCCTGAACGGCTGCTGATTTTTTGCTGAATTCCATCGCCGCGGTTCACGCTGGCGGGCAAAGGCGGGCTGTGACGCCACGCGTCGAGGCAGCCGGATACTCTCGGTGTGCTGATGTTTGCGGCATCTGGCGATGCCATCGAAGCCGCCCATCTCGCAGGCGGCCGAACGCGAAACTCCCGACGCGCCCGCCCATGCGCGACGCGGCGAAGCTGGCGCCGGTGGCGACTACTCCTTCACCGCGCCAGTCATCGAGGACACATAGTGCTCGACGAAGAAGGAATAGAGCACGACCACCGGCAGCGAGCCGATCAGCGCTCCCGCCATCAGCGCTCCCCATTCATATACGTCGGAGCGGACCAGTTCGGTGAGCACGCCGACCGGCACCGTCTTCTTCTCGGAGGATTGGATGAAGGTCAACGCGTAGATGAACTCGTTCCACGACAGGGTGAAGGCGAAGATGCCGGCCGAGATCAGGCCCGGCACCGACAGCGGCAGCACGATCTTTGTGAGGATCTGCCAGCGGGTTGCGCCGTCGATGAGCGCGCATTCCTCCAGCTCGAACGGGATCGAACGGAAATACCCCATCAACAGCCAGGTGCAGAACGGGATCAGGAAGGTCGGGTAGGTGAGGATCAGCGCGAACGGCGTGTCGTAGAGGCCGAGGTTGAACACCATCACCGACAGCGGGATGAACAGGATAGAGGGCGGCACGAGATAGGCGAGGAAGACGGCAAGCCCAACCTGCCGCGCCCCCGAAAACCTCAGCCGCTCGATCGCATAGGCTGCAAGGACGGCGGCCGCCAGCGACAGGAAGGTGGCCGCGGTCGAGATGATGACCGTATTGAGCAGCCAGCCCGGATAGGAGGTCTCGAAGAGCAAATAGCGTATGTGCTCCAATGTCGGATGCACGACCCAGAACGGATTGTAGTTCACGTAGTCGGTCATCTCGACATTGGGTTTAACCGCCGTGATCGTCATCCAGTAGAACGGAAACAGCAGCACGATCAGAAACACCAGCAGCGGCAGATAGACCGTCACCACCCGGCGCGGCAGGCTCTGCAGGTAGCCCATGCCGCCTTCGTCGGTGTCCAGGCGCTCGACTTCCTTGATCGCGGCCATGTCAGTCTCCGCCGCCTTGCTGCCACCTGCGTCGTTGCAGGCCGAAATAGCTGAACAGGATCGCCGCCAGCAGGAAGGGGATCATTGCGACCGCGATTGCCGCGCCCTCGCCAAGCTGGCCGCCGGAAATGCCGCGCTGGAAGGACAGCGTTGCCATCAGGTGGGTGGCGTTCACCGGCCCGCCGCGGGTCAGCACGTAGATCAGCTGGAAATCGGTGAAGGTGAACAGCACCGAAAAGGTCATGGTGATGGCGATGATCGGCGTCAGCAGCGGCAGCGTCACGTGGCGGAACAATTGCCAGCGGCTAGCGCCGTCGAGCGTGGCAGCTTCGTAGAGCGACTGCGGGATCGTCTGCAGGCCGGCCAGCAGCGTGATGGCGACGAACGGAATGCCGCGCCAGACATTGGCAGCGATGACGGAAGCGCGCGCGTTGGTCGGGTCGCCGAGGAAATTGATGCGATGGTCGATCAGGCCCATCTGCTGCAGCGCCCAGGAAAGGATCGAGAACTGCGAATCGTAGATCCACCAGAAGGCGATGGCCGACAGCACCGTGGGCACCACCCAAGGCAGCAGGACGATCGCGCGGAAGAACGATTTGAAGGGCAAGTTCTCGTTGAGAATGAGAGCGAGCCACAGGCCGAGCACGAACTTCAGGATCGATGCGCTTATCGTGTAGAGCAGGGTGTTGAAGACGGAGAGCCAGAAGACGCTGTCGCTCCACAGATATTGATAGTTCTCGATGCCTATGAAGATGCCGGGACGGCCGATACGGGCATCGGTGAAGCCGAGCCAGACACCGAGCCCGAGCGGATAGGTGAGAAACACCAGGAGCAGCGCCGCCGCCGGCAGCATGAAGCCCAGGCCAAGAGCGTTCCGGCTCTCGGCGAGCCGCGACAGGATCGACGGAGGTCGCTGAACGGCAACGGATGGCACGGCCATGGCGTGGGTTCCCTATGAAGTCTGATGGAGCGGCCGGGCCGGCGCTTCGTTCCGAATGCCTCCGGACGACAGGCGCGGCCACCCCGGCTCAGGTCGAACAGGATCAGACGCGATAGTAGCGGTTGGCGCGCTTTTCGGCCTCTTCCATCGCTTCCTGCGGCGTGGCCTGGCCCGTCACGGCCTTGGCGAACATGTCCACCAGGACGTAGTCGGCCATGGTCGCGGCGGAGGCATAGCCGAGCGGCCCGGCATAGCCGTTGGGACGCAGCGTCGCCGAGGCCTTCGCGTAAGCCGCATTGTTCGGGTCGGCCTTCCACACCGGATTGTTCTCGAAAGCCTTCAGCGTCTGGCAGCAATACGCGGCCGACGACGTGATCCAGTCCGGCATCTGCGGGTCCTCGAACATGAACTGCAGATAGGCTTTGGCCGCATTGGGGTAGGGGGTGTAGTTGAAGATCACAGCCGTGGTCACTTGGAACAGCTCGACCGATTTCCCGACCGGACCGATCGGCAGGTTGGTGGTGCGCATGTCCTTGGCGATTTCGGTCAGCTTCGGATCCTTGTCCTTGTTGACCTTGGCGGTGTTGTAGACCGAAATGCCGTTGGCGATCACGCTCACTTCGCCGGCCAGGAAGGCGCGGTTGTTGTTCACGTCGAGCCAGCTTTCGGTGCCGGGAATGAAGGTTTTGTAGAGCTCCTGCGCATACTGGATCGCCTTGAGCGTCTCGGGGCTGTTGATCGTCACCTTGCCGGTTTCGTCGACCATCTGGCCGCCATGGCTCCACAGCAGCCAATGCGCGTAGTTGTTGCCGTCGCCGACGCCGTGGCCATGCGTGAAGCCGGCTGGATGGCCTTTCGCCTTCAGCGCCTTGCAGAGCTCGAGGAAGCCGGCCGTGTCCTTCGGGAATTCGGAGAAGCCCGCCTCCTTCACCCAGCTTTCGCGGTAGACGATGGCGTTGCCGATGGTGGCGAGCGGCAGGCCGAGGAACTTGCCCTCGCGCGTCGCATACTGTTTCGGGCCGTCGTACCAGCCGCCATATTTCTTGCCGAGATAGTCGCCCAGTTCGGTTACGTCGAGCAGCTTGTCGGGGTACTGGTGCGGATCGTCGAACCAGACGAGCATCAGGTCGGGACCGGAACCGACATTGGCGGCGACCGCAGCCTTGGGGCGGATGTCTTCCCAGCTCTCCTTGTCGACGCGCACCTCCACGCCCGTCGCCTCGGTGAACCGCTTCGTATTCTTCAGCCACTGGTCCTCGTCGCCCTGCACGAAAGGCGACCAGCGCAGAAGCCTGAGCTTCGCGCCATCCTCCGGCTTGTACTTCAGCCCCTCTTGAGCGAAGGCCGGAGAGCCGACGAAGCGGCTGCCCAAGGCACCGGCGGCCGCGCCGGCGGTCGTGCGGATCACGTCGCGTCTGGTGAATTTCATGCTCGTCTCCTCCTGTTTGTTCCTCGTTGCGTGGCTTTATCGCGCTGCTTCGATCCGCCTGCCGGTTTCGCCGTGAAACAGATGGATGGGGCCAGGCTCGACCGACAGCCGAATGGTCTCTCCCGGCGTGAAGGAATGGCGCTCGCGGAAATTGGCAACGATATCCTCGCCGCCTGCCGTCCGGCCGATGACCTGCACTTCCGAGCCGGTCGGCTCGATCACCGCCACGGTGACCGGAATGCCATCGTCGGCCAGCCGCAAATGCTCGGGCCGGACTCCGAGCACGATGGCTTCGCCGTTGCCGACCGCGGGTGGTTTCGGCAGAGGCACGGAAACGCCGCCCGCACCCCGAAAGGACGGCGCGCCATCGCGGGCGAATGTGCCCCTGAGCAGGTTCATGGCGGGCGAGCCGATGAAGCTCGCGACGAAGAGGTTGTTCGGCCGGTCGTAGAGTTCCAGCGGCGGCCCGATCTGCTCGACGACGCCGTCATGCATGACGACGATCTTGTCGGCCATGGTCATGGCCTCGATCTGGTCGTGGGTGACGTAGATCGTCGTGGTCTTCAGCCGCTGGTGCAGTTCCTTGATCTCCGCGCGCATCTGCACCCTGAGCTTTGCGTCGAGGTTGCTGAGCGGCTCGTCGAACAGGAACACTTGCGGATTGCGCACGATGGCGCGGCCCATGGCGACGCGCTGGCGCTGGCCGCCGGAAAGCTGGCGCGGATAGCGCGACAGAAGCGGCACCAGCCCGAGGATTTCGGCCGCCCGCTTCACCCCGGCATCGCTTTCAGCCTTGGGGACGCCCTTGAGCATTAGCGAGAACGCCATGTTCTCGGCAACCGTCATGTGCGGATAAAGCGCGTAATTCTGGAAGACCATGGCCACGTCGCGCTCCTTTGGCGCAACGTCGTTGACGATACGGCTGCCGATCGAGATATGGCCGCGCGAGATTTTTTCCAGCCCGGCGATCATCCTGAGAAGCGTCGATTTTCCGCAGCCGGAAGGTCCGACCAGCGTGACGAACTCGCCGTCGTCTATGTCGACGCTGACGCCATGCAGGATCTGGGTAGCTCCAAACGATTTGTAGACATCGCCAATCGCGACAGACGCCATCGAACTCCTCCCGATGGTCCCTGCGAAGTCTCGCGGGGAGCCGTTTCTATCAGGTGTGGCTGAAACGGATGCCGGCAAGCATCCACCACTGAAGTCGGCGACGTTTGCCCCAGCTCCCCCCGGGTCACGCGACTGTGAAACGGTAGCGCTACCAAACCGGCCTGTAAAGCGGCGGCGCGCAGGCTTATACTTTCGTCGCTGAGGACAGATGAGCGGCACCAGCCTTGAGGCGATGTCGAACCGGGCCGTGCCGAATCGCCGCCGATCAAATCGTCGAATAGCGGCCAATAAACATTAGAAAATACTAAGATATTAGATTTTCAACCTGCACGGGAAAATCGGCACATGCCCGTTCCGGCGAAAGTGGGATTGGCCGCCGTGCGCCAAAGGTAAGGGAATTGCCGGGTCGGTGCTTTCCATTGTGGCTTTGCTCGCCACGGGCAGGGAACCGCACAACCGCTGCTTGGTCCTTCTCACCCGCCGATCAGGAATCCCGTGATCAGCTTCTGCAGGTTTCCGCCGGGTCCGAACTCGACCTTGTCGAAGTCGCGGCTGGCCTGGCGCTGCGCCTTGGAAAGCTGGTCGAGATATTGCGTCAGCTCGGTTCTGATCTTCTTGCAGCCGGGGTCGTCGGCGACGGTGAGGCCGACGCTGAAGGCAACGATCTTGTCCACCATGTCGACGATGCCGGCGCCGTGCACCTTCTCATGCGCGGCGAGTCCGGCGGCGAAGGAATTCCAGCGTGCCTGCACGGCGGGGGCAAGTTTTCCCGCCGGCTTCGGCAGCGTGTAGGTGATGATCAGCTTCGGCCGCGCCGTCTTCAGCACGCAGGCGCCGCCCTGCGGTTGGTAGTCCCGTTGCCAGGTCAGTTTGAAATTGGTGTGCGCGATCACGCGCCGCTCGTTGCCCGCGCCGTCCTTGCCGATCACCGGACCCTTCTCGCCGATCGAGACATAGAGTCCCTCCGGTGTCTGGCCCGAGATCGCATAGGTCTCGATCTTCTCGACCGGCTTCCAGTCGGCGAGGGCTGGCGTGGACAGGAGCAGGGCGGAAAGCAGGATGGCAGGCTTCATGGGGGAGCTACGCGATTCCTGAGCGGGACCTGTCCATAGCTGCTAACGGGGGTGAGAGCAAAGAGGGCGCGGCGCTCGAAGCGAGTAATCTCCCCCCTTCTTCTGGGGGAGATGCCCGGCAGGGCAGAGGGGGGCGCGAAGGAACGCTGTGTCTCGTCGTTATCCGTCACAACCTTTGGGCTGGCCGTGAGCTATATAGGCTGAGAGGTCGGCGGGACAGCGCCCCCCTCTGGCCTGCCGACCTCTCAGCCTATATAGCTC
>SAQE01000065.1 GCA_004020545.1 Mesorhizobium sp. | reverse complement strand
TGCCATGTGCGCCAAATATCGGCTCCCATGCAAAGCCCTCACAAGGGGAGAAGGGAAGAAGCATTCCTGCTGGTTCTCATGGAACTCGAGAGCGAAAACGCAGTTCACTAGTGTGATTTCGCAGGAACTTCAAATTCACCGCATCCGCAGGGAGCCGGAAGCGAATGAACGCGGTGCCACCGAAGGAAATGGACGTCGTCCTGCAGCAACTGCCGCTGAGGATCGGCGCCTATGTGCCCGACGACCTGCTGGAGGATTGGTTCGCGCCGGGAACGGGCATGCGACCCGTCAGCAAGATAGCGCTTGCTGCCGCCGCCAGCTACGGACGACGGTTCGAATGTGAATTCAAGTACTATCCCGACAGGATGGAAGGCGTGTTCTGGAAATGGGTTCCAGCGATCTGATTTGGACATGTCTGCGGAGCAAAAAACAATGATGGAAGAGAAAGTTCGCGAGGCAATCGTCCCGGAGCTTGAGCGTCAATCGGAATCCGATCCATCGAAACTGCGGCTCGAATTGAACGGAGATCGCCTTACTGCAAAACGGCGATATCGACCTGCTGGCGCTCGCCACGGCGATCGTCGGCGCCGTGTAGAGGCGATGCGCGAGGAACATCGATGAAGGTTGCTGTGTTCGGCGGGACCGGGTTCCTTGGCCAGAGGATCGTCGAGCGGCTCCTGGACAAGGGCTTTGAAGTGCGGGCGGTGTCCCGCCAAACGCGGCGGGCGATAACAACGGTCGGCTCGGAAGCGAAGGCGCCCGAGCAGGTCAAAGCGGATATTCTTGAAAGATCATCGATCGGCCCGGCAATTGCCGGATCAGATGCGGTGGTGAACGCGGTCAGCCTCTATGTCGAGCATGGCGACTTGACGTTCGAAAGAATGCACGTGACGGCGGCAGCCGATTTGGCGAGTGCCGCGCGGCAAGCCGGAGTCGAACGGCTTGTCCATATCTCGGGGATAGGCGCGGATCCGCGATCCGCATCGAGGTATATCAAGGCACGCGGGCGCGGAGAAGACGCGGTCAGGAACTCGTTTCCCGACACGATTGTCCTGCGCTCGGCCGTCATGATCGGGCCGGGCGATGCTTTTCTCACGACGCTTGTTCGACTGGTCAGGCTGCTGCCCGTCTATCCGCTGTTCGGCCAGGGAGCAACGCGGCTTCAGCCCGTCTATGTCGGCGACGTCGCCGAAGCGGTGAGCCGGTTGCTGGCTGATCCCATCCAGGATGTGTCTACGTTCGAGGTCGGCGGCCCTCGTATCTTGCGTTACAGGGAACTGGTTCGCGAAATCGCCCGAACGATCGGCGTTCATCCAATCCTGGTGCCCATGCCGTTCGCCGCCTGGAGCGCCCTGGCGGTAGTGGCGGAATTTCTCCCGACGCCGCCTTTCACGCGCAACCAGGTCGATCTCATGCGTCAGGACAACGTGACGACAGCGGGCATGCCGGGGCTGCCGGAACTCGGCATCGAGCCCCGGGACATCGAGCAGGTCATCCGCATGATCGAAGGAACCGGCATCAAAACAAGGGCTTAAAGCGCGTCGCCTGAATCCGTTTCATCGCGACGCGCTTCAATGCCGCCGCCAGGGTGCGGAACTCTTCCGCCGTCGGCCTGGGAAATGTCGGTTCCTCCGGCGGGATCTTAGGTAGCGCGTCCGTGCCTGACGGGAAGAGCCTTCGCCACTCAGGCGGCATGTTCGTATGTGCCCACGAGTTCCGCCGCCTCGATCGCGTGGCGCCGGGCCTCCTTCCAGATTTCCTTGACGCCGGCCTGGCCGGGAATGGCGAGGCTCGGCACATCGAGAGCCGCCAGCCGGAAATGGTAGTGGTGAACTCCGTGCCCAACCGGCGGGTCCGGGCCATCGTAGGAGGCGTTGCCGAAGTCGTTCTTCCCCTGCTGGAGCGCTTGGGTTCCAGGCTTCCCGTCCTCCCCTTCGGCAAGTTGCTCGACGTCGGGCGAAATGTTGAAGACCGCCCAGTGGCCGAACGTCCCGCGTGGTGCATCGGGGTCGTCCACGACAAGAACCAGGCTCCTGGTCCCGTCAGGAATCCCCGACCATTTCAGAGGCGGAGAAACATTTTCACCATCCCGGGTGAAACGTTCGGGGATGGGATCGCCGTCGGCGAACGCTGGACTGGTCAGTGTCAGTGGCATGTTGGTCGCTTCCGCTCTTGATGCCGCAAGGTCGATTCCAACGAACGCCCGGCCGGATCGTTCCGCGGCGCCAGCGAATTGCGGTGCGCATGCAAGTGTGTTCGTACGTCGGACATCGCGCCCGACGCGCGTTGCCGCCCATGCGTTGATGCACGTCAAAGCAACGCTGTCCACAATCCTTACCATGGCCACCGTCAGCAAAGACTTCGGAGGCGAAGATGGATCAGGAGATCAAAAACAAGATTGAGACGCTGTTGGACCAGCATCGCGTCATGACGGTTGCGACTCTGAGGCCCGACGGTTGGCCACAGGCGACGACGGTCGGCTATGTCAACGACGGCCTTACCCTTTACTTCCTCTGCGGCCTGGACAGCCAGAAGGCGGCGAATATCGCGCGGGACGATCGCGTGTCCCTGACGATCGACCATGACGCGCCTCAGGTGATGGAAATCACCGGGCTTTCCATGGCGGCCCGAGCGCAGCCGGTGGAAGACCGGGCCGAAGCTGAGAGGATTCTGAAGATGTTGCCGGAGAAATATCCGCCGCAAGCTTCGCTGCCCGGCCCGATGCCGACGCCGGACGAGGTGCGCATCTTCCGCGTGGTGCCTTCGGTGATTTCCGTGCTCGATTACTCGAAGGGTTTTGGCCACACGGATCTTGTCACCGTCTGAGCGCGGATACGGCCGGAAAGCATCGGGCGGCAGCGGGCCGCAGCCATGTCGGTTGGCGGCGCCGCGGTCCGCCAGCATCGCGTCTCGTGTCCGCAATCTCTGCAATCATGGCCGCGGACACCAAAACGGCAAATCGCTTGATCCAGGTCAATGCATCGCGGCTCTTCCCGCAGTTTCCTTGGCTGTTCATTCAAGGAGACTGGATGTGCCCACCGAGACCCTGATCGTCCTCGCCGTCGTCCTGGCCTACTTTGCGATCTTCATGGGCGTGCTGGCCTACGCGACATACGCAGAATCGCGGCCGCGACCGCGTGCACAGAGGTTCGAAAGCGGATCAATCCGCGTCGGCGACCATCTGCCCGCCGCCCAGCCAGTTGCGCCACTGCCGCTCGTCGCCGTGAAAAACGTTGAGGTCGATGCGGCCGCTCACTCCGCGTGACAGGCCGGAGCCGGAATACTGCCAGAACAGCCACTTGCGGCCAGGATAGACCTTTGACGGATGCGCGGCGACCGCGCGCAGCCAGAATGGATAATCCGGAAAGGCGCCGCGCAGATTGTCGCGATAGAAGTCGGGGCTGGTATAGATGATGGGCCGCTGGCCGTAATGGCGCTCCAGCTTGTCCATGAACACCTGCATCTTCTCCAGCACCGTTTCACGCGAAGGCCTGCGCCTGCAGGAGGACTCGCCGTTCCACTCGACATCGATGACGGGCGGCAGCGCGCCCTCGACCCTCGGCACGTTGCGGATGAACCAGTCGGCCTGCTCGCCGGCGGTGCGGCACCAGTAGAAGAAATGATAGGCGCCGCGCTTCAGCCCGGCGGCGTCGGCATTGCGCCAGTTCTTCATGAACATCGGATCGAGATGGTCGCCGCCGTCGGTCGCCTTGATGTAGGCGAAGTTGGCGCCCTGGGCGCGAAGCTTCTGCCAATTGATGTTGCCCTGCCAGCGCGAGACGTCGACGCCGTGGACGGCGAGATGACGAGGCGAGGAGCGGCCGAAATTGATCGGCTTGGCGTCGCGGAAAGCATAGCGGGTGACCGGGCTCGCGAGCATGGCGGGTGCTGCACGCGACAGCCGCTTCGGCGGCGAGACGAGCGCCGCCTCCTGGACAGGCGGCTCGACGCTGTCCGGCAGGTCTTGCGCGGGGAACGCCACCGTCTCCTCCTCGGCCAGGCCGAAGGGACGCGAAGTCTCGTCGTCCGGACGCGAAGTCTCGTCGTCGGTTCGCGCATTGTCCTCGTCAAGCACCGGCGCCGGCGGCCTCATGCGCGCGGCTCCGGCCATCGACACGGTCTCGACGGTTGTCTCGGTTTCGGCCGTCCTAACGGCCTTGGTTACAGGCGCGCTGGGTCTGACAACCGAACTCGTCGTCTCGCTGGACGGTATCTGCAAGGCATCGACGCCCGCCGTCGAGGAACAGCCGGCAAGGCCAAGCGATGCGAACACGAAACTGACGACGCCAAAAATCCGCATCTTGACCTGTACGCAAAACAAAACAGACCGAGGGCAGGAACAGCACCGCCGGAAGCCCCATTCCTAATGAGAAATTACCAACAAAGTTTGAATCAAAATTTACTTTTGGTCCGGCCGGGCGATTCGCGGCCGGCGGACGCGGTTCTCGGCTAGCGTCTGAACACGCCGATCATCGGCCCGAGATTCCAGAAATCGTCGTTGCGGCCTATCGCTGGCGCATAGAGGCTCGATATCGAGCCATCGAGGAACAGCGCGTTCGGGCAGCCGAGCTTGTCGCGGAACAGGCGGGCGAATTCGTGGAAGGTCACTACGTCGTCGGAGATCGCGAAGACGGCAACGCCGTCGGCGCGCACGCCGACGCCGTCGCGGATTTTTCGCGAGGGGCTGTCGGCCCGGAAGTTTGGATGCAGCCTGCCGTCGATGACCAGCATCGGCCCGGACTGGGTTGCATAGTCCACCCGCGGCGAACGCTTCAGATAATCCTTCGTCGCGCGAACGCCGGCCTTGTTGCCGCTGAGATAGAAGATGCCGTTCGGCTGCATCGAGAAATTGCCGGTGCCCGATCCGATCTTCGCCGAGGTGATCTGCTCACCGCGTTCGACATAAAGCCCGACCGGCGCGAGGTTCGGATGATACATGCCGGCATTGATGCCGAAGAGCATGGTGCGCCCCGCAGCCTGTTGGGCACTTCGAAGATTGTGCAGCGACTGATAGAGCTTGCCGCCCGGGTCCTTCCAGAACAGCTCGATCGAATAGTGTTTTGGATCGGCCTCGCAGACGAGATAGCTCGCTGTTTCGAAGGTCAGGTTGCGGCAAGGCGGCAGCGCCGCCAGCCATTGGCCAAGACCCATGCCCGCGCCGACTGCGGCCGGCAGCGCCGATTTCACCAGCGTAGCCAGCAAGGGCACCGATTGCAGCAGCGTCGCAAGATCCATCAGCACACCCGAAGCGAAGGTTCAGGTGCCGGTATAGCGGATTCGGCGCAAGCCTCTAATGCATGTCGCCCAAAGTGTGCAGCGGTTTGGGAAACGACAGGCATAACAACAAAGACTTAATGCATGTCGCCCAGAAGTGTACGCGGTTCTGGGACAACGACATGCATCAAAACAAGGGCTTAAAGCGCGTCACCTGAATCTGTTTCAGCGCGACGCGTTTTTAAGTGAGCCAGCCGACGGCGACGCCGATCAGAAGCACAACGCCGAGCAGGCCGCGATAGATGACGAAGGGCCAAGCGGAAAAGCGCTCGAGCACGCGCATCAGCCCCCATATGGCGAAGAAGGCCGAGATCGAGGCGACGACGAGGCCGACGGCCAGGACCGACCAGCCATAAGCGCCGAGATGGATCTTGTGCAGTTCCCAAAGCTCCTTGAGCCCGGCAAGCGCGATCGCCGGCAGGCCGAGCAGGAAAGAGAGGCGCGCCGCCTCCGGCCGGGCGAAACCCAAACCCAGCGCGGCTGTCAGCGTCGATCCCGAACGTGAAACGCCGGGGATCAACGCGCCGACCTGGGCGACGCCGACAAGGAGCGCGTCAAGTATCGAAGCCTGGTTGAGCGTGAGCTTGTGCGTGGCGTAGATCTCGGAAAGCGCGAGCAGGATCGCCATGACGATGCAGGCCCCGCCGATGACGCTCAGGCTCCGCAGCGGCGAATTGCAGGCGTTGAGAACGCCTGAAAGCGCAAGGCCGGCGATGACGATCGGAATGGTCGCCAGCACGATGCTGATCGCTAGGCGGAAATACCGGTCGCCGAAATCGCGGCGGACGATCGCCGACAGCGAACCCAGCGTGACATCCCGGACATCGCTCCAGAAGTAGCTGACGACCGCGGCCAATGCCGCAAGCTGCATGGCGGCCGAAAAGGCCGAGCCGGGATCCTGCCAGCCGAGCACGGCGGGCACGACGCGCATATGCGCCGTCGACGAGATAGGCAGCAATTCGGTGATGCCCTGAACGATGCCGAGAAACGCCACCTTGGCATAACCCAGGCCGACAAAGCCGGTATCCAGTCCCTGCGTGCAGACGTCGGTCATCTCAGTCCTTTTCCCAGCGCCCCAGTCCTATCCGAGGCAAAAGTGAATCGTGATTCGAGACCCCCCAAAGATCGACTTAGCCTCACGATACCGTGAATCCAACTCACGGATTTGTAAGGTGTCGCTAATCTCGCTTGACAACGGGCTCCTCCATATTATCGTTCACTAATCTTACGATGTAAGGTAAATCGGAGGAGGACTACCATGTCGACCGCCGCCCTCTCGGAACTGCAGCCAGTCGTGCCGCCGGAAACCCACATTCCCGAAATCGCGGTCGAGGAGGTCTCGCGTGATCTGAGCCGCGCCATCGAGCGCGCCGAGGTCAATGCCTGGCTCGACCTCTATGACGCTGCACCCGCCGATTTCGCCGCGCGGCATGGCCTGGCGATCGCCCGCGACGGCGACCTCGTCTGGACCACTTGCACGACGATCCCGTTCATCCATTTCAACTGCGTCAAGAACATCGGCGTCGACGGTCCCGCCTCGGAGGAACAGGTCGACGCGCTGCTCGCGCACTATCGCGCGGCCGGCATCTTGCGGCCGTGGTTCTATACGAACCCGCATACCGAGCCGTCGCGGCTGAGATGCTGGCTGGAAGCCCGCGGGCTGCAGCATCAGAGCGGCTGGGAACGCATTTTTCGCGACGCGACACCGCCGGCGGCAGAACCGCTCTTCCCAGCCGACGATGTATCGGTCGAAGAGGTCACCGCCGATACTGCCTCGCAATGGGCCTCCTTCATCGACGGCAAATACAGGCTGCCCACCTCGCCATGGCTCACGGCGCTGGTCGGCCGCAAGGGCTGGCATCACTACATGCTGAAACGTGATGGCGCGGTGGCTGCTGTGCGCTCAATGTTCATCTCAGACGGCATCGCCTGGAGCGGCATCGACGCGCCCGTGCCGGGCATCATGGCGCCGAGTTTCGACCTCGACGCCATGCTTGGCGAACGGCTGGTCCGCGACGGCATCGCCGCCGGCGCAAAACTGTTCGTCGCCGATATCGAGGCGCCGCGCCCCGACCGCGACGGTCCGGCCTACCGCAATTATGCCCGTCTTGGTTTCAGGATTGCCTATTTCCGCAGCCATTACAGCTACTTGCCGGCGTATTCGAGCTGACACGGGTTATGGCCAAGCCAACCAACTTAGCGGTGCAGCCACTGCTTTATGCAGCTTCTCGCCACGACATGCGCCGGCGGCAGCACCGGCTGATCGATGCGGGAATCGTCGGCGGCCCGGTCTCGAGCCTTTTCCAAGAGCAGACGAAGCTCGGCCGGACGCACCCGGTCGCGTTCCATCACGAGCTGGATCATCGGGTCGTTCAAAAGCTCGTCCAGGGTGTTGATGCTCTCGCTCATCCGTCGCCTCCTCGATGCCTTCCCGCATGGCGATTAGATAAGCAGCCAAAGATGGCCCGCCAATGACGCTTTGCCGGCTATCTCGTGAATCGAAGATGAAATTTTTGTGCAGTTTTCCCCTTCTCCCCTTGTGGGAGAAGGTGGATCGGCGCGCAGCGCCGAGACGGTTGAGGGGTGCTGGAAGGAATGAGACGTCGGTGTCCTCTGGAACACCCCTCATCCGACCGAGCTTCGCTCGGCCACCTTTTCCCACAAGGGGAGAAGGTTAGGCAGGCGGCGCGCCCTCAAATTGCGGCAACCCATCATCGAGCTGCACCCAGGACTGTTTGGAAGCCGTCCAGAAATGCATGTCGGGCTTGAACACGGACGGATCGTCGAGCGAACCGGAGGTGACGCCGAGGATGCCCCGTGAATCGCGCCGCGAAAACATCGTCGTGCCGCAGGCTGCGCAAAAGCCGCGCTTGAGGTCCGGCGAGGAATTGACCGTTGCCAGAGGCCCTTCGACGGTTACGTCGTCGATGCGGAACAGAAGGCGCGCGTTGAAGGCCGCGCCGATCGCCTTCTGGCAGATCCGGCAATGGCAGACGCGCTCGTTGATCGGTTCAGCCTCGGCGCGGTAGCGCACCGCTCCGCACAAGCATCCGCCCTGGTATTTCGTCATGGCAAGCACCTGCTTCGTGGAAATCCAAGCGTGGTAGTAGCGGCCGGCATCGCAGCGTCAATTGAAAAGCATTGATGGAATACGATCGGTTGCCGTGATGCGGTGACGCTGCTGCGGTAAAGACCCAAGCGACAAGAATCAGTGGCGGCGCGCCTGCACCAGATAGGCGTCGATGGTGGTCTCGCCGAGCCATTTGGCGGCTTCGAGGCGATGCAGCCCTTCGACCAGCACATGGCGCTTGCCGTCGCGACGCACCTGGATCGGTGTCTTCATGCCGTTCTCGAGAATGTCCTCGGCGAGATGGCGCACGGTCTCTGGATGCAGCGTCTTGCGGCGCGCCGTTGGCACATAGATGTCGTCGACCTTGACCTTTTGCACGCGCAGCATGTCGGCTCCCGGCGTTGAAACATCGCCCCAGGATGAAATAGTCCGTTTGCCGGATATGGCCAAGCGCTTGCTGGCCCGATCGTTTCCAATTGACGCTTGGCCGGCCAATGGTCTCAATGGCGACCTCTGGTTTCAGGTGTTCATTGACCCAACTGCCCGCTGAATTCCCCGATTTCGGGCTGACGCCCGAGCAGCGCCGCGAGGCTGTGCGCGGCCATTATTACGAATGGCCGGGAATGGATGGCGGCCGCGGCGAGATCTGGTGCTACAGCGACCGTTTCTCCTATCGTCCCGGTGATACGGTGGCGCTGCATGTCACCTCAACGGCGCCGCGATTCAGCATCGTTGTCGTCCGCGATGGTGGAACCGAGACGAAGGTCTTCGAAGGAATGGGCCTTTCGGCGCGCTGGCAGGACACGCCTGACCAATGCTCGGTCGAAGGCTGTGGCTGGGAAGCGTCGTTCGAATTTCGTATCGGCGAAGAATGGCCGTCGGGCGCCTATCGCGCCACGCTCTCGGCTGACGGTGATGGTGAGCCGATCCTTAGCCACCATCTGTTTATCGTCGCCCCCCTGCCTGGCCGCAGGCCCGGCCGGCTGCTGCAGATTGCCGCGACCGGCACCTGGACGGCCTACAACACCTGGGGCGGCTCCAACCACTATCAGGGTATTACCGGCCCGAACCGCGACCAGTATGCCACGACGGTTTCCACGCAGCGCCCCTGGTGCCGTGGCTTCGTCGTGCTGCCGCGGGAAGCGCCCCGCGTGCCACTGGAGGTCGCGGTGCCGCCGAAGACTGTGCCGCGCTATCCGCATATGGAGTGGGCTTTCGCCACCGGCCATTCGAAGAAATACGCCTCTTCCGGCTGGGCGAGCTACGACAGCCATTTCTTCCGCTTCGCCGAGCGCGCCGGCTATGCGATCGATCTTGCCAGCCAGCACGAATTGCATTTCTCGCCCGAAATCCTCGACGGCTACGACTGCGTCGTCTTCAGCGGCCATGACGAATACTGGACCTGGGAGATGCGCGACGCCGTCGACAATTATGTCGAGCGCGGCGGCCATGCGGCCCGCTTCGCCGGCAATTTCATGTGGCAGACAAGGTTGGAGGACGAAGGCCGCCGCCAAGTCTGTTACAAATACCGCGCCCGCGCCGAGGACCCCGCCTATCGCGGCGGCGATGTCACACGCGCCACCAACTCTTGGGAGGCGCCGGAGATCGGCCGCCCGGGCAGCGCGACCTTCGGCCTCAATGCGACGAGAGGCGTCTATGCCGGCTGGGGCGGCTGCGCGCCGCGCGGCGTTCGGGGCTTCCCCGTCTACCGGCCGGAACATTGGGCCTTTGCCGGCACCGGCGTCTACTATGGCGACCTGCTCGGCGCCGACAGCCATGTCTACGGTTACGAGGTCGACGGGCTCGATTTCGAGATCCGTGGCGGCCTGCCCTACCCTACTGCGGAGAGTGGCGCGCCGGACGGTTTGCAGGTGCTCGCCGTCGGCATGGCGAGCCAGGTCGAGGAAAGCGGCGACATCCCGATCGAGGATCAGTTCCTCACCGACGAGGACGGACGCTTCACCGCCGAGACGCTGTTCGGCGAGGCGAGCGATGCCAATCTCGACAAGGTCAAGCGCGGCAACGGCATGATCGTCAACTTCCCGCGCGGCAAGGGCGATGTCTTCCATGCCGGAAGCTGCGAATGGGTTGCCGGCCTGTTGAGGCAGGACGCGATGGTCGAACGCGTGACCAAAAATGTTCTCGACCGTTATCTTGGAAAGTCCTGACATGTCGAAATTGGAAGTCCAGCCCACTCCGCAAGCCGAAGCGCGGCAACCGTCGCACCTGTTTTATCTGTCGAGCCTGCGCCGGCCGCTCGTCGACCGCGCCGAAGGCATCTATTTCTGGACCAAGGACGGACGCCGTTTCATCGACGGGTCTAGCGGGCCGATGGTCGCCAACATCGGCCACTCCAACCGCAACGTGCTGGACGCCATGAAGCGGCAGATGGAGAAGACGACCTTCGCCTACCGACTGCATTTCGAGAACGAGCCGGCGGAAGAGCTGGCACGGGCACTGGCCCGCAAGCTGCCGGAAGGCATGGACCGCATCTTCTTCGTCTCCGGCGGCTCCGAGGCGACCGAGTCCTGCATCAAGCTCGCCCGGCAGTGGGCGGTCGTCACCGGTCAGCCGAAGCGCTGGAAGGTGATCAGCCGCTTCCCCTCCTATCATGGCGGCACGCTGGGTTCGCTTGCCGTCACCGGCGACGACGCGCTGGTCGAAACCTTCACGCCATTGATGCAGGTTATGCCGACGGTACCGGCGCCGACCGCCTGGCGCGACCGCGATAACCTTTCGATGGAACAGCGCGGCGTCCGCTATGCCGACATGCTGGAGGAGAAAATCCAGGCCGAGGGTCCGGAAAGCGTGCTCGCCTTCATCATGGAACCCATTGGCGGCGCCGCAACCGCCGCCCTCGTCGCGCCCGACAGCTATTATCCGCGCATCCGCGAAATCTGCGACCGCTACGGCATCCTGTTGATCCATGACGAGGTGATGAGTGGCGCCGGCCGCACCGGCAAATTCCTCGGCGGCGATCATTGGAATTGCAGGCCGGACCTCGTCGCGATGTCCAAAGGGCTGGGCTCGGGCTATGCGCCGCTCGGCGCGCTGGCGGCACCCATGCGGCTGGTCGAGCCGCTGCTGGCCTCTGGCGGCTTTCAGCACGGCCACACCTATGCCGGCAATCCGCTGGCCTGCGCTGCTGGCCTCGCCGTGCTTGGCGAGATGGACCGGCTCGACCTCATCGACAACGCGGCTCACATGGGCGATTTGCTGATCGATGAGCTGAAGGCATTGGCCAAGCGCTTCCCCTTTATGGCGGACGTGCGCGGCAAGGGGTTGCTCCTCGGCGTGGAAATGGTCGCCGATCCGGAAACGCTGAAGCCCATCGATCCCGCCCGCAAGGCGACGCAGCGCCTGCTCGACCACGCCTATGCACGCGGCCTGATCATCTACGGCCGCAGGGTCAAGGGCGGCATCGACGGCGACAATTTCATGGTGGCGCCGCCGATGATCATCACGCGCGAGCAGATCGGCGAGATGATCGCCATCATCGGCGACTCGCTGGCAGCGCTGGCCGCCGAGCTCGACCTGCCGGTCGAAGGCTGAGGGGCGAAAAATGGCGCCGAGGAAAGTCATCATCACCTGCGCCGTCACCGGATCGGTGCACACGCCGTCGATGTCGCCGCATCTGCCGGTGACGCCGGACCAGATCGCGACCGACGCCATCGCCGCGGCCGAAGCCGGCGCCTCGATCCTGCATCTGCACGCCCGCGACCCGAAGGACGGCAGGCCGACGGCCGATCCGGACGTGTTCATGCAGTTCCTGCCGCGCATCAAGCAGGCGACCGATGCGGTGATCAACATCACCACCGGCGGCTCCTCGCTGATGACGCTCGACCAGCGGCTGGCTGCGCCGCTCCGGGCGCAGCCCGAAATGTGCTCGCTCAACATGGGCTCGATGAATTTCGCGCTCTTCCCGATGCTGGAGCGGCCGCGCGAATGGCGGCACGAGTGGGAGCCGAAGCTTCTCGAGGCCACCCGCGATGCGATCTTCAAGAACACCTTCGCCGACATGGAGTCGATCCTGGACAAGCTCGGTAAAGGCTGCGGCACGCGCTTCGAGTTCGAATGCTACGATGTCGGTCACCTCTATTCGCTGGCGCATTTGCGCGATCGCGGTCTGGCGTCGGGGCCGTTGTTCCTCCAGTTCGTGCTCGGCATCCTCGGCGGCATCGGCGCCGATCCCGATAATCTCGTCCACATGAAGCGCATCGCCGACAAGCTGTTCGGCGACAGCTATCAGTTCTCTGTGCTCGCCGCCGGCCGCCACCAGATGCCGCTGATCTCCATCGCCGCCGCCATGGGTGGCAATGTCCGCGTCGGGCTCGAGGACAGCCTCTACGACGGAAAGCAGTTGGCGAAATCCAACGCCGACCAGGTGCGCCGTATCCGCGGCATTCTCGAAGGCATGTCGCTGGAGGTCGCCACACCTTCGGAAGCACGCGAGATGCTGGCTCTGAAGGGCGGCGATCGGGTGGCGTTTTGAGATAAAGTCAATCTCAGATGCTTGCGTCTCTTCCCACCCCCCTCTGGCCTGCCGGCCATCTCCCCCGCAAGGGGGGAGATTGGCAGTGTCGGCCATGCCACCCGTTCTGCAACGTCGGAGATTGGCGAAAGTCGATGCGACATCCCATCTCCCCCCTTGCGGGGAAGATGTCCGGCAGGACAGAGGGGGGTGCCTTGGCGCCCTGCCTGTCGTGATGAGCAAGACAGTCCTCCTACGTCCCGGCTGCGTCGACGACGTTGAGACGATCCACGCCGCCCTGCTCAAACTCGGCACCCACATCGGCGCGCATCAGGAGATCACCTCGACGCCGGACGATCTCCGCCGCTACGGCTTCGGCGAAAATCCCGCCTTCTCGACCTTGATCGCCGAGGTCGGCGGCGAATTCGCCGGCCTTTGCCTGCATTTTCCGATTTTCTCCACCTGGATGGGCCGTCCGGGCGTCTATGTGCAGGACCTCTATGTCGAGGACCGTTTTCGCGGCCTGCGGATCGGTGAAAAACTGCTGCGGCGCGTGGTCAGGGAATGCCGCGCTGCGGGCGGCGTCTATCTCAGGCTCTCCGTCGATACCGATAACGAGACCGCCAAGGCCTTCTATGAGAAGCTCGGCATCGGCTGGTCGAGCTACGAGCAGGTGCGAAAGATCGTCGGCGACGCCTTCTTCGCCTTTGCCGATGCGCCGGAGGAAGAACAATGAAAGCCTTCTACGCCGAGGAACAGAAGCACCACGATCCGAAAGCCTTCCTCTCCAGCGGCGCGCCGCAGCCCAATCCGGAAAAGCCGGAACGGATCGAGAGATTGTTAGCCGGCGCAAGATCTGTCGGCGTGACGATCGAGAGGCCGAGGGAATACGGGCTCGGCCCGATCGCGGCGGTGCATACGCCCGAATATCTCGACTTCCTCGAGCACGTCTTCGCGCGCTGGCAGCGCATCGAAGGCGCCTCGGCGGAGGTCATCCCGAACATCCATCCGATCGCCCGCGACGGCTCCTACCCGGCCTCGGCGGTCGGCCAGGCCGGTTATCACATGGCCGACACCGCCTGCCCGATCTCGGCCGAGACCTGGAACAGCGCGCTCTGGAGCGCCTGGAGCGCGGTGGAGGCGGCCGAAGCCGTGATGGCCGGCGCGCCTTCGGCCTATGCGCTCTGCCGCCCGCCGGGCCACCATGCCTTCGCCGATGTCGCCGGCGGCTTCTGCTTCATCAACAATTCGGCGGTCGCGGCGCAGGTGCTGCGCAGGCAAGCGGCGCGCGTCGCGATCCTCGACGTCGACCTGCATCACGGCAATGGCACGCAAGGCATCTTCTACGCCAGGCCCGATGTCCTGACGGTCTCGCTGCATGCGGATCCGGTGCGCTTCTACCCCTTCTTCTGGGGCCATGCGGACGAACGCGGCGAAGGCCCCGGCCTCGGCTACAACCTTAACCTGCCGCTGCCGCGCAAATCCGGCGACGCGGCGTTCCTCGAAGCGCTGGCGACGGCCTTCCAGCGCATCCGCGCCTTCGCGCCGGAAGCGCTGGTGGTGGCGCTCGGGCTCGATGCCTTCGAAGGCGATCCGTTCGGCGGGCTTTCGGTGACGACGCCCGGCTTCTCGCGCATCGGCGAGGTCATTGCCGGGCTCGGCCTGCCGACGGTCATCGTCCAGGAAGGCGGCTATCTCTGCGATGCGCTCGGCGACAACCTCACCGCGTTCCTGACCGGCTTCGGCGGCAAGGAGCGTTAACCGGTTTCAGGAGCGCTGCTGCCTCAGCATCGCGATCACGCGGTGCACGCTTTCCAGCGTCTCTTCGATCTCTGTCGCCGTGTTGTAATGCGCAATGCCGATGCGCACGACGCCTTGCTCGGGCGGTATGCCGAGCTGGTGGACGATCTCCCACGCATAGTTGTGGCCTGACCAGAGGAAGATGTTTTCGGCGTTCATCTGCCGTACGATCGTCTCAGGCGCGATACCCTCGATCGTGAAGGACACTGTCGGCACGCGTTCGCTGAAACGCTCTGGATCGGTGATGCCGCGGATGGTCAATCCCTTGATGTCCGACAGGCCTTCGATCAATTGCCGGGCCAGGACATTTTCATAGGCGATCGACACCTCGAACGCTTTCGCGATCCGCTGCCGTCGCGAACCGCCCTCGCCGGCCGCAGCACCCAGATCGGCGAAATAGTCGACAGCAGCAGTCAACCCGGCCATCAGCTCGATCTGCGGCGTGCCGAGCTCGAACCGCTCCGGCAGGCCGTTGGACGAGCAGCGGCATTTGTACGGCTTGAGCGCGTCGATGACGTCGCGGCGGCCCCACAATATGCCCATATGCGGCCCGAAGAACTTGTAGGCCGAGCAGATCAGGAAATCGCAGCCGAGCTCCTGCACATCGATCAGCCCGTGCGGCGCGAACTGTACGGCATCGACATAGACCAGCGCGCCAGCCTTTTTGGCAATCGCCGTCAGCGCCTTCACCCGGTTGATAGAGCCGGTGAGGTTCGAGGCATAATTCAGCGCCACAAGCCGCGTCTTTTCCGAAAGCAGCGCCTGCAGAGCCGCCTCCTCGACCTGCCAGCTCTGCTCGTCGAAAGGCAGGAAACGCACGACAAGCCCAAGATCCTCGGCAAGCTGCAGCCAGGGCGAGACATTGCCCTCATGGTCCATGCGGGTGAGGATGATCTCGTCGCCGGGCTTCATCGTCCGGCCGATCGTGCGCGACATATGGTAGGTCAGCGTCGTCATATTGGCGCCGACGATGATCTCCTCGACGCTTGCCGCACCGAGGAAATCGGCCATCGCGGCATGCGCGTCGTCGACCACCTTTTGCGCCGCGACCGTTGTTTCGAAGAAGCCGCCGAGATTGGCGTTGGTGGTGAGGAGGCAGCGCGACACCGCGTCGGCCACCGCCTGCGGCACCTGGGTGCCGGCTGGATTGTCGAGATAGACGCGGCGGCGGCCTTTGTCGGTCAGCGAAAGCGCCGGAAATTTCCAACGCACGGCCTCGATCGGAAAGCCTGCCATCATCTTCATTCCTTTGTCTTTCTCGCTGACTGCCCGGTCACGGACACGGATTGCCGACCCGCTGGTGGATCACGTCGACCGCCTTCTGCATCTCCTCCGTCCAGGTGACGTCAGCCGAAGACAGCGCCATGTCGAGCTGCGCGACGTTTGTTGCGCCGACGATGTTCGCGGTCACGAAAGGCCGGTTCGACACATAAGCGTTGGCGAAAAGCGCCGGCTCCATGCCGAACGAGCGCGCCAATTCATTGTATTCGAGCAGCACTTCCGCCGCATTCGGCGTCTCGTAGCGCTGTCCGCGGTTGAAGAGCTGCGAGCGCGAGCCTTGCGGCCGCGCCCCATGATCGTATTTGCCGGTGAGATAACCCTGCGCCAGCGGCGAATAGGCAAGCAGCGAAACTTGCTCGCGCTCGCAGACCTCGGCCAGGTTCACCTCGAAGGTGCGATTGACGAGGTTGTAGGCATTCTGCAGCGACGCGACGCGCGGGCCGACGCCCTTGTCGGACTCGGTCAGGAAACGCATGGCGCCCCAGGAACTCTCGTTCGACAGGCCGAAATGGCGGATCTTGCCGGCCTTCACCAGCTCCTCGAAGACGGCGAGCGTTTCGGCGATCGGCGTCTCGCCGGCGGGAGCACCGACAGCATCGGCCCGGCGCGCCATCGCGCCGATGCGCGTTGGGTTCGATCCCCACGGGATGTCCCGCTCCGGCCAATGGATCTGGTAGAGGTCGATATAGTCGGTGCCGAGCTTGGCGAGCGATTTCTCGACCGCGTCGAAAATGTCGGTGCGGTCGAGCTTCGACGGCCGGTCGCCGCGAAACCAGGTGTTGCCGGTGTGGCCGACCACTTTCGAGGCGATGACGACCTTGTCGCGGTTCCCCTTCGCCTTCATCCAACTGCCGATGATCTTCTCGGTCCGTCCTTGCGTCTCCGCCTTCGGCGGAATCGGGTAGAGTTCGGCAGTGTCGATGAAATTCACCCCACGCGAGAAGGCCAGATCCATCTGCGCATGGCCTTCGGCCTCGGTGTTCTGTTGGCCCCAAGTCATCGACCCCAGGCAGATTTGCGAAACAAGGAGGTCGGTCCGACCGAGGCGGCGTTTGTGCATGGGATGTCTCCGGTGGGAGGTTTTTGCGCGGGAGGAAATTCAAGCATAAAGCATAGGCCGGAGGTTCTCCAAGCCCTGCTCACGCCGACTTTTTGCGTAATTGCTAACGGCGCGCGGCAGCCAGCGCGCGCCGTTTGGCCTCGTCGATCAGCATGTTGGCCACCTGCATGCGGATCATGGCGCGCTGGCGCAGATGCGGGGCGACACGGTCCGGATGGTTGGCGAAGGCGAAGTTGCGCCGAATGCGGCCGAAATCGGCATTCTTGTTGGAGCGGTCCAGGCCGAGCTCGCCGGCAATCGATTCCGGATCGATCGGCGGCAGCTTTTCCTCCGGCCGCTGCTCTTCGCCGGCAAGCGCTAGCTTGGCCTGGTCGAGAATCGCGGCGAACTCGGCGGCGAGATCAGTGCCCGCTTCACGGTATTCGGCGGCGACGCTCTCGCCCGCAACCTTGATGCGGCCGGAATGAAGCTCGTCCGCCACCGACAGATAGTCGAACGGAATGGATGGCCGGGCGCCTGACTCCTCGCCCTTCTCGGAAGCGATGATCAGGTCGTCGAGCAACGAAGCGAAATCGAGCTTGTTCCCGGTGCCGATCTCAGCCTCCTCCGTATTGCGACGGCATTCACCGCCGCCGTCGACCATAGAGCGCTCTCGTTAAAAATGAATGCCCATGACGTTAACAATTGCGGGCTTCTCAGCTTCGAAAACCCGACACAATCCTCGCCGGACTAAAAAGCCGGACTGCGTTTCCGTGCAGCCCGGCAAGGTCGCCAGGAATGGCGAGGAAAAAGCCGGCTATGGGGCCAGCATCGAGGCGTACGGTCGAGCTTCCGCAAAAGTTTCAAAAAACGATTGTGGCGGAAAAAATTCGCAAAGGCATGGCTGCCATGCGATTGCTGCACTGCACAATTGTAACAAATCACCTATATATTAGGCGTGTGGAGGACAAACTAGGGGCCTGGGATATGGGGTTCTTCACCGAAATGTTCGCGCGGCCACGCCCGCAGGAACAGCAGCGTTACCGCTCGGCGCTCGCGCTTCTGAACGCAATGAGCAATGCCGACCGCGCCGATATCGGCATCAAGCCGGCGGATTTTCCGCGTATCGCCCGCGAAATGTCGATACGCTGATCTGGCGCTCGGGCAATTCCAAGGCAAGTGTGCAGCGGCTTCCGCCCGGAATGCGCGAAACCAAAAGTAAAAGAGGCTTCCCGGCGGCGGCCGGGAACTCTCTCGGCTGTTAGCGTCCCAGGAACGTCGCCTTGCCCAGCGGCACGCCGTTGTGCCGCAGGATGTCGTAGGCCGTAGTAACGTGGAAGTAGAAGTTCGGCATGGCGGCGTGCAGCAGATACTGCAGCCCGTTCATCGTGACCTCACGCCCGGCAAGCCTGAGTTCGATCGTCCGCTCCTCCGATCCGTTGAGATCGGCGGCCGAGAATGTCGCCAGATGATCGAGCGTCTTGGCGATTCGGGCGTGCAGCTCTTCGAAGCTTGACTCATTGTCTTCGTATTTCGGCACTTCGCGGCCGGCGAGCCGCGACGGCGCGCCCTTGGCATGGTCGGTGGCGATCTGCACCTGCCTCGTCAGCGCGAACATGTCGGGCGCCAGCCTGGCGGTCAGGAGCACATGCGGGTCGATCTTGCGGTCGGTGGCGTTTTGCTCGGCCAGCGACAGCACGCTGGCCAGCGCCTTCAGCCGGGCCGAAAAGACGGCCACGGAAACATCGTACATGGATATGGTCACGTGAGTAATCTCCCCAGGCGGCCTCAGCGCCGCTGGCCGTGAGCTAGCGCCTCCCGGCTCGATTCTTCAAGCAGTGTCCAGGCCGCGTCACCGCGCCGCCGCAATCGCCGTGGTAGTATTTTCGTTATCGAGCGGAGATTCCCGATGAGACGTGTCCTTCTCGCAGCGACTGCCATGTTCTCCCTTGTTGGCATCGGCCAGTCGGCACTCGCCGCCGAAGCGCCTTATTTAGACGACCGATCCAGCGCCGAGGCGGTCGTCCGCTCGCTCTACAGCGCCATCGGCCGGCATGAATTCGCTCGCGCCTGGGGTTACTACGGCGATACGAAGCCGGCAAAAGATTTCAACGCCTTCGTCAAGGGCTACGACAACACCGACACGGTCGAGGTCAAGACAGGTGCAGTTTCGAACGAGGGTGCGGCCGGCAGTACCTACTACAGCGTTCCCGTCGCCATCCAGGCGACCGACAAGAACGGCGAGGCCAAGGTCTTTGCCGGCTGCTACACGCTTCGCCAGGTCAATGCGCAGATCCAGGAGCCGCCGTTCCAGCCGATCTTCATCGACAAGGGCGCGCTGAAGCCGTCGGCTTCGAATTTCGAGGATGCCGTGCCGGCCAGTTGCGGCGACGGCCCGCCGCCCCCGAAGAAGGACGAGGCGCTGGAACAGGCGAGGAAGGCCTTCCTCGCGACCTATGGCGAGCAGTGCGACAAGGAGAATCCGGAAGGCAAACCGGCAGGCGAGCCGGACGCCTACTCCATCCGCTATAAGGACAAGGACGCCGGAGCCGACGAGCCGGAGCGCGAGACGCGGCTTTTCCGCTTCTTCTGCTCGATGGCCGCCTACAATGAAAGCGCGGTCTATTACATCTATGACGATGTCGCCGGCGTCAGGCAGTTGCAATTCGCTTCACCCGAGCTCGACATCCGCTACGAGAACAACAACAGCGAGGGCAAGGTCGAGGGGATCCACATCATCGGCTTCCAGACCGACGACCAGCTGGTCAATTCCGAGTATGACGACAAGACCAGGACGATCACGTCCATGAACAAATGGCGCGGTGTCGGCGACGCCTCGTCGACCGGCACCTATCTGTTCCGCAACTGCAATTTCTCGCTGGTGCAATACGACGTCGATGCCTCCTATGACGGCGAGATCAACCCCGAGACCGTTCTGGACTACAACACTCCACCTTGAGTAAGGCGATCGGGGTTTGTTGAGCTTCAGGTCAGGCCGGCCTCACCTGAATATCAACAGACCCTAAGGCGCTTTCGTCAGCATCCAGTTCAGCGTGCCGCGCCAGTCGACCATGCGGATCGGCGTGCCGTGCGTGCCGGTCTCGAAACGCACGAAACGGGTCGGGTAAGCCTTCGATTTGGCGAGGATCGAGCGGTAGAAGGCTTCCTGCTTCTCCACCGGGAAAACCACGTCATGGCTGCCCTGGCCGAAGAACACCGGAACGCGGCGCTTGAAGGCCGGGCTGGTCAGAAAACTGTCGTCCCAGAGTGAGCCCAGCAGCAATAGGCCGTTGATGTGCCCGCCCGTGTCCCTGCCCGCGGCCAGCTTCCAGCAAAGCATGCCGCCCATCGAGCCGCAGGCGACGAAGATCTTCGCGCCGGGCGATGTCTCGGCATAGTGATCGATCAGGGCCGCGACTTGCGCCGCGCCCTTGTCGCCGAAATCGGGAAAATCCGGCGAAAGATAGAGCCCGCCATTTTCGGCCATCAGGTTTTTGATGCGGTTGAAATTGCCGCCGAAGGTGAAGTCGTCGACGCCCTGCTTGCGGCTGCCGCCCTGCCCGTGCAGGTAAAGCACGATGATGGCGGCGCCTTCCGTCTTGCCAACCGCGACATGCCTGACGTCGCCGGCATCAGTCTTCAGCATCAGATCCTGCTGCACCTTGCGCACGCCAGGGTCGGTATATTGCGCACGCACGCGCTTTTCCGGCACCTCGTCGCGCTGGTTGATGTCTCGCATCTCGCGGTAGTCGAGGATGGTGTAGGCACCATTGTCGCCGCTCGACAGCGTCGCCGGGTAGCCGAACAGGTCGTCCTTGAAGGGTTTGAGTTCGAGAGCTTCGGCGTGGACGGCAGAAAAAAGGAAAGACAGCCAAATCAGAAAGGCATGGAGTGTGGACGCCCCCCTCTGGCCTGCCGGCCATCTCCCCCTCAAGGGGGGAGATTGGACGTCACCTTGCTTTTCGCCACCCCCCAAGGCTGCAGGACGGACGCCGCCATCGAAGCTGCCAATCTCCCCCCTTGAGGGGGAGATGGCCGGCAGGCCAGAGGGGGGTATAAGCGCAGACGTGGGCGGAAGGGAGCGGAAGGCCATTCCTCAGCCATGCGTTTTCCAGCTCTGCTTTGTCAATCCTGCAAGACGCCGCCCGCCCCTTCCAGCGCCTCGCGCGTGTCGACGTCGATCGAGGCGCTCTGCCCGATCTCGACATCGACGACGTCGAGCCCCTCTGCCTCGACCAGATGGCGCGCGCCAGTGTCGCCCTCGAGATGCGCGACGGCGGAAAACAGCGAGCGCGGCAGAAGCACTGGGTTGCCGCGCTTTCCGAGATGCGCCGCGCGCACGACCGCGCGGCAACTGGATCTGCGGAATGCATCGATCAGGCTGTCTAGGTCATGCGACGATACGCCCGGCATGTCGCCGAGCACGATCATGGCGCCGGCAGCGTCGGGCGCAACCCTTGCAATACCAGCCTTGAGCGATGAAGCGAGACCATCGGCGAAGTCCGGATTGTCGGCGAGCGTGACCTTGAGACCTGAGAGCGCCGAACGCACGCGCTCGCGCTGATGACCGGTGACGACGATGGTGCTGGCGGCTTTCGAGCCCAGCGCCCGCTCGGCTGTGCGGCGCACCAGCGGCTTGCCGTCGAACAGCGCCAGCAGCTTGTTCGGCCCGCCCATGCGGCTCGAACGGCCGGCGGCGAGAAGCACGATGTCGACTCTTGGCCCCGATCTTGCCGACTGCGGGGCCGGCAACGGCTCGCGCGGCTGGGGCCTGGTCGGGATTTCCATCAGCAGCCCGCCAACACCCATGCCGGCAATATCGCGCGCCGTCACGTCGAGCCCGGCGATCAGCCGGTCCAGAACCCAGTCGAAACCGTTTTCCTTCGGGCTGCGGGCGCAACCGGGCGCGCCGATGACGCGCTTGCCGGCAAGCGTGCCCAGCACCAGCAGATTGCCGGGATCGACCGGCATGCCCGCGCGGACGATGCTGCCTCCTGCGCGCTCGATTGCCGCCGGCACGACGTCGGCGAAATCGCTCATCGCCGAAGCGCCGAAGATCACCACCATGTCGTTGTCGCGCGCCAGCGCGGCCGCGGCCTCCGCGACGGGCGCGACCTCATGCGGCGTGCGCCGCTCCGCCGTCAACCGGCCGCCGGAACGCGCCAGCCGCGCCTCGGTCACGCGCAGCGTCTTGTCGAGCACGCTCGGCTTCACGCCGGGCAGCATCGTCTGGATGACGCCGACATTGACCGGCTTGTAGGCATTGACGGCAAAGATCTCACCGCCGGCGCAGATCTTGATCACCGCATCGACCAGGCCCGCGGCGACGGCAAAGGGAATGATCTTCACCGTCGCCACCATCTGGCCTGTCTCGACCGGCGCGTGCTGCGCCAGCGTGGCGATGGTGATGGCCGGATCGACGGCGTTGATGGCGTCGATCATCTTGGCATCGACGGTGAAGACGCCCGCGGTTTCGGCATGGAGATTCACCCGCCCCGTCGCGGCAGGCTTCACCTCGATGTTGCGATGGCTCATGCCGGCGGCGATTTTCGCGGCCGCCGCATCCTCGCCGAGATCGTCGGAGGATAAAACGGCAGCGACGACTTCCCTGACGCCGGCTGCTTTCAGCGCCGCGACGTCTTCGCCGCTTAGCCGATGCGCCTTGCGGAACCGGCGTTCGCCGGCAGCCGTCGCATGCGCCAGCACCGCGCCTTCGGCATCGTCGATCGGAACCGGGCCGAACTTCACGCCACGGCGCCTTTCGTTTCGAGGCCACGCGAGCGGAACGCGTGGATGGTCTGCGCCAGCACCGCAACGGCGATCTCGGCCGGGCTCGCCGCGCCGATGTCGAGACCGATCGGCGCATGGATGCAGGCAATCTGGTCGGCGCTGGCGCCCAGCGCCAGCAGCCGCTCGACCCGCTTGGCGTGGGTCTTCCTGCTGCCGAGCGCGCCGACATAGAAGCACCTGGCATCGAGCGCCGCCTTCAGCGCGAAATCGTCGATCTTGGGGTCGTGGGTGACGGCGGCCAGCGCTGTGTAGCTGTCGAGCGGCTCGCGCTTCAGCACGTCCTCCGGCCATTCGGCATGCAGCGCAACATCGGGAAAGCGTTCGGGCGTGGCGAACGCCGTGCGCGGGTCGATGATCTCGACCGGGTAGCCGGCGATCCTGGCCATCGGCGCCAGCGCCTGGCTGATATGGACCGCGCCGATCACCACCAGGCGCGGGCGCGGCAGATACGCATTGAGAAAGAAGGTCCGCCCTTCCACCTCCACCGATCTCGAATTGCCGGTACGGAACGCACCGGCAATCGCCGCCCCAAGATCGCCCGCCACATGGTCGCCCTCACGCACGATACGGTCGCGGCCGTCGCCAAGATCGGTGACCAGCACCGCGGCGCGCCGGGCGCGGCGCTCCTCATTCAATGTTTTGAGAACGTACGGATCCATCCGCAGTCAGCCTAACCGCTCGACATAGACCTTGATGCGGCCGCCGCAGGACAGGCCGACCTGCCAGGCGGTTTCGTCGGCTACACCGAACTCGAGCATCTTCGCCTTGCCGCTGCCGATGACATCGATCGCCTCGGTCACCACGGCGCCCTCGACACAGCCGCCGGAGACAGAACCGTGGAAATTCCCCTCGGCGTCGATGACCAGATGGCTGCCGACCGGGCGCGGCGCCGAACCCCAGGTCTCGACCACGGTTGCGATGGCGACATCCTTGCCGTCCTTCATCCAGCCTTCCGCGATGATCAGAGGATCGCGGGCCTCATCGAGATAAATGCTCTCGTCCATCGTCGCTTCTCACAAAGTCTGTTTTTCCCGGGGAACATCCCCAAGAAACATATGGCTACGCGGCACGTCTCTCGCCAGTTTGCAGCCAGCGGCGCGGGTCGACGGAAGTCGCCGGCCGCCGGTCGAGCGAAGCGCAAAGATCGGCCAGCGCGTCGAGATTGTGCACCGCGCGGAACTCGTCGACATGCGGCAGCATCGCCTTCACGCCGCGGGCGCGCGCCTCGAAACCATCGAAGCGCAAAAGCGGATTGAGCCAGATCAGCCGCCGGCAGGATTTGTGCAACCGCTCCATCTCCTCCGACAGGCCGGTGACGTCGTCACGCTCCAGCCCATCGGTGATCAAAAGTACCACGGCGCCCTGCCCGAGCACGCGGCGCGACCACAGGCGATTGAATTCGGCGAGCGTGTCGCCGATGCGGGTGCCGCCGGACCAGTCTTTCACGGCTGTCGAGCATTCGGCCAGCGCTTCATCCGGATCGCGATGTCGCATCTGCCTTGTCAGGTTCGTCAGCCGCGTGCCGAAGACGAAGGCATGCACGCGCCGGCGCTTCTCCGTCAGCGCGTGCAGGAAATGCAGGAAGATCCGCGTATATTGGCTCATCGAGCCGGAAATGTCGGCAAGCACCACCAGCGGCGGATGCACTTCGCGCGGCGATCGGAATTTCGGCAGGATCAGCACGCCGCCGGTGCGGGCGGCCGACCGCATCATGGCGCGGGGGTCGATGCGGCGCCCCTGCGCATCGGCCTTGAAGCGGCGCGTGCGCACCAGATCGAAGGGCAGCCGCAGGGCCGCGATCGCCTTTTTGGCTTCGGCCATCTCCGCCGCATCCATCTGGGCGAAGTCCTTGCCGCGCAGCACCTCATTGCCGGAAAAGGTGAAGCGGGCATCGACCTCGATCTCAGGCACTTCCCTGACCGGCCGGTTCTTCTGGTGGCCCTCGAACATCGCCTGGCTGACGCGGTTCTCGGCCGCGCGCGGCTTTTGTTTTTCGGCGGTGTCCAGCGCGACCGGCGAAAACATCGCCAGCAGCTTCTCGATCAATTCGCGCGACTTCCAGAACAGGCGGAAGGCTTCGTCGAAGACGGGATGATCCTCGTGCCGCGAGACCAGCACCGCATGCAGGGTCCAGTAGAAATCGTCGCGCGAGCCGATCCCGGCGGCGAGCACCGCCTCGATGGCGTCCTTGACCGAAGCCGGTCCGACGCGCATGCCGGCCTTGCGCAGCGCCCGCGCGAAATAAACGATGTTGTCGGCGATGCGCCCCTCCGCCGTCGCTTCTCTGGGTTCCGGACGCGTCGAGGGCATCGCGCCTACTCGGCGGCCGAAAGCTCGGCCTTCACCTCATTGAGGATTCGCCGGCCTTCGCCCTGTTCGATGCGGGCAATGTCGTCCTGGTATTTCAAAAGCACGCCGATCGTGTCGGATACCGTTTCCGGATCGAGCGCCACCTTGTCGAGCTCGGTGAGCGCGCCGGCCCAGTCGATGGTTTCGGCGACGCCGGGCGCTTTGAACAGCTCGACCTGGCGCAGCTTCTGGATAAAGGACACCACCTCGGCCGACAGGCGGCGATTGGCCTGCGGCACCTTGCGGCGCACGATCTCCAGTTCGCGCTCGGCGTTGGGATAGTCGACCCAGTGATAGAGGCAGCGCCGCTTCAGCGCGTCGTGGATCTCGCGCGTGCGGTTGGTGGTGATGATGACGATCGGCGGCTCTTCGGCCTTGATCGTGCCGAGTTCCGGGACCGTCACCTGGAAGTCCGACAGGATCTCGAGCAGGAACGCCTCGAAGGCTTCGTCGGTGCGGTCGAGCTCGTCGATCAGGAAGACCGGCGCCGCGCCCGCCTTACCGGTCAGCGCGTCGAGCACCGGGCGGCGGATCAGGTATTTTTCGGAAAAGACGTTGCGCTCCATGTCGGAGCGCACGACCTTGCCTGCCGCCTCCTCCATGCGGATCTCGATCATCTGGGCGGCATAGTTCCACTCGTAGACGGCGGAAGACACGTCTAGCCCCTCGTAGCATTGCAGGCGGATCAGCCGCCGGCCGAGCGCATCGGCCAGCACTTTGGCGATCTCGGTCTTGCCGACACCCGCCTCGCCCTCGAGGAACAGCGGCCGCTTCATGCGCAGCGACAGGAACAGCACCGTCGCCAGCGAGCGATCCGCGACATAGCCCGCGCCGGTCAGGAGATCGAGCGTCTCGTCGATCGACTTCGGCGCGGGGCGCGGGGTGGTCATTTTGTCTCCGTGGATCCCGCGCACCCGTTTCACAGAACGTGGTAGCCGCGGTTGTGGTAGATCAGCGGCCGCAAATTATCGCCGATGCGCAGGCCTGTCACCTTGCCAAAAAGCACACGGTGGGTAGCGAGATCCTTGGCGTCGACGATCTGACAATCGAACACGGCAAGCGCACCTTTCAGCGTCGGCGCGCCGGTCGAGATCACGTCCCATTCGGCGAGCGCGAAGCGCTCTTCGGACGGCAGGCCGGTGATGCCGGAAAAGCCGACCGAAACGGCCTCCTGGTCCGAGGCGAGCGTATTCAGCGCGAAGTTGCCGTTCCTGATGAACGCTTCGTTCTTGGGATTCTCGCGGTTGAGGCAGACGAGTACGGTGGGCGGCGTGTCAGAGACCGAGCAGGCGGCAATCACCGTCGCGCCTCGCCTCCCGGCGGGGCCGTCCGTCGTCACCACATGCACATGGCCGGCAAAATGCGCCATCGCGTCGCGATAGTGCTGTGGCCCGATGTCATTGATCTTCAGCACCCGATGATCCACCTGTCAAAACCGAGTCCGTTATATATGGCGGCATATTGCATGCCACAAGTTGCTTAACACGGGCGAAGTGCTTGACCGCAATCCTGAAATTCGCGTGTTGCACCGGGATTAGCCAGCCTTTAGGTCTTTGTTGGAATAGTGCCGGAACCATACTCCCGGCACAGAGGACCTCTTCGCCCGAATGCGCCTTCTCACGACGACTTTAGCCGCGCTGATTTCGCTGGCCGCGAGCGTCCATGCCGAGACGCTGGTTGGCGTCGCCGCGCCGCTGTCCGGACCATCGACGATCCTCGGCAAGCAGATCGAGGCCGGAACAGGGCTGGCGGCGGAGGCCCAAGGCGTTCCCGTCAAGACCGTCGACGATACCTGCACGGCCGATGGCGGCGCAGCGGCCGCCAGGCAGTTCGTGGACGCCAAAGTCAATATCGTGGTAGGTTTTCTCTGCACCGAGGCGATCGAGGCGGCGCTGCCGATCCTGAAGGACGCCAATATTCCGGTCATCACCGTCGGCGTGCGCACCGAAAGCCTGACCGATCGCCGCGCCAAGACCGGCTGGCCGGTTTATCGGCTCGGGCCTCGCGGAGACGACGAACGCAATGCGGTGGCCACGATCCTCACCCGGCTCTGGCAGAATGAATTGTTCGCCGTTGTCGATGACGGCACCATTTATGGCCGCGAAATCGCCGAGACATTGCGCGCGGCCGCCGAGCAGGCAGCGCTGAAGCCGGTCTTCGTCGACACGTTCCGGCCGCAGCTCGACAATCAGATCGGGCTCATCGGCCGGCTGAAGAAGGCAGGCGCGACCAAGGTGTTCGCAGGCGGCGACGGCGACGACATCGCCATCATGGGGCGCGACGCCGCCCAGCTCGGCGCCGGCATCACCTTCGCCGGCGGCGAAAATCTGCGCGCCCCGCCCGGCGATGTGCCCTATGCCGCCGGCACTCTGATGGTCGCGCCGCCCGAATGGGCCGAAATCGCCGACCCCAAGGTCGTGCAGGCTTTTGGCGAAAGGAACATTGTGACGGACGGCTATACCTTGCCGGCTTATGCCGCGGTTGAAGTCGCGAAGGCGGCGATGGCCGATGCGGAAAGCTCCGGCAAACCGCCCGCCGAGACGCTGACGGGACGTGATTTCACCACCGCGATCGGCCAGATCCGCTTCGACGAAAAGGGTGATCTCAGCCAGAATCCGTTCCGCGCCTTCCGCTTCGACGGCACGCGTTTCGTGCCACTGGAGGAAAAGTGATGTTCCGCGCCGGACCCCGCAACCTGATCACCGATGTCGCGGGCTTGAGCGTCGGCAATGCCGCCGACGCCAGGCTGAAGTCCGGCGTCACGGTCGTGCTGTGCGATGAGCCTGCGGTAGCCGGTGTCCAGGTGCTGGGCGGCGCGCCGGGCACGCGTGAGACCGATCTGCTCGAGCCGCAGAATTCGATCGCCGCGATCCATGCCGTCGTGCTGTCCGGGGGCTCGGCCTTCGGCCTCGATGCAGCCTCCGGCGTGCAGGCGGCGTTGCGCGAAAGGAACATCGGTGTCGAGGTGGGCGGCTTCCGCGTGCCGATCGTGCCGGCGGCGATCCTGTTCGACCTGCCCAATGGCGGCGACAGGGACTGGGGCCGTTACCCGCCCTATCGCGAGCTGGGCTACGAGGCGGTTCAGGCCGCGGCAGCCGACTTCCCGATCGGCACTGTCGGTGCCGGCACCGGCGCGCTGACCTCCGGGCTGAAAGGCGGGCTGGGCTCGGCCTCCACGGTGCTCGACAGCGGCGTCACCATCGGCGCGCTCGCCGCCGTCAACCCGACCGGGTCGGTGACGGTCGGCCGCAGCCGCCATTTCTGGGCGGCCCCCTTCGAGATCGGCGACGAATTCGGCGGCCTGGGTTATCCTGATCCGATGCCGGAAGACGCCAGAAAGATACTCTTGAAATATCGCGACAGACGCGTCGGGGCGCAGCCGGAAGGCAGCAGCACGACGATTGCCGTCATCGCCACCGACGCGGTTCTGACCAAAGCTGCGGCCAAGCGGCTGGCAATTTCGGCGCATGACGGCTTCGCGCGCGCAATATGGCCAACGCATACACCGGCTGACGGCGACCTGGTCTTCGCGCTGGCGACGGGAAGGAGCGGCATCGAGCTCGGAGCGGACGCCGCAATCGATCTCTATGCGACAGCCGGCGCCACCATGGCGCGCGCCATCAGCCGCGGCGTCTATGCGGCAACGCCAGCCGACGGCGATCTGTTTCCGGTCTGGTCGTCGCGCTGAGTTCCGGTCAGGTCGGATCGGACTTCTCTTCCTCGAAGGTTACCGCGACATCCGAATTCGCCGACAGCCAGACTTTCTTTCCATCGATCTCGGCGACAAGGCTGAGCGGAATGTAGTGGTGATGGCCCTTGTGCCTGCCCATGCCGCTGTCGGCCTTGGTCAGCTTGATGCGCTGACCGTCGACCTTGTCGACGGTGCCGATATGAACGCCATCGGCGCCGATCACTTCCATATGCTCGCGTATCTTGCTGATGTCGGTGGTCATGCTGGTCCTCCGTTGGATGGCCGCGCCCCCTGTCGACGTGAGACGGCCGACAATAACAAACGAGCGCCGGATTGGATGCATCGAGCAGCACGTCTCATTCACCATGCCGTGATAGGCATGACGTAGTCCCAGTCTGATGGAGCGAACGGTCCATGCGAATTCCTGTCCTGATGTGGATCTGGCTGCTTGCGCAGCTTGCGACGCAGTCCACGGCCACGGCCGGCGATGTCGCCGGCCTTGAAATCCTGGGCTTCAGCCAGGATGGCGGCATCTTCGCTTTCGAGGAATACGGCGTTCAGGATGGTTCGGGGTTCCCCTATTCCAACCGCTATTACATCGACACCGCGACCGACACATTCTTTAAAGGCACCCCGATCAGGATCCGCCTCGACGACGAGGCTGCAACGCTTGATGCGGCACGTCTTCAAGCCAAGCAGAAAGGCGAGGCTATCGTCAGCCAGGCCGAACTCACCGCCAATCGCGGCATCACGGCCGGTTTCAACGCTGTGACCGAGCTTTCGGCTGATCCCTACCGAATGGCAGTTAACCCGCGGCCGATCTTTTCTCCGGTCGACGATCCGCTCGAGTTTCGTCTCGACGAGATTCCCATGAACGACACCGAGGGCTGCCAGAGCCAAGGCGAGATCAACGGCTTCCGGCTGCTCCGTATCGAGACCAAGGATGGGGGCAAGACGCAGCTCCTGCACGAGGACAAGTCCATTCCGAAAAGCCGAGGTTGCCCGAACGGCTACCGGATCGGCGCGGTGCAGACCTTCTCGATGCAAGGCCTCAGCGCCTATGCGGTGCTGATCGCGGTTCGCCAATACGGCTTCGAAGGGCCGGATTATCGCTGGATCGCAGTGACCGGCCGCCTGTGACACCGCTCGAGCGACCTTCCCTGCGCCGCCGTCCGAGCCTACGTGAGGCGCTGCCAGCGCTGCGCACGGCGGTCTTAGGCGCGCTGCTGTGGGGCCTTGCGATGGCGGCCAGCGCTTTCGTCAATCTCTATTACTGGGAGACGCCGGACAGGATCCGCTTCGTCGTGCTGCTGTATTTCATCGGCGGCGCGCTTGCCTTTCCGGTCGGGCTGACGCTCGCCAGGCTGGTATCGCGCGGCCGCTACTGGGAGACCGCGCTTGCCGCCGCATTCGTGTGCCTTCTCGGCGCGACGCTCGCCTTCACCGGCGGCCTGTTCGCGTTGCAATACCGCTCCTACTACGCCGAATGGCACGCGCCGGCCTTCACTCTGACCTGGGCCTTCGAATTCGTCTTCACCATGCTGACGGCGTTCTACCAGTTTGTCGTCCTGGGTGTGCGGCTCTATTTTCCGCTCGGCTTTGCCGCACTTGTCGCCGCCAGCATCTGGTTTGCGCGTCAGCGGCGTTGAGCATTGGGCTGGCCTCTGTTAGGACGCGGCCGAAGCTTCTCCCAGCAGGACTCAGAAACGATGATCCCTCGCTATTCCCGGCCGGAAATGGTCGCCATCTGGTCGCCCGAAACCCGGTTCCGCATCTGGTTCGAGATCGAGGCGCACGCCTGCGACGCGCTGGCCGAACTCGGCATCATCCCGAAGGAAGCCGCGAGAACCATCTGGGAAAAGGGCGGCACGGCCAAATTCAACGTCGAGAAAATCGACGAGATCGAGCGCGTCACCAAGCACGATGTCATCGCCTTCCTCACCCATCTCGCCGAGTTCGTCGGACCGGACGCCCGCTTCATCCACCAGGGCATGACGTCGTCCGACGTGCTCGATACCTGCCTTGCGGTACAACTCACCCGCGCCAGCGACATCCTGCTTGCAGACATCGACGCGCTGCTCGCGGCGCTCAAGCGCCGCGCCTTCGAGCACAAGGACACCGTCACCATCGGCCGCAGCCATGGCATCCATGCCGAGCCGACGACTTTTGGGGTCAAGCTGGCGCAGGCCTATGCCGAATTCTCGCGCTGCCGCGAGCGGCTGGCGCATGCGCGGGAAGACATCGCCACCTGCGCCATCTCGGGAGCGGTCGGCACCTTCGCCAACATCGATCCCTATGTCGAAGAGCATGTGGCGAAGAAGCTCGGCCTGAAGCCGGAGCCGGTGTCGACGCAGGTCATCCCCCGCGACCGCCACGCCATGTTCTTCGCCACGCTCGGCGTCATCGCCTCGTCGGTCGAGCGCCTCGCCATCGAGGTCCGCCATCTGCAGCGGACCGAGGTGCTGGAAGCGGAGGAATATTTCTCGCCGGGCCAGAAGGGCTCGTCGGCGATGCCGCACAAGCGCAATCCGGTGCTGACCGAGAACCTGACCGGTCTTGCCCGCATGGTTCGTTCTTACGCCATGCCGGCGATGGAGGACGTGGCGCTCTGGCACGAGCGCGACATTTCGCATTCCTCGGTCGAGCGCATGATCGGCCCGGACGCGACGGTGACGCTCGACTTTGCGCTCTCGCGGCTCACCGGCGTCGTCGACAAGCTGCTCGTCTATCCCGACAACATGCTGAAGAACATGAACAAGTTCCGCGGCCTTGTGCATTCGCAGCGCGTGCTTTTGGCGCTCACGCAAGCCGGCGTGTCACGCGAGGACGCTTACCGGCTGGTGCAGCGCAACGCCATGAAGGTTTGGGAGCAAGGCGCTGATTTCCTTGAGGAACTGCTTGCCGACAAGGACGTGACCGCAGCGCTTCCAGAGGCCGAGATCCGCGAGAAATTCGACCTCGGCTATCATACCAAGCATGTCGACACGATCTTCAAGCGGGTGTTTGGAGAAGCTTGAGGCGGGCTTCCTTCTCCCCGTCACTATACGGGCAGAAGGTGCCGGCAGGCGGATGAGGGGCGGCGCTGACTTCGGCGATGACCACGCCCCATCGCGCCTTGTGTCCGAAACGACAATCTCACAAGCTCGGCGCTGCCCCTCATTGCCCTGCCGGTGTCCAGCGGATAGATGGGTAACAGATTGAACCGG
>SAQE01000064.1 GCA_004020545.1 Mesorhizobium sp. | reverse complement strand
CAAATCGTCGTCGCAATTCCAGTGGCGCCCGCGGACACCGCAGCCGAACTTGCGCAAGAAGCGGATTTGCTCATCTGTCTCAGTCAGCCTGCCCGCTTCCCCGCGCTCAGCTATTACTACGTCAACTTCCCGCAGCTCTCCGATAGTGAGGTCCTCGACATCATGGCTCTCGCTGCTCAGGCACGCCGTAACGCCAACGGCAGAAGGCGGTCCGCCGCGCACGCTGCAAACAGGTCATGACAACAAGCCGGTGCCGAGAAATAGGAAGGCAAGACGAGTTAGATCAGGGCCTTCTACGTATCCCCAAGCAGCAGATAGACAATGACGACCTCCCGCCCGCTAGACGTGCCAGCATCGGGTGGCAGAGCACTTCGAGCGCCATGCCGAGCAGCGTGCGATCCGGCTGGTGTCATCTGCAGGTTCTAGTCAGGGCGCGGGGCAGCAAGCGCTCGCTGCATTCGTCTGATGATCGCGGCTCGACCGCGTTCGTCCGCCGCCGAGTTCACAGCCTCGCTCACATCTAGCAAAAGCCGCGAGAGATCGTTGTGCCAGTCGAGACGGCCGACGCTCTCCGGCTTCAATCTGCGAGCATGGTTGATATCGACTGGCAAACAGCCGCCCGAGCTCAATCGGAACGCGTCATCGAGCTGCGGCTTGATGATCTTGCCTTCAGGAAAAAATCCCTTGAGACGCTCTCCAAGTCCTGCAAGACCTTCCTCTTCGCCATGGGTCAGAAATATCGATTGCCCGACGGGGCCGCGAGCGAGGATCCAGGCCAGGAGCTCAGCAGCATCCGCATGACCGGAGTATAGATCGAACAGGGTGATGTTCGCCCTGACATCTATCTCCTCGCCCTGGATACGCACACGCCGGGCGCCATCCAGAAGAATTCTGCCGAGCGAACCCTGGACCTGATATCCGGCCATCATGACGGTGGCGTTCTTGCGCCAAAGGTTAGCCTTGAGATGATGGCGTATGCGCCCCGCATCGCACATGCCGCTGGCGGCTACCACCACGAAGAAGCCTGTCAGGCGATTGATCGCCTTGCTCTGCTCCACGGTGTCGGTGAACCGCAGTTCGGCTGAAGTCAAAGCCTGGCACAGCACCTCGCCTTGCTCGATCTCCTTGGCATGTCTCTCGAATATGGCGCTTGCGCGCGTGGCCAACGGCGAGTCGACGAATACGGGAGCGCTCGGAACCTCGCCGGTTTTCATGAGCAGATAAAGATCAACCAGCAACTCCTGCGTCCGCTCGACGGCGAAGGAGGGCACGATCAGGGGGCCGTTGGCCCGTGCGGCGCCGCGCACGACGTCGCCGAGCATCGAGCGTCGCTGGTCAGGCGAAACGTCGGGGCGATCCCGGTTGCCATAGGTCGCTTCGCAGATGAGATAGTCAACTCCGACAGGCCCCTGCGGATCGGTTTGCAGCAGTTTGTGCCCCGGACCTATGTCGCCCGAAAACACGATGTGCATCGGCGTGCGCCGACCTCCATCGATCTCCAGCTCAACTGACGAGGAGCCGAGCAGATGGCCTGCATTCCAGAAGCGGACCCGTAGCCCCTTGGCCACGGTCGTCCAGTCGCCATAAGCCGCATTGCGAAACAGAGGCATGCACGCGGCCGCATCTTCCTGGCGGTAGATAGGCTCGACCAGCGGCCTGCCGCGCTGGGCGTTGCGGCGATTGAGATGGTCCACTTCCGTTTCCTGGATATGCGCGGCGTCCGGCAACATGACGGAGCAAAGATCGATCGTTGCGGCAGTTGCGTAGATCGGTCCGCGGAAGCCTTGCCTGACCAGCTTAGGCAGGAGACCGCTGTGGTCGATATGCGCGTGGGTCAGTATGACGGCGTCGATCGCATCCGGTGGAAATGGGAATGCACCGTAGTTCAGTTCCCGCTCGGATTTCGAACCCTGAAACAAACCGCAATCGACCAAGATCCGCCAGTGCGGCGTTTCGATCTCGTAACAGGATCCGGTCACGCAACGCGTCGCGCCATGAAAGCGCAAAACGGGATCCTGATCGCGATCCAACATCGTACGCCTAATGCGACATCAGGACCGGTAAGGACGGATCCGCCAGGATGCCAAAAGCTGCATAGGCCTCGTCTCCTTCGATGGTACGCTGATTGGCATGCCCGGTTCCATGGCTCTTCAGTTCGAAAGCAACCTATGGAACGACCCCGCATGGAGGATTGATCGGGTCGCGCCCCCGAACGCCCATTCGCGGAACCGGCTGTGCCCGTAGCCACCGGCCACAATGAGATCGGCTCCGATGTGATCGGCCTCGACGGTGATAGACTCGCCCGCCGACAGTCCGTCGCCTTCCATTACTTGGGATGTCGCCTTCACACCGTGCTTCATCAGGAACCGCACCACGTCCGCCGCGCCATCTCGCGCAGCGGCCTTCCCTTGTTCGGCAGCGCTGAAAACGGTCACCTCCTTTGCATTGCGCAAGAAAGGCATCGCATCGACCACCGCTCGTCGCGACTCGCGACAATCCTTCCAGGCCACCATGACCCTTTCACCTTTGAAGGCGCGGAGGTCGTTGGCCGCAAACAGAACCGGCCTCCCTGCGGAAAGGATCAGCGCTCCCGGATCGACAGTCCTCTGGAAGTCTCCGGCGGTGGCGGCAAAGGGCGCGCCGGTGATCACCAGATCGGCCGCTCGCGCGTGCAGCGCGACAGCGCGCGTGGGATCGCCAAGTTCGGCGCGCCAAGAGGCACGCTCGTTGTTGCCAAGGACAGCGAGGAATTCCTCCTTTAGGGCCTTGATACGATCCTCGAGCTCAAGGGTTCGCTGACGCAAAACCTCAGCCGCAGCCAGCGAGGATTCGCTAGGTGACATCAACGCGGAAGCCTCGCCCGCTGTCACGGCGATAAGATCCGCCTCGAATTTCCTCGCGATCTCCTGCGCGAAAATCAGGCGAGGCGTTGCCGGCGCATCAATGTCGAGCTGGACCAGTATTGTCGTGTAGATCATGTCCGAACTCCATAAAGCCTCTGACAGATCAACACGGCCGGAAGGCACCCGCTTTGATATACATCAAGGTCTCTGGCGAGGCCGATATCGCTTCACTTCAGAAGTGTTGGACTGGACCCACTTCGTCGGCGACAGACCGGAGTTCGCCCGATTGCCCATTTGCAGCCCCATGTCCAGAGCCTCTCGCAGGCTCGTGAAATAGGAAGCGGTGTCTTCCAGCCCGCCGAAGAAGTTGATGCGCACGACATCGCCTCTCTTGCTCATGACGACTCCCACGGCGCGAAGCCGTTCTTGTACTGCCCGATATGTGAGTTCCACGAATCCCCCTTCGCCACCCGGACCGCGTCGCCACAACCCATAAGGGCAACTCGCTGGAAGAGCTTTGATCCTGGTCAATGGGCGGATCGGCGGCGCTGCATGCTAGTCGCCACAGGACAGACCAATAGCGTCAAGGCCCGCCTCGAGGTGATCGCCGAGAAGCGGGTTGCCGCAGAGATAGCCGGCCGTGTGTTTGTTGTGAGCGTAGGCGGCCTGCTGGCGGACCTCCTCCCAATCGGCCGCCTCACCGTCATCCCGGCCGAGCCACATCAACGCCACGAGGTCGATCTGCTCGTCGATAGAGAGCTCCGAGATCAGCGAACCAAGCTCTTCACGCACAGGATCGTCATCATGGTCCTGAAGCACCGCAATCTCATTGTCGTCCGTGGGATTGGATCCCGCGTCCGGCTCGGTGACGGCAACCTTGACGTCGAACTCACGGGCCTTGGCGACTATGAAGCAGACTTTTCGGACGGGAACTGTCAGCTCAGGCGTCTCGGCATCGTCACTTCCGATTCCGTGTTTCATCCGATATCTCCTTTTCGTCCTCAATGCTCTCTCGTCCGCGGACGACGCGCTGCCCGAGCGATGGCCCGCGCGTGACCGTGACTACTGTGCACCGGCCGTCAAGCTGGCCGTCCTTGTGATAGTAGATGACGACCCAGTCGGACGTTTTGCCGAGTTGGTGCGCGAGCTGTGTGTTTGAAAACAGAGCGGTGAAATGCCAGTCGCCATGACGGGCATGCAGAATGGGTAGCCAGGCATCGCCGGTGGGATTGAAACGCTTCGGCGCTATCTTGCGCAATTGCCCCGCGGCCGCGCGCTCGCGATACATCCGGTCCACCTGCAGAAGCATAGCGACAGGCGGGCGAGCGACCGCGGTCTCGGAAACGAAAATCGGCCGTCCGAGGCGTTCCGCAATGGCTGCGGCGATCATCCGCCGGCGTCGCGGCCCGATGCCCCTTACAGCAACCTTGCCGAACCGAACGGCTTGTTCGAGCTCCTCCAGGCTCTCGATCTGGCCATCCTTGGCAAGGCGGTCGGCCAACTTCGCGCCGATGCCTGGGATGCTCCGGAACAGAACCTCCGGCGCAAGGTCTCCCCGCAGCCTGTCCATTTGCGACCAGCGCCCGGTGGTGACCATCTCGGCAATCGCGCTGGCGATACCCGTTCCGACGGCGGGCAGCGCGATCAATCCCTCGCGGCCCTCCTGCGCGAGAATCTGATCGACCGGGCGATCGAGCGCCGAGATCATAGCCGCCGCACGCTGAAAGGCTCTGGCTCGAAATCCATCCTCGCCTTGCTGGGTCAAGAGATCGGCGTAGTCACGCAGCCTGCCTGCGATCAGCAAATTGATGGCCGGCAGGCTTTGGGAAACGATAGTCGTTGCGGGGTCAGTCTTAATGCCGGTCTGAATGGCCATCCTGAAGCACCTCGTCGGATCGGTCCGACAGGGCACAATACGCGAACAAGCGCCGGATTCGTTGATACGCATCAAGGCGCGCTGCGCTGTTTGGTCGATCTGTTCGATGTATTGCGTGAGTGATTGCAAGGGTGATTGTCGATGATCGATCTGGCGGCAAAGGTACGCTTCCTGAGCGATGCAGGGTCGTATCCTCATGCCGCATCCTTTGTTGAGGCTCGGGAAACACACATGTCCTGGGTCTTTCTGACCGAGGACCGGGCCTACAAGCTGAAGAAGCCGGTCCGATATCCTTTCCTCGACTTCAGCACGCTCGGCCGGCGCCGGTTCTTCTGCGAGGAGGAACTGCGGCTGAACAGGCGGCTTGCGGCCGATACCTATTGTTCCGTTATCCCGCTGCGATGCACCAAGGACGGAAGCCTCAACCTTTCGGGACGAGGACGTGCAGTCGACTTTCTGGTCGAGATGAAACGGCTGCCTCGAGCCGACTCGCTGGATGTCAGGCTCCGCGAAGGCGTTGTGACCGAGGGAGACATTCGCAATGTGGGCAAGCTGATGGCCGGCTTCTACTCAGGCTCCCGGCCGGAGGTCGACGACGGCAATCTTTACCTCGAAAGTCTCATCAGGGAGCAGGCCGTCAATCGAGCCATCCTGGGTCAGCCGATGCTCGGTGTCTCGGATGCCGCCCTGCCCGTACTTGACGTCGCCGACATACGCTTTACGCAGCTAATCCCGAGCATCAAGGCTCGCATCAAGGCGGCCCGCATTGTCGAGGGACATGGCGACCTGCGGCCAGAGCACGTGCACATCGGCACGCCGATGCAGGTCATAGACTGCCTCGAATTCGATCGGTCCCTGCGGATCATCGATCCCTATGACGAGATCAACTATCTGGGCCTGGAATGCGCTATGCTTGGCGCGCGCTGGGTCCGTCCGGTTTTGCTCGATTCGCTTATGGCGCGTCTTGGCGGTCGGCCCGACGATGAAGTCCTGGCTTTCTACGGTGCGTTCCGGATGTTGCTTCGGGCGCGGCTTTGTCTGGCGCATCTGCTGGATCCGGTTGTGCGTGAATCCGAAAGGTGGCCGCGCCTGGCGCGCTCCTACATCGCCGCCGCGGAGGGCGAACTCAGCCTTGTATCCCCACCAGTTCGGACGTTGAGCCGTTCCCGTGCAGGCGCTTGATCGCCTCGGCGATCAGCGGTGCGGCCGATAAAACCTGCAGTTTGGCTTTGCGGCCGGCTCCCTCCTTCGACGCCGACGCCACGCTGTCCGTGACGACGATGCGCCCGATGGCCGGGTCCGTGAACAGGGCTTCCGCCCCTTTGCTGAACAGACCGTGTGTGGCTATGGCGTAAACTTGCTTTGCGCCGCGTTCCCGGCAGGCGCGCGCGGCCCTCAGCATCGTGCCGCCGGTGCTGATCATATCGTCGATGAGGAAGACAACCTTTCCGTCCACATCGCCTGCAAACAGATCTCCTGAGACGACCCCTCGGCTCCGCCGCTTCTCCATGAAACCGAATCCCACTTCATTGGCCATTGCCGCCTCGCACCTTTCCTTAGCCAACTGTGCGCGCTTCACGCCTCCGCCGTCGGGAGAGAACACCACAATGGGCTCGGCACCGGCCAGTTCGCGCACCATGGGCTGAAGGAGGGCACCCGAATCGAGATGGAGCGTTCGACAGCGGAAGGCGTTTTGAAATGCCGCGAAATTGTGGACGTCGAGCGTGACCAGGCAGTCGGTGCCGACGGCCTCGAAAAGCTGCGCCACATAGCGCGTGCTCACGGGGTCACGCGCTTTGGTCTGTCGTTCCTTACGCGCATAGGCAAGATAGGGCGCGATTGCCGTGACTCGCGCGGCGCCGTTTTCACGACACGTCGCAATGAAGAAGAGAAGCTTGAGAAGCTTGTCGTTGGGGGACGACCCAAGCCCACCTGCGAGGCTATGGACAACGTACACGTCCTCGCCGCGAACGCTTACGAGAGGTCTCGCCTTGTGCTCGCCATCCTCGAAATCGCGCTCCTCGTGGGGATCGAGTTCAATTCCCAGAACTCGCGCGACGTCCTGACCCAACTGACCGGTTTCCCTCAAGGCAAACAAGCGCATATCTATCTCTCCGATGCCACGTCACGGGACGTCATCTTCCGCGACGCGCCCGCCTTCCGCTTCCCAACTGCCGATTTGCCTGGTCCCGGCGCGATCGACTTTGAGCCGGACGCCCACGCCAAAGCCATCCTCCTCGGGAAGGAACTCCACGCCAAGGTTCTCGAGAGAATGTTGAACCAACTTCGCGAGCTCGCCATCGAGGATGGCGAGCCCTGTCTCGTATGCTTCAATCACATCCGGAAGTCCGCCGACTTCGGCCGCCAGTTCTTCGCGGTCGATTTTCGCCAGCGCTCGCCCGGTCTGGCACTGTTGAGGTGTTATCGGCATGGTCGACGCTACCTTATCCGGCGGGCAGTCAGCCGATGGTGATCCGGTCTTCGACCGTCCTGACGCCGGCGGCCGACCAGGCGGCGCGCTCGGCGGCCCTGCGTTCCGACCAGGCATGCACCCGACCTTCGAGCCTCACCGCGCCATTGTCGAGGACGTTGACCTTGATCTCCTGCGCCTCGAGCTCCGCGTTTCGCTTCAGCGCATCCTCGATCCGCTTCTTGATATCGCAGGTCGACGGCTTCGGCTTGATCTCGACGTGGTTGCTGACGCCCACGACGCCGGCGAGGTGACGCACGGCGCCTTCCGCCGCGGTCTTCTGGTATTGCCATTCGACCTTGCCGGTGAGCTTGACCCAACCGTCCTGCACTTGGATCTGCACCGCGCCACTTGGGATCGACGTGTTCCAGCCGATCGTATTGACGGCGCGCTTGGCGATCTCGTCATCGGCGGTCTTGTGGGTGCCGAAGGGACGCACTTCCATCTCCTGCGCGATGGCCTTGACGCCCTTGACGCTTCGCACGACCTCCTCGACCTTGACCTTCTGAGCATAGGTCGGGACGTGACCGCTCAGCGTCACAACACCATTGTCGACGGCCACGCCAATGTCAGCGGCATCGATGCTGGGCTCGAAATCCAGCTCATCGATGATGTCTTGCCTCAATGTGCTGTCACTCATTTTTCCACCTCGCCGTTTCAGGGACACCGCTTTGCTTGATGAAAAACTCTGACTCCTGTTTCACGCGACGACGTTGATCGTGATCAAATGCCAAGGGGATTGCGCCCACCGCCCGCCGGCGGGTCAGGTGATATGTCACGCCGACACCGTCTTTCCGGTCGCGGCCACAATCGGCGTGGCGCGCCGCAGCGGCGGGAAATCGTCAGGGGTGATGGTCTCATGTTTGAGAAGCAGACTGGCGCCTGCCTTGAGGTCGGCTATCCGGGATCTGAGCAGATCCTGCGCCGCCGCGTAGGCATCGTCCAGCATCTGGCGAACTGCGAGATCGACTTCACGGGCAGTGGCCTCGGAATAGTCGCGCTTGTTCAGCGACCCGTCTCCCAGCCATTGCTGCTTCTGTTCCTCGAGGACGGCCTGTCCCACGGAAGGGCTCATGCCGAACCGCGTGACGCTCTGGCGTGCCACATCCGTTGCTTTGGCCAGATCGTCGGCTGCCCCGGTCGAGACCTCGCCATAGACGATATCCTCCGCCGCCCGGCCTGCCAGAAGGGCGATCATCCGCTCCCTCAATTCCCCTTGGGTGATCAGGAACCGGTCGTCGGTCGGGCGCTGCATGGTGTAGCCGAGCGCGCCGATCGAGCGCGGGATGATCGACACCTTGTGCACGGGATCTGTTTTGACAAGCGCAGCCGCGGCAAGCGCATGCCCCATTTCGTGATAGGCGACCCTCTCACGCTCCGCCGGATTAAGCAGCCTGCTCTTGCGCTCGGAACCGGCGACGATACGCTCCACAGCGTTGGTGAAGTCATCCATCGTCACCTTGTCGGCGTTGCGCCGGGTGGCGAAGATCGCGGCCTCGTTGACGAGATTGGCGAGGTCCGCGCCGGTGAACCCCGGCGTGATGCCTGCCACCTCGCCGATGTCCACGCTGGGCGCCACCGCAACGCTGCGAACATGGACCTTGAGGATGGCCTCGCGTCCCTTCCGGTCAGGCCTGTCGATCACCACCTGGCGATCGAAGCGCCCCGCGCGGGTAAGCGCCGGATCAAGGATTTCCGGCCGATTGGTGGCGGCAAGAAGCACGATGCCAATGCGAGGATCGAACCCGTCCAGCTCCGACAGGAGCTGGTTGAGCGTCTGCTCCTTCTCGTCAGCCCCACCGTAGCCCGCGAAAGGGCTGCGTGCTCGCCCGAGCGCGTCCAGCTCGTCGATGAAGATGATGCATGGCGCGGCCTGCCTTGCCTGCTCGAAAAGATCTCGAACGCGTGCCGCGCCCACACCGACGAACATCTCGACGAACTCGGAACCCGAGATCGAGAAGAAGGGTACGCCCGCCTCGCCCGCCACCGCGCGCGCCATCAGAGTCTTGCCGGTGCCGGGCGGCCCCACCAGGAGAGTGCCCTTGGGGATCCGCGCGCCAAGCCGGCCATATTTGTCCTTGTCCTTCAGGAAGGAGACGATTTCCTTGAGCTCGAGTTTGGCTTCGTCGACGCCGGCGACGTCGTCGAAGGTCACGCCGGTCTGTCTCTCGACATAGATCTTGGCCTTGGACTTGCCTATGTTGATCAATCCGCCCATGCCTTGCCGTTCGGCGAAGCCGCGGAAAAGAAACATCCAGAGGCCGAAGAAGATCAGCGCCGGCAGGATCCATGACAGGATGGTGGTCAGCCAATTGCTGTCGGTGCCGCCTGATACCTTCACGCCGGCCTTCTCGAAGGCTTCGGCTGATGCCGGATCGACGCGTGCGGCGACGAAGACGCTTTTGCCGTCCTGTGGGTCCCTGAACTGGCCCTGGATTGTCGTTTCAGTCAGCGTCACGGAGGCGACCTTGCCCTCCCCGACCAGCCGCATGACGTCGCTGTAGGAGAGCTGCGCGACATCCCGCCAGCCAAGCCAGACCTGAAACAGGCCCATCAGGACCAGCGCGAGGATGAAATAGCCGATGTTGAAACTATGCTTCTTGTCCATGCCCGCCTCCGGCGGAATTGTACTGTTCTGGTGGCGGGTCAGCAGGCGTCGGTGCTTCTCGGCCGCGTTAGGAGCCTATCCGCGGCTCGCCGTTCCGACTTTGAGCGAAGTCAAGGAGTGCCAGGGTTTGTCGCGAACACAAGGTGCGCGGCTCAATTCGAGTGACCGATGGACGCTTCCTTGCTGCAAGAAACCGATCTGCTGATCGAAACCAACCGGCTGTCGCTGTCAGGTTGCGGAGTTTGATCGGCTGCCTGAAGGAGCATCCTCTGGTCCGTGTCGGTCCAGGTCACCGCCATCGCGCCAGGCGCGCCACTAATCTGCGTCGATCTTGGGCGCGTCCGCGTTTGACGATGCAAGAGGCCGCTGTGTCTGCTAGGCGCGCCGCTAGGTGGATTTCGGCAAGGCCGCGCGACCTGTCGCTCAAAGCGCCTCGCAGCACGACGCCAATAGCGCGGGTCCGCGCGTGCATGGCGACCGACGTGAACAGGAGATCGACGGTCCGGTTGCGAAACTTGTCTTGCGCGCGACTTGATCCGCGTCAACACAGACACCATGCCTCTGTGCCGCGCCCCGCGACGGGCACAGGCCCCCGCTCAGCGCAAGAACTTTGATGGCGAAGGTGGTAGAAAGCCTCCTGCACCATCTTCAGATCTATTGAGCGTGGCTGAAACAAGGAAGCCCGCGCATTTATGCATTCTGCAGGCCCCCCTTTCGTTACAGCGGACACGGTATCGGCTGCTTGAAATCCTTGTAACCCTTCGAGGGGCAATCGCAGTTAGGATCGAATTTCGACGGGCTTTCGTGGCGCTTGCATCCGCGTTCGGTCTTGTAGGCGTGACCTGGGACGGAGACCTCACGACTTTCATTGACGCAGCCGGCAAGCACCAAGCTTAGCGATGCGATGATAATAGTTTTCATTGGTCCGCTCCTGACGAATAGTCATAAACAGGAGTGCTTTTGACAGCCCGCATGAGCATTCGCTTTGTCCAAGATCAAAATTGCAGGAAACACTGGGCGCAGTGCGCAATAACGGGCGATGGCTTCGGCTAGCAGAGACCGCCTGGGCAGGACGAGTTTGATCCCTGTCAAGTACCGCTCACCCGACCAGTGGCAATGATTGTGTCCGATGCTTCCGGTCCCCGGCTGCTTTCGTGACTTCGAAGAGAGATATCCCTTGTCGCTGGACGCTTTGATCACCCGTGTGCGTGGCGCGCCGCTTGTCAGCGCGGACCGAGATGCCCTGGCCAGCACGGTTACGGGCATCAAGACCTATGGCCGCGGCGAAACGATCTTTGACTCCGACAAGTGCCCATCACATCTTCACGTTATGACGGACGGTTGGGCCGCGCGCTCGATCTCGTTCAAGGACGGCTCGCGGCAGATAACGGACTTCCTTGTCGTCGGCGATCCTTGCGACTTGTCGGCATTGGGGCACGGTTCCGTTGGCCGAGTGACCGCGCTCACGTCAGCCAGCGTCACGCTGCTCAACCGCTCGGCTCTCGCCGCCGCCACGGTGGCTCATCCCAGGCTTGCCAGCGCCTTTCTCAACATCGCCCTCATCGAACAATCAACGTTGCGGATATGGCTTGCCTATATGGGACGGCACGACAAGGCCACACACCTCGCTCACCTGTTTTGTGAGTTGCATGCGCGGCTTCGACGCGTCGAACTGGTGGGAGATCACTCCTTCGATCTGCCGTTGACTCACGAAGTAATAGCCGACGCAACGGGGATGAGCGGTGTCCACGTGAATCGCGTTCTTCAGCAACTTCGCAGGGACGGCTTGATCAGGCTTCACAGGCACCATCTTGAGATCCTGCAGCCGCAGCGGCTTCGTGACCTGGCGGAGTTCGATCCGGCCTACCTGTTCGCGTAGGGCGAAGCTGTCGTCCAGCTTCGTCTTGGATCAGGCCCGACGCTCAGTATCGTTAGAAACGATTCGTCTTGTCAGGAGGAACAGCTCGTAGAGGTCTTCGAGATTCGCAAGGTGTCGTCGCGCGAGAACTGTGTCGTTGCCATCCGATTGCAGACGGTTAACTCTGGCCCTCTGTTCAACTGCGGGGTCGCCAATCCGGAAGAAGTTCTGGTCCAGGATGTCCAGAAGCTCCGATAGCCGGGCGAACTTGTCTTTCTCTTCCATCAGAGCGCAGCAGCCGAGATACCAACTTATGTAAGTGTTTTCGTGTCATCCACATGGATAGATGAGTGCTCAATCGGTGGGGCCGAAGTGAACAGTTGGATAACAATAGATAGTGCGCCTTTCGGTCTCGACCTCCAGTTGGCGGTAATTGAAGAGGGCAAGGTTGCCGCTTTGAGGTTCCCGTGCCGTCGGGAAGGATCGAGGTGGATAGCCTCCGACACGGAGAGGCCCGTGGTGGTGCAGCCTACGCATTGGCGTCAATGGCGTAACGGAACAAGCTTGTGACACACAGCAATTCCGAGTGCCCCAGTCAGGGTGGCGTCAAGGCTTGCCGGGTGAAGGAGATGAACGGCGACACGATCGTCGCCACGCATGCGGCCGAAGCGAAAACGTCTTTCCAGACGGCCGAGAATGCTCTGGGAATGCAAATCACCCCGCGCGAGGACGCTGGGAAATGAATCTGCGTCATCGAACTGACTGACAGGCCAACGGCCCGTCTTCGGCCCCAGAGCTACGAATTCACACGGTCGGGAGACCCAATGAAATCGGTGCGCGTTTACCCAACCCATGCGCGCTCCGCCAGGCCGGCGCCTTCCCCCACCCAATGAAGGCGCCGGCCGTTTCCTTGTGACGGCCGATCGTCGCACTGCCGCCAGCAGGCCCGGATCGGGCCACAGCCAACCCCCAACGCCGACGACCGTCACCCGCCAGACTGCCCTGGCCGCCTAGGTCCGTCTTTGCGCGGAATCAAAGCTTGCGCTTACAGCAGTCCTTAGATGTCGTTAGCGATGACCCGCACCGGCCCCTCAATAAGAAAGCGCAACAATGCCATATGCCTCGATCACGGACCTTCCGCCGCCAATCAGCGAATATCTCCCGCTTCATGCGAGGGAAATCTATCGCGCTGCCTTCAACAACGCCTGGGACGAATATGCGGACCGCGGGCAGAAGCGAGAGGAAATCGCCCACCGGGTCGCATGGGCCGCGGTGAAGCACCGCTACCGCAAGGAAGGAAATGCGTGGGTGCCGTTATGAGGGTTCTTTTCGATGCATTGATCGAAATCAAATTCTTCCCGTCATATTCAGTCATATGTCCTGCAACGACGCATTTGAGGTAACTCTGCTTGATGAGAATAGCCGTCGCGAGGCTTGTCGATACGTGCAACGCCGAAAGAAGCAAGGGATCGGATTTTCCAACCATCTGGAGGGATGTGCTGAAGGCGCATCCGTGCGTGCGCGGACAACCAGTCCAGGGCAGCGGAGAGGCCGGCCCCGTCTTGAGAGTTCCCCTGATCACCGGCCAGTTCCTCGTCTTCCTGGGTTCGCATTTCTCGCTTTTGTGAACTGAGCACCCAGGTGGCCCCCGGTTCGGCTGGGCTCCTCCTGCCGGACTTGACACGGATCAAGGTCGTTGCGCCCCCAAGCTGTCTTGATGCTGCAAGCAGACAACGGGAGACGCCAAAATGGTCGGTATCACCTTAAGCCCCGAACAGATCCGAACCGCTCCGCCGGAAGTGCGGCAATGGCTGGAACATGAGGTCGCCCATTCGCTGGGGCTCGTTCCGTCGGCGGAACCAGGTCTGCCTGACTCGCCGCATCTGGCCGCCTGCAATCCGCAGGAGGCCATGGCAATCTACGCTTCGATCCGCGGCATGCTCCCTGTCGTCAGCGTCTTCTTCGAGCTGGGTCGAAAGGGAACAAACATCGCCGAGCGGGGCCTCGAGGCTTTCCGACTTTCCGACATGCTGCGCAACACTCGCCTTGCAGACGCCCGGCAATTGGCCGCCTGCCTTGACGTGGTCGACCGCGCCTTCCGCCTGGCGCGAAACGACGATCACGCCGTGCTTTCGATCCTCGACCCCAGAGGCTACTGCATCGTTGCCGAGGCAACCCAGCAAAGTGTCCTCGCCGTGTGGACGCAGGAAATGGCCGCACAGCAGTTCCCGGATGGCGCTGTGCCCGCGGGCGGCGAGGTTTCGCCAGTGGAGCCCTTCTCAACCTCTGGCGCCCTGCCGCCTCAGTCCGTTCACCTTGGCCAGCCCTTTACGGAACCGCCCGGGCTGCAGAACGGCCAACGGAATTAGACGATAGTTGCGTCGACAGAAACAGCCATACGCAAGGCGATGGTCAACCGGATCCCGATGCGTTGGGCCGGATTGCGCCAGTCGCCGGTCGCCCGGCGCATGGCAGGTGTACTGTCGGCCATCCGCGCTTCCTTGAACCAGCGCTCGCCGAACTCACCGAAGCTCTTGGCTTCCTTCAGGCGGCGCTTCTGTCGCTGCCTCTCCTGCGCGGGCGAGATTCCCTCCCCCACCATGCGACGCGCATCCAGACACAATTCTCTGGCGAGTGTCATGCCGTCAGGCCCGTATTGGCCGAGCGTCACGGGTCTCGCGACGGCCGTTCATTCGGTAGTCGTACCGGAAGGTCAGCGCGCCCGAGCTTTTGACCAGGACGTACATACCGTCACGGTCCGCGATCCTGTAATCTTTTGCCTTAGATTTCAGATGTTTAAGCGCCGTGTCCGTCAGCAAGGTGGCCTTCGCCGTTCCCAGCGCCGGAAATCAGGCTGTCAAAAAGTTAGCCCGTTGATTTTACTGGGTTTTTGGCAACGGTCGGACAGAAAAAATTCTGTGAGCTATCGACACCTATCGGCCATTTCGCGGGCACCTTGAACGGCGGAGGTCGAATCAAACCCTCCAATAAAATACCGTCATAACCGACTAAATCAATACGATCATTTGGACCCTGGATCGATGGATCACGCTCATTCGGTCTCAGCAAAGTCGCTTTTGAAGCCGCTCCTCAAAGGCGCGTTGACCGTCGAGCAGGTCGGCTGATCCAGCGACTGCGCGAGCGTTCAACGTCCTGTCGACGATCACGGGACCAGCAAGTTTAAGGGTCGGTTCGATCTCCGAACCTCGTGCAACCGGTGGCGGCATCAGGCCTGCGCAGGGACAGCCGTGACTGCGCGCCGACGTTTCAACATCGAGAGAATGGCGATCGAAAGTGTTGAGGCGACGCACAACCTCGCGAAGAGATCGCCGATCCGCGTGTAAAGCGTCGGCCCGGGGCCGAGCGAAAGGTCCGTGACCACCATGGTCAGGCCAGTCGGCGCAACCTCCTTCATGGCGACGACACGGCCTTGCGCATCGCTGGCGATCACCAGGCCATGGTGTGCGGGACGCATCATGGCGAATTCGTTTTCGACGCCGCGCATGATGGCCATTCGCGCATGCTGTTAGCCGTCGATGCCGAAGTCGCCCGCCGGCACACCTGCTAGCATGGCCCCGTTCGCGGCATCGGGGCGACATCGTCGACATCTGCGCGCTCTGCGCCACCTTGCGGATGGTGACTCCCGAGATTCCGTCTTGTTCGAGCACGGCTTTGGCCGCCGCAAAGATCCGGTCCATAAAGGTACGTCAAGGGGGACGTTGATTTCTGCCTTAAGTCGGCTTCAAGCAGTCACCCAGAAATTCGATGAAGCGTTGCGTCTTGCCGAAGCAGGCGCGTTTCGATGGCGGCGAAGACAGAGCGGCGGCGACGATTTCCTCCGCCAGAAGCGCGATGCCTAACATCGGAGTTGAGCCGGCGTTCTCATCGCATCGGATGCAAGGAGACGCGAAGGGCGAGCAGGCGGTCACATTACTCAGGCGTCAGTTCAACTCGATACGTTCTCCCGTTGCCGCCGAGCGTTTTACCGCATCGACTACCCTCAAGGTTTTGAGCCCCTCACACCCGCTGACAAGCGGCGGTTCGTCTCCGCGGATCACCTTGCAGAATTGCCTGATCTGCAGAACGAGCGGGTCCTCGTCGTCGACCTCGATACGCGTTTGGTCAAATGGTTCCCACCAACTCCGTTTACCAGGATTGCGCCAGACCTCGAGCGACGGAACAGCCAGCGACCCGTGCGTTCCTCCGATCATGTAACAGGATTGCTCGGTTTTGGGGTAAGCCGGATTCTCTCCGGTTGTCATCTCCCAGCTCCACGGTGCGACCACCGCGTCCGAGACTGTCGCAGTTCCCAACACTCCATTCTTGAACTCAATCAGGATCACAGCCGTTTCCTCAACTGCGTTGCCGCGCACCGCGTTGGACTCGCGTGCCTGAACCGCAGCCACATCGCCGAAAAGGTAGCGCAGATTATCGACATCGTGGATGAGATTGAGGAAAACCGGCCCCGCACCGCGCTCACGACGCCACGAGATGTCGAAGTAGTCGTCGGGTTTGAATAGCCAGAACATCGCATTGGCAACAAGAACGCGGCCGAGCTTTCCGCTTTCGATGATTTCCTTTGCCTTCTGCATCACCGGATTGTGTCGGCGGTGATGACCGGTCAAAAGAGGAACACCTTTTGCCTCAGCCGCTGCGATCAGCTTTTCCCCGGATATAATGTCGTCGGCGATAGGCTTCTCGATGAGTGCGGGAATGCCGGCTTCAACGGCTTCCAACCCGTTCTGGACGTGAGCCGGGTTGGGCGTAGCCACGATGATCCCATCAGGTCGGTCTGCGGCAATCATGTCCGCGAAGCTTGGAAACCACTTCACGCTGGCTTCCTTGGCAATGGTCTCGCCAACCGGCGTGGGATCGACCACGGCACTGAGTTGCGCCGAGGGCTCGGCCAGGACGTGCTGAATATGGCGCTTACCGATGAGGCCTGCCCCAACTACGGCCAGCTTAACCCGTTGGGTCATGGTCTCCTCAGCCCTTGCCCGCCGCCTTGATCATTGTCGCCGCGCGTCGGATGGCAAGCTGGTATCCTTCCGTTCCAAGGCCGCAAATGACGCCGTCCGCGCGGTGCGAAACGAACGAATGGTGTCGGAAGCTTTCGCGCTTGTGCACATTGGAGATGTGGATCTCGATCACAGGCCCTTCAAATGTGTTCAGAGCGTCAAGGATGGCGAGTGAGGTATGGGTGAAGGCCGCCGGATTGATGACGATGCCCGCACCGTCCTCGCGCGCCTCATGAATCCAATCGATGATCTCGTATTCCCGGTTGCTCTGATGAAAGCGGATTTCATGGCCGAGTTCGGCTGCCAGCTTGCGGCAGTCCGCCTCTACGTCTGCGAGCGTTTCATGCCCGTAGATATGTGGCTGGCGTTTGCCAAGCAGATTGAGGTTTGGTCCATTGAGAACGTAGATCAGGCTCATAGTATAGTGTCCTTCTTGAGCACGCTGTTCTGGTCAGACGAACGCGATTGCTTGAACAGCAAAATCAGGGTCCGACTCGTAGAGATCTGCGCGCAAGCCGAGCCTTCCAGCATCGAGAGCAGGCGCGGCGATCGTCCGCGCGGCCTCGAGAACGGCAGTAAGAAGCTTCTGCTTGGTCTCTGCAGTACGACCCGGTGCCATCCGCACGATGATTTGGATGAAATGATGATCGACATGTTCATCGCCCACGCAGGAGTATGTCGCCTCCCGCGCAAGCGTGCGCACGGCGGAAGGTTTCACAAGGCCGCCATCGCGAACGCAGCGATGCACGGTCAGCGTCAGTCGGTCCATGGCTACATGCTCGCCTGCGCCCCTGCTATAATCGATGATGATATGCGGCATTTGGGATCTCCCCATCAAGCGGACAGGCGGCATAGGTCCATAAAGTGACGGGACATGCGCTCTGCGTCGGGTGCTATCCCGGTGAACAATTCGAAAGCCGCTGCTGCCTGGTAGACGGTCATGCCGCCGCCCCGAAGGGTCCGGCAGCCTTTTCTTTCGGCGAGAGCAAGGAGCTCTGTGACGAGCGGCATATAGACAATGTCGGCGACCCAATGCCGTGGCAGAAGCCATTCCGGATCGATCGGCAAACCAGGATGGCTCTTCATACCCGTCGGCGTCGCGTGGATGAGGCCGTCCGCGGAGCGCAGGGCGCTGCCGACATTCGTCGTGGCACGCGCGCAATCCCTCAAGAACCGATCGTTCAACTGCCGAGCTAAGGTTTCTGCCCGTTTTGCATCCTGGTCAAAGATCGATAATCTCTCAATACCGAGCTTGATGGCGGCATGCGCCACGGCGACACCGGCACCGCCGGCGCCAAGCAGGACGGCATGCGACTTCGCGACGTCCGGAAGGCCGCGCTGGAAATTCTCGTAGAAACCGTACCAATCAGTGTTGTGGCCGATCCTTTCGCCGTTGCGGAAGACCACGGTGTTGACCGCACCGAGCATCTTTGCATCCTCGGAAAGGCGATTGAGGTGGGCGATCACCGTCTGCTTGCACGGATGTGTAATGTTGCTGCCGGCAAAACCGCGCTGCTCTTCCTCGTCTAGGAGGTCCGGCAGCGCGGAGGCGGGAAGGCCTCGCTCGGCGAAGTCGAGAAGCTCGTAACGGTAATCAAGGCCTTGGCGTCGCCCCTCCGTTTCGTGGAGGGCCGGGGACTTTGACATTTGGATGTCGGCACCGATCAGTCCCACGAGGAATTTCTTGTCGTGCATTGGCATCGCTTGCGAAAGTCAGTGATGGGCCAGGATTTCACCGAGGAAGGTTTTCGTGCGCTGGTGCTCGGGAGACTGGAAGAAGACCTCCGGTTCGGCCTCTTCGACGATTTCTCCGGAGTCCATGAAGATGACGCGGTCAGCGACCTGACGGGCAAACCCCATTTCGTGCGTGACACAGATCATCGTCATGCCGTCACGGGCGAGCCCGATCATGGTGTCGAGCACCTCTTTCACCATTTCGGGATCGAGGGCAGAGGTCGGTTCGTCGAAGAGCATGACCTTCGGCTCCATGCAGAGCGCGCGGGCGATGGCGACGCGTTGTTGTTGTCCGCCCGACAGCTGCGCGGGATATTTGTCCGCCTGGTCAAGGATTCGAACGCGCTCGAGATATTTTCGAGCCAGTCGCTCTGCGTCAGCGTGGCTTGTGCCTCGAACACGCATTGGGGCGAGGGTACAGTTCTGAAGTACGGTTATGTGGGGGAAGAGATTGAAGCTCTGGAAGACCATTCCCACTTCGCGACGTACAGCATCGATGGATTTGGTGCTTCCGTCCAGTACCTGACCCTCGACGACGATCTTGCCTTCCTCGATCGTTTCGAGGGCATTGATGCAGCGGATTAACGTTGATTTCCCGGAGCCTGACGGCCCGCAGAGGACGATTTTTTCGCCTTTGCGAACCGACAGACTGATGGATTTCAAGGCATGGAAAGTGCCGTACCACTTCTGCACGTCCTCAAGGGAAATCAGCGTCGGTTGATCTTTTGCTGAATTGAGCACGGAACCCTCCATTTGGGCTTTACTTCACGGTGAACGGGATGTTCGGAATGGATTCCGGGAACTGCGGCAGATCGATCGCCATCCACTTCTTCGTGATGGCGGCAAGCTCACCATTGGCCTTGATCTTGTCGATGAAGGCGTTGACGGCTTCGTTCCAGTCCTTCTCGCCGAGACGGGTTCCGACGCCGTTGTAGGTCGTCAAAAAGTTAATCTTGCGCTCGTACGTGCCGGCACTCGCCGCATCCAGACGCTGACCATAGAACTGGTTGCCGCCAACCGCCTTTACCTGTCCGGAGACCAGAGCCTGGATGGTTGCGGCGTCGTCATCAAAGCGGCGAACCGTTGCGGTGGATCCGACGGCGTTCGTTACTGCCTTGTCCTGCGAACTGGATTTCGGAACGCCGATCTCCCATCCGGCAACGTCTTCAGGCTTCGTAACCGTGTCGGACTTGGCAGCATAAAGCGAAATCGTGTTGGCGGCGTAAGGCTTGCTGTATTGAATTGCTTTCGCGCGTTCTTCCGTCATCGCCATCGTTGCGAACAGGATGTCGACTTTGCCGGTGGTAAGCGCCGGAATTCGGTTGGCAACGGCGAGCGGCTGGAATTGAACCTTCACGCCTAATTCCTTGGCAAAAAGGTTGGCGACGTCAGCGTCGAAGCCGTCCTGCACGCCGCTTGTGTTGACGAACCCCCATGGCGCATTGTCGCCCTGGATGCCGACCACGAGCGTGCCCTTTGCCTTGATTTCCTCTACAGTTGCCGCAGAGGCGGCGGCAGTACCAACGGTTGCGAAGGCAATAGTTGCCAGTGCAAGTCCGAGAAAAATCCTACGACTGTTATGCATGCTTATTCTCCTCCTCAAGAGTTTTGCTTCGAGCGAAGCGGTTAGCGGGCAGCTTTCGCCATCCGTTTTTCGAGGCCACTTCCCGCATGGGAGAGCGGCCAGCAAATGATGAAGTAGATTGCACCGACAATCCCGAAGACGAGCAGCGGACGATAGGTCTGGTTTGAAATGATCTGGCCGGCGCGAGTCAGTTCAATGAAGCCGACGATTGCTGCCAGCGACGTGCCCTTGGTGAGCTGGACAAGGAAGCCGATCGTGGCCGGCATCGAAATTTTCAGGGCCTGCGGCAGAATGACGTCTTTCATCCGCGAGACATAATGCAGACCGAGGGCGTTGGCGGCTTCCGTCTGGCCCTTCGGCACAGCCTCGATGGAGCCGCGCCAGATCTCGCCCAGGAAGGCGCTGGCATGGAGCGTGAAGGCGACTGCGACCGCGATCCACGCGTTAACGTCGATGCCCAACAGCGCAACGCCGTAATAGACAACGAAGAGCTGCATTAGAAGGGGTGTGCCCTGGAAGACGCCGATATACCCTGCGGTGATCGTCCGGGCGACCTTGTTCTTCGAGGTGCGCAGGAGCGCGATCAGGATTCCGAATATCCCCCCACCGATGAAGCCCACGATCGCAAGCAGCACGGTCCATTTCAAACCCTGCATCAAAAAGAAAAATTGATCTTCTCCGATGGGACCCATGGCTGCTTCCTATCGCGTCGGGTAGTTGAAGTAGTGGCGAGAAATGAGCGCAAAGAGGCCCATCATCAGGCTTGAGATGACCAGGTAGATAGCGGTCACCGTGAAATAGACTTCGAAGCTGCGGAAGGTGTCAGACTCAATGCGCTGAGCGGCCGAGGTCAGCTCGTAGGCGGCGATCGACGTGCAGACAGACGTTGTCAGTGTCAGCATGATGAACTGGCTTGTGAGCGAGGGATAAATCGCCCGCAGCGCCGGCTTGAGCACGATGAGCCGGAAGACGTCCGCCTTGTGAAGACCAAGTGCGAAACCTGCCTCGATCTGGCCGCGCGAAACGCTCTCGATCCCGCCTCGGATGATCTCGATTGCGTAGGCCCCACCATTGATGCCGAGGGCAATGATCGCCGTGACGGTCGGATTGAGGCGGATGCCCATGAGAGGAAGGGCAAAATATATGAAGAAGATCTGCACCAGGAATGGCGTATTACGCACAACCTCGACGAACACGATCACCGCAGCCCGCGTGATCTCGCTCTTGGAACTCCTTGCAACGACGCCCAGGATCCCGATGACGAGTGCGAGGAGCATCCCAGCTAACGCAAGGCCAAGCGTTCCAAGCGAACCCCATAGCAATTCCGGGGCGCGGTCGAGGACCGCACCGAAATCGAACGTATACCGCATGTAAGACTTCCTCCTCCTGACCGGCCTAAGCCGCGTCGGCGCCGGATCAGTGATCCGGTTTCAAAATTCCCAGTGCGCTGGCATGCAGATGTTTTAAATGTGCCTCCGGGTCGACCGACCCGACGAGTGGCACTTCGACCGAGATAGCAGCGCCGTATTCGGTTACCGCACAGAGGTCCTTCAATGGGAGTTCGCCTTCTCCAGGAGCGAACCTGCCGCTTCTCGCCTCGGCGATCATTGCGTCCGATGTTTTGGGCGCAGGACCGCGGACGTCGCAAAGCTGGACGTGTTTTACCTTCCCTGCATTTGCGCGAAGCTCGTCGATCGAGGCTCCGTTTCGGAAGAAGTGAATCCCGTCAACAAGGGCACCGGCGTTCTCTGCTCCGCAGGCATTCAAGACCGCTACGCTATCGCGAAAGGTCCTTACCGTCCGCCAGCCCATGTTTTCGACGTCGACTGACATGCCATATCGCGCCGCGAGGGCGCAAAACTCAGACAGGTTTGTAGCAAGACGGCCGCCGTCTCGATCATCGCCGCAAACACTCAGCCGGCGCGCACCTATGGTCGCAGCGGCTGCCACGGTCGCCTCATGGGAGGCAGCAACGAAGCTCTCGTCTATCACGAAGAACTCGATATCAAACACTTTGATGCCTTCGCCATCGGCAACTGTCTTGAACTCCTGGGCACTGTGGCTGCCCACCGGCAACTCGTAGAAAGGGGCTCCGGGAAAGGCGGGGTGCAGACGCAGCCCTATCGACGCAAAACCCGCCCGAGCAGCTATCACGGCGAATTCCTTGGGCGGCAGCGCGATGGATGAAAAATGCGCCACGCCCAGTTCAAGGCCCGGTCTTGGCGTCGCGACGGTCATCACAAGGTCCCCTTTGTCGCGAGGTGATTGCGCAGGTTGGTTCCCGTGCGGTGGATATGCTGACGCAACATATCGCACGCATAGTCCAGATCCCGCGCGACGGCTCCTTGAGCGATCTCACTATGCTCCTGGCTGACGTTGCGGTCACCCGACGTGCGGGTCAGAAACACCCGGCGATAACGGTCGTTAAGATTAAGCAGCAGGCTGCAGAAATGGAGCAGGATCGGCTTCCCGCAGCCAGAGATGAGTGTCAGATGAAATTCGCGGTGGAGCTCTTCCCAGCGCTCCAGTGTCTCCGGCCGAGCCGCGTCGCGCTCGGTGCGGTTAAGGCGATGCAGCGCGCGCATGACGTTGCCCTCCCACTCCACATCGCCGAGCCGCATGGACTCGCGAAGCGCAAAGACTTCAAACTCTTCGCGCAGGGTGGTGATCTCTTCCAGATTGGCCAAGGAAATTGATGAAACGCGGTAGCCGCGATTGTCCTCGAACTCCACTAGACCGTCCGATATCAGCCGCGCCAACCCTTCACGCAGCGGACTGAGGCTCACGTTGAACGTCTTGCGCGCCTTGTCGAGATTGATCTTGCTGCCGGCCTGAAGCTCGCCGGAGATGATCGCCTCACGGAGACGGGATGCAAGCTGGCTCCCAATTGTGTTTTTGCCGTCATCGAGAAAGCCAGAAGACGATGGAGCATCTTCTGTCGTCGGAGCAAATGCGCCGTCGTCATGCGGTACCATTGTTCCTCCCAAGGCTCCCCGAACTAATCGTCGATGATCAATATAATAAACGATTATTCCTGTCAACTTGAGTGCGCTGAAATTTGCAAAAAAACCAAGCCTTAGCTTCTTTTATGAAAACAAAACATAATCAAATCAATGCACTGTATGTCGAAATCCTGTTCCTCTCGGCTTCTCGGAGCCGCGAGAATGCACGGCGGCGGCCTTGACAGATAATCGATTATTTGGATAGTCGGGGAAATCGGGAGGTAGCCCACATGGTGATCAAAACTGCAAGCGATCTGACCCCAGCCGTCCTCGCTGTGATGAATCGCACTGAAGACCCCCGCCTGCGAGAAATCCTCGTGGCGATGGTCACGCATCTTCATGCCTTCGTGCGCGAGGTTCGACTGACGGAGGTCGAGTTTCGGGAGGCGACAGCCATGCTGAATGAGATCGGGAAGCTGCATACTGATCACCACAACGAGTTTGTGCTGATGGCCGGTTCTCTTGGCGTGTCTTCACTCGTCTGCCTGCTGAACAATGGCGACAGAGGACAGACTGAGACCTCCCAGTCGCTGTTGGGCCCATTCTGGCGCCTCAACTCTCCGCGAGTCGAAAATGGCGGGTCGATCATCCGATCCGAGACGCCGGGCACTCCCTTGTTCGTGCATGCCAAGGTCGTTGACCGCGACGGTAAGCCAATTGCCGGCGCCGAAGTGGACGTCTGGCATGCATCTCCCGTCGGTCTTTATGAAAACCAGGACCCGGACCAGGCCGAGATGAACTTGCGCGGCAAATTCATGACCGACGAGCAAGGTCGGTTCTGGTTCAGGACCGTCAAGATGGTCGGGTATCCGATACCGGTCGATGGCGTGGTCGGACGCCTGCTCAAAGCTCAGGGACGCCATCCGTACCGACCAGCGCACCTGCACGCACTGATCTTCAAGCATGGATACAAGACGCTGATTTCCCAGGTCTTCGACCCCAGCGACCCGAACATCGACTCCGATGTTCAGTTCGGTGTCACGGCAGCCTTGACCGGCGACTTCATTCGTCATGAGGAGCCCCATCCGACCGAAGCGGATATTCCTGGTCCGTGGTTCTCGCTCGACTACACCTATGTCATGGAGCCCGGCGAAGCCGTTTTGCCGCGTCCCCCGATCAAATAAATCACGATCAGCAGAGCAAACGATATGATCACCGAAGAAGAACGCCGGGCCGCGGCAGACGCGCTGCTCAAAGCTGAAATCGAGCGGAAGCCGATCATTCAACCTAGCGAGACCTACCCGAACCTCGAACTCGAGGACGCCTACCGGATTCAGGCTTTATGGGCGGAGGCGAGGGTGGCCAAGGGCGCACGGATCGTCGGGCATAAGATCGGCCTGACGTCACGCGCCATGCAGATGGCTTCGAAAATGACGGAGCCGGACTACGGCTGCATTCTTGACGATGCGCTTTACAACGACGGAGCGCAGATCAGGGCTGACTTGTTTATCAAGCCGCGCCTCGAGGTCGAGCTGGCCTTTGTTATGGGTGAGGATCTCGTCGGGCCCGGCACCAGGATCTATGACGTCATGCGCGCGACCGAGTTCGTTGTCCCGGCGCTCGAGATTATCGACTACCGGACCGAAGTCCCTCGAGCGATCACCGACACCATTGCGGACAACGCAGCCTTCGGCGCCCTCGTCGTTGGCGGCCGTATAATTCGCCCGATGGACATCGATATCCGTTGGGTCGGAGCGACTCTTTCCAAGAACGGCATCATCGAGGAATCGGGCGTGTCGGCGGCGATCATGGGACATCCGGCAGCCGGCATCGCGTGGCTGGTCAACAAACTTCATGCTGTGGGCGGTGGCCTGAAGAAGGGACAAATAGTCCTGGCCGGCTCCTTCACGCGTCCTGTCGATATCGCGAAAGGTGATGTCATCCAGGCCGACTATGGCCCTGTTGGCTCCATCGGCGTGTCGTTCGTGTGAGGTGCCAGATGGAACATCCTGTCAATCGGTTCAAGCGGAAGCTCCTTGCTGGTCAAAGTCAGATCGGCCTGTGGTGTGGCCTGCCGGGAAACTACGCCGCGGAAATCGTCGCGCCTTCAGGTTTCGATTGGCTCCTGTTCGACACGGAACATTCTCCGGGTGACGTTCTGACCGTCCTGCCACAATTGCAAGCGGTCGCACCATACGACGTTTCCCCAGTCGTCCGCCCGGCCATCAACGACCCCGTTCTCATCAAACGTTTCCTGGATATTGGCGTTCAGACACTGCTCATTCCCTACGTTCAGAACGCGGAAGAGGCGAAGGCCGCAGTCGCGGCCGTGCGATATCCTCCGGATGGAATTCGTGGTGTTTCTGCCCTGACGCGCGCCACTCGTTTCGGCCGAGTTGCGCACTATGCGCAAAATTCGGAACGGGAAATTTGCCTGTTGCTGCAAGTTGAGACGCGGGAAGCGCTTGGCAACCTCGAGTCGATTGCCTCGGTAGAGGGAGTGGATGGCGTATTCGTAGGACCGGCAGACCTTGCAGCGAGTTTCGGACACAGGGGCCAACCGAGCCACCCGGAGGTGGTCGATGCAATCGTCGACGCGATTGAACGCCTGAAAGCGTTGGGCAAGCCTGCGGGCATTCTTACCCCGGATGAGAAGTTCGCGGCACGGTGCATCTCACTGGGAACACTATTTACTGCCGTTGGTGTCGATGTCGCTGTTCTGGCGAGGGGATCGGAAGCACTCGCGGCACGATTTGCATCGCAAGGAACGTAGCGCGATGCCGGAACGTGATGAACTCCTCACTGAAATCGCACCGACGGGAGTCATCAGAGCGGCGGTCAACATGTCGAATGCCGCACTTGTCCAACTCGATCCAGTGACAGGCGTTCTAACAGGGCCGAGCGCGCAGATCGCGATCGCACTTGCGGCAGAACTCGACTGCTGTTTGTCGCTGGTTCGATACGGATCGGCCGCTGACATTCTTGCGGCTGCCGAAGGCAACGAGTGGGACGTTGCATTCATTGCTTCCGATCCGTCACGTGCCGACAGGTTCTCCTTCTCGCCCCCCTATACCACGGTAACCGCCAGCTTTCTGGTGTCAGACAGTAGCCCGCTAGGCAGCGTGGGGCATGTCGACGTCGAAGGGGTGCGCATTGCCGCCTCCAAAACCGCTGCGTATACAAAGCAGCTTGAGCGACAGGTTAGAAATGCAATCCTCCTCCATACCGAAAATCCCGCCTCCGCCCTGGACATGCTTGTATCCTCCCAGTGCGATGCGGCCGCGGGCTTGACCGAGTCCCTTTCACGTTTCTGCGAAGAGAATCCAGGTTTCCGCGTTGTTGAGGGGACATTCTCGAAAGTGCCTCAGGCGATCGCTGTGCATCGGAGGTGCGTTCACGCTTCAACCTTCCTGTCGGACTTCATCCAGCAGCATTGCAGTGCGGGTAAGCCGAGCAATTGAAGCAGTTGGCGGAACATGCGAGGGAGCCGGGTCGAGGGGACGCGACAGGTTAACCCCCGAATAGTCAATTGGAATCCTCTTCCCTCTCAAGCGTTCCGACTCGGAAGTTCATGTTTCGTTGAGCCTTTGGGTACGATGTCGAGCAACTCTTATTCCGAACGGTTGGCGGTGGCCGACCCTGGATCATGGGCGTGTGCTTCGTGGTGCTGGCGCAGCAAGTTCCTTGCCGTCGTTGCCATTCGGCGTCCTGACGACCGCGTGGATGTGCCCGCGCGTCGGCCGGGCCCCGCCACCACCGCTAGAATGGCCCGGATCGGCGCTCCTCCCCCAGCACCATGACCGCCCGGTAGTAAACTGCGAGCGCGATCGCGACCGACTGGGTGAGCATAATCAGGCGGCGGCGCGGAAGCCGGTCGGCGGTTTGTTGCCGGGGGCGCTACGACTGCGTTAGAACTATCGTTCTTTCCGTGCTGATCGCATCGCGAAAGTCTCTTTCCCGGACGATCGCTACTCCCGCAACCGCCATCAGCTTGTCAGGCAGGAAGAGCTTCGACGCAAGCAACAAGACGGTAACCGCGCGTCTACAGGCCACGGTGTGAGAGGTCGGACGCAAGGGTGTAAGCCCAGGGCAGGAGACCTAACTATTCGCTTGGCCATTTGCGATCCTGCCGTGGTCGATCTGATAAATGTCGAGAACCTGCGCTGGAATGAGCACCGGGGTGGCACAAGAGGATCAACTATGCCTACGGACACACGCAGTAAGCTCCTGACATCCGGTGCCTTTCGGCCCGACCAAGTTACCGCCAATGTTTTTGGAGCATTCTCGTTTCCTGATCAGATTGAAAAGTATCGGCAGGAAACCTGGAATAGGTTCCAGGATAGTCATCCCAAGGCTTTCGACGGCTCGCTTGTTCGCCTGCATTCCGTGATAGTGAGTGACGGTCACATCGATCTGCGATTCCAGCGCACCGCCTTCTCGGCATACGTGGCAAGCAGGGATCCTGGATTTGAAGGCCGCTTCCCGAATGCCAGCCGCGCCGATCCGATGGGTATCACGATTGTGGCTCTCAGCAATGATGGACATGTGCTCGTTACGAAACGAGCGCTCGATGCCGAGCAGAATCCCGGGGCTCTGTACTTCGTCGGCGGGTATGCCGACGCGCAAGACGAAGATGGTCCGATAGATCTGTTTGCTGAGGCGGAACGGGAGCTAAGAGAAGAAACAGGCGAGGTTGAAGTTGATCGATCTGCGTCCCTGCTGCTCGGCATCGGATATGACCCACACTACTGCCACCCGGAAGCAACTGTCATGCTGGTTTTGAACATTCCGGGGCATGAAATGTTGCGCCATGTGGGCAAAGCGAAGGATGCACGGGAAGCACATTCGTTCCACCTCGTGACCTTAGAGTCCGTGGTAGACGACTCTGCCGTCAAGGAGCTTGGCGGTCCGGCGACGTGGAGCTTCTGCCAAAGCAGCGCGCTTCTGCGAAAAGTCGCCCCGTTGCTGCTCGGCAATTGCGGCTGAATGTTGGGGCTGAGACTGATCCAGTCGACCGTGCTACCTGTTCTCAGGTTGCGGTGCCGAGGACAGGCTGCCGTGTGATGTAGGCCCAAGGGAGGAGCTCGTTTAGCTGGCTATTCGGGTGGCCGTTGACGATCCTCGTGAGCACGTCGGCTAGGTAACCGAGCGGCTCGACGTTGTTCAGCTTGCAGGTTTCGATCAGCGAAGCGATCACCGCCCAATGCTCGGCGCCGCCGTCAGAGCCGGCAAAGAGGGCGTTCTTCCGGTTGAGCGCGAGGGCGGATCGACCGCTCGACGGTATTGGAGTCGATCTCGATGTGTTTCTACAAGTAAATCTTGCTTTCCTGAAGAACTTCGCTACGATTTCACTAGCAGTTCGACAGCATCAGATCCAGAAGCGTCGATGTTTGGCTCCAGCCGAAAGCCATCTGATGATGGCCCCTCGCCATCTGATTTCCCGCAATCGAATCCCAATTTATGCTGCACCGCAACAGAGACAATGGTAAGGTTCGATGGAGATTGTGACGAGGGCTTGATCATGCCGATCGGCGACAACCTGCCGACCCAGTCGGAGCTGACCTTTCTCAATTTGTTTGAGCCGCCGCCTCAGTTCATTGAGCCTGCCATCCGGGCCTGTCGTTTGTTCAACACGGCGCTCGACGCCATTTTCTATGATGTGCCGACCCTGACCGCCCAACTCACAGAAAAGGACGCTCCCATGAGCGCTCGTGGCGAAAAGGCCCCCTCTCGCATAGTCCAGTTCGACGCCCTCACTAACCCGGAGGGCTCGCTCCTGCTCATAGATGCGACGACAGCGCCTTACGTGCACAAATACACGAACGTAGAGTTGTTCCTCTCCTCGCCCTACCAGGAAACGCGCGACGTTGAGATTGCGACAATCACGGGAGTCGGGAGCTCGGCGCTTGGAAGTGCGGCGCTCGCGTGGGACATCTCGCTTGCGCTCGAAAAGCCCGTCCTCGCCATCGTGCCGGGATACGGCATGGCGGACGTCATTCTTCAGGCGCTTGGTGGTTGGTTTGGTTTCGGCCTCTACGACTATTTGCATGCCAAGAGCTTGATCCAAAACAGCCTAGCGAATGTCGCGCCGCAAACCGCCAGCATTGGCCGCCGATTATCGGCTTCGACGCGTGACGCCAAGACCGTCCACGGCGCGCCGGTCTTTCGTCGAGGCTCAGGTTCGTCGGATGTATTGCACGCGCTCCTCGCCTATCGGGAGGCGCCATTCAAGCTTTTGGTCGGACATAGCAAGGGAGCACTGCAGATCGGGAACGCGATCCGGTCGTTAGCTCCGGAGCGGACCCATGCACTTCGTGTTGTGACACTTGGCTGTCCGATCGCGACGAATGTCGATGGGGTGAGCTATTATCAGTACCTCGGGCTGTTCGATGCTCTGGGACAACTCAACATGTGGGGAAATTTGCCTGATCGGTGGACTCCTACCTGGCACAGCACAAACCCCATTCTGCCGCCTGCTATGGCCGCGGGAAAGTACGCAGAAGATGCGATACCCCGCATAGATTAGCGTCACCAGGAACCTACGGCCTCATGCTCTAGTCGGACCTGGGCCGCATTCTGGCTGAGTTTGTTCTTAGTCGGGGCCTTACAAGGGGAACGAGCCTTAGCTCGCTGTCACGGAACCTCCGAGAAATCCGGCTTCGAATTCGGTCCGCAGCTCGTCCTCACGTCCGAGATACCGAGGCGAAAGGTGTATCTGGTGGGCGCAGATAGCACCGGCTTGCCTGGCGATCGCGCCTGCCTGCGCGGCGGTCAGATGCTTCTTCGACGCCGCGAGGTCTCGGTCTTCCTCCAGGAATCCGGCTTCGATGAAAAGCTGATCGGCGCCGCGCACCAACTTAGAGAGACGCGTGACGTTCTCTGGACCGAAGGCTAAATCGGTTGCATAGGCGATGCGTTGACCCGGCCCACAGACCAGCGCCCGATCCCGCAGCAGTTCCCCAAGCGTTACCTTCCTGCCTGCAATCGGCGTGAACTCCGTGGCCGCATCAGCGCCGCGTCGCACCGCCCGCTTGGCGTTTGTGAGCCAAGGTCCGACAGGAAGACCAAGCTCTTCCAGACGCGACCTGTGCACGTTGACCCGCAGCTTTTCCTGGAAGGCGAAGGCCAGGCAAGGAATCCCATGATCGAGCGTGACGGCTTCGATCGTGAACTCCGGATCGTCCAGGGGGAACTGAGTGTCCGGGTTCTGCCAATTCTCCCGCGCGAAAGCCCTGCGCGCCCGAAAGGCGGCTGCAGTGGCAAAGCCTTCTTCCGTCCAATCAGAGGCGAAGATCGTAAAGTCCTGCGACTGCTCGTTGAGGAGATTCCACGTGTAGGCCCGCAGCTTGGCCTCAGCGGCATCCGCCAGTCCCGGCGGGCCGATGATATGGACCTGCTTGTCACGGTAGAGCGACACCCCGAGCAGGCGATCGAACCCGCTGAAGTGATCCATGTGCATGTGCGACACGAACACGTGCGAAACGCGCAGGATCTCACGTGGCGCAAGCGCCGACAGATCGCCGAGGTCAAAGAGGATTGCCCTACTGCCTAAGCGGAAATCGAGAAGCAGCCCAGGGTCGGAGAACGGCTCATTCACCAGGCGCGGCTGGACGAGAAGAGTCATGATAGGGAAGGCAAGAGTTGCATCCTCCAAAATTCAGGACACGTGCCGTTCGTTCCGCCGGCCGGTCCGAATAGGCTATGGGGACGCGCATCACGGCTACACAGTCGAACGTGTCGCCGGGAATCTCGGCGCATCGAGGAGAGCGACGACCGGAGATGAAAGTCGGCGTTCCTCGCAAACGCAAAGAACCGCCCCGATTGATCAGATCGGGACGGCTATGGATTTATGAAGAAAGTGGTTGCGGGGACACGCAACCACCGATACCGACATTCGCTAACTGTGGCGGTTTAAGAATGTTCGATTAACTAGCGCAGTATGCAAGGTGGGTCTCTGGTGGACCCGGAGGCTGTCTGGCGGCCTGGCTAATGTGGATCCGGCTCTGCTTTGCGCAGCCAGTTTCTCCGTCGTTTTTTGCCGCAGCATAGACCTCGTCGGGTATCCTGCCGCCGAAGGTCGAGTGCAGGCGTCGCCGGTTGTAATGATCGATCTAGGAACCGATGCCGTTGCGGGCTCGCTGCCTGTTTCGAAGGCATTGAGGAAGACGCACTATTTGAGGCTGCGCTAAGGCCGCTCGACAAAGACGTTGTCCATCCAGCGGCCCGCCCGTTCATGGAAATGGGGATCCCGGGCGTCCTTGAGCGTGGCCGTGAAAGCGAAGCTGGTGAACTGCGACCCCAGACCCGTGTTGCCGCCAACGGATGACCAGGCGCTACGCTTCCCCTAACCCTTAACGAAAGCGAGAAGATCGGCGTTGATGACCTCGGCATGGGTTGTGCACATGCCGTGCGCCGGTCTGCAGCAGCGCGGCGGTCAGACCCCTGTGATCGAGGCAATGGCCGCAAGTATTCCGGTGGTTCGCGACCACGAGAAGCTCATCAAGGCGCTCGAGCCCCTGAAGAATGGAGCTGCACCTGCCGTCGGCGTCGTGGATGCCGTGGGTCGGTTGGTCGGCTACGTCACCATCGAAAACATCGGCGAGCTCATGCTGCTGCGCAGCGCCGTGAGATGCACTTGCGCTGGCCACGCCGTTTCGGGAGCTCGCGTGCTCCTTTCGTCCAGAGTCACTGATCCGCAGGCCGGACGTTACCCCGGCGGCTATCCATTCTGGCCAGCCGGCGCGCGTCGCCGGGCGACCGTTGGCGTGGCCTAGTGCGGCTTCACCAGGAGCGGAACGCCCCTCTGCGGACCGGAATGCATGTAGCGATGAAACACTCAGCGACAACCAGTTCCGTTCGCCGCCGCCGTTTTTGAGCTTCAGCTGAATGTCTGCTCGCGATTCCGGCAGGTAGGATTGCGGCGCCGAAGGCCCGGAGATGGCGCAACCATGACCTCCAGTGTTGTCGCAGACGATGTTCGCTTTCGGGCGGCGGCAAGGCTGATCTCTACGACCGAGATCGGGCGCAAAGCAGACACGCCTTTGTGCACGCCGTTCTACGCCACAGCCCTCCCACCATTTGAAAGCAGTTTACTCGATCTGGGACATGGGCGCAGATCGGGTGTGCCAGATCGGAGATGGAGATTACCAGTCGAGTGGGAGCCAGACATAGCCACGAAGGCAATTCATAGGGCGGCGAAAATCACCGCCGAAACTACGCTATTGCCGCCGTTTGTATCCGTCATTCCCACTCGATTGTTTATGGGCATAATAACCAATTGATTTTATTAGCCAAAAAAATTTCGCCGGAAGGCATACGGTCGTGTCCCATCAGGTGGTGTAGCTGCGGGTTATGAAGCCGCTCGCGAGCGCG
>SAQE01000063.1 GCA_004020545.1 Mesorhizobium sp. | reverse complement strand
CAAACGCCAATCAGCAGACTCGGCCTGTCCGGGGACAACCTGTTGAGGCTCCACATCTAGAGCAAAGGATCGAGAATGAACTTCTTGTCCTTGACCGGTTTCTCCGGCTCCGGCGGCAGCGGCTGTTTCGCCTTCTCCGCATCCTTGCGCGCCTGCACCGCCGCCTCATACGGCGTATCGAGGCCGGTCCTTCGGCCGCAGGCCGTGACGGCAACCATCGCCGCGAGCAGCGCGAGCGTCACCAAAATCCTGCTTCCGGTCATCGATCCATCCGTCCGAAACTGTTTCTTGTGCCGCCGCTTTTAGCCGAGTTTTCGGCGCATTGCACCTAACTCAGGCCTTGGCCAGGCGCTTTTTCCAGTAGCGGATCTGCTTCTTCACTTCCGACGGCGCCGTGCCGCCGAAACTTGTGCGGCTCTTCACCGAATTCTGCACGGCAAGCACCGAGAAGATGCCGTCGGTGATGCCGGGATGGATGGAGCGCAGGTCCTCCAAAGAGAGCTTTTCCAGGCTGACCTTCTTCTCCTCGGCCAGCGCCACGGCGCGGCCGGTGACGTGATGGGCCTCGCGGAAGGGGAGGCCGAGATTGCGCACCAGCCAGTCGGCAAGGTCGGTGGCGGTGGCATGGCCGGCGCCGGCGGCCTTCTTCATGGCCGCCGCGTTCACGGTCATGTCGCGCACCATGCCGGTGGTCGCGGCCAGCATCAGGTCGAGCGTCTCGGCGGCGTCGAAGACCGATTCCTTGTCTTCCTGCATGTCCTTGCCATAGGTCAGCGGCATGCCCTTCATCACCGTCAGCAGGCCGATCAGGTGACCGTTGATGCGGCCGGTCTTGCCGCGCACCAGCTCGGCGGCGTCGGGGTTCTTCTTCTGCGGCATGATCGAGGAGCCGGTGGAAAAGCTGTCGGAGAGCCGGATGAAGCCGAATTGTGGCGTCGACCAGATGATGATCTCTTCGGCGAGCCGCGACAGATGCGTGCCGCAGATCGCGGCGATCGAGAGGAACTCGAGCGCGAAATCGCGGTCCGACACGCTGTCGAGAGAATTGCGCATCGGCTCGCGGAAGCCGAGCGCGTTCGCCGTCATGTGACGATCGATGCCGAAGCTGGTGCCGGCAAGGGCGGCAGCACCGAGCGGGCTTTCGTCCATCCGCTCGATGGCATCGCGGACGCGCGAGAGGTCACGGCCGAACATCTCGACATAGGCCATGCAATGGTGCCCGAAGGTCACCGGTTGCGCGGCCTGCATATGGGTGAAGCCGGGCATCACCGTTGCGGCGTGCTCCTCGGCGCGCTCCAGGAAAGCGGCGATCAGGCCCTTCAGCGCCTCGGCGACGCGCTGGCATTCTTCCTTGACCCAGAGCCTGAGATCGACCGCCACTTGGTCGTTGCGCGAGCGGGCGGTATGCAGGCGGCCGGCGGCCGGGCCGATCAGATCGGCAAGGCGCGCCTCGACATTCATGTGGATGTCCTCGAGCCGGGTCGAGAATTCGAATTTGCCAGCCTCGATCTCTTTCAGGATCGTGTTCAGCCCGTGAGCGATTTTTTCTTGATCGGCGGCCGAAATAATGCCCGTTTGCGCCAGCATCTCGCTGTGGGCGATCGACCCTCTGATGTCCTGGGCATAGAGTTTTCGGTCGAAGGAGATCGACGCGTTGATCGCTTCCATGATCGCGGCCGGACCCGAGGCAAAACGTCCGCCCCACATCTGGTTGCTGGCCTTCTTGTCGCTCATCGCTATAACCCGTGCTCCGGAGCAGTTTTTAAGAAAATGGCAGACGGCAATAGATTCTTCCCGGCCCCGCGCCTCATCCTCGCCGCCCTGGCGGCGGGCGTGCTGGCGGGCGCGGTCGCGGTATATGTCAGCGAGAGCGGTTCTGGCAACAACGCCCCGCCTCAGGCCGCGGCAGCCGACGGCAAGGACGATGTCGCCTGCAAGGCCAAGGCCGGGCGGGCCAAGCAGGTCGCGGCCAAGGCCGTCGGCCAGGTGGCGGCGCTGCGGCCGGCCGACCCGCCGCAGTCGCTGAAGAGCCTTGCCTTCAACGGTCCCGATGGCAAGCCGATGACGGTCGCCGATCACGCCGGCAAGACGGTGCTGCTCAATCTCTGGGCGACATGGTGCGCGCCCTGCCGCGCCGAGATGCCGGCGCTCGACGCGCTGCAGAAGGAGAAGGGCAGCAACACTTTCGAGGTGGTGGCGGTCAATGTCGACACCGGCGACGACGCCAAGCCGAAAAAATTCCTCAAGGAGATCGGCGTCGAGACGCTGGGCTACTATCGGGACTCGACGATGGGCCTGTTCAACGAGGCCAAGACGCGCGGCCTGGCGCTGGGCTTGCCTGTGACGATGCTGATCGACGATGAAGGCTGCCTGATCGCGCATATGAACGGCCCGGCCGAATGGTCGAGCGCCGACGCCAAGCGGCTGGTGGAAGCCGCGCTCGGGCCGTGAACGCCAAGGCGCGGATGCGATTGAGCGCGATGCTCACCCCAAACGGACGGTGACGATCAGTGCCTCATGGTCGGAACTCGGGCTGCCGTCCGGCAACAGCGCCGGCAGGGTGGCCGGAGCGCTTGCCACCAGGCCACGGGTGAAGAACCAGTCGATGCGGCCGATCGGCGTCGGGTCTCCCGCCGCTCGCCGCTGGGTCGGCCGGTCGAGCGTGTTGGCGTCCTGCCAGCCATAGCCGCGCTCGGCAAACACCTGGAACAACGGTTCGTGGCGTTCGACCTTGATCAGCCGATCGGGTTCGGCCGCGATCCGCTCAAGCCATGCGGCCGGGTCGTCGTGACGCTCTTCATGGCTGGCGGTCAGCGTGTTGAAGTCGCCGCCGATCAGCACAGGCGCTTCCGCATCGTATCTGTCGATGGCATCGAGGAGATGGCGTGTCTGGTCGGCCCGGCCGGCGGGATCGGTGCGGTTTTCGAGATGCACGGAAACGATCGTCACCCGGCGCCCGCCGAGCAAAACTTGGCCGCCGATCGCCATCCGTCCGCCGATGCGCGGCTGGCCGCGCTCGGGCCGGAACCAGCCGCCGGCGGCATCCAGCCGAACGAGGAACGGCCGCAGCAGCGGCATTGCGCTGGTCACGGCATTGCCGTGGAAGCCTTCGGCATTCTCGGCTTCGCCGGCTGCCGCCCGCTCCGTTTCATTGCCGGCGCCCAGCTCGACGAACTCGACGCCATAGGCGAAGGCATGGCCGAGCCGGTCGGCGAGCCGGCTCAGCGGATGACCGTTGCCGGAGCGTGCCATGCCCTTGTCGACCTCCGACAGCAGGACGACGTCCGGCGCCTGGCCGGCGATCGTTGCGGCAATCGCATCGACATGGCGAAGCCGCTCGACGTTCCAGGCCATCACGGCCAGGCTCGCGCCGGCGCTGCCGCGGGACGTCTTGCCGCCGATCTCGATCTCGCCCAGCGCCGGAATGGCGGCCGCGTGGCGCAGGTGGGTGGCGCTGTCGCGCGGACCTTCCCGCATCGCCTGGCGTTCGGCGATCGGGACATGGGTCAATTGCGCGACAAGCATGGCGTTCGTCCAAATTTAGCCGGTTAATCACGGCCGGCCTTTACGCCGCTTTTCGGCGCTCTAGCTTCCTAGACCGCCGATATGACGTTTTCATGCCGGCACGACCGCCGAAGGGGAGGAGAGACTGGCTGTCCACAGGGCCCAACCTACCAGTCCGGGGGCCACAACAGAACTGTCACATACCTTCTCTAAGAGAGCGGCAAGGACTTGCGCAAAACCTTGTCAAACTGCCACTCAAGAGGGAAAAACCATGACGATCATCAAGCGGGGCCTCGCCGCCCTTGCCGCCGGCGCGCTCAGCACCGCGCTCGCGGTTCCTGCATTTGCGGAGCCGGTCAAATTCGATTTCTGGTTCGGCCTGTCGGGCGATCTCGCCCGCGTCGTCGACACGCTGTGCAAGAACTTCAACGCCTCGCAGTCCGACTATGAAGTGGTCTGCACCAGCCAGGGCAACTACGACGCCACGCTGCAGAACACCATCGCCGCCTTCCGCGCCGGCAAGCAGCCCACCGTCGTCCAGGTGTATGACGTCGGCACCGCCACCATGATGCTGTCGGGCGCCTACAAGCCGGCCGACAAGCTGATGGAAGAGAACGGCTACAAGATCGACTACAGCGACTATTTCCCCGGCATCGCCCGCTACTACGCGACCTCGAAGGGCGAGATGCTGTCCTTCCCGTTCAACTCGTCGACGGCGCTGATGTACTGGAACAAGGACGCCTTCGCCAAGATCGGCAAGACCGAGGCGCCCAAGACCTGGGAAGATGTCGGCGCCGACCTCAAGGCACTGAAGGACGCCGGCTATGATTGCCCGATGGCGATCAACATCTCCGGCAACGAAAGCTGGCAGCTGATGGAGCAGTTCTCGGCCATCCATAACCAGCCGATCGCCACCAAGAACAACGGCTATGACGGCCTCGACGCCCGCCTGGAAATGAACAAGACCAAGTTCGTCCAGTACGTCACCGACTTGAAGAAGTGGTATGACGACGGCCTGATCAAGATCAAGTCGAAGGACCTTGGCCAGGATATGGTGCAGGCCTTCGCGACCGGTACCTGCCAGGTCATCATGACCTCGGTCGGCGACCACGGCACGGTCGGCAAGACCCAGAAGGAAGGCATGAACTGGGATGTCGCCGAGCTGCCGGTCTATGCCGGCACCGAGCGCAAGAATTCGCTGGTCGGCGGCGCTTCGCTGTGGGTACTGTCCGGCAAGTCGGACGCCGAATACAAGGGCGCTGCCGCCTTCCTCAACTTCATCCACGACCCCAAGACCGCTTTGTTCTGGTCGACCAACACCGGTTATATTCCGGTGACGAAGTCGGGCTTCGAATACATGAAGGCAAACGGCTTCTACGACAAGGCGCCTTACAAGGGCCGTGAAGTGGCGATCGCCAGCCTGACCGCCTCGGAGCCGACCGAAATCACCCGCGGTATCCGCCTCGGCAACTTCACCCAGATCCGCGCCGAGTTCGGCACGCAGATGCAGGCGATCTTCGCCAACAAGGAAAGCGTGCAGGAAGGCATCGGCGCGCTGGTCAAGAACGGCGACGCGATCCTCGACCGCTTCCAGCAGACCTATCCCAACAAGACGCTGCCCTGATTTCACACGCAGCCATGGCCGTCCGCCGAGAATCGACGGGCGGCCGTTTCACATCTAGTCTGTTCACGGAAGGCGGGCTGGCGGTTTAACGGCGTCGGCGGATCGATGGAAAAACGCGTCACTTTCGGCAGATGGACGATCGGCATCCTGTTCGCGGTGCCGCAGCTCCTGCTGATCTTCACCTTCTTCTATTGGCCGGCCGGCCAGGCGGTCTACTGGTCGCTGACGCTGCAGCAGCCCTGGGGCGGCGGCAACATCTGGGTCGGGCTCGACAATTTCCGCTCGATCCTCGCCAACGCCGATTATTGGAACTCGATTACTGCAAGCCTTGTCTTCGCCAGCATCAGCACCGGGCTTGCCATGATCATCGCGCTGGTGCTCGCCACGCTGACCGACCGCCAGCTTGCCGGCTCACGTCTCTACCGCGTCGTACTGATCTGGCCCTACGGCATCGCGGCACCGGCGCTGGCGCTGGCGTTCCGCTTTATCCTGGCACCGGAAGCCGGCTTCATGGCCGCCGTCAACAAGTTCTGGCCGGGCTTCTGGGATCCCGGCCTCAACGGCGCCGACGCCATGGCCTCCGTGATCATCGCCTTCTCATGGAAATATGTCGGCTACAATTTCATCTTCTTCCTCGCCGCCCTGCAGGCGATCCCGCGCTCGCTGATCGAGGCGGCGGCGATGGACGGCTCGGGCGTCGTCCGACGCTTCTGGGACATCCAGTTCCCGCTGATCACGCCGACGATCTTCTTCCTCCTGGTCATCAACATCACCGAAAGCTTCCAGGATTCCTTCGGCATCGTCGACATCATGACCGCCGGCGGCCCGGCGAACGCCACCAACCTGATGGTTTACAAGATCTATTCCGACGGCTTCAGAGGCCTCGATTATTCAGGCGCGGCGGCGCAGAGCATCATCCTGATGCTACTCATCATCGTGCTGACCATCGTCCAGTTCCGCTTCATCGAGCGGCGCGTGCATTATCGCTGAGGCGGCCATGGTCGAGCGTACCCCTATCCTCAACTTCTTCACGCATCTGATTTTGTTCGCCGGCTTCGTTTTCTGCGTGGCGCCGTTCGTCATTGTGGCGATCGCCGCCTCGCACAATCTGAAGGACGTCAACGACGTGCCGATGTCGCTGCTGCCGGGCAGCGACTTCTGGGTCAACATCAAGACGGCCTGGACGACGGCCGGCCTCGGCCCGAAGCTCTTCAACAGCTTCATCATGGCGGCGGGCGTCGCCGCCGGCAAAGTGATCATCTCGGCGCTCACCGCCTTCTCGATCGTCTATTTCCGCTATCCCGGGCGGACGCTGATCTTCTGGCTGATCTTCGTCACGCTGATGCTGCCGCTCGAGGTGCGCATCGTGCCGACCTACGCGGTGGTCGCCAACGTCCTGTCGCCCTATCAGGCGATCATGGACGTCACCGGGCTCTCCTGGCTGATCGAGAAGGTGTCCGGTGTTCAGGTCTCGCTGAGCCTCGGGCTGCTCAACTCCTATACCGGCCTGATCATGCCGCTGATCGCCACCGCCACCGGCACCTTCCTCTATCGGCAGTTCTTCCTGACGGTGCCGGACGAGCTGACGGAAGCCGCGCGCATGGACGGCGCCGGCGCGCTGCGCTTCTTCATCGATATCCTCTTGCCGCTGTCGCGCAACAACATGGCGGCGCTCGGCACCATCATGTTCCTGTGGGCCTGGAACCAGTATCTGTGGCCGCTGCTGATCACCACGGATCAGTCGCATGCGACGGCGGTGACGGAACTCAAGCAGCTCATCCCCAATGTCGGCGGTGCGCCGGAATGGCATATCGCCATGGCCGGCACGCTGATCGTCATGCTGCCGCCGCTGATCGTCGTGGTGCTGATGCAGCGCTGGTTCGTGCGCGGCCTGATCGCCACTGAAAAATAAGGAGACGGACAATGGCCTCCATCACCATTCGCGACGTCCGGAAAAGCTACGCCAGGATGCAGGTCGTGCATGGCGTCGATCTCGACATCAAATCCGGCGAATTCGTCGTCATCCTCGGGCCGTCGGGCTGCGGCAAGTCCACGCTGCTTCGCATGATCGCGGGGATCGAGGAGATTTCCGACGGCACGATCGCCATCGACGGCACGGTCGTCAACAAGCTCGAGCCGCGCGAGCGCGGCTGCGCCATGGTGTTTCAGAACTACGCGCTCTATCCGCATATGAGCGTTGCCCAGAACATCGGCTATTCGCTGAAGGTGGCCGGCGTTCCGGCGGCCGAGCGCACCCAGCGCATCCAGGCGGTCGCCCGCATCCTGGAGTTGGAGCATCTGCTCGACCGCAAGCCGATGGCGCTTTCCGGCGGTCAGCGCCAGCGCGTCGCCATGGGCCGCGCCATGATCCGCGAGCCCAAGGTCTTTCTCTTCGACGAGCCGCTTTCCAACCTCGACGCCAAGCTGCGCGTGCAGATGCGCTCGGAAATCCGCAAGCTGCATCGGCGGCTCAGCGCCACATCCGTTTTCGTCACGCATGACCAGGTCGAGGCGATGACGCTTGCCGACAGGCTGGTGGTGATGAATGGCGGCCGCGTCGAGCAGGTCGGCACGCCGGCGCAAGTCTACAGCCGGCCGGCAAGCCGCTTCGTGGCGACCTTCGTCGGCGCGCCGGCCATGAACATGCTCGAGGGGACGGTCACGCTCGACGGGCTGTCGCTGCTTGGCGGCAGCCGCAAGCTCAACGTGTCGCGCGCCGGCCTTCCCGTGGGTTCCAAGGTCGCGGTCGGCATCCGGCCGGAGGCCGTGCGCATGGTGGCGCCTGGAACGCCGGGCGCGCTCGACGCAACGGTCGACCTCGTCGAGGAACTGGGTGCCGGCCGGGTCGTCTATGTCGATCTCGACGGCGCGCCATTCTCGGTGGTGACCTCCGAGACCGTCCATCCCGAGCCGGGCAGCGCAATCGGGCTCCAGTTCGCGGAGAGCGACCTGCACTTCTTCTCGTCGGAGAACGGCAGCAGGCTCGACGTGTTCAAGGCTTCGGTGCCGGAGCCTGCGCTGTAAGGATCGACAGAGGGTTCATGGAATGAAGATCATCCAGGTTACCGACGTCCATCTCGGCCGTCGGGGCGAGATCCGCTTTGGTGCGGACCTGCATGAGCGGCTCGACCGCTGCATCGATCATATCAATGCACGCAACGGCGATGCAGCGCTTTGCGTGTTCACCGGCGACCTGACCGAGTCTGGCGAGACCGAGAGCTACGCCGAACTGAAATCGGCGCTCAGTCGGCTCTCCGTGCCCTACCGGCTGCTGCCGGGAAACCACGACCGCCGCGCCAACCTCATCGCCGCCTTTCCGGAAAGTCCGGTCGACGACAACGGCTTCGTGCAATCGGTCTTCGATACACCGGAGGGGCGGCTGGTCTTCCTCGACAGCCTGGCCGAAGGCCGCGTCACCGGGGAACTGTGCGACAACCGACTGGCCTGGCTGGACGCACGGCTTGCCGAGATCGCGGGCAAGCCTGCCTATCTCTTCCTGCACCATCCGCCAGTGGAACTTGGCCTGACAATCCTCGACCCGCTAGGCCTCGAACAGCCGCAGCGCCTGCTCGATGTGCTCACGCGCCACGGCAATGTCCGCTACATCTTCTTCGGCCACGTCCATCGCGACATCGCCGGCACTGTGGCCGGCATTCCGTTCTCGGCACAGCGCGGCCTGAATGCCCGCTTCATGCTCGATCTTGTCGGCGAAGAGGTGGTCGAGCAGGCGCCGCCCGCCTATTCGATCGTCCTGATCGATGGGCAGCGCGTCATCGTGCACAGCCACGACTTCCTGGAGAACTGGCCGCTCTGGTCGCCGGAGACAGGCGAGCGGGTACGCTAAGGCGTGTCGATATTCAGGTGATGCCGGCCTGACCTGAATCTCAACGCGCTTTAGCCTGAAAGCTCAGGCAAACACGTGCGCCTTGCCGGAGACGGTGAGGCGCACGATCTCGCCGACCGCCGGCGCGTCCATGCCTGTCTTGCGCAGGATGAGCGGCGTGTTGCCGATCGCGGCCGCATCGGGCGGGTCGGGGCTGTTGAGCAGCCGCACCGCGATGGTGCAGACCGAACCGGCGAATTCGCAGTCCGTCACTTCGCCGAACAGCATGTCCGGCGTCCCCGACATGCCCTCGCGCGACGTCCGCTTGAGCAGCACCTGCTCCGGCCGGAGCATGATGCGGGCGACGTCGCGCCGCTCGGCGGTGTCGACAGCGATACGGCCGAGCGGCGAGATGGCGAAGCCGTCGGCGATCTTGGCCGGGACAATGATGGCATCGCCGAGGAACTCGGCGACCATCCGGTCCTTGGGCTGGAAATAGAGCTCGCGCGGCGTGCCGACCTGCGAGAACAGGCCGTCGCGCATGACGGCGACCTGGCTGGCGAAGGACAGCGCCTCTGCCTGGTCATGGGTGACCAGGATGGTGGTGATGCCCGCCTCCTCCAGAAGCTCGGCGACAGCCTTGCGCATGGAGGCGCGCAAGCCTGTGTCCAGAGCCGAGAAGGGCTCGTCGAGCAGCATCAGCCTCGGCTTCATCGCCATCGCGCGGGCAAGCGCCACGCGCTGCTGCTGACCGCCGGAGAGCTCGTGCGGGCGACGTTTCAAGACAGCCTTGTCCAGCCCGACGATATAGGCGAGCTCGACGATGCGCTCCATGCGCTTGTCCTCGCTGCGCGCCATGCCGAAACCGATATTGTCGGCGATGGTGAGATGCGGGAACAGCGCGCCGTCCTGCGCCACCACGCCGATGCCGCGGCGATATGCCGGCACGGCGGCGCCGCCATTGGCGAGCACCTTGCCGTCGAGCGCGATGCGGCCGCGATCCGGCGCCTCGAAACCGGCGATCAGCCTGAGCAAGGTCGTCTTGCCGCAACCGGACGGGCCGACGATCGCGGTGCGGCTGCCGCTTTCGACGGTGAGGTCGACGCCGGCCAGCGCCGCCACCTTGCCATAGTATTTCGCCACATCGTTGAGTTCGAGGAAGCTCATCGCCCTGCCATCCGCTTCGACTGGACATACAGCATCAAGGTCATCGGCAGCGACATCGCGACCATGATCAGGGCGTAAGGCGCGGCGGAGGCGTAGTTGATCTCGCCGCTGTAGGACCAGAACGCCATCGCCAGCGTGCGGGTGCCGTTCGGCGCCAGCATCTGGGTGGCGGTCAGCTCATTGGTGATGCCGAGCGCCACCATCGCCATGCCGGCCGCGGCACCCGGCGCCGACAAGCGGATCGTCGTCGCCCACAGCGCCTTGAGCGGCGGCCGGCCGAGGCTCGACGCAGCGCGCTCGAGCTCCACTGGCGCCTGTGCGATCGAAGCGCGCAGGCTGATCAGCGCGCGCGGCAGGAACATCAGCGCATAGCCGAAAAGGATGGTGAACAGCGTCTGATAGAGCGGCAAGGCGATGCGCACGGTGACGGTCACCAGCGCCAGCGCGATGACGACGCCGGGCAGCGATCCGACGATGTAATTGCAGCTTTCGAGCAGGCGCTGCAAGCGGCCTGGCGCGCGGATCGAGATCCAGGCCATCGGCATCGCGGCAATGGTGGCAAGCAGCGCGCCCGCGATGGCGAGGACCAGGGTCTGGCCGAGCGCCAGGCCGATCTCGTCCCAACGCCAGACATCGACACCGCCGGCGAGCAGCCAGCTGCCGACCGTGACGAAAGGCACGCCGAGCGTGAGCAGCGCGGTGGCGGCGGGCAAAAGCAGGCAAGGCAGCATGGCGCGGCCGAGCCGGGTGCGCTGCTGCTGGCGCGCGGCGCCGGAGCCGACCCGCGCATAGCGCTCCTCGCCGCGCACGATCACTTCCACGCCAAGCATCACGAAGCAGCAGGCAACCAGCACGGCGGCGAGCATGTTGGCCGCCGGGCCGTTGAAGGTCGACTGAAACTGATCGACGATCGCGGTCGTGAAAGTGTCGAAGCGGATGAAGACGTAGAGGCCGTATTCGGCAAGCAGATGCAGGCCGACCAGCAGCGAGCCGCCGCAAATGGCCAGCCTCAATTGCGGCAGCACGACGCGGGCGAAAACGCGCCACGGGCCGAGGCCAAGGGCGGCCGCCGCATCTTCCAGCGCCGGGTCGAGCCGGCGCAGCGCCGCCGCGATCGGCAGATAGAGGAACGGGAAATAGGCGATGACCGAGATGAGGACGCCGGCCCAGAGCCCGTGCAGGCCGGGCACCAGGCTGATCCAGGCGTAGCTGTGGACGAAGGCCGGGATGGCGAGCGGCGCTACCGACAGCCAGGACCACAGGCGGTTGCCGGGCAGGTCGCTGCGCTCGGTCAGCCAAGCGAGCGCCACCGACAGCGCGATGGCGATTGGAACGGCCACGAGGACGAGCAGGATGGTGTTGACCAGAAGCTCGCCGACGCGCTGGCGAAAGATCAGCGCCGCCACGGTTTCCCAACCCGTTTGCATCGCTGTCCAGACGATAAAGGCAAGCGGCAGCAGCGCGATCAGCGAGATCAGGGCGGCCGCAAGCGTGATCCAAGACGCGGACCTTCGGCTCTGCCTTCCGGCAGCCGGCAAGCCTGACGGCGTGAGGTCGATCGCGGATGCCATCAGAGGGTATGCATCGCCATGCTCGATGGATGAAGGCGATCCGATGAGCCGCTGATGCGGCCGGAAAGGCAGCTGATCGTCATCGACGAGGCCATCTCCAAAACAAAACGCTCCCGCGGAAAGCGAATTCCCGCAGGAGCACGGTCGGTTGTCCTTTTAGGACGAACGCGAACTAAAGCAAGCCGGCTTGCGTCATCAGGTCGATGACCTTCTTGGAGTTCAGCGTCGCCGGATCGACTTTCGGCGCCTGCAGGTCGGCCAGCGGCACCAGCTTCGGGTTGGACCCGGCCTCCTTGCCGACCGCGTATTCGAAGGACGTGCCGGTCTTCAGTACCTCCTGGCCGCCCTTGCCGGTCACCCACTTCAGGAACGCCTGGGCTTGCTTCGGATGCTTGCTCGACGCCAGCACGCCGCCGCCGGAGATCGAAACGAACGCGCCCGGGTCCTGGTTCTTGAAATAGTGCTGCCCAATATTCTTGCTGTTCTCGCCGGTCTTGGCCTGATCGCCGAAGTAGTAATAGTGGTAGATCACGCCGCCATCGACCTCACCGGCATTGACGGCCTTCATCACCGTGCTGTTGCCCTTGTAGGCGGTGGAGTTCGCCTTCATCGCCTTCAGCCAGTCGGCGGTCGCGGCCTCACCCTTGAGCTGAAGCAGCGCGCTGACGATGGCCTGGAAGTCGGCGCCGGATGGCGAGGCGGCCCAGCGGCTTTTCCAGCTCGGGTCGGCAAGATCGAGCAGCGACTTGGGGAGCTGGTCTTCCTTGAGCTTGTCCTTGTTGTAGACAAAGACGGTGCTGCGTGCGGCAACGCCCACCCATTTGCCGGTCGACGGCTGGTATTCCTGCGGCACCTGGGCGAGGGTGTCGGCATCGACCGGCGCGAACAGCCCGGCCGCCTCGACCAGCGCCATCGCCGGCGAGTTCTCGGTCAGGAACACGTCGGCCGGCGAAGCGGCGCCTTCGGCGACGATCTGGTTGGAGAAGTCGCTGTCGCCGCCATTGCGCAGCGTGACCTTGATGCCGGTTTCCTTGGTGAAGCCCTTCGCCCATTCCTTGGCGAGGCTTTCATGCTGGGCATTGTAGACGATGATGCCGGCATCCTCGGCCAGGGCCGGCGCGGCGATCAGGCTGGCTGTCAACGCAACAGCGCCGGCAAGGGTGGAAAGAGCATATTTCATGGCATGGTCCTTGATCTTGGTGATCCGCCCGGGAGGCGACTGCACCTATCAATACCTGATAGCGATAGTCAAGATTGTGAAGGTGGCTCATTCCGTCGCGGAGGCGTGAAAGCCGGCGCACACGGACAATTCCATGTGATGGGGGTGTCATGGAATCCTGCGGAGCGCCTGGCGGTCCCCCAATGGCCATTCGTTGTTTCAAGCCGAACAATCTCCGGTCGCACGGGACCCGCAATATCGGGTCCCGTGCGACGGGGTTGCCGGGCGAACGCGGTCAGAGCCGTTCGGCTCGTACCTTCAGGACATGGTACAGCAGCTCTCGAATGCGTCGCCAGATCGTCAATGGTCTGGGCATGGTGCCGCCTCCCGTTCGCTCGATCCTTGAGCCGCCGGCTCAGATGAGCTGCGCGGCCAGCGCCACTCCGACCAGCGAGGTGCCGATCCCTGCCGCGCGGATGGCTGCCGGCCGGCTCCGCAACGTCAGGGCGGCCAGCACTCCGGTCGCGTGCAAAGCCGAGGTGCTGGCCAGGAAGCCGATCGCATAGGCCATGCCACCGACCGTCTCCGGAATCTCAAGACCATGGGCGTTGCCGTGGAAAAGGCCGAAGAGCACCGTCAGCGTGGCGGCGAAGGCAAGCGGAAACGGCCTGGCGAGCGCAACCATGGCGCCGAAAATCACCAACGACAGCGCGATCCCGGACTCCAGCGACGGCAAGACGGTACCGGCCATCCCAAGCGTGGCCCCCGCGACCATCGCCGCGACGAAACACGCCGGCACGAGGATGGCGGCCCTGCCGCCGGTTCGCGCCGCAATGATGCCGACCAATAGCATCGCAAGCAGATGGTCGATGCCGGCCAGCGGGTGTTGAAGGCCGCTCAGAAGGCCGTGGACATGAAAGCCGCCGCTGTGAGCGAAGGCCAGTGACGGTGTGAGAGCCGCCGCGGCCGCCGGAGCAAGTCTGGTGAGAATCGAAAGCATTCTGTTCATGGGTCTGAGCCTTGTTTGAAAGGGAGAGGATCCGGGTCAAAACCGGCGTTCACTGTCCGGGCATAGCGATTTCGGCCGCCGCGGACCTGTCGATCAGAAGCCGTGCCTCGCTGAAATCGAGAGGCCGCTGGCCATTGCCGTCATGGTAGACAAATGCCAGGCGACGTCGGTGTGACGTCAGCTTCGCGGGCAGCGGGTTATAGGTCACGCCGGCGCCACCGATCAGCGGCATCACGGCGCCGACATCGACGATATCCTGCGTCTCGACCCGCAGCAGGTGCAGCCGCCTGCCGTCGGTGGTTTCGCCGAGGAACGGAATGCCGGCGAGCCGCAGGAAACTGGATGGATCGGGTGCCCGCGCGAACCCGTCGAGAAAGGCTGTCTCAACGAGATCGAGATCGGTCGCGCGCGGGTCGGCCGGCTCGGGCGCATGCTCGCGCGGCAAATGCGGCGTCTGCCACTGCAACGGTTTGCCGGCCGGCCCGTTGTGGCCGACGGCGTGCGGATGGTGATGGTTGCCGGTCGGGCGGTGATGGTGATGGCCGTCGCCATGATCGTGGCTGTGGTGATGATGATCATCGTGCATGGTCAAAAGCTCGTCGGCTTGTCGATGATGGATTTGTGCTTGCCCAGCGTGCCATGGGCGACCATCGAGCCGAGCGCCTCGACGACGACCCGCACACCGAACAGCGCGGTGATGTCCGAGGTGTCGTATGGCGGCGAAACCTCGACCACTTCCAGCCCGCAAATGCCGGGCGCCGAGACCAGCCCGAGCAGCTTCAGCGCCTCGCGCGGCAGGAAGCCGCCAGGCTCGGGCCAGCCCGTGCCTGGCACGAAGCCACAGTCGACGCTGTCGACGTCGAAGGAAATGTAGACGGCGTCCGCGTCCTTCCACGCCAGTTCGAGCGCGATCTCCGCCGTCTTCTCCAGCCCCATCTGTTCGATGTCCGAAATCGTCAGTACGTTGGTGCCGCGCTTCCTGGCCTCGGCCACGCCATAGCGGGGCACCTGCCAGCCGCCGATGCCGAGCTGCACCAGATTGGTGGCCGAGACGTTCGGCAGGTTGGTCGCCCAATACCATGGCGTGGTGTGCATGCGCTCGTCGAGATCCTTTTCCTGGATATCGATGTGGCGGTCGAAATGGATGATGCCGATGCGCTTCGAGGTGACGTCGGCGATGCCGCGCACGCAAGGGAACCCAATCGAATGATCGCCGCCCAGCATGATCGGCAGCGCGCCCGAGGAGGCGACGTGGCTGACGCCCTTGGTGATCTGGTCGAAGCTCTTTTCGAGATTGGCCGGGATGGTGAAGACGTCGCCGGCGTCGCACAGCGTCATCTGCTCGCGCAGGTCGACGCCCAGCTCGTAGTTGTAAGGCGTGTAGAGTGCCGAGATGCGACGGATGCCCTGCGGCCCGAAACGGGTTCCCGGACGGTAGGTGGTGCCGCTGTCGAAGGGAATGCCCATGACGGCAGCGTCGTATCGGCCGACATCGCGGACATTCTCGACATAGGGCGCCTTGAGGAAGGTGTTGATGCCGGCGAAATGCGGCAGCTCGCCGCGCGCGAAGGTCGGGATTGACTTGTCGGTGATCGAATCCGATCCCGGCAGACCCATGTCCAGCGCCCATTTCTGTTCCTTGCGCCAGCCGTCCTCGGGAAGCTTTCCTTCCGCTTCGATCGACTTCCAGCCCTGCATGTCGCGGATCTCGAAGTTGGGATGATGCAAGCGCTGGCGCGGCTGGCGATCAAACAGCCCGGCCCGGCGGTGCCGGCGCGCTGGAATGTCTCTGTGCATGAAAAACCTCCGTTACGACGCCGTCGTCGCGATTGCGCTGTCCAGTCGGGTCGTCCCGACTATCGCGGCCACTTCGGCCACGTCTCGTGCGGAAGCCCGGCCTTTGCGGTCGAGCTTCAGATCGTAGGTGATCGTCGCGCCGTAGGCGGACGGAAACTGGGGATCGTGGCGCACCTTGTCGAAGACAAGCACGCGGGTACCAAGCTTGAAGGCCTCGCCGATGTCGTGGGTGACCATGACCACGGTCATGCCGTGCTCGTTCCACAGTTCGGTGAGCAATTCGTGCATCTCGACGCGGATGCCCGGATCGAGCGCCCCGAACGGTTCGTCGAGAAGCAGGATCTGCGGCCGGCCGAGCAGGGTTTGGGCGATCGCCAGCCGCTGCTGCATGCCGCCGGAGAGCGATGCCGGATAGAGGTCGCGCGCGTGAGCGAGGCCGACGCGCTCCAGCATGGTTTCGGCCTCCTGCCGCGCGCGTCTGCGCCTGGCGCCAAAGACGCGGCCGAAAGGTCCGCCGGAGCGGAAGTCCTCGACCAGCAGCAGGTTCTGCAGCGCGGTCAGATGCGGAAACACCGAGTAGCGCTGGAAGACGATGCCGCGCTGCGGCGTCGGTTCCGGCACGATCGGCCGGTCTCCGATGACGACCACGCCGCCGCTCTGCTGCTCCTGGCCGAGCAGGATGCGCAGGAAGGTCGATTTTCCGCAGCCGCTGGCGCCGACCAGCGACAGGAATTCGCCGGGCTCGGCGGTGACGCTCACGCGCTCCAGCACGCGGGCGTCGCCGTAGCTCTTTTCCAGGCCGTGGACGACGATGCGGCTCATTTGCCCGACCCCGGATGAGCCCACGGGGAAACCATGTACGAGAGCCGCGCGAGCAGCCAGTCGGTGGCGACGGCGAGCAGCGTTATCCAGACGACGTAGGGCAGGATGACGTCCATCGACAGGTAGCGCCGGACGAGGAAGATGCGGTAGCCCAGCCCCTCGGTCGAGGCGATGGCCTCCGCCGCGATCAGAAACAGCCAGGCCGGTCCGAGCGCCAGCCGCACGCAGGTGATGAGGCGCGGCATGGTTTGCGGCAGCACCAGCCTCAGAACCATGGTCCAGCTATTGCCGCCGAGCGTCTGTGCCTTGGCGATGAGCTCGGGCGGCAGTTCCATGACCCGGTTGGCGATGTCGCGCACCATGACCGGCGCCACGCCAATGGCGATCAAGGTGATCTTGGCCGTTTCGCCGAGGCCGAGCGCGATGAACAGGATCGGCAACAGCGCCAAGGGCGGGATGACGCAGACAACGGTGACGAAGGGCAGGAGAAACGCCCTGACGCGCGGGATGAAGCCGATGGCGATGCCAAGCAAGAGGGCCGTCAGTGTCGCCAAGCCGACGCCCGCGAGCAGCCTGACCAGGCTGGCATAGGTGTCGGCCCACAGGATCAGGTCGCCGGAGCGCTTGTCCGGCACGGTCGCCAAATCGAAGAACGCCGACCACATCTGTGCCGGGGAAGGCAGCAGCTTGTCATTGGCGTTGACGGCCAGCCGTTGCGCCGAAGCGGACAGATAGGCCACGGCAACGGCCGCGAAGGGCAGCGTGCCAAGCAACACCGCTCCGCCACGCGAGACCCTGGCGTTGATCAGGCGAAGCCGTGTCTTCGGCACGCTGGGAGGTGGGCTGGCTGTGTTCGCGCCTGCCTCGGCTTGCACGGCACCGATTCCTCTGGCCAGCATGACGATCGTCCTAGAGCGTTCCGGCTGCCGCCTCCGCCATGAAGGCCGGGTCGAACCGCAGCTTGACGTTGCCGGCATCGCCCAGCGTCGAGCCGTCGGGGAAGCTCATGCCGATCACGTCGACAGTGGGCGCTTTGGTGCCCAGAATGCCGTGGCTGAACAGGAAGTTGCGGACGAGATCCATCGTCTTGGGCAGTTCGGCGCCCTTGGTGAACTCGACCGCCTTGGCCGGCTCGAAGAACATCGCTGTCGATGCGAGCTGGGCATCGAAGCCGGCAAGATCGGTGCCGGACGCCTTGGCCATCTCTTCCTTGGCCGCTTTGCCTTCGGGTGCGCCGGAGGTCATCAGGGCCATCGCTTCGTACCATGCGCCGACGAGTGCCTTGCCGAGCGCCGGATTATCCTTCAGCGTCGCGGTGTTGACGACCATCAGGTCGATGATCTCGCCGGGGATCTGTGTCGAATCGAATACCTTGTGGGCGCCCGGCATGGCGACGATTTCCGAGACCAGCGGATTCCAGGTGACGACCGAGGTGACGTCGCCGGTGCCATAGGCCGCGACCATGTCGGCATCGGAGGTGTTGACCACGGTGATGTCCTTCTCGGCGAGCCCGACCGTATCCAGCGCGCGCGCCAGCAGGTAGTGCGAGACCGAGAGCTCCACGAGGTTGACCTTCTGGCCGGCAATGTCCTTGAGCGCGGTCTTGTCCTTGAGGATGACGGCGTCGTTGCCGTTGGAGAAGTCGCCAACGATCAGCGCGGTGGTGTCGACGCCGCCTCCGGCGGGGATCGACAGCGCGTCCATATTGGTCATCGAGCAACCGTCGAAGCCGCCAGCAGTGTACTGGTTGATGCTCTCGACGTAGTCGTTGATGCGGGTGATCTCGACGTTGATGCCGTATTTGTCGGCCCATTTCTTCATGATGCCGCTGTCGGCGAGATAGCCCCATGGCATCCAGCCGACATAGATCGACCAGCAGATCTTGAAGTCTTTCTTGGGCGCCGCTTGCGCGGCCGGGATCAAGGGAAGGCTGAGTGACGCGGCCAGGATGATTGCAGCCAGCTTGCGAAGCATTGCATACCCCTTTTTGCGGTCCGGATTGCATCCGGACTTTTTGTTGGGGGTTCACGGAGCGCGCATCCGGGAGAGGTTCGCGCCAGCAAACCCGTGCAGGGTTCTCCCGGGATTTTGGCCCGCCGTGTTCCGCCGGATGCCTCAATGCATCCCTGGCGGTTGCGTCTCTCGGACCAGCACCGTGATCGACACGGCCGGAACCCTAGACGCTCTGCACGCCGATTACGAAGCAAGGGCCATGCCAATTTGAAAAGCGCCTGCCTAGGCTGTTTTCCCGAGTTCTGGAGGCGATCGCGGCATGCCTATGGCGCAAAATTCATCGCAGCGCCGCCGAAATAAGCAGCATCGTGTCGTGCGACCGTCTCGGACGTTGCGTGGGCCGCCTTTTCGCGAAATTTGAAAAAGGCGCGGCGGCCGCCGCAAACTTTCGTGATTTTCCGGCACTTTGGCTTGGACATTATTTCGTTGGCCACGTAACAAACCAGGGCCGAGACGCGAACATTCGGGGGTAAACTTCTTGTGACCGGCAAGGACGAGGCCGAACTATCCCGGCTGCTCAGGGCCGCGATCGCGGGAGATGAAAGGGCTTATGCCGACTTTCTGCACCGGATAGCCGCCCTCGTTCGCGGCTTCGTCCGGCGCAAGATCGTTCAGGGCGGGGTCGACCCCGAGGATGTCGTGCAGGAAACCTTGCTGGCCATTCATGTCAAACGGCACACCTGGCGCGAGGATGCTCCGGTTCTCCCGTGGGTCTATGCGATCGCCCGTTTCAAGCTGATCGACGCGTTCCGCCGGCGAGGCCGGCGCATCGAGGTCGAGATCGACGAGATCGCCGAGACTTTCGCCGAACCGGAAGCGGAGACGGTCAGCGAGCGCGACATCGCCAGGGCCCTGGACGGCCTGCCGCCGGCGCAGCGTTCGGTGGTCTCTTCGATTTCGGTCGATGGCCGCTCGATCGGCGAAACGGCGGCCAAGCTCGGCGTCAGCGAGACGGCGGTCAGGGTGTCGCTGCATCGCGGCCTCGCCGCGATCGCGAAAAGGTTCGGACAACAGTGACATGAGAACCGAAGACCTCATCAAGGCGCTCGACGCCGATGCGCGCAGCAAGGCGATGCCGCAGGATTCGGCCTGGTGGCTGGCGGTCGCTGCGGCTGCGATGATCGCGGCGACGGTCTTCTGGCTGACCATCGGCCCGCGTCCCGACATCATGGCCGCCATGCACACGATGCGCTTCCTCGCCAAATTCGTCTTCACCATCGCGCTCGGTGTCAGCGCGTTCGCCCTGATTCGGGCGTTGTCGACCCCCGGCGCGTCGACAGCCCGGGCGGCTACCTGGATGGCCGTCGCGCCGCTGCTGGTTGTCGTGGCCGTGGCTCTGGAACTGTTTGCCGTGCCTTCGCCTGAGTGGGGCAGGAGGCTGGTCGGCACCAACTGGTACATCTGCCTGACCTTCATCCCGCTGATCGGCATCGGCCCGCTCGCGGTCTTTCTCGCGGCGCTGCGTCACGGCGCGCCGACGCGGCCGATGCTGGCGGGCACGGTCGCCGGCCTGCTCGCCGGCGGACTCTCGGCGACCTTCTATGCCGCGCATTGCTTCGACGATTCGCCGCTGTTCGTCGCCACCTGGTACACGCTCGCCATTGTCATCCTCACAGCGCTCGGCGCCATAGGTGGGCGGCTTTTCGTCCGCTGGTAGGTTCGCACACCGATCCTTAATCATGCCGGCAATTGTTTGCCGGTTAGCGGAGCGGTCGCTGCCGTTCGCGCAACCATTCCTTAAAATCGATCCGTCAGGGTTGAGCCAACGTGCAGTTGCGCATTGGGTGGGATCGCATTGTGGCGTGGTTGAGTTTGAAAGCTTCGCGGACCGGCAAGCGCGCCGTGCTGGTCTTGATGACAGCCGGCATCGTTGCCGTGGCCGCATCGATTCTGTCGCCGGGCTTTCAGCTCAGTGCCGAGGCGCTCAGGATCAGCCTGCAGCTGTCGATTGCCGTGATCGGAGCGTCGCTTTTCCTTTTCGCGCTGTTCATTCGCCGGATCGCGGAAGACCATCGGCAAATCGCCGAGAGCGAGCAGCGCTTCCGCCGCGCGATGGAGGATTCGGCGATCGGCGTCGCCATCGTCGGCCTCGACGGCCGCATCCTCCAGACCAATCCCGCCTTCGCGGCGATGCTCGGTTACAGCCGGGCGGAAATCGAGGCGCTGACGTTCTTTCAGATCACACATCCCGACGATCTGCAGATCGGCCGCGAGACGATGATCGCGCTCAAGGAGGGAAAGATCGATTCCTTCCATTTCGAGAAGCGCTACCTCAAGAAGGATGGCACTCCCGTCTGGGCGCAGCTTGCCGGGTCGGTCATCCGCGAAGAGGAGACCCGTCGCCCTCTCTATCTCGTGTCGCAGATCGAGGACATCGATGCGCGCAAACAGGCCGAAGCGCGCATCGCCGAAGCCGAGACCCGCTGGAACTTCGCGCTGACCAGCACCGGGCAGGGTGTGTGGAGCCTCGACGCGCGCAAGGGCGGCACGACCTATTCCGAAACCTGGGTGAGGATGCTGGGCTACGCGGATGGCGAGCTCGACGGCGACCCCGATCGCTGGCTGACGATGATCCACCCGGACGACCGCGAGCGCGTCGCCGAGGCGGACCGGGCGCATCTTGCCGGCGAGACGCCTTTCTTCGAGGCCGAGTTCCGGATGCGCCACAAGGAGGGCCACTGGGTCTGGATCCTCGACCGCGGCAAGGCGATCGAGCGCGACGGCGAAGGCCGGCTGATCCGGGCCATCGGCAGCCTGACCGACATCACGCAACGCAAGCAGGCCGAAGAACGCCTAAAGGTTTCGGCGGCCATGCTGGCCGACGAGAAGGAGCGGCTCAAGGTGACGCTGCAGTCGATCGGCGACGCGGTGATCTGCACCGATGCAGCCAACCGCATCACTTTCATGAATCCGGTCGCCGAGAAGCTGACCTGCGTTGCCGCCGGCGACGCGCTGGGCAAGGTGCTCGGCCATGTCTATTGGGCGGTCGACGAGGAAACCGGGCAGAGGATCGGCCTGACGCGACCCTCGGCAGTCGACCGCCAGCATTGCGACCAGAACACCCGTGCCGTTCTCGTCCGGCGCGATGACACGCGCTGCAGCATCCGCCAGGTGGTGTCGCCGATCATGAACGATCGCGACGAATTCTGCGGGCTGGTCATCGTCTTCCAGGATTTCACCGATGCGCGCGCCCTGCAGCGCCAGCTCGCTTACGCGGCGGCCCATGACGCGCTGACCGGGCTCGCCAACCGCTCGAGCTTCATCCGCACGATGGAGGAGCTGGTCGATCAGTGCCGTCTCAACGGCGGCGAGCACCAGTTCATGTTCGTCGACCTCGATCATTTCAAAGCGGTCAACGACACCGGTGGCCACGCCGCGGGCGATGCGCTGCTGAAGCGCGTTGCCGATGCGATCCGCAACGGGCTTGGTCCAGAAGATATCGTTGCCCGCCTCGGCGGCGACGAGTTCGCCGTCATCCTGAAGTCAGGCGCGCCGGCAAGGGCGATGATAGCGGCGCACTCCATCATCGACGCCATCCGCAACCTGAATTTCATCTGGGACGGCCGCCCGCATTCGATCGGAGCCAGCATCGGGCTCGCATCGATCCGCGCCGGCCGCGGCGAGGTGGACGAGATCATCGCCCGTGCCGATGCCGCCTGTTATGCCGCCAAGGCGGCCGGACGCGGATGCGTTTCGGCAGCGCCCGACGAGGGTATCAGCAAGGAGCTTGGGCCGAAGGCACTTGCCGCCGCGTCCTGAGCGTCCAGCAGCCTACGCCGGCAAAATCAGCGCGTCGGCACCGGATGGTCGCCGCGATAGTCGTAGAAGCCGCGCCCGGTCTTGCGGCCGAGCCAGCCGGCCTCGACATATTTCACCAGCAGCGGGCAGGGGCGGTATTTCGAATCCGACAGGCCCTCATGCAACACCTGCATGATCGACAGGCAGGTGTCGAGGCCGATGAAATCGGCAAGCTGCAGCGGCCCCATCGGATGATTGGCGCCGAGCCGCATGGCGGTGTCGATGGCGTCGACCGTGCCGACGCCCTCATAGAGCGTGTAGATCGCCTCGTTGATCATAGGCAGCAGGATGCGGTTGACGATGAAGGCCGGAAAATCCTCCGAGACGGTGATCGTCTTGTCGAGATGCTTCACAAACGTCTTGGCCGCCTCGAAGGTCTGGTCCTCGGTGGCGATGCCGCGCACGAGCTCGACCAGCTTCATCACCGGCACCGGGTTCATGAAATGTATGCCGATGAAGCGCTCCGGCCGGTCGGTCTGCGCGGCAAGCCTGGTGATCGAGATCGACGAGGTGTTGGTCGCCAGGATCGCTTCCGGGTTGAGCTGCGGGCAGAGCTGGGCGTAAATCTTGCGCTTGACCGTCTCGTCCTCGGTCGCCGCCTCGATCACGAGGTCGGCAGCGGCAAGATCGGCCATCGCCGCGGCGGATGAGATCCGCGCCATCGCCTCATTGCGCGCCTTTTCCTCGAGCTTTCCGGAGCCGACCTGTCGGGCCATGTTGCCGCTGATGGTGGCGATGCCCTTCTCGATCCGGTCGGACGTGACGTCGTGGATCAGAACCTTGTAGCCAGCGAGCGCCGCGACATGGGCGATGCCGCCCCCCATTTGGCCCGCGCCGACAATGCCGATCGTCTCGATCTTGCTCATTACCCCGATCCCGTCTGGAGCATTTCCGCTTTGCGAAGCGTTGAAATGCTCCCATCTTTTGTTTCCCGCAATTCCGGACGGAAAAACGCGACGCACTCTCCCTGGAATTGCCTTCTTTGTTTGTCGCAATTCCGGACGGAAAACCGCCAGGCACTTTTCCTGGAATTGCTTGAGGCCTTGGCGGCCTGCTTTTTGTGCAGTGCAAACTAAAAGGGCGGGGCGACTTCGTCTACCCCACCCTTCGGATTTTAATATGCCTGAGCGGAAGGCGTCAAAGTGCCTTTTGCAGTTCCGGCAGAATGACGAAGAGATCGCCGACGAGGCCGTAGTCGGCAACCTGGAAGATCGGCGCCTCCTCGTCCTTGTTGATGGCGACGATGACCTTGGAATCCTTCATGCCGGCCAGATGCTGGATGGCGCCGGAGATGCCGCACGCGATGTAGAGATCCGGCGCGACCACCTTGCCGGTCTGGCCGACCTGCCAGTCGTTCGGGGCATAGCCGGCGTCGACAGCGGCTCGGCTTGCGCCGACGGCAGCACCCAGCTTGTCGGCGACCGGCAGGATGACTTCCTGGAACTTCTCCGCCGAGCCCAGCGCGCGGCCGCCGGAGATGATGATCTTGGCCGAGGTCAGCTCCGGACGGTCGTTCTCCGAAAGCTTGTTCTCGACGAAGGAGGAGAGGCCGGGGTTGGCGGCCGCGTTGACCGTCTCGACCGAAGCCGAGCCGCCCTCGGGCGCAGCCTGGAAGGAGGCGGTGCGCACCGTGATCACCTTCTTGGCGTCGGTCGCCTGCACGGTCTGGATGGCGTTGCCGGCATAGATCGGCCGCTTGAAGGTGTCGGGCGAGACAACCTCGATGATCTCGGACACCTGCGCGACGTCGAGCAGGGCCGCCACGCGCGGCGCGACATTCTTGCCGACCGAGGTCGCCGGGGCGACGATCGCGTCATAGGAGCCGGCGAGCGAAACCACCAGCGCCGCCATCGGCTCGGCCAGGCGCTCGGCGAGTTCGTCGGCTTCGGCCAAAAGCACTTTACGAACACCTTTCAGGTTGGCGGCGGCGTCGGCGGCAGCCTTGGCGCCCTTGCCGGCAACCAGCACGTCGACGTCCGAGCCGATCCGCAGGGCCGCCGACAGCGCCTTGGCGGTCTGGTCTGAAAGGGTTGCGTTGTCGTGTTCGGCAATCAGAAGAATAGCCATTTTCCTGTTCCTTTCCTGACCGCTTTAGAGCACGCCGGCTTCGTTCTTCAGCTTCTCGACCAGCTCGGCCACGCTCTTGAGCTTGACACCCGCCTTGCGGCCGCCGGGCTCCTCGGTCTTGATCACCTTAAGGCGCGGCTTGATGTCGGCGCCGTAGTCGGCCGGGCTCTTCTCGTCGAGTGGTTTCTTCTTGGCCTTCATGATGTTGGGCAGCGAGGCATAGCGCGGCTGGTTGAGGCGAAGGTCGGCGGTGACGATCACCGGCATCTTCAGTTCCACCGTCTGCAGGCCGCCATCGACCTCGCGCGTCACCTTGGCCGTGTCGCCGGCGAGCTCGACCTTCGAAGCGAAGGTGCCCTGGGCCCAGCCCAGAAGCGCCGCCAGCATCTGGCCGGTCTGGTTCGAATCGTCGTCGATCGCCTGCTTGCCGAGGATGACGAGGCCGGGCTTCTCGGCTTCGACAACACCCTTCAGCACCTTGGCCACACCCAGCGGCTCGGTCTGCTCGTCGGTCTTGACCAGGATGGCGCGATCGGCGCCCATGGCGAGCGCGGTGCGGAGCGTCTCCTGCGCCTGCTGCGGGCCGATCGACACGACGATGATCTCCTCGGCCTTGCCGGCTTCCTTGATCCGGATCGCTTCCTCGACCGCGATCTCGTCGAACGGGTTCATCGCCATCTTGACGTTGGCGAGCTCCACGCCCAGCCCGTCGGCCTTCACCCGGACCTTGACGTTGGCATCCACAACCCGCTTCACGGGCACAAGGATCTTCATTTTCCTGTCACCTCTCTTGAGATAGTCGGGCGCGCTATAGCAGTACGCGCCTTGTCAGAGTTGTCGAAAGCCGACATTCCGGGCGGAATATCCGTCCAGTGTGGGTGGCGTTTCCGTAGTGGCGGCAATACGGCGCGTCAATATGCACGGCGCATTCAAATCGGTTCAGTCCTGACGCGACGCGGCTCCGCGACCCCATTGCGGCGTGGGTGGCGCCGAGGTTTCGGGCGTTGGCCCGGGCTCGGTCGGAACGGGCGCCTGCTGAACATTCGGCGTGGGATCCGGCTCGCCGTCGGCGCCGGCAAGCAGCGGCACGCCGCGGCTGCGCAAAACCAGGACGAGAACGGCGCCTGCGACGATGCCGCCGATATGGCAGGCCCAGGAAATCTGGTCCTCGCCGCCCGCCGCAAACATCACAATCTGGAACAGGATCCACAAGATGAGCGGGATAAAGGCGGGGATGCGCAGAGGAATGCGCGCAAAGGCCAATACCCACACCTTAACCCTCGGATAGAGGATCAGATAGGCGGCGACCACGCCGGCGATGGCGCCGGAGGCGCCGATCAGCGGCACCTGCGAATCCCAGCCCACCAAGCCTTGGACGAACGCGCCCGCCGCCGCGCAAGCGAGATAGAAGATCAGGTAGCGAATATGGCCGAGCGCATCCTCGACATTGTCGCCGAACACCCACAGGAACAGCATGTTGCCGCCGAGATGGAAGATATCGGCGTGCAGGAACGAATAGGTGAGATAGCTGAGGCTTTCGGGAATGACGACGAATTCGGGCGACAGCTCGACCTTGTCGTGGACGACCGAGGGGATGAAGCCGAGGCCGAGTACCGCGGCGTTGGTGAAGTTTTCACCGCCGAGCGTGGTCGCGAGATAGACCAGAGCGTTCACGACGATCAGACTGATCGTCACATATTGCAGACGGATGTGACGCAGCCGGTTGGTGTCGTAAAGCGGGATAAACATCGGATCCTCCCGCCATACCTGATTGTCAGCGGTTCTTGCCGGGCACCCATAGCACGTCGGCATTTCCATTGTCATTGACCGCTCGCGCGGCGACGAACAGGAAGTCCGAGACGCGGTTGATGTATTTCAGCGCCTCGCGGTTGACATGCTCGGCCGGGTCCTGCGCCAGCGCCACCATGATGCGCTCGGCGCGGCGCGCCACCGTGCGGGCAAGATGGAGGGCGGCCGCCGCAGGCGCGCCGCCGTTCAGTACAAAGGACTTCAGCGGCCGCAGGTCCTTGTTGAGCAGGTCGATGTCCTTTTCGACGCGCTCGGTCTGCGTGGCGACGATGCGCAGCGGCTCGTAGTCGAGCGGCTTGCCCTCGTCCGGCACGGCCAGATCGGCGCCGAGGTCGAAAAGGTCGTTCTGGATGCGCGACAGCATGGCGTCGATCGCCGGATGCTCCGCTTTGGTGTGGAGGCGCGCGATGCCGATGCAGGCGTTGGCCTCGTCCACCGTGCCGTAGGCTTCGACGCGCAGATCGGACTTCAGACGCCGCTCGCCGCTGCCGAGACCGGTGGTGCCGTCGTCGCCGGTGCGGGTGTAGATCTTGTTGAGCTTGACCACGCCTTTCCTCTTTTGATCGCGTCACTTACGGGTGAAATAGACGGCAAGCAGGATCAGCCCCAATGCCACGGCCTGCAGCAGCACACGCGCTTGCATCAGTTTGTTGGAGGTCACACCCGAGCCGCCCCGCATCATGTTGACGAGGCCGCGGATCAGCACGACGACGACGGCGGCCATGACGACCAGGGCGAGGATTTTGAAGGTGGTTGCCATGGGCGGGCTCCAGTTCGGTTTCGGTCAGGCGCGCCGGGCGAGCACGCGGTAGAGCGCTGATGCCGGCAGGATGCGCTTGAGCACCACGCCGATTCTGGCCGGCACCGTTACCACATAGTGCGGGCGCGGACGTTGTGACAGAAGCGCGTGGCGCAAGGCAACATGGACAACTTCCGGGCCAGGTTTCAGCCGCGAGACGCTGCCGCCGGCCCGCAGTCGCGCAAGCTGAGCCTGGTAGCTGGTGCGGTGGACGGAGTTCTCGATGTCGATGTTCTTCAGGAACCAGGCAAGGCCGTTGCTGGCGATCTTCGAGGTCACCGGACCAGGTTCGATCAGCGAAAGGTGGATGCCGCTGCCTTCGAGTTCCTGGCGCAGGCACAGCATCAGGCCTTCGATCGCGTGCTTGGACGCAGAATAAGCGCCGCGAAAGCGGACCGGGGCGAGGCCCAGGATCGAGGAGCAGTGGACGAGACGGCCGTGGCCCTGGCGGCGCATGACCGGCACGATGCGCCGCGTCAGGTCGTGCCAGCCGAAGAAATTGGCTTCGAACTGCTCGCGCAGCGCCTCGACCGGCAGGTCCTCGACGGCGCCGGGCTGCGCGTAGGCGCCATTGTTGAACAGCGCTTCGAGGGTGCCGCCCGTGCGCTCCAATACGGCATCGGCCAGGGCGGCGATGGACTCCGGCTCACGATAGTCGAGATAGAAAGCCTCGATCCCGTCTGCCTCGAGAGCCGCGATGTCGCCAGCTTTACGCGCCGTGGCGAACACCCGCCAGCCTTCCGCCTTCAGCGCCCGCGCGCAATGAGCACCGATCCCGGAGGAAGCACCGGTGACGATAATGGTGCGCAACTCTTTGGCGGCGGGAATCGTGGTTTCACCTGGGGTTGCCATTTGCCGCAATCACTTCCCATATTCGCGGCGTCGACACAATCGAGCGGAGCGCGGGTCCTTGCTCAGGAATATCGTCGCCGTCAAGCGCGTGCTCTATGATGCGATCGGCCATTTCAACACCGACGATGGCTGGGCAATGGCCAGCCATCTGGCGATCACCTCGCTGATGGCGCTGTTTCCGTTCCTGATCTTCGCCACGACGCTGGCAAGCTTTCTCGGTGCGCGTGCCTTCGCCGATACCGCCGTGCATCTGGTCTTCGACACCTGGCCGGAGCAGATCGCCAAGCCGATCGCGCGCGAGGTGCAGAACGTGCTCACCGTCCGGCGCACCGACCTTCTGACCTATGGCGTGCTTTTGGCCGCCTATTTCGCCTCGAACGGTATTGAGGCTCTGCGCACATCCCTCAACCGCGCCTACCGGGTCGCGGAGACGCGCGGGATCATCCACCGGAGGGTGCAAAGCATCGTCTTCGTGCTGATCGCCACGGCCTGCTTCCTCGCCATCAGCGTGCTTCTGGTGTTCGCGCCATTGCTCGCGCGGCTGGCCGAGGCGCATCTGGAATGGATCAAGCCTTATATGGGCACGATCACGATATGGCGTTACGTCATCGCCTCGACGGTCATCGTCATCGGCCTGTTTTCGGTGCATATCTGGCTGCCGGCGGGCAAGCGCCGTTTCGTCTCGATCATTCCGGGCATCGTCTTCACGCTGATCGCATGGCTTGCGGGCTCGACCATCTTCGCCGCCTATCTCGACCATTTCTCGTCCTATGTGACGACCTATGCGGGGCTCGCCTCGATCATGATCGCAGTGGTGTTCCTCTACATCATCTCGGCCATCTTCATCCTTGGCGGCGAGCTCAACGCCGCGATCAGCCGCTATCTCGAGGCGCGCGCGAGAGTCGGCTGATCTTTGCCCTGGCGGGCGGTCGCCAGCCTGACGCCCAGCGTGGCGATCGCCATTCCGGCAATTTGCAGCAGATTGAGCTCTTCGCCAAATAGGGCCCAGGCGATGACGGCGGTGACGGCCGGCACCAGGTAGAACAGCGAAGCGACCTTCGACATCTCGCCGTCCCTGATCATCACCATCAGCAGGAAGATAGCGCCCACCGACAGCACCAGCACCAGCCACGCCATGGCGAAGATGAGCTCGCCGTTGATGGTGATCGTGCGCGTCTCGAAGGCGAGCGATCCGAGGATCGTGACGACGGAGCCGCCGACATACTGCCACATCGTCGCCGAGACGAGGTCGCCGCCGGAGGCGTAGCGCTTCTGCCAGATCGTGCCAGCGGCCATGCCGAGCACCGAGACGAGCGAAGCCGTCAACGTTGCCGCGGTGACGCCGCCGCCAATCATGCCGAGCTTCGGCCAAAGCACGACGACGACGCCCAAAAGCCCGACGGCGAGGCCCGCCCAGTGACGCGGCAGGATCGCCTCGCCGAGGAATTTCCCGGCAAGCACGGCCGTGATCAGCGGCTGCAGGCCGACGATCAGCGCCGAAAGCCCGGCCGGCATGCCCCTGTGGATCGCCCAGAACACGCCGCCCAGATAGACGCCGTGCATGAGAACGCCGGCCACCGTGGCGTGAAGCGCTTCTGCCCGGCTCGCCCTGCGCGAGCCGAGCAGCACGGTCAGGCTGGCAAACAGGATCGCCGCCAGCACGAAGCGGATGGCGAGGAAGGTGAAAGGCTCCGCCCAGGGCATGGCATAGCGCGCGCCGATGAAGCCGGTCGCCCACAGGACGACGAAGGAGGCGGGGATGAACCGCTTGATGCTGTGCATTTTTTCGGGAAGGGCTCTGGCTGCGGGTGAAAAGTTTATAACGGCAATTGCTCTAATGCCGTTTAATTCGGCAAGCAAAACGAAACGGTTGATCCATAAGCTCATTCGAATTCAACAACCGGTGCGAATGAGGGGCATGGCGTTAAGGCACGCCATGGGCAGGTATGCTTTTGCATCTCGGTACGACGTGGTTGCTGTTCGCGGTCGCGACCGTCGCGGTTTTCGGATTCTTCTTCGGCACGGCACTCGACGCCATCATGAAGGACGACGGCTTCGGCTCGACCGGCAACACGCTGCTTTTTACGCTTGGCTTTTTCGTTGCCGTCATGGTCGCCAACGAGCATGGTATCAGCTTCAAGGATATCAGGCTGGCGGTCGCCTGGGGGTTGAGCGGCGCCTTCGTCTTCATCAGCGTGATGGCGCTGATCAAGGCCGGTCTGGCTCGTTTGTAGTCAAAGCCCAATCAGCCGCCGGATATCTTGCGGCGACATGCCTGCCTGCCTGAGCGCGGCAAGGCTGGTGTCCCTGAGGCTCTTCGACAGCTTCCTGCCGTCCGGTCCGAGGACCAGGCGATGGTGGAAATAGCGCGGCGGCGGGAGGCGCAGCAGTTCCTGGAGCAGGCGCTGCACGCCGGTGGCCGCGTAAAGATCCTGACCGCGCACGACATGGCTGACCTGCTGCAGCGCATCGTCGACGACGACCGCGAGATGATAGCTGGTCGGGATGTCGCGGCGCGCCACGATGGCGTCGCCCCAGGCCTGCGGCGTCGCCTCGACGGTGTGGGTTGCAGCCATGGTCTCGTCGGTGAACTCGATCCATGACAAGGCGCCCGGCATGCGCGCCATGGCCGCTTCGACGTCGAGCCGCCAGGCAAAAGGCGCATTCTCCGCAATGCGCCTTTTGCGTTCCTTCATCGGCAAGGCCTTGTCGAGAGGCGGGTAGAGCGGCACGCCGTCGGGGTCGCGCGGCCAGTCGCGGCCGCGCTTCCCGGTCTCGGCGATGAAGGCGCGGATCTCGCCCCGGCTCATGAAGGCGGGATAGACGAGTTCCTCGGCGATCAGCCGGTCGAGCACGGCCTTGTATTCGGCAAAATGCTCGGACTGGCGCCGCACCGGCTCTTGCCAATCAAGCCCCAGCCATTTCAGGTCATGAAATATGCCGGCCTCGAATTCCGGCGTGCAGCGGGTGATGTCGATATCCTCGATGCGCAGCAACAGCCGCCCGCCCGCCCGCGCCGCCATTCGCTGGTTGAGCAGCGCCGAATAGGCATGGCCGAGATGCAATTCGCCATTGGGGCTCGGCGCGAAGCGGAATGTCAGGAGCGTCATGTCTCAAGGCGGCATTTGGGTTGAAAGGCGCTTCCGCCGGTTGATAGTTAGAGACTGTTTCGAAATTCTGCTCTGGCGGCCAGCGCGAATTTCGAAACAGTCTCTTAGCCATCAATTGCCACTTCGTGGGCGCTCTGGGAACAAACAAACGTGCAACGCATCGCCTCGCTCGACGACATTGCGGCAGGGCTCGACGCGCTCTGCCTCATCGATCCGCGGCTGGACAAGGTGCGCGGTATGGCGGGTGAGGTACCGCTGAGGCTCTCGGAGCCCGGATTCGGGAGCCTCGCCTCGATCGTCGTTTCGCAGCAGGTGTCCCGCGCCAGCGCGGATGCCATCTTCGGCCGGCTGACCAGGCTGGTCGATCCGCTGACGCCGGAGGGGATTCTTCGCGCCGGCGAGGACATTTTCAGAGAGGCCGGCTTGTCGCGGCCGAAGCAGCGCGGGCTGATCGCCGCCGCGGAAGCCGTGGCCGGCGGGCTCGATCTTCACCATCTCTGTTCGCTCGACGCCGGCGAGGCGATCGCGGCGATGACGGCCGTGCCCGGCATCGGTCCCTGGACGGCGGAGTGCTATCTGCTTTTCGCCGCCGGCCATCCCGATGTCTTCCCCGCGCGCGATGTCGCGCTGCAGACGGCGGTCGGCCATGCGCTCGGCATCGACCCCCGTCCGCCGGAGAAAGCACTGATTCGGCTGGCCGAATCATGGAGCCCGTGGCGAGGGGTCGCGTCGCGGCTTTTCTGGGCCTACTACCGCGAATTGAAGGGCAGGGAGGCGGCGCCCTCTGTCGAAATGACCAAAAAAGCCTGAAAATCATGCGTTTTTGACGGTTTCGCCGAGCGACAATCCGCTTCACATCCCTGTCATGTCGGGCTTACAGTATCCGCGCCGTTCGGTTCTAGAACCAAGGAGGCTGAGGACGTGACGGTTGCCGTATCTCCGGATGGGCTTCCCGCGCTGGTGCTGAATGCGGACTACCGTCCGCTCAGCTATTACCCCTTGTCGCTCTGGTCGTGGCAGGACGCCATCAAGGCCGTCTTCCTCGACCGGGTCAACATCGTCGCCGAATACGAGCACGCGGTCTCCTCGCCGACCTTCTCGATGAAGCTCCCGAGCGTGGTGAGCCTGAAGGCCTATGTGAAGCCGTCGCGGCATCCGGCCTTCACCCGCTTCAACGTGTTCCTGCGCGATCGCTTCCAGTGCCAATATTGCGGCACCCCCGAGGATCTCACCTTCGACCACGTCATCCCGCGCCATCGCGGCGGGGCGACGACCTGGGAGAATGTCGTGGCCGCCTGCTCGCCCTGCAATCTCAGGAAGGGCGGCATGATGCCGGCCCAGGCCAAGATGTGGCCGCTGCAGAAGCCCTATCAGCCGACCGTGCACGACCTGCACAACAACGGCCGCCTGTTCCCGCCCAACCATCTGCATGAAAGCTGGATGGATTATCTCTACTGGGATGTCGAACTGGAGCCGTAGAGGTCGGCACAACTGACCAGCTATGCAAATTGTCGATCTTTGGCGCTGCCCCTCATCCGGCTGCCGGTGTCCAGCGGATAGATGGGTAACAGATTGAACCGGATACATAGGTAAC
>SAQE01000062.1 GCA_004020545.1 Mesorhizobium sp. | reverse complement strand
CTTAATCGCACGAAAGGGCGGGCCACCGATCTCAGCCCCGGAACATGACGTCTAGTGACGGGGAGAAAGGGGCGCGCCACAGCTTTCGCCGATCGCAGGCGTTGCGGCGCCAAATGAAAACGGCGGCGCCAGATCCTGGCGCCGCCGTTTTTTGTCTTTTGCGTAGTGCTGTGTGTTTAAGCCGCCGGCTGCGCTTCGATGGTGCGCAGCGCCTGGTTCTGGCGCTTGGCGGCTGCCTTGACCGCGTCCTGCACCTTCTCGAAGGCGCGCACCTCGATTTGGCGCACGCGCTCGCGGCTGATGTCGAACTCGGCCGACAGCTCTTCCAGCGTCAGCGGCTCTTCGGCCAGGCGACGCGCCTCGAAGATGCGCCGCTCGCGCTCGTTGAGCACCGACAGGGCGCCCGACAGCATGGCGCGCCGGCTTTCCAGCTCGTCCTGCTCGATCAGCATTTCTTCCTGGCTTTCGTGGTCGTCGACCAGCCAGTCCTGCCATTCGCCGGACTCACCCTCGCTCGCCCGGATCGGGGCGTTGAGCGAAGCGTCGCCCGACAGGCGGCGGTTCATCGACACCACTTCGGCCTCGGACACGTTGAGGCGCGTGGCGATCTCGGCGATCTGGTCGGGCTTGAGGTCGCCGTCGTCGAGCGCCTGGATTCTGCCCTTCACCTTGCGCAGGTTGAAGAACAGGCGCTTCTGGTTGGCGGTGGTGCCCATTTTGACCAGGCTCCACGAGCGCAGGATGTATTCCTGGATCGAGGCCTTGATCCACCACATGGCATAGGTGGCGAGCCGGAAGCCGCGCTCCGGTTCGAATTTCTTCACGGCCTGCATGAGGCCGACATTGCCTTCCGAGATCACTTCGCCAATCGGCAGGCCGTAGCCGCGATAGCCCATGGCAATCTTGGCGACGAGCCTCAGATGGCTGGTGACGAGCTTGTGCGCGGCCGACGTGTCCTCATGCTCGGCATAACGCTTGGCGAGCATGTACTCTTCCTGCGGCTGCAGCATCGGAAAGCGACGGATTTCTTCCAGATAACGGGCGAGACCGCCTTCACCGGAAACGATACTGGGTAGTGACTGGGCCATGATAGCGCCCCCTCTCCATTAGAGTGGTGCCCCCGTAACGCGGCGGGCATATGACGCGAATGCCTAAGGCTCATTCGCGGCAAGCGGGTATATATAGGAACAAAACCAGAAAGGACAGCTTTTGTTCAACACGAAACAGTGTGTCACGTTGAAGTGAACAACGCCAGTCAGGTTTTTTGATGGCTGGTTTGAAGCGTCTTGATGACTGGTTCAGAGCTTGCGGAAACCGCAGACGAGTGCCTCCATATCCCTCGGCATCGGCGCCTCGAACCGCATCGTTAGATGGGTGGTCGGATGCCGAAATTCAAGGAGCCAGGCGTGGAGCGCCTGCCTGGAAAATGCATTGACGTCTCTTTTCAGCGGTTCCGGCAGCCGGTTGGCCTTGGTCCGGAAGGCCTGGCCGTAGTCCGGATCGCCGATCACGGGATGGCCGATATGCGCCATGTGGACCCTGATCTGGTGGGTGCGGCCAGTCTCCAGCCGGCATTCGACCAGGCTGGCGGTGGTGAAGGCCTTCTGACCTTCGCCGAAGCGCTCGACCACGGTGAAATGGGTGACGGCGTGGCGGGCGTCGTCGCGGCCCTCGGGAACCACGGCGCGGCGGACCCGGTCAGCGGCGCGGCCGAGCGGAGCGTCGACGGTGCCGGCCGGCCGCTGCGGAATGCCCCAGACCAGCGCCAGATAGGCGCGTTGGAGGTCACCGGTCAGGCCATGGTCGGCGAAGGCCTCCGACAGCGCCTTGTGGGCGCGGTCGGTCTTGGCCGCGACCATGACGCCGCTGGTTTCCTTGTCCAGCCGGTGCACGATGCCCGGCCGCTTGACGCCGCCGATGCCGGAAAGGCTGTCGCCGCAATGATGGATCAACGCGTTGACCAGCGTGCCGGTCCAGTTGCCGGCGCCGGGGTGGACGACCAGCCCCGCCGGCTTGTTGATGACGATCAGCTCGTCGTCCTCGTAAAGGATGTCGAGGGGAATGGCCTCGCCCCGGGGCTCGGCAGGTTCCGGCTCCGGCATGACGACCGAGACGCGCTCGCCGGCGGCCATCTTGCGCTTGGCCTCCTCGACTGGTCTGCCGGCGATCGAGACCGCGCCCTGTTTGATCAGCATCTGCACGCGGCTGCGTGAAATGTCGGGGCCGAGCCTCGCGGCCAGCCACTGGTCGAGGCGCTGCCCTGCGGCTTCCGCGCCGGCTTCCAATTCCATAGCTTCGCCGCTCGCCAATTCATCCGGTATCAAAATCGGGGCCCTATCAAAATCGGGGTCTGTTCGCTATGAGCGCTCATCGAAACCCGTTGCGGATTGTTTAGCCATGGCCCGGCCTGTCGCCGAAGAAGATGAGGAAAAGCCGCTCGATCCCGCGGCCGAAAAAGTGCGCAGGAAGCTCATCCGCTTCATGATCGTCAATCTCGGCCTTCTCTTCCTCGCCCTTATGGTGGTGATCGGAGCGCTTGTCTACAAAGCCCGCAATGCACCTGGCGCGGGTTCGGCGCCTGCCGGCGACGTCCAGGCTCCGGCCGGGGCGCCGCTCGGCGGCGATATTGTGCTGCCGGTCGGCGCCAAGGTGGTCAGCCAGTCGCTCTCCGGCAACCGACTGTCGATCGATACCGAGCTCGCCGACGGCAGCCGCGCCATCTTCGTCTACGACATTGCCGAGCGTCGCATGATCGGCCAGTTCCCAATCCGTAACAAATGAGCCCGCAACAAATGAGCGGCTTTGCCGAAAACCGCAGCGTTGCGACCGTGGCGCTCGTCGTCGGGAACTATGACGAGGCGATCGCCTGGTATGTCGAGCGGCTCGGCTTCGTGCTGGCCGACGATGTCGACCTCGGCGGCGGCAAGCGCTGGGTGACGGTCACGCCGGCAAACGGGCAGGGCGCGCGGCTGCTCTTGGCGGAAGCGTCAGGCGAAATGCAGGCGAGCCGCATCGGTGACCAGACCGGCGGCCGGGTGTTTCTCTTCCTCGAAACGGACGACTTTGCGCGCGACCACCAGGCGATGCTTGGCAGGGGCGTCGAGTTCCGCGAAGCGCCGCGCCATGAGGCCTATGGCACGGTGGCGGTGTTCGCCGACCTCTACGGCAATCTGGGACCTGATCGAGCCGAAACGGCGAGGTTGATTGGGCCATTCGGCATAGTCCGCGAACAAGCTGAAACCCCAGTTGCTTTTTCGCGGCCGTCATCCTATGTAGCCGGTTCTTGAGCGCGCCCATCGTCTAGCGGTCAGGACACCGCCCTCTCACGGCGGGAACAGGGGTTCGATTCCCCTTGGGCGTACCAACTCTCCCCGTCACTCCGCCTTGCACTGCGTCGCGCATCTCTTCTGGCGTGGCGTTGCCGATTGAATTAGCATTGTGTGATAATCCTTGGCCAAGGCACTAGGGTTGCGGCTTCGAACTTGCCCAGCAAAAGAGGCGAGCGAGGCGGCGGGAGGAGCCAATGCAGAAACTACAATCGCAAGGCGTCCATCACATCACGCTGGTCGGCGCCGATCGTCAGACCTCGATCGATTTCTGGGAGGGCATGCTCGGCATGCCCTTCATCTTCGAGCAACCCAATCTCGATAAGGCGAGCGAAAGCCATCTCTATTTCGACCCCGGCGACGGCCGGCTGATCACCGTCTTCACCGACGAGAGTCGAACCCCGGTCAAGCGGCGGACGCCGACCGATATCGGCTGTGTCCACCACATCGCGTTCTCGGTGTCGCGGGTGACGTTCCTGCAGGCGGTCGCCCGGCTCGACGAGCGCGGCATCAAGCACAGCGGCGTCAAGGACCGCGGCTTCATGGATTCGATCTATTTCGAGGATCCGCTTGGCCTGCTGATCGAACTTGCCTCCTACCGCTTCGAGCCGCCGGCCGGCTTCGGCCATGCTGACGTGCTGATGGAGGCGCATAAGATCCGCGTCGCGCGCGGCGACTATGCAATCGCCGAAGTGCACCTTGCCGACGCCATCCAGGCGCTGATCGAGCGGTCGCGTCAAACATTGTCCGAGAGCCGGGCGGCTAAGAATCCATACTGAGCAGGTCAGAGGGAGGATCAAATGGCAAAGGCAGCCACGAAAGGAACCAAGAAGGCCGGGGCCAAATCAGCGGCGAAGGCCGCAAAGCCGGCGGCGAAGGCCGCGGCAAAGGCGACAACCGCCGCCAAGGTGTCGGCCAAGCCCGCGCCCAAAGCGACGGCAAAGGCCGCGCCCAAAGCGACGGCAAAGGCCGCGCCTAAAGCGACGGCAAAAGCCGCGCCTAAGGCAAAGGCCAAGCCTGCCAAGAAACTTGGGATAAAGCTCAGTATGCTGCGGCCCAGCGTCAACAACATGACGGTCCGGGTTTTCGCGCGGGCGGCCGGGCTAGATCCCGCGGAGACCGACGCCTGGGGTCTGACGCGCACGCCAGAATTCCTGGCGCGGAACCCGGCGCATCTGACGCCGATGATCGAGGACAAAGGGCTGCCGCGCGGCGTGCTTTGGGAAAGCTGCGCCATCATGCAGTACCTCTCCAACAAGCACGGGCTGGACAAATTCTATCCAAAGGCTCCGGCCAAGCGGGCAATGGTCGACAGCGCCATGTTCTATCTGGTCGGCACGCTCTATCCCTATGTGGCCAGAGCCACCTATCCGGCGCTCGGCTTTCCGCAATATGCCGGCGAGGTCGGCCACAGCGATGCCCTTCCCGACAAGAAATCGGAGGCTCAGAAGGCGGCTGCCGCAGCGGTCGCGGAGCCGCTGGAGGTCTTTCACAGCTTCTTCAGGGACGGCAAGCCGTTCATCGGCGGCAACAACCCGTCGATCGCCGACATCCGCCTGGCGGCAACGCTCGAGTTCCTGGCCGTGATCGACTACGCGCTACCCGGTTGGGCGAAGGACTACATGGCTGCGATCGAGAAGAAGCTCGGCAAGGCCTATGCCGAGCCGGCCGGCGACGTGCGTGGCTACATCGCCCATGTGAAGGCGCAGGCCGCGAGTTAGAGAGGTCGCGGAGTTAGGGGTTCGTTAACCAAAGCCCTGTCTAGTGGTCCGGTCCTCGCCGCGACCACGGATGTACTGGCGCGATGCCGAGGCGAAGGAAAGGTCGGCTCGATGCCGGCCTTTTGCTTTCGTGGCCACGGTTGCGCCGGCATCATGACAACATGACTTCGCCGGTATCGGCGCGGTTGAAATCCTATTGTCATCTCCCTCGTTGGTCGTACCATGCCGTGCGGCGAACGGGCGAACGGAACGCGACGAGGACCCGCGATGAGAAGCATGGCAAGACTTTCGGCGATCGCTGGCGTGCTGCTGGCGGCACCCATTCCAGCGAATGCTGCGTCGCTCAACACCATGAACGAGGTCGGCGCCGCTCTGCAGGCGTGCTGGACACCACCCGCCAATTCCGGGAATGCCTCGGTCACCTTGAGCTTCAGCTTCAAGCGCGACGGCACGCTGATCGGCCCGCCGAAGCCAACGGCGATCAAGGTCGGCGGCGATGACAAGGCGCGGCAGGCCTATGTCGACGCGGCTACCGCCGCCCTGCGAAACTGCCTGCCGCTCAGCTTTTCGCCTGCACTGGCGCAAGGAATTGCCGGCAACGTCTTTACGCTTCAGTTCAATTCGCCGAAGCAATAGCGAGCGCCGGCATCGTCGCGATGCGGACTGCCGTCAGCCTGCGGCTTGCCTTGCGGTGACGTGCTTTTCCAGTTCCGGCATCTCGAAGACATAGTCGTTCCAGGCCGATTCCGGAATCTGCCCTGCCAGGTAGCATTCCAGCAGCAGATTCTGCTCCGGTGTCAGATGCCTCGGCGCCCGCTCGTGATCCAGTCCAAGCGAATGGATCAGGTTCCGGGTCAGGCCAGAGACGGTGAAGTGAATGGACATCCTCAGTCTCCCTCGCGCTGGACAGATAACGTGAAATGCCGGTCAGAGGTTTCATCAGCAGTCCGTGATCGCAGGCGCGGTGCGACCGACACGGGCATCGGCTGGAGCGGTTCAGCTTTTCACAGAGTTGCTGACCCGCTCTAAAGCCGCGATCTTTCAGATTCGCTTCTGCGCCTTAGGTCTTTGTTTTTGCGCATGTCTTGGTCCGGAAACCGGTCCCACTTTCGGGAGACATGCTTTAAGTATTTGTTTTTATGCGTTTCGAACGGAAAACCGCTAAGCACCTTTCCTGGGATTGCTCCAGGTGCGGAAATTTTCTTCGGCTACTGTCTCAATCTTGAAATGAAAGCGTAATATTCATTTTACAGTACCGAGCATAACACATATATAGTAAGGTCAACTGAGGCATTTTACCTTACGAACATCGCAATAAACTCATTTAGCCGAAGCTTGTATTAGGTTAGAGCTTGAGATGGGTTTGAGGTGGCAACCAATCTGCGATTCCTCACGACCCCTCTCCTGGCTGTTACTGCGTTGGTGGCATTTGCAGCGGTTTCTCACGCTGATCCTTGCGGCGTACTCAGAAGCCAGGTGCTTGCCGGGCGCGGTGCGGCCGGTCCGGAGCTTGCCCAACTGCGGCGTCAGCTTGCCGCGATCCAGGGCATCGAAAGGCAGCGCCGCTGCTCCGCCAGCAGCGCGATGGGCGGCTTCTTCAACGCCTGCGCCGACCTTGCCAGGAGCAGGGCCGAGGTGCAGCGCCGGATCGCCAGCATCGGCAATTCGCGCCGCGACGATCCGCAGGCGAGATATGCCGCGCTCGGTTGCCAGTCGGCGCCCAAACGGCAGCCCGCGGCCAAGCCGCAATCCTCCGGCACGACGTTCGGCAGCAATGCGATGCTGTTTTGCGTGCGCCTTTCGGACGGCTACTTCTTCCCGGCGCTGAACTCGCAATTCACGCAAGGCGCCGATCTCAAGGACACCGTCGATCAGTGTCGCTATATCTGCGACGATCCCAGCGTCGATCTCTATACGCTGAGCGATCCGAACCTCGAGACCGACCAGATGGTCGCGGTCGACACGCGCAAGCCATATACCGAGCTTCCAACCGCCTTCCGGTATCGCGACGATTCCAGCTTCAAGGCTTGCGACCTCAAGCGCTACCATCAGCGCGTGGCCGAGTTCAGGGCGCGCACCGTGACGCCGGGCAACATGCAAAACGCCATCATCCCGTTGCCGACGGCAAAACCCGATCTCGGGACGGTTTCGGATATTCCGCCGCCCGCGGCTGCGGCAGCGGAGGTCCGTGCGACCGCAGCCGAAACCGGCGCGGCGGAAGACCAGGCGCCGCCCATGCCGGCCGGATCGCGGCCGGTGCGGATGATCGGCCCTGCCTTTTTCCCGGCGGATTGATCCTGGCCGGCTTCGACCGCCAGTGCTGGAGCGGTTCAGCGGACGGAGGAGGGTCGCGCACTTTTCCTGGAATCGCTCTTTCTTGGAATTGCTCCAGGGAACTGAAAGCGCGTCGCGAATCCTTCAGATTCGCTTGGTGCGCTTTAGGGTTTTGATTTGCGCATGTCTTGGTCCGGAAACCGGTTCCTACTTTCGGGAGACATGCTTTATTCGCACACGACGCGAAAGCGTTTGCCGGGCTCGCTGACATTGTGGCAGGCCAGCGCCTTCTCCGGGCCGGAAGACGCATCCGGCAACTGCGTATCCACTGGCCGCATTGCCGGCGGTGGCTTCCGATATCTGCGCGGCGCCGATCTTGCCGGCTCGGGAGGCGCCGGAAAGACGCCGGCTGCCACCGGCGGCGGGCTCACTTGCGCCTGCTGCGGAGGCTTGTCCCAGACACGCCTGACGTCGAGCTGTCGCGGAATGATCACCGTACCGTCGTCGCTGCGCGCGCAGCCGGTGGCCGCAAGCAGCACCGGGCAGAGAACGAGAGATAGAATTCGACCGAACATCAGCAGCACCCCCGGCTAATTTATAACCCAGCAGCGGCTGGATCGCCAACGGACGGATTACCGCAGCGAGCATCGGACCAGCGTCTGACCAGAGCCCCGAAACGGATTCGGGCAACGCGCTTTGGTTCTGCTTTACGCATGCCGTTTCCCCCAAACCGCTGCACGCTTTTGGGCGACATGCGTTAACGGCGTCGGATGTGTTCGGTTGCGAATCGTTAAGGTTAGCGGATCGTTAATGCTTGTCGGGCACATTCCCCCCGGCGAACCGGCGAGGGTTCGGCCCGGGGGTAGGGATGGCGGATACGGACAGCACTTTCGGGACGGGCGGTGCGAGCGATACCCAAAGGACGGTTGTGGGTGGCTGCGACGAGACATTCACCGGAACACAGCACGCGGCAGGGCCTTCGGAGGCGCTTGTCAATCTTCGCCTGATGGTCGATTCGATGCCGATCGGCGTCGTCGTCCTCGACGCCGACCTCAAGGCGGAGATCATCAACCGCGCCTTCTACGACTTCTGGAAGATCGATCCGCTTCACGCCACGGTCGGCTGCGGTTTTCGCGAGCTGATGGAAGCAAGCCGCGACGCCGATCCCTATGGCGTCGACGAGGCGGAATGGCAGCGTCACATCGCTCAGCGCGAGGCGGAAATCCGGGCGGGCCTTGCCGGCTCCAGGCAGTTGCCGCGCAACGACGGCCGCACGCTGATCGCCTCGCTGGCGCCGCTTGCCGGCGGCAAGCGGCTGATCTCCTATGTCGACATCTCCGACATGAAGCATCGTGAGACCGAGGCCGAGGACGCGCGCAAGAACCTCGCAACAGTGCTTGAATCGCTGCCGGCAGGCGTCATCATCTATGACCGGGACGACAAATTCGTCTTCGCCAACCGCAAGCTGCAGGACACGCTGCCGGCATTGAAACCAGCCTGGCAGCCGGGCCGTACGTTCCGCGAGGCGTTGGCGCTCGGCCATTCCGTCGGCTATTTCCGGTCGAGCGGCGACGCCGGAATCGATAGCCTGTACGAGGCCGACACCGGGCGCTGGCTCGACGCCATGCTCGGGCGCTACCGTCTGCCCAATTCCTCCTATGAGCGTCAGAATCCCGATGGGCGCTGGTATCAAGTCTACGACATGCGCACCGACGACGGCACGTTCATCGGCGTGCGTGTCGACATTTCCGACATCAAGGCACGCGAGAAGGCGCTGCGCGATTCGATGCGCCAGATCGACCTTTACCGGCATGTCATGGACGAATTGCCGGTGGCCGCCTTCATCAAGGCCGAGGACCTGAGCATCGAGTTCGTCAACAAGGCCTGGTGCGCGCTGACCGGCCTTCCAAAGGAAGACGTCATAGGCAAGACGGACCGCCAGCTTTTCGCCGCAGGGGACGCCGAAAGCTACAGCCAGGATGACACCGAGGTCATTGCGACCGGCAAGGGGCGCGAAGTCGAGGAGCCCATCACCCATCGCGACGGCACGGTGCGGCAATTGATGACGCGCAAGAGCCGGCTGGTGGCCCTCGACGGATCGGTGCACCTGGTCGGTTCCAGCACCGACATCACCGACGTCAAGGCGCGCGAGCGGGCGCTCAAGGAAAGCATGAGCGAGAACGAGGTTTTCCGCAGCCTCATCGACAACGTGCCGGTGTCGATCTACGCCAAGCGCTCGGATCTGAGGCAATTCTACGTCAACAAGGGCTGGTGCGACCTCACCACCTTCAGCAAGGAAGAGGCGATCGGCAAGACCGACGTCGAGATCTTCGGCGCGGACGGCGAAGCTTTCGTGGCGGGCGACCTCGCGGTGCTGCGCACCGGCGAGACGCAGGAGATCGAGGAGAAGGTGACGCTGTCCGACGGCAGCGTGCGCCATCAGTTCGCGCGCAAGGGGGCGATGATCGCCTCCGACGGCTCGCTCTATCTGATCGGGTCGACCACCGATATCACCGAGCTCAAGCAGCGCGAGGCCGAGCTCAGCGAAGCGCGCCAGCGCGCCGTGCTCGCCGACCGCGCCAAGTCGGAATTCCTCGCCAATATGAGCCACGAAATCCGCACGCCGATGAACGGCGTTCTCGGCATGGCCGAACTGCTCGCCAAGTCGGATCTCGACCCGAAGCAGAAGACGTTCACCGACATCATCGTCAAATCGGGCAACGCGCTGCTCACCATCATCAACGATATCCTCGACTTCTCCAAGATCGACGCTGGCCAGATGGTCCTCGACCCGGCGCCCTTCAACCTCGCCGAGGCGATCGAGGACGTGGCGACGCTGGTTTCGACGCGCGCCAAGGAGAAGGACCTCGAGCTCATCGTCCGCGTGCAGCCCGGGCTCGACGGGCAGTTCGTCGGCGATGTCGGCCGCATCAGGCAGATCGTCACCAATCTGCTCGGCAACGCGGTGAAATTCACCGACGAGGGCCATGTGCTGGTCGACGTCACCGGCGAGCGGGTTCCGGCCGGTACCAGGCTCACCATCTCGATCACCGACACGGGCATCGGCATTCCCCAGGACAAGCTGAAGCTGGTGTTCGAGAAGTTCAGCCAGGTCGACACCTCCTCGACAAGGCGGCACGAGGGCACCGGGCTAGGCCTTGCCATCACCTCGCGGCTGGTCGAGATGATGGGCGGCGAGATCGGCGTCGACAGCGCCGAGGGCAAAGGCTCGACCTTCTGGTTCACCGTCACGCTGCCGCGGGCCGCGCAGGGCGGGCAGCGCATCATGCCGGTCGATGTCACCGGGGCGCGTGTGCTGATCGTCGACGACAATGCCGTCAACCGCTCGATCCTCAGCGAGCAGATGGCGTCGTGGACCTTCGATTCCTGCGCGGCCGAAAGCGGCGCCGAGGGACTGAGGGTGCTGATCGCCGCCGCCGCTTACGGCGTGCCTGTCGATTGCGTCGTGCTCGACTACCAGATGCCGGGCATGACCGGCGCCGAAATGGCGCGCATCGTGCGCAACACCGCCGGCCTCGCGCATACGCCGATCATCATGCTGACCTCGGTCGACCAGTCGCTGGCCAATGCCACCTATCGCGATCTCGGCATCGACGCGCAGCTGATCAAGCCGGCGCGCTCCTCCATCTTGCTGGAGACGCTGGTCGCCACCATCCAGCGTCATCGCCACGGCACGACGGCCGCCCAGCCGCCGCTAATAGCGGGCGCCGGTCCCGCGCGTGGCGCGCCGCAGGCATCGCCGGCGCAGGCGCCCGCGGCGGCGTCGGATCGTGCCCTGCTGCAGCCGCCGCCCGTCCGCGCGCGCCCGCGTCCGGCCGGCGTGGAGCGTGGGCTCGACATTCTCGTCGCCGAGGACAATGAGGTGAACCAACTGGTGTTCACGCAGATCCTCGGCGAGACCCGCTATCATTTCGAGATCGTCGGCAACGGCCGCAAGGCGCTCGATGCTTTCGGCAAGCTCAATCCGCGCATGATCCTGATGGATGTGTCGATGCCGGAGATGAACGGACTGGAGGCGACCGCGGCCATCCGCCGGCTCGAAGCGGAGATGGGGACGCATGTGCCGATCGTCGGCGTCACCGCGCACGCGCTGAAAGGGGACCGCGAGCGCTGCCTGGAAGCCGGCATGGACGATTACCTGCCGAAGCCGATCAGCCCGAAGGCGCTGCTCGAGAAGCTCGAAAGATGGCTCGGCCCGGACGCGGAGGTCCGACGTAGCGCCAGCTAGAGCAATTCCAGGAAAAGTGCGTAGCGGTTTTCCGTCCGGAATTGCGTAAAACAGATAGTTCCCTTCGGCAGCAGCCCGCCGTCTGACGCAGACGTATGGTGTGATCGCACCATACCAAAGCGAAGCCAAGCAAGGACAATAGGAGCTGTCGATTCCGCCCCTCGGTTACGGGCGGGAGCAGCGACCGCCGGCATAGAAACAGCGTCGACTCTACCCCAACGGACCCTGTTTTCGGCGATGGCTAGGCCATGATCCGCTCTGGCATTCGGGCAACGCGCTCTCGTCCGGATTTTATTTCCCCGGCGGCCGAGATCCGGCCGCCGGGGTAATTTTTGATTCAAAAGTCAGACAAGTTACTGATTCCCGCGGCAAACTCCGGCTGGTTCGCAGAGCCGGCCGCAGGCCCCTCCAGACATCCCCGTTCAGACGTTACCGGGCTGACACGAAACTGTCATGCGACTGTAATAATCGAGAGCTATTGCGCTCCCGGGCGCCGATAGAACGGGTGCCAAAAGACCATATTCCGAACAGGAGCAGGCCACATGAGACATTTCATCCGCTCGGCGGCCGTTGCGATTGCAATGGCTGCGGCATCTACCGTTTCCATCTCCGCCGCGGTGGCGGCCGACATCTCTGGCGCCGGCGCCACCTTCCCCTATCCGATCTACGCGAAGTGGGCCGACGCCTACAAAAAGGAGACCGGCACCGGTCTCAACTATCAGTCGATCGGCTCCGGCGGCGGCATCAAGCAGATCAAGGCCAAGACCGTGACCTTCGGCGCCTCCGACGCGCCGCTGAAGGGCGATGAACTCGAGTCCACCGGGCTCGCGCAGTTCCCGATGGTGATGGGCGGCATCGTTCCGGTCGTCAACCTCGAAGGCGTCAAGCCGGGCGAACTGGTGCTCGACGGCCCGACGCTGGCCGACATCTTCATCGGCAAGATCACCAACTGGAACGACGAGGCGATCAAGAAGCTCAACCCCGACGTCAAGCTGCCCGACCAGGCGATCGCTGTCGTCCATCGCTCGGACGGCTCGGGCACCACGTTCAACTTCAGCTACTATCTGGGCGACGTCAGCGCCGACTGGAAGTCGAAGGTCGGCGTCGACAAGGCGCTCGAGTGGCCGGTGGGCATCGGTGCCAAGGGCAATGAAGGCGTCGCCAACAACGTCTCGCAGACCGGTGGTGCGATCGGCTATGTCGAGTACGCCTACGCCAAGCAGAACAAGCTGACCTACACCGACCTGGTGAACAAGGACGGCAAGAAGGTCGAGCCGACCGCGGCGGCCTTCTCGGCTGCCGCGGCCAATGCCGACTGGAGCTCGCAGCCGGGCTACGGCGTCATCCTGGCCAACCAGGCCGGCGCCGAATCCTGGCCGATGACCTCCGCTACCTGGATCCTCGTCTACAAGAAGCCCGACGATGCGGCGGCCACCACCGAAGCGCTCAAGTTCTTCGCCTGGTCCTACGCCAAGGGCGACGACATGGCCGCCGAGCTCGACTATGTTCCGATGCCCGACGCGGTGGTGAAGAGCGTCGAGGAAATGTGGGGCAAGGACATCGTCGACGGGAACGGCAAGCCGCTCTACTCCGGCATGTAATTCCTACGGAAAAAGGGAGGGCGCCTCCGGCGCCCTCCAGTCTCTTTCGAATGCGAGGGGCTAGATGACAGCCGTTTCCGAAGCCGTGACATCGTCCGCCGTGCGGACCAGAGAAGCGACAGTGCGCCGCTTCGCCCTCACCGACATGGTCTTCCGGACGGCCACGCGCCTTTCCGCCATCCTCGTGCTGGTCCTGCTGGGCGGGGTCGCGATCTCGCTGATCGCCGGTTCGTGGGAGGCGCTGTCGAAGTTCGGCTTCTCCTTCCTGACGACCGAGTCCTGGAACCCGGTCACCGAGAATTTCGGCGCCCTGGCGCCGATCTACGGCACCATCGTCACCTCGGCCATCGCCATTATTATTGCCGTGCCGATCGGTATCGGCATCGCCGTCTTCCTGACCGAGCTCTGCCCGCGTCCGCTCCGCCGCCCGATCGGCATTGCGGTCGAGCTGCTCGCCGGCATTCCCTCGATCATCTACGGCATCTGGGGCCTGTTCGTCTTCGCGCCGTTCCTGCAGACGACGGTGCAGCCCTTCATCATCAGTCTCTTTCACGGCATACCGGGCCTCTCCAGCCTGTTTGCCGGTCCGCCCTACGGCATCGGCCTGCTGACGTCGTCGCTGATCCTCGCCATCATGGTGCTGCCGTTCATCACCTCGATCACCAAGGACGTGTTCGACACGGTGCCGGCAGTGCTGAAGGAATCGGCCTACGGCATCGGCTGCACGACCTGGGAAGTGACCCGGCGCGTGACCATCCCCTATACCCGCGTCGGCATCATGGGCGGCGTCATGCTCGGCCTCGGCCGCGCGCTCGGCGAGACGATGGCCGTCACTTTCGTCATCGGCAATGCGCACCGCATCAGCGCCTCGCTTTTTGCGCCGGGCACGACGATCTCGGCGACCATCGCCAACGAATTCACCGAAGCCGACGGCGAGCTCTATACATCCTCGCTGGTGGCGCTCGGCCTGATCCTGTTCATCATCACCTTCATCATCCTCGCGCTCGCACGCTACATGCTGTTGCGCATCGATAGCCGCACCGGAGCCTGACCGATGTCGACAGCCGCATCGCTCCACCAACGCCGCAAGCGCAAGAATGGCGTGATGATGGCGCTGTGCGTCATCGCGGCGGGCATCGGCCTCGCCTGGCTGGCGCTGATCCTCGGCGCCCTGCTCTACAAGGGGCTCTCCGGTGTCTCGCTTTCGGTGTTCACGGAAATGACGCCACCGCCCGGCGACGCCGGCGGCCTGCTCAACGCCATCTACGGCAGCATCGTGATGACCATCATCGGCATCATCGTCGGGACGCCGATCGGCGTGCTCGCCGGAACCTACATGGCCGAGTACGGGCGCTTCTCGCGGCTGACCATGGTGGTGCGCTTCATCAACGACATCCTTCTGTCGGCGCCGTCGATCATCGTCGGCCTGTTCGTCTACGAGCTGATGGTGCGGCCGATGGGCCACTTCTCGGCGATCGCCGGCGCGGTCGCGCTGTCCATCCTGGTGATCCCCGTCGTGGTGCGCACCACCGAGGACATGCTGAACCTTGTGCCCAACGCTCTGCGCGAAGCCGGCACCGCCATCGGCGCGCCGCGCTGGGTGGTGATCCGCTCGGTCGCCTATCGCGCCGCGCTTTCCGGCATCGTCACCGGCATCCTGCTGGCGATCGCCCGCATTTCGGGCGAGACGGCGCCGCTGCTCTTCACCGCGCTCAACAATCAGTTCTGGTCGAGCAATCTCAACGCGCCGATGGCCAGCCTGCCGGTGACCATCTTCCAGTTTGCGCTGAGCCCGTATGAAGAATGGCAGCAACTGGCCTGGACGGGCGCACTCATAATCACCCTGACGGTTCTTGGGCTGAGCATCTTCGCCCGCAGCCTTACCGGACGCAGAGAGGACAGATGAAACCGATGTTGTCCACCGACCTGAACGTAGCCGACGTCGTCGTCGAGAAGGCCAAGATCGAGGTCAAGAACCTCAACTTCTACTACGGCCAGTCGAAGGCGCTGAAGGACATCAACCTGTCGCTGCCCGAACGCAGCGTCACCGCCTTCATCGGGCCGTCGGGCTGCGGGAAGTCGACGCTGCTGCGCGTGCTGAACCGCATCTACGAGCTCTATCCGAAACAGACCGCCGAAGGCCAGGTGCTGCTTGACGGCAAGAACATCCTCGACCGATCGCAGGACCTCAACCTGCTCAGGACCAAGATCGGCATGGTGTTCCAGAAGCCGACGCCGTTCCCGATGTCGATCTACGAGAACATCGCCTTCGGCGTCAGGCTGTATGAGAAGATCAGCAAGGCCGAGATGGACAATCGCGTCGAACAGGCGCTGAAGCGCGCGGCGCTCTGGAACGAGGTCAAGGACAAGCTCAACGCGAGCGGCCAGAGCCTTTCCGGCGGCCAGCAGCAGCGGCTCTGCATCGCCCGCACCGTGGCGGTGAAGCCGGAAGTCATCCTGCTCGACGAGCCGGCCTCGGCGCTCGATCCGCTGTCGACCGCCAAGATCGAGGAACTGATCGACGAATTGCAGGCCGACTACACGATCGTAATCGTCACCCACAACATGCAGCAGGCGGCGCGCGTGTCGCGGCAGACGGCGTTCATGTATCTCGGCGAGCTGGTCGAGTTCGACCGGACGGAGAAGATCTTCACCTCGCCCCGCGAGAAGCGCACGCAGGACTACATCACCGGCCGCTTCGGCTGAGTTCATACGAGGACATCATCATGGCCCATACGGTCGCTTCCTTCGACGAGGATCTGAGGCAGATCAGCCAGCTCATCCGTGACATGGGCGATCTTGCCGGTTCGATGGTCGGCGCGTCGACCAAGGCTCTGCTCAATTCCGACAACGCTATGGCGCAGCGCGTCGTCTCCGACGATGCCATCATGGATGCGCGCCAGCGCGAGCTCGACGACCGCGCCATCACGCTCATCGCCAAACGGCAACCCATGGCCGACGACCTGCGCAGCGTGGTCGGCGCGATCCGCATGGCCGGCGACCTCGAGCGCATCGGCGACCTCGCCAAGAACATCGCCAAGCGCGTCGGCTCAGTCGGCGTCAGCGCTGCTCCGCGCGACCTGTCGCATTCCATCGATTCCATGGCGCAGCTGGTGCTGATCCAGGTCCAGGGCGTGATCGAGGAGTACACCGCGGGCGACGCCACGGCGCTTGCCAAGCTCAGGAACGACGACGAGCGCGTCGACGTCAAATACACCTCCGTCTTCCGCGAGCTCCTGACCTACATGATGGAGGATCCGCGCAACATCACGGCCTGCACGCATCTGTTGTTCTGCGCCAAGAATCTGGAGCGCATCGGCGACCATGTGACGAACATCGCCGAGAACGCATACTATGTGCTGACCGGCACGCAATTGCCCGCGAACCGTCCGAAGCAGGACGAGACGGCGATGCCGGCGCCCGCGGCCTGACAACGAAGGTACCTGCTGAATGATCGCGCCACGCATCATGGTGGTGGAGGACGAGGAGCCGCTGGGGGTGCTGCTCCGCTACAACCTCGAATCCGAAGGCTATCAGGTCGAGGTGGTGACACGCGGCGATGAGGCCGAGATCCGCCTGCAGGAAAACGTGCCCGACCTGCTTGTGCTCGACTGGATGGTGCCGGCGGTTTCCGGCATCGAGCTCTGCCGGCGCCTGAGGATGCGGCCCGAGACGGAACGGCTGCCGATCATCATGCTGACCGCGCGCGGCGAGGAAAGCGATAGAGTGCGCGGCCTCTCGACGGGCGCCGACGATTATTTGGTCAAGCCGTTCTCGACGCCGGAATTCATGGCCAGGATCAAGGCGCTGCTGCGCCGTGCCAAGCCGGAGGTGCTGTCCAGCGTGCTCAAGGTCGGCGACATCGTGCTCGACCGTGAATCGCACCGCGTCTACCGCAAGAAGAGCGAGATCAGGCTTGGCCCGACCGAGTTCCGGCTGCTCGAGTTCATGATGCGGCATCCCGGCCGGGTGTTCTCGCGCAGCCAGCTGCTCGACAATGTCTGGGGCGAGACGATCTATATCGACGAGCGCACGGTGGACGTGCATGTCGGCCGGCTGCGCAAAGCCGTCAACAACGGCCGCATGCCGGACGTCATCCGCACCATTCGCGGCGCGGGATACGCGATCCGCGAGGACTGATCAGGCCACCTTTCCGGCGCCCGCCCGTGCCTGGACGCCCGGCGCGAAGATCTCCTGGTCGACGAAGGTCAGCGCGCGCATGGCGCAGCCTTCGCGGATCAGCGGCAATTCGTTCGGCTCGGTGTCGAAGGAGATCGATTTGGAATGCTGGCCGCCAGCGGTCTGAGCAATGGCCTCCCGCAATGCCGGCTCTATCAGGTCGAAAGCCGCCGCGCTGACGCCGACCATAGCGACCGGCGCAGGATCGATCAACGCGAACAGGTTGCCGAGGCCGAAGCCCAGCGCCTCGCCCGCCTTGCGATAGGCCTCGCGTTCCGGGCCGTCCTTCTCGCGCGCCTTGGCGGCAAGCGCCCGCATGTCGGCATCGCTGACATCGACCGGTTCGGAGTTCTCGCTCATCCCTTTGGCATTGCGCCAGATGGCGTAGTTGCCGGCATAGGCCTCGACGCAGCCGCGGCGTCCGCAGCGGCAGAGCGCGCCGCCCGGGCGGTGAATCATGTGGCCGAACTCGCCTCCGGAAGAATGCGTGCCGGTGAACAGCTCGCCCTTCAGCACCAGACCCATGCCGATGCCGTGCGATAGCAGGATGGCAATGAAATTGTCGTGGTAGCGGTCGGGGTCGCGCCACTGCAGCGCCACCGCCATCATGTTGCAGTCGTTCTCCATGGTGGCCGGAATGCCGAATTCACGCTCCAGGATGTCGGCGAAAGGAATGTCGGTCAGCGGCGTGATCGGCGACCATAGCATGGCACGGGCATGGGAATCGGTGATGCCCTGAATGCCCATGGCGATGCGCGCGACGCTGCCGACATCGAGGTCGGGGTCCTCCAGGCGGCGCCTGACGATTGCCGTGCATTCGCCGATCAACTCGTCGCGCGGCATGGTGAGCGTGTCGAGGCGCCGCTGCTCCTCGGCAATGACCTGGCCGGCATAGTCGATGACGGCGACGGAGAGGAAATTCAGCGACAGCACCACCGTCACCACGGCGGCCGCCTCGGGATTGAGGGCGAGGCCGACCTGAGGCCGTCCACGCTTCATTGACGCGGTCTCGCTCGGCTTGCCCTCGGTCAGGATGCCTTCCTCGATCAGGTCCGAGGAGATTGCCGAAATCGTCGAGTGGCTGAGCCCGGTCGTGGCGGCGATCTCCGTACGCGACGGCTGGCCGGCCCGGCGCACGGCCGAGAGCACCATGGCGCGGTTGCGCCGGCGCAGGTCGTCGTGGCGGATTCCGACCGACATTCCTTCCTTCCTCCCCGGTCAGCGCGGCCTCTTGACAATGCCTGGGCCGTCGGCGACGCGCCAGACCGGTTCTGCTCTTCCTCCGGACCTGTTCTGGGATAGTGGCAGAAGCGGCCGGGGCTGTCATTATTTATTGCGGGCCTCGAAAAAAAGTTCGCGGCACCTCAAAAACCATCAGAATCGCTGTTGACAGCGCTTCGGCGTTGGACCACTATTTTTTCGAGGCTCGAAAAAAAGCCTCTATGCCGGCCTTCGGGCCAGTCTGGGTCGCGCCGCAAGGGCGCAGGGAGGAAATCATGAAGAGATTCGCAGCCGCCATGCTGGCGGGTGTCGCCATGTCGCTGACGCTGGCGTCGGCCGCAGAGGCGAAGGACAAGGTGATCGGCGTTTCGTGGTCGAATTTCCAGGAAGAACGCTGGAAGACCGATGAAGCGGCGATGAAGGCGGCCATCGAGGCGGCCGGCGACAAATATATCTCCGCCGACGCGCAGTCCAATCCGGGCAAGCAGCTGACCGACGTCGAAAGCCTGATCTCGCAGGGCGCCAATTCGCTGATCATCCTGGCGCAGGACGCCTCGGCGATCGGTCCGGCGGTGCAGAAGGCGCTCGACGAGGGCATTCCGGTGGTTGGCTATGACCGCCTGATCGAGAACAAGGACGTGTTCTACCTGACCTTCGACAACAAGGAAGTCGGCCGCATGCAGGCCCGCGAGGTGTTCAAAGCCAAGCCCGAAGGCAACTATGTCTTCATCAAGGGCTCGGGCTCCGATCCGAACGCCGATTTCCTGTTCTCGGGCTCGATGGAAGTGCTGAAGGAAGCCATCGACAGCGGCAAGGTCAAGAATGTCGGCGAGGCCTATACGGACGGCTGGCTGCCTGCCAACGCCCAGAAGAACATGGAGCAGTTCCTGACCGCCAACGACAACAAGGTCGACGCCGTCGTGGCAGCCAATGACGGCACTGCCGGCGGCGTCGTCGCGGCGCTGACGGCTCAGGGGTTGGCCGGCACCGTTCCGGTCTCCGGCCAGGACGGCGACCATGCCGCGCTCAACCGCATCGCGCTCGGCACGCAGACCGTGTCGGTGTGGAAGGACGCGCGCGAGCTTGGCAAGAACGCCGCCGAGATCGCCTCGCAGCTCGCCGACGGCAAGAAGATGACCGACATCGCCGGCGTCAAGGACTTCACCACGCCCGGCGGCAACACCGTCAAGTCGCTGTTCCTGACTCCGGTCGCGATCACCAAGGACAATCTCAACGTCGTCATCGACGCCGGCTGGATCAAGAAGGACGAAGTCTGCGCGGGCGTTGCCGCCGGCAGCGTCGCGGTCTGCAACTAAGCGACCGACAGCGGTTCAAACGCAGCGCCGCGGCCCAGAAAGCCGCGGCGTTTCTCAAAGGGGTTTCCGGCTTCAAATGAGCTGGGAACGGCATTGGAGCAGTTCACCGTCTGGCAGGATCGTCGAACCGCTCCAATCGTTTGTCTCCAGGCAATTCCGAACGGAAAACCGCTACACACTTTTCCTGGAATTGCCCTAGCATCGTGGTCCGGCAATCCGCGCCAGACGGTTGCCGGTGGGAGGATATCATGACCGATACGACCTCTGATGCCGCCGCCGATCCGGCCGCGGATCGCGCGCGCGCATCCGAACTGAGCCCCATCGGGCGCTTCCTCAAGGCGACCGAGCTCGACACGCGCATGCTCGGCATGGTCGGTGCGCTGCTGATCATCTGGATCGGCCTGCACGTCATTTCGAGCCTGCGGCTTGGCGTCAATCCGCTCGATTTCGACAGCCGCACTTTTCTCACGCCGCGCAATCTGTGGAACCTGTCGGTGCAGACCTCGGCCGTGGCCATCATGGCCTCCGGCATGGTGCTGGTCATCGTCATGCGCAACATCGACCTCTCCGTCGGCTCGGCCGAGGGACTGATCGGCATGGTCATGGGCTTTGCCCAGGTGCATTTCCTGGTGCGGATGGTCGGGCTCGAGCTCGGCAATCCGTGGATCTGGGTGCTGGCGCTGGCAATCGGCCTGGCGCTCGGCCTGCTGATCGGCGCCTTCCAGGGCTTCGTCATCGCCTATCTCGAAGTGCCGGCCTTCATCGTGACGCTGGGTGGGCTATTGGTATGGCGCGGTGCGGCCTGGTGGGTCACCAGCGGCCAGACGGTCGCGCCGCTCGACACCACTTTCCAGCTGATGGGCGGCGGACCGGCGGGCTCGATCGGCGCCAAATGGAGCTGGGCCGTCGGCGTCGTCGCCTGCCTGGCGGTGGTGTTTGCGCTGTTCCATGGCCGGGTGCAGCGCAAGCGCTTCCGTTTCCCGCTGCGCCCGATCTGGGCCGAGACGCTGCTCGGCGCGGTCACCTGCGCGGTCATCATGGGCGCGGTGTGGCTGGCCAATTCCTATCCATGGCCGGTCGGCATCGTGAACCGATACGCCGCAGCCAACAACATCACCGTTCCCGAGGGTGGGCTGTTCATCGCTCACGGCATCGCCATTCCGGTGCTGATGGCGGTGGCGGTCGGCCTGATCATGACCTTCATCACCAAGCGCACCCGCTTCGGCCGCTATGTCTTCGCCATCGGCGGCAATCCGGAGGCGGCGAACCTTGCCGGCATCAACACGCGCTGGATCACCATGAAGGTGTTCATGATCATGGGCGTGCTGGCGACGATCGCGGCGGCCATTTCGTCGGCGCGGCAGAATTCATCGACCAATGCGCTGGGCACGCTGGACGAGCTCCTGGTTATCGCCGCGGCGGTGATCGGCGGCACCTCGCTCGCCGGCGGTTCGGGAACCGTGCTCGGCGCCATGCTGGGCGCGCTTTTGATGCAGTCGCTGCAGTCCGGTATGGTGCTGCTCGGCGTCGACTCACCACTGCAGAGCATCGTCGTCGGGGCCGTGCTGGTCATCGCGGTCTGGCTCGACACCATCTACCGCAAGCGCGTCTGAGCATGATCCCGCTAAGTGGAAACCGGTTTGCGGAAAAGATCATGCTCGAAGTCAGGCATTAGGGAGGAGGAGAAAATGGCAGAGAACGCTTCCACCGGTGATCCGCTGGTCGACATGCGCAACATCTCGATCGCCTTCGGCGGCATCCGCGCCGTCGACGACGCGTCCATCGATCTCTTTCCAGGCGAAGTGGTGGCGCTGCTTGGCCATAATGGCGCCGGCAAGTCGACGCTGATCAAGATCCTGTCCGGCGCCTACAAGCGCGATGCGGGGCAGATCTTCGTCAACGGCGAGGAAGCATCGATCTCCAACCCGCGCGATGCCAAGAAATACGGCATCGAGACGATCTACCAGACACTGGCGCTTGCCGACAATGTCGACGCCGCCGCCAATCTTTTCCTCGGCCGCGAGCTGATGACCGCCTGGGGCACGCTAGACGACGTCGCCATGGAGGCCGAGGCGCGCAAGGTGATGGGCCGGCTCAATCCGCGCTTCCAGCGCTTCAAGGAGCCGGTGATCAAGCTGTCGGGCGGACAAAGGCAGTCGGTGGCGATCGCCCGGGCGATCCTGTTCAACGCCCGCATCCTGATCATGGACGAACCGACCGCGGCGCTCGGCCCCCAAGAGACGGCCCAGGTCGGCGAACTGGTGCGGCAGCTCAAGGCCGACGGTATCGGCATTTTCCTGATCAGCCATGATATCCATGACGTGTTCGAGCTCGCCGACCGTGTCTGTGTGATGAAGAACGGCCAAGTCGTCGGCACGGCGCGCACCGGCGACGTGACCCAGGACGAGGTGCTCGGCATGATCATCCTCGGCAAGTGTCCGCCGGGCGCTATTCCGGGTCCCGGAGCGTTGAAAATCGCGGCTTGACGCTGAAAATTAGCCGGCAAATAGACCATTGGTCGATGCGCCAACGGCCGCGATGGCTTGGCCTCGCCATTGTATTAGTCCGGCGACTTGCCCATAAAGATGGTCAAGCATCCATGGGCCGCACCCTGCGTTGAAAAAGCTCTTTCCGATCGTCGCCTTCATCGCCGTCGCGCTGATCAGCCTGACGATGGCGGGGTTCGCCTATTTCGCGACCCAGGAGGCGGCGCGCATCAAGTTCGAAGGGACGGCCGACGATGCGCTCAACCGCATCGAGAGCCGCATAGACCTGCATCTGTCGCTGCTGCGCTCGACACGGGCGCTGTTTGATGCCCGCAACGGCGATATCAAGCGCGGCGAGTTCAACGCCTTCTTCACCGCGCTCGACATCAGCGACAATTTCGCCGGCCTGCGCGGCGTCGGCTTCCTGAAGCTGGCCAAGACCGGCGACGAGGCCGCGGTCGAACGCGACATCCTGCGCGATCACGGTTCGGCCCATCCGATCTATCCAGCCACCACGCAGCAGCAATGGCGCGCACCCATCGTGCTTTTCGAGCCGCTCGATACATCCAATCAGCCGATCATCGGCTTCGACATGTTCAGCGAGCTGGTAAGGCGGGCGGCGATCGAGAAGGCGATGGCGGACGACCAGCAGCATGCCAGCGGCCTTGTCCAACTCGGCCAGGGCGCCGACGTGACGCAGACCTTCCCCGGATTCCTGGTGTTCGTGCGGCTGAACGTGGAAACGGCGCCGGACGTCATCAATGCCAGCCGCTCCTCGACCGCGGGCTTTCTTTACGCCGCCTTCCGCGCGCGCGACTTGTTCCAGGTGGCGCTCAGCAAGACACCGCTGCTGCCGGTCAACGTCGAGATCTATGACGGCAAGCCGAACACCGACAATCTTCTGTTCCGCTCGGAGGCTCCGCCGGCCGAATCGCTTGGCGGGAAGCTTGTCGCGCGCCGGGATATCGTCGTGGCCGGCCGGCCCTGGACTGTTCTGTTTCGGCCGACGAGCGCTTTTTCGCTGCCTTCCTCACGCGCCATTCCCGTGATGCTCGGGCTGTTCGGCCTGCTGCTTGCCGGGGCGATCGCCTTGGTGGCCCGCTATCAGGAGCGCGCCTATGAGGCAAAGTCGCTGCTGCATGAGGCGACGGAGAAGAGCCTGCTGGAAAAGGACCTCATCCTGCAGGAGATGAAGCACCGCATCAAGAATTCGATCACAAGGGTGCTGGCGATCGCGCGGCAGACTGCTTCCCAGGCCACCGACATGAAGGAATTTTCGGCGTCGTTTTCGGCGCGGCTGCAGGCGATGGCGGCTTCGCAGGACATGCTGACACGCTCGCGCTGGCAGAAGGCGGACCTTGGCGATCTTCTGCGCATCGAACTCGGGCAGGTGTTCGGCAAGGAGCTTCCCGAAGGCATCTTGTCGGGACCGGAAGTGCTGCTCGACGAGACGACGACGCAGGCGCTTGGCCTGACCTTTCACGAGTTGGCCACCAACGCGCTGAAATATGGCGAAGCCGGCAGTTCGGCCAACTCGCTCAAGGGACAATGGGCGTTGAAAGTCGATTGGGCGGTCGAGGGACGAGGCCGCACGCTGGTGCTCAACTGGCGCGAGGCGGGGCATAAAAAGCTGGAGGCGCCGGCAAAGACCGGCTTCGGCACCAAGCTGATCGATCTCAATGTCACGCGCGAATTGCGCGGCACGATCAAGCGCGATTTCCAGGCCGACGGCCTGAAGGTGGAAATAAGGATTCCGCTGACCGCGTGAACAGCCAATGCCTACCGGATCTCCGGTCAGGCGCAAAGAAAGGGAGGCCGCAAGGATCGGCCTCCCTTCGAGTCTTCGAAAAATCGCGAAATCAGTTGCAGCGGGCGGTGTAGATCCGGCCGCGATGATCGCGATATTGGCAATAACCGTTGCGCAGGTTGCGGACCAGCAGGCCGGATCCGGCGCCGACAGCCGCGCCGATCAGCGCGCCCTTGCCGCCGCCGACCAAGCCGCCCACACCGGCGCCGATCAAGCCGCCGCCGACCACATCCTGCTCGGTCGTGGTGCAGCCGCTGACAGCGACCACGGCAACCATGGCAATGATCATCTTCCGCATAAAATTGCTCCTCACTTTTGTCCTCACTTTTGGCAGTGCCGTCCGCCATTTAGCATGAAAAAACGGGATTTGCCTGCCCGATCTTACTGTTAGTGAAGATAGTCTTTTTCGAGGTGCGCGCCGTTCGACGCGACAAGCGTGCCGGAGACCTCCAGCGACGCCACGAGCGTGCCGTCGGGACGCACGCTCCAGAGGAGCTGATCGTAATCGTCCTCGAGCGCCGGATCGACGGCAAGGCACTCGCCCATGATACGCGGCGTCCGGCCCCGCAGGTCGCCCAGCGCGAAGGGCCGTTCGGCGGTGCAAGCCTCAAAAGTCTCGAAGACGCTGACCGGCACCGACAGTTCGCGGCATTCGGTCATGGTGTCCGAGCAGCCGATGACGAGGAGCAATGCGGCGATGTGTTCCACGGGTGAATCCCCCTGCCGCAAAGAACGATTTTCGCCGCTCAAAAGTTCCTGCACCGATGTGGCCGCGATGCCGCGAACCCTTGGCGCTCTTGATCGCAATACCCGGCGGATCAGCTCAACTGCCACGCCGCCGCCAGCACCAGGGCGGCAAGGAGCGCGACGGCGCCGAGGCGAAGCGTAAGATGCGAGGAGCGGGGCGAGGGCGGTGCCTCGGCGTCCTGGAAGCCGCTCATCGAGACGCGGGCGGCCTGCTCCAACCTGTTCATATCGGCGACCATCATTTCAATCCTCCCAAATCGCGTGCCAGATCATGTGACTGGGCGCGGCTGGGCTTCCGGCGCACTTGAGCGGGTTCAGCGTTTGACAGCGTCGCCGGCCCGCTCCAAGTGCTTGTTTTTATGCAGGCTCCGGGAAAGCCGCTGTGCGCCTTTCCTGGAGCTGCCCTTAGCCGGGAACAGAATCGGACTTTATGGTGAACAGCGGGTTAAGGGCCGCTGGCGGCGGATGGCCGCAGCCGCAGTGGCGGCGGTCAGTCCGTCTCGAAGTTGCCGCGCGGGATCGTGAGGCGATATTCGAGATTGCCCTTATCGATCTCGAGCGTGGCGGAGCCGTTCAGCGAGGTCGGAACCACGCGTTCGAGAGCGACGCTGCCGAAGCGCTTTTCGTTGCGCCGGCCGGCGCCGATCCGCTCCGTCCATACCAGCAAAAGGCCAGGCGAAGTCTCGCTGCCGGCCGCCATCTTGGCGCTTACCTTGACCTGACCGTCAGGCTGCGACAGGGCGCCATAACTTACCGAGTTCACGGCGAGCTCATGCATGGCCAGCCCGATATGCAGTGCGGCGTTTGGGTTGAGGTAGGGGTTTTCGCCGTCGAAACGCAGGCTGCGCTTGGGATCGGCGCTGTAGCGGCCGACCTGACCGAATACGAGTTCCTGAAGCGCCGCTCCCCGCCAGTTGGAGGACGTCACCAGATCCTGAGACGAGGCGAGCGACTGAAGGCGGCCGCGAAAGCGCGTCAGGAAGTCGGCAAGCGTCTCCGAGTAGCGCCCGGTCTGGGTGGCGATGCTCTGGATGATGGCGAGAAGGTTCTTCGAGCGATGGCTGACTTCCCGCAGCAGCGTCTTCAGCGTCTGTTCGCGGCGTTTCTGCTCCGTCGTCTCGACCATGGTGGTGACGACACCCTGGACTTCGCCGGAGTCGCTGCGATCGGCATCGATCCAGATATGGAACCAGCGCACGCCGTCGCTGTCGGGAATGCCGAGCTCGAGGCGGTCCGGGTTGCCGGTTTCAACCACCTTGCGTTTGGCCGTGCCTATCCGCTCGGCCTGCGCGGGGGAGAGCAAATCCTTGCCGTCGGCGGTCTGGGACGCCCACGGCATACGCATGTTGCGGGCCCAGACGGTCCTCATTTCGCGATCCTGATAGAGGACCGAAATTCCAGCATTGTGAAGCGCGTGAAGCAGCGCGCGTCCAACCTGCATCCCGCTTTCGGCTGGATGCATCGCGATCACTTCGTCATTGCGCTTATCGGCGTCGTTCTTGTCTGAGGCCTTGGACCGCATGCGATACTTCCCGCACCCAGGCTGAACGGTTCTTGCGACTGGGCTACCTGACTGGACCTCCCAAGGACGCGCGAGCTTCAGATAGCGGTCCGCCGGACGACGTCCTTTTGGGGACACCGCCCGGCGGTGGCTGGAAACCGTTTGAGGGGTGCGGCTTCCAGTGTTCGAAACTCCCCGCGTCAGGTTCTCCTGACGAGGCCGGCGATCAGCGAAATCACCAGGAAGGCAAGGAAGATGAAGAACAATATCTGCGCGATGCCTGCCGATGTGCCGGCAATGCCGCCGAACCCAAGCGCGCCGGCGATGATCGCAACCACAAGAAAAACGAGCGCCCAGTACAGCATGATATGGCTCCTTCTATCGACCTGAAAACGTGGCCGAATGGCGTTTGTTCCACCAATCGCGCAAAAAGACGATCCCCCTGGAAGCGCTTTTTCGCTCAAAACTTCGCCACCGATCGGACGAGCTTCCGCGCGCGGTTCATGCAAGGCACGGGCCTCACGCGCAAAGCCTTGATCGTCAGGGTACCCTGCAGGGCGGTCAGGCCGCGGCCTTTGCCTGCCGGTCAAAGAAGAGCGCCTGGCTGATCAGGGCCTTGACCATATCGGGATTGAACGGCTTGGTCACCAGGAACGCCGGTTCGGGACGCTCGCCAGTGAGCAGGCGTTCCGGGAAGGCGGTGATGAAGATCACCGGCACCGGCGTCGAAGACAGGATCTCGTTCACAGCCTCGATGCCCGAGCTGCCGTCGGCGAGCTGGATGTCGGCCAGGACCATTTTCGGACGCGTCCTGCCAAATATGGCCACTGCCTCGGCATGCGTGCGCGCGGTGCCGACAACGCGGTGCCCAAGGCTTTCGACCATCTCCTCGATGTCCATGGCTATCAGCGGCTCGTCCTCGATGATCAGCACATCGGTCGCGACCTGGCGGGAAATCTCGCTGCTTGCCTGGGCAAGCAATTCGGAGAACTCCTGCTCGTCGGCATCGAGGATTTCCGCCGCTTCGTCCTCGCTGAAACCCTCCACGGCGACCAGCAGGAACGCCTGCCTCGGCCGCGGCGCGATCGCGTTCAGATTGGCGGCGGCCCGCTGCTCCCAGGCGGTCTGCGCATGCTCCTGCGGCACGCGAATGGCAATCGAGGTGAAGAGCCTGGCAAAAACCTTGTAGAGCGCGATGCGGTCACTCGATGCCTTTGGGAAAACCTCGGTGTCGGCGATGATGGCTTCCAGCAACGCGGCGACCAACGCATCACCGCTTTCCTGCGATCCCGAGACGGCGCGCGAGAAACGGCGCAGGAACGGGAGATGAGGAGCGATGGTTGCGGATAGGCTCATATTCGACGTCTCCCTCAGATGTCGTTGATGTACAGGCCAGACTCGTCGCAAGCCCCGACAAACCAACGTGGGCTTTCTGAAAAAGTTCCGCTGGAGGTGGAACTAAATTAGGAAGCGGGCGTTTGGGGATTTCGGGATGGGCAACCAGACAAACGTGCCGCTTGCCTTGTGGTCTACGATTCTAGAGCGGTTCGAGTGCTGGAATTAGGGCGAATATGAAAGAAATGTCAAAGAATTCAAGAGCTGGCGCCGCGAGCAGGCACCGGAACGGGGGTGGCAATCCACTCGGGCCGAACTCCGAAATTGCCCGCAAACTCAAACAATATTACGACGAGCTGGTTTCCGATCAGGTGCCGGATCGATTCGCTCAGTTGCTCAGCCAACTGGAAAAGGCCGAACCCGCCGAGGAAAAGGATTGAGGCATGGCGGCGGTCTCCCAGAGCTTCAAGACCGAACTGCTCGGTGCGATACCGAGCCTGCGCGCCTTTGCGGTGTCGCTGACGCAGAATGCCGACAAGGCCGATGACCTCGTCCAGGAAACCCTGGTCAAGGCGTGGGACAAGCATGAGAGCTTCCAGCCCGGCACCAACCTCAAGGCCTGGCTTTTCACCATCCTGCGCAACGAATTCTATTCGCAGATGCGCAAGCGCGGCCGCGAGGTGCAGGACAGCGACGGCATCATGACCGCCAGGCTTGCCGTTCACCCGGCGCAGCACGGCCAGCTCGACCTCAAGGACTTTCGCGGCGCGCTGGAACAACTGCCGGAGGATCAGCGCGAAGCCATCATCCTGATCGGCGCGTCCGGCTTCTCCTACGAAGAGGCCGCCGAGATCTGCGGCTGCGCGGTCGGCACGATCAAGAGCCGGGTCAGCAGGGCCCGCGCCAGACTGCAGGAAATTCTGAAGATTTCCGGCGAGGACGAATATGGTCCCGATGCGATTTCGGCGCAGGTGACCGGCTCAAACGCAGCCTGACAGCGATGCCCGGCAGCTTAGGGCGGTTCAGTGTCCGGTAGAAACGCTCAACCGCTCCAACTGTTTGTTTTTTGCGCAATTCCGGACGGAAAACGTTATACGCTTTTCTGGAATTGCTCTGGCCGTCGTCAAGCCGCCTTCGTGCGTCCGCAAGCGAGCGCCACGGCCTCGATCAGATCGTCCCCCGAATAAGGTTTGGCGACCAGCCGGATTTCCGGAAAGGAGCTCTCGATCTCGTCCGCGTCCGAATGACCGGAGGCAAAAACGAACGGAACGCCCTCGCCACGCAGTCGCGCGGCGAAGCCGAGCGTCGAAACACCTCCAAGCATCAGGTCGACGATGGCCGCGTCAAACCACGACAGCCCATCCCGCTGGTCGATTTCGGCCAGATCGCGGACAATCACAACGTCGGCCGCCCCATGGTCACGGCATAGCTGTTCGACATCCATTGCGATAAGAAACTCATCCTCCAGGACCAGAATACGCAATCCGTCTAGCAATGAAGGCACGTAGCGGCGACTCCTACAATCGCCAGCAGTCATGCGCGGTATTTGCCGGTATGTCATTTAAAAAAGACATGACCGGAAGTGCATCTTCGTGATCGGCGGAACCTCGATCCACCTGGAACGTTTTCCACTGCCCAATCAGGGCAGGGGTTTCGGAGAGGGGTCGAAATGCCCAGCAGAGCATACGTTCCGTTCCCCAGCCGCCAAAATCCTTGCGAGAAATGTCCGCTGCGGCCGTTGCCGGCCTTTCGCCCGTTCGAAAGCCAGGAACGGCCGTTCGTCGGCAGCTCCAAGAAAGGAGGGCTTACCGTCGACAAGGGCGCAACCGTGCTGGTCGAAGGCAGCCACAGCGCGCATCTCTACACGATCCTTTTCGGGCTGGGCGTTCCGCTACAAGTTGTTGCCCGACGGGCGGCGGCGAATCCTCGACTATTCCATGCCGGGCGATCTCATCGGTCTGCGGAGTTTGCCTCTCATCTGAGGGCATTTTGACTGCTGTCAATGTGCTCGCCCCTCGGTCTTGGTAAGGAGCGATCCAAGTTCGGAACTCTTGATGCATATCGAGCGTTGAAAATTAGAAAACACAAGGAGTTAAGCAATGGCGCCCGCCGCAGGCAGAACCGCAACAGATGCTCCCTCCAACTCCGATCTCGAAGCCGATATTCGGCAGTTGCGCGCCGACATCGAGGAGCTCACCAGGCAATTGGCCAAGACCGGGGAGCATGGCTATGGCGCGGCGCGCCATGCCGCCTCCGAAGGGGTCGAACACCTGCGTGCCCAGGGTGAAGCGGCATTCGAAAGCGTGCGCGGCAGCGCCCAGGATATCGAAGCGCAGCTCGTCGCCACCGTTCGCGAAAAGCCGGTGACGTCGCTGGCGATAGCCGCCGGCGTCGGCTTCCTGTTCGCGCTGCTCTCCCGCCGCTAGCCCGCAGATGGGGACGCTGATTTCGCTGATCTCGGCCATTGCCTCCGGCGAGGCGACGGCCGCCTTGCAGAGAGCGCGCGTGACGGCAATCCTCTATGGGATTGCCGCCATTCTTGCCCTGTGCGGCATCGGTTTCCTCGTCGGCGCCGCCTATATCTGGCTTGCCGCGCGCTACGGACCATTGGCGACCAGCCTCGGTCTCGGCATCGGCTTCCTGGTGATTGCCGGGCTCATTCTGGTGATCCACAAGGTGACGACCGGCATGCGAGCCAGGCGTCGCGCGCGCCGGCGCAAGGCCGACATGACGGCGGTTGGGCTCACTGCGGCGCTTGCGCTGCTCCCGGCGCTTGCCAAGAGCAAGAGTGGCCTGAGCACCATTGTCGCGCCCGCGATCGCGCTCGTCGCCTACGCCGTCTACCGCGAGAATGTGAAGTCCAAGCCTCAAGACCCGGATCCCGGCGAAGCGCCGTAGGCCGGAGCATTCCGGGAAAAGCGCGGGTCCGGCAACTTGACCGCGTTGCTGCCCACCAATCCCCACGCCTGACAGCGGCGGCCGACCGTTGCCGAACCGCGCCATCGGACAGGGAACCTTCGCGGAAAGGGCCCGTTACCCGATCATGCCGTACCCGAAGCGCCCGCCGCCATGCGATATGGAGGCCAACAATGACCAAGATCGTTCCTGAAGACAAAGCCCGCCAGGGGCACTGGGGCTGGCACGCGCTCAGGATCCTCGTCGCCGGGCTGTTGCTGGCCTTGATCGCCTGGGGTGCGGTCGAGATCTATGGCGAGGTGATCAAGAGCCCGACGACCGATCAGAGCGCGCCTCAGGCGCCGACGGCCGGGCAGAAACCCATGCAGGGCGGCTGACCGCCCTATCACGCCGCCTTGGCCCGCGCATTGCTTGCCGGAACCAATACGTTCAACGCGCCGGGAAGAATCTCGACCACCGTCTCGCGCTCCAGCCTGACCAACTCGCCATCCATGACCGCGCTGAACTTCTTCGTTGGTGAATGGATCTTGAGGATGGCTCTGTCGGCCTGGTGGATTTCGATGTGTTCGCTGTCGCGCCATCGGCCGCGCAGCATGTCGAGCAGCAGTTTCGCCAGATGGTAACGTCTGCGCGCGACGCTGACATAGATGCCAAGCACGCCACCCGCCGGATTGTCCGCATAAGGCAGATGGCCCTCGCCGAACAGATTGTTGCTGATGCCGATGCCGGTCGTGCGGGTTACGATCTCAGCGTTGCCGATGCTCAAGGTCACCTTGAGCGTGCGCGGGTTCTTGATCGTTGCCCATCCCGCGCGAACGGAGGCCCGCATCTTTCCCAGCCGCGAGCCGAAATCCATGGTCTCCCGAAGCTTAACCATCCTGACATGCATGCCGATCGAAAACTGATGCACGAAGGGCCGGCCATTGACGCTGGCCATGTCTACGGCCGTCACCTTGCCCGTGGCAAAGGATTGCAGCGCCGCATCCAGCGTCTGCGGGATGCCAAGGCCACGCGCGAAGAGATTCATCGTGCCGGCCGGCAATACGGCCAGAGCTTTCTTCTTGTTCATGAGAAGGGATGCCGCCCTCGACACGGTGCCGTCGCCGCCTCCGGCGATCACGACGTCAACGTTCCGCTTCGCTACGGCCTTTTCCAAGGCCGCGCCGATTTCGCGGCCGGCAACGATGTCGACCTGAACCGAATGGCCTGCCGCTTCCAGCGTCCGTCGCAGGCGATCGGCAAAGGCTGGAACATCGGTCGTGCGCAGCGTGCCGCTGTCCTGGTTCAGCACCGCAGCAAACCGCATGCCCGCTCCGTCTCGTCCATTCTTGGGGCCGGAAATGAGCCCAGCCGCAGGCTGAACGGAAAGGATCGCCAAAGGTTCCGCGTACCGGGAAGCGCGGGCCGCGCTGTTGGAACAACGCTCCGCTCACGACGTTGTGAAGCTGTGGAATACTGCCGCGTCCGACTGCTTGGCAGAGCCGGTCGCGGATGCGGCGCGTACCAAATCAGGCACGAGGAGAGACGATCATGATCCGCACTCTTTTTGCGACGACCGCGCTTGCAACGCTGGTTGCAACCGGCGCCTTCGCCCAGACAGCAACGCCGGCACAGCCGCCTGCCGCCGAAAACCCGGCTCCCGTGATCCGCTCGGATGGCGCCCTCATGACCAATATCATCGGCGAATCCGTCTATAACGGCACCGGTGACGACGCCCAGAACATCGGCAAGATCGACGATGTCGTATTCGACGCAAGCGGCAAGACGAAGTCCGCGATCATCGGTGTCGGCGGCTTCCTTGGCGTCGGCACCAAGGACGTGGCGTTCGACTACAGCAAGATGGAATGGGCCGAGAAGAACGGCGACCGCTGGCTGGTGGCCAAGACAACCAAGGACGAGCTCAATGCCCAGCCGGCATTCGACCGCAAGCCCTACGATCCGGCCCCGGCGCCGTCGGCCGACGCCACGCAGCCTTCAACCACGGACACGGGTGGAGCCCAGAAGCCGGTGGACCTCAACGCCAAGCCGGCTGAGCCGGTCAAGAAGGCGGAAGGCAATCTCGCCACCAACATCATGGGCGAGTCCGTCTATAACGGCACCGCGGACGACTCCCAGAAGATCGGCGACGTAAAAGACATCGTGCTCGCCAAGGACGGCAAGGCCGAGTCGCTCGTGATCGGCGTCGGCGGCTTCCTCGGCATCGGCACGAAGAACGTCACCTTCGATTTCGCCAAGGCAAAGTGGGCTGAAAAGAACGGGGACCGCTGGCTGGTTGCCGAGACGACGAAGGAGGAGCTCGAGGCGCAACCGGACTTCAACCGCAAGGCTTACGATCCGGCACCGGCGCCAGCCACCGCGGCGTCGAACAATGCTCCGGCGACGACCACGCCCGCCGTGGCATCGTCCGACACAACGGCCGGCAAGGAAGCCAAGCCTGCGCAGACAACCGCTGAGAACAAGGCGCCCGCACCTGCGGCGAGCACCGCGCAGAACAAGCCGGCGGACTCCGGCACGACCGCAACCGACACCACGCAGACAGCCTCGATCGACAAATCGACGCTGACTGAGATGCCGATGGGCAACATCCGGGGTGACGACCTGAAGGGCGCGACCGTCTATGGCGCCAACGACGCCAAGATCGGTACGATCGGCGATGTCGTGCTGACGCCGGACAACAAGCCGGATGCGGTGATCGTCGACGTCGGCGGCTTCCTCGGCATCGGCGCCAAGGAAGTGGCGGTCGGCATGGACAAGCTCAAATTCATGACCGACAAGGACGGCAAGAAATATCTCTACACCAACTTCACCAAGGAGGAGCTGCAGGCGCAGGCGGCCTATGACAAGAGCAGTTATGCCGCCAACCGTGATAAGCAGCGGATGATTCTGAAGTGAGGCAGTAGGCAGTAGGCAGTAGGCAGTAGGCAGTAGGCAGTAGGCAGTAGGGGTACGCTCTCAACAGCTTCCCCTATTGCTTATTGCGTATTGCCTATTCTCTATTCTCTACTGCCTACTGCCCAACCCACATGTCCGACCACGCCATCTTCCGTCAACTCCGCCAGCGCCAGCGACTGGTCGAGATGCCTGGCGCGCCAGGCCAGCATCTTCTCGGCGAATTCCAGGCGCGCCGGCAGATAGGCGGGATCGTTCGCGACGTTGCTAAGCTCGCCTGGATCCTTCGTGAGATCGAACAGTAGTGGTGGCAGGCCGCCGCCGAAATGGACATATTTGAAGTCGCTCGTGCGCAGGACGGCCAGATTGCAATCGCGCGAGCCGATGCCGAAATTCCGCTCGGCTTCGCCGCCGAAGACCGAGCGGAAATCGAACTCCCAATGCGCGGCGTCGCGCCAGTCCGCCGGCTGCTTGCCGTCGAGCCAGGGCGCCAGCGACCTGCCGTCGAGCTGCGGCTCCGGTCCGGCGCCGATCAGTTCGAGCAAGGTCGGAAAGATATCGACGGCCTCGGTGAACCGGTCGACGACCGAACCGGCCACTGCTCTCTTGTGCGGGTCGCGGATGATCAGCGGAATGTGGTAGCTGGCGTCGAAGAAACCGCCTTTGCCGAGCATGAAATGGTCGCCCATCATCTCGGCGTGGTCGGAGGTCAGCACGATGACGGTGTCGTCCCAACTGCCGGCTGCCGTCAGCGCTTGCCAGATGCGGCCGAGCTGGGCGTCGACTTCCGAGATCATGCCGTAATAGATCGCGCGGATGCGGCGGAAATTTTCCTCGCTCCAATCCGTCACCTTGCCCTCGATGCCGGGAATGAATTTTGCCCGCTCCTGGTGGTCAAGGTCTTAAGCGAGATAGGGATGGCTATCGGCCTCGGCCTGCCGGGTTGCCGCGCGCCGGAAAGCGGGGCCGTCGGCCGGGTCGTATATGGCGTTGTACGGTTCCGGCACGATGAAAGGCGGGTGCGGACTGATGAAGGAGATGTGGGCGAACCATGGCGCGCCTTGTTCCTGCTCACCAAGCCAGCGGACGAACTCGCCGGCCAGGAAGGCGGTCGGTGTCTGGTCTCTCGAATAGACGGGCGGCGCGTTACTGACATCGCCCCAGACGTTGCCTTGCTCGTCCGCCGGGCGATGGATGTCAGGGCTGCCGACGCTGGCGTCGATGCCTTGCGCGCTGAGCCAGGACAGCCACTGCTTCTGGTGCTCGGGAAGGAACTGCCGCACGGTGAAGCCGGGGAGCACGCCTTCATAGCTGCGCAGGCGAGGATCGCCGGCCGAGAGCTGGCGTGGATCGGGCGAAACATCGGTGTAGCCGAACAGCGTCGGATCATAACCAGCCGCGCGGGCCGAGAGCGCGATGTTGCCGTGCCGGGCATCGAGCGGCGTGCCGTTGCGGCAGACGCGGTTGTTCATCTGGTAGAGGCCGGTATAGAGGCAGGCGCGCGCCGGCGAGCAAGGTGCGGCGCCGCCAAAATGGCGCCGAAACAGCACGCCCTCGGCGGCAAGCGCGTCGGCGTTTGGCGTTTTCACCACCGGATGGCCTGCTGCCGACAGGCAATCGCCGCGCCACTGGTCGCACGTGATGAGAAGAACATTTGGGCGGGTGTTTCGGTTTTCCAAGTGTCTTCTCCTCGGCAGGCTGCCGCTCATGGAGCCGAAATTTTCGAGCGTTGCAAGCTGCGGCAGTTCATGGAACGTGAACGTACATGGGATGATCGTTCATCTTTATGATACAGTCCATTCTGTGTTTGGCCGCTTTGCCCGGCCGGAGGGCATCCTCATATTGGCGTGGACAGCGGCGAGGGCCGCAAAAGGACAAGGGAAGGAGCAACACCATGCTCAATCAGATCAAAGGCCTGCATCACGTCACCTCGATGGCGAGCGATGCGCGCCGGAACAATGAGTTCTTTACCAAGAAGCTCGGCTTGCGCCGGGTCAAGAAGACGGTCAATTTCGACGCGCCCGACGTCTATCACCTCTACTACGCCGATGAATTCGGCACGCCGGGCTCGGTGATGACCTATTTCCCGTTCCCCGATATCGGCAAAGGCCGGCACGGGGTCGGCGAGGTCGGCACCACCGTCTTCTCGGTGCCGGAGGGCACGCTTGGCTATTGGGAGAAGCGCTTCGCCGACGAGGGCGTGAGCGGCGCTGCACGCACGGAAAGCTTCGGCGAGAAGCGTCTCACCTTCACCGGCCCCGACGGCGACAGTTTCGCGCTGGTCGAGGACAAGGCCGACAGCCGCGCGCCCTGGGTCAAGGGCGGCGTTCCCGGTGATGAAGCGATCCGTGGCTTCCACTCGGTCGCGCTGAGACTCAAGGATGGCGGCGCCACCGAGGAGCTGTTGAAGTTCATGGGCTATGAGGAAGTCGACAAGTCCGGCAACATTCGCCGGCTGGCGATCAAGAACGGCAACGGCGCCGACATCGTCGACATCGAATCGCTGCCCGGCGCGGGCTTTGCCAATCTCGGCGCCGGCTCGGTGCATCATGTCGCCTTCGCGGTCGAGGATCGCGCCAAACAGCTCGAAGTGCGCAAGGCGCTGATCGACACGGGTTATGGCGTGACACCGGTCATCGATCGCGATTACTTCTGGGCGATCTATTTCCGTACCCCGGGCGGCGTGCTGTTCGAGGTGTCCACCAACGAGCCGGGCTTCGACCGCGACGAGGACACAGCGCATCTCGGCGAGGCGCTGAAGCTGCCGACGCAGCATCGGCATCTGAGATCCTATCTCGAGCAGCACCTGCAGAAGCTGGAAGACTGAAAGCCATGAGCAAGGACGCTTACATCCACAAAATGCTGCCCGGTTCGCCGGGCAGTCCGCTGCTCTTCGTCCTCCACGGAACCGGGGCCGACGAGAACCAGCTTCTGTCCTTCGGCCGCGAGTTGCTGCCTTCGGCGACCGTCGTGTCGCCGCGCGGCGACGTGTCGGAACAGGGCGCTGCCCGCTTCTTCCGCCGCACCGGCGAGGGCGTCTACGACATGGACGATCTCGCGCGGGCGACGGCCAAGATGGCGGGCTTCGTCAAGGCGCATGTCGAGGCGGCAAAGCCCTCGGCGGTGTTCGGGCTCGGCTACTCCAACGGCGCCAACATCTTGGCCTCGGTGGTGTTCGCGGAGCCGGCCCTGTTCAATGCCACGGCGCTGATGCATCCACTGATCCCGTTCGAGCCTCAGGTGAAGGGCAGCCTTGCCGGCCGCCACATCCTGATCACGGCCGGCAGGCGCGATCCGATCTGTCCGCCTAACCTGACGTCGCGGCTTGAGGCCTATTTGCGCGCCGATGGGGCCGATGTCACAGTGGAATGGCACGACGGCGGACACGAGGTTCGGCCGAATGAAAGCGGAGCGGTGCGGCGGCTCTTCGCCTTCGCGCCGGCCGCCGAAGGAGGCAAGAACAATGGCTGACCAATTGCCCGAGATCGAACTCGAGGACCATGGCTCCAAGGGGCGCTACGTGCTGCGCGATCCCGGCGGCGCCGAGGCCGAGATGACCTTCACCAAGATCGGCGAGCACCAGCTCATCATCGATCACACCGAGGTGCCGGATGTCTTCCGCGGCCAGGGTGCCGGGCTTCGGCTCGTCACCCGCGCCGTCGAGGACGCGCGCGCCGCCGGCAAGAAGATCATCCCGCTCTGCCCCTTCGCCAACGCCCAGTTCCGCCGCCATCCGGAATGGGCGGACGTGCTGAAGCGATAAGCGCGGCGTTCCCTTCTCCCTTTGTGGGCTAGCGTGCGCACACATTTGCTTCGTGCTGTGGTCAAGCGTGAAGAGGCGCC
>SAQE01000061.1 GCA_004020545.1 Mesorhizobium sp. | reverse complement strand
CCGTTCTTGGCGCCGCCGCCATCCTGATCGCATCCGGCGCCCGCCGCCGTCGTACGGTTCAGGCAGTCGACCTCTTTCTGCGAAAGGTTCGGATCGTTGGTCTGCGCAAAGGCGGGCGCGGCGGCAAATGCCGCCGCAAGGATTGCCGCGTGAAGAACGACCGCCTTAGCCGCCATCGACCGGTTTCCTTCCCTGTATCACAGCATCCGCGAAAGGCTGGGCGGCAATAAGGCCGACGAGCTTGTCGTAGTCGGCCGCGCCGCCCGCCGGGATGGTCACGTGGAAGACGCCGTCGGCAGTCGGCCCGCCGGCAATCTTCAGCCCGTTCTGGCCGAGGAAGGCGGCGATATCCGACATCTTGGCGTCCGGCTTGAACTTGACCAGGGCGAAAGGCAGCTTCGCGAGATCGTCCTCGGCGCCAGCGATCTCGAAATCGTTGCCCTTGCCGCCGGGCCGCTCGAAGGACTGCACCACGACCAGCGCAAGCATCGCCGCGGCTGCCGCCCAGGCGACGCCGGCGGGCATCGCCGTCAGCCGGCCGAAGGCCTTGGCGAGCCACGACTGGCCGGCAGGCGCGCGCGCCGGCCCGGCCTCGGCGTCGAGCGCCCTGGCAAAGCGGGAGAGCGCATCGGCCGGCGGGCGGATCGCCTCGTTGGCGGCGGCGGTGCCCGAGAATTCGGCCTCAGCCTCGCCAAGGGCTGCCATCGCCGCCGGATCGGAGGCGAGCCATTCCTCGACGGCCTCGAGCTCGGCGCCTTCCAGCGAGCCGTTCAGGTAGAAGGGCAGCAGCGCCTCCATCTCGTCGCGGCGCGACATCTTCTCAGCGGCGCTCATGGCCACCCCCTGTCGTAACCGGCGGCCTTGAGCGCTTCGCCGAGTTTCTTGCGGGCGTAGAACATCCTGGTCTTGACGGTGGCGACCGGGATGTTGAGCACCTCGCCGATCTCGGTCACCGACTGGCCGTGGTAATAGGCAAGGTCGATCACCGTGCGGTGTTCTTCCGGCAAGGCATCGACGAAGCGCCGCAGAGCGGCTGCCTTGTCCTCCTTCATGGTGACGACCTCCGGCGTGTCGGCGCTGTCGGGGACTTGCGCCGCGTCGTCGTCGTCGATCCAGTCTTCCTTCTTCTTGCGCAGCAAGGACAGCGCCTTGAAGCGGGCGATGCCGAGCAGCCAGGTGGAGACTTCGGAGCGGCCTTCGAAGCCCGGCGCCTGCCGCCACAGCTCGAGAAAGACCTCGTTGGTGATATCGTCGGCCATCATTTCCGATCCCGTCTGCCGCGTCACGAAGCGGTAGATCCGCGCGTGGTGACGCATGAACAGGAGCCGCACGGCAGCCCGGTCGCCCTTCGCGACCCGGTCTACAAGCGCGCGATCGGTTTCCGTCGCCGCGTTCATGGCCGGTCGAGCCGCCTGGCTCCTCGTGGCTTTGTCGCTGATCGGTCCAAAAAGGTTCATCCTCCGCCAAGGAATTTTCGGAAGCTAGCCGAAGAAAGGGAGTGTTGCCAGAGGCAGGGTCTTCCCTTCCCCCCCTTGTGGGGGAAGGTGGCCGAGCGAAGCTCGGTCGGATGAGGGGTGCTGGACGGAGTGAGGCGCTTAGAATGTAAGCGCCTGCAATCGCTTGATTTTTCGCGTCGAGTTCCTTCCCGCACCCCTCATCCGTCTCGGCGCTAGCGCGCCGATCCACCTTCTCCCACAAGGGGAGAAGGGGAGGACGGCGCTTCACTCAAAAAACACCTTCGCCTTCATCGTCGCCGGTATTTCAACGCCGAGCCGGCTCAGCACCGTCGGCGCGAGCTGCAACTGGTCGAGCAGCGTGTCCGCCTCGGGACCTTTGCCAGGGCCGAAATAATAGAGCGCGAAATCCTGCATCTCGTCATCGTGGCCGCCGTGGTGGCCGCGGTTCGTCTGGCCGTGGTCGGCGGTGACGATCACCTCGTAGCCGGCCTGGCGCCAGCCGGGCAGGAAGGCGGCCAGCATGCCGTCCATCGCGTAGCAGGCGTGGTCCATCTCCTGGCAGTCATGGCCGAAGCGGTGACCCATCGAGTCCAGCGTGCAGGTATGCAGGATGCCGTAGTCGATGCCGTGGCGCCTGGTCAGCATCGTCAGCGTCGCGAACAGGTCGACGTCGCTCGGCGTCATCTGGTTCCTGAGATTGTAGCCGGTTATGGTGTGGAAGCGGCCATGCGTGATCGGCCCGCCGGGCTCGTCGAACTCCATGTCCTCGACGAGGTCGAACGGATAGGAGCGGAAGAATTCCGACCAGTAGGAATGGGTCACCGCGCCGGTCTTGCCGCCGGCCTTGCTGACCTCGGAGAAGATATCCGGCTGCTCGATCCTGAACCGGTTCTCGTTGGAGAGGATGCCATGCACCTGCGGCGTGACCCCGGTGTGAATCGAGGCGTAGCAGCAGGCCGATGTCGACGGCAGCACCGAGCGCATCTTCCACATCTGCGCCTCGCCCGACTGCGCCCAGCCTTCGAGATTGCCCATCAGCCGGCGCCAGTTCCGGTAGGGCACGCCGTCGAGGATGATGAGCAGCAGTTTGGATGTGAGCGCCACGGGCGGCTCCATGCGGTCTTGCGGGAGAGATCAGCATCGAGGGCCTGGCCAGTCCGGCCAAGCCCCATAAACGCAGAGAAGAGGACGCCAGCTCAGTTGCCGGCGCTTTCCATGCGCCGGCCCGCGATGGCCTTCTCCAGCCAGCCGATCTCCATTTCGGGGACCGAGGACAAGAGGAGGTCGGTGTAGGCGTCGAAGGGCGGGGTCAGCACCTTGCTCTTGGCGCCGTAGCGCACCACCTCACCGCGATACATCACCGCGATCGAATCGGCGATCGACTTCACCGTGGCGAGGTCGTGGGTGATGAAGAGATAGGCCACCTTCTCGACCTGCTGCAGGTTGAGCAGCAGCTTCAGGATGCCGTGCGCGACCAGCGGGTCGAGCGCCGACGTCACCTCGTCGCAGATGATCAGCTTCGGCTTTGCGGCGAGCGAGCGTGCGATGCAGACGCGCTGCTTCTGGCCGCCGGAAAGCTCGGCCGGATAGCGGTCGATGAAGCCCTTGCCCATCTCGATCTCGTCAAGCAGCTCGGCAACGCGCTTGTCGCGTTCGCGCCCCTTCATGCCGAAATAGAATTCCAGCGGCCTGCCGATGATGGTGCCCACCGTCTGGCGCGGGTTCATCGCAACGTCGGCCATCTGGTAGATCATCTGCAGCTGGCGCAGGTCCTCCTTCGGCCGGTCGGCCAGCCTGTTGCCGAGTGTGCGCCCATCGAAGACGACGCTGCCTTGCTCGGGCGGCAACAGGCCGGTGATGGCGCGCGCCAGCGTCGATTTGCCGGAGCCGGATTCCCCGACCACCGCCAGCGTCTGACCCGGATAGATGTCGACCGAGACGTTCTTCAGCACCTTGACGTGGCCGCCACCATAGGCGGCCGTCACGTTCTTCACTGACAGCATTGGCGCCGTGCCCGGCTGCTGTTCCTTGTGCTCGATCTCATGCACCGAGACCAGCGCGTTGGTGTATTCCTGGCGCGGCTCCTTGATGATCTGGCGGGTGCCGCCCCATTCGACCAGCCGGCCGTGGCGCAGCACCATGATCTCGTCCGACACCTGCGCGACGACGGCGAGGTCGTGGGTGATGTACAAAGCCGCGACATGGGTGTCGCGGATGGCGTCCTTGATCGCCGACAGCACGTCGATCTGCGTCGTCACGTCGAGCGCCGTGGTCGGCTCGTCGAAGACGATCAGGTCCGGCTCCGAGCATAGCGCCATCGCCGTCATCACGCGCTGGAGCTGGCCGCCGGAGACCTGGTGCGGGAAACGCTCGCCGATGGTTTCGGGATTGGGCAGGCTGAGCTTCTTGAACAGCGCGACGGCGCGTTTCTCGGCCTCGGCTCGGGTGGCGGTGCCGTGCAAGAGGGCCGCCTCGACCACCTGGTCGATCAACTTGTGCGCCGGGTTGAAGGCGGCGGCCGCCGATTGCGCGACATAGCATACCTCGCGCCCGCGCAGCGCCCGCACGCCCTTCGGGCCGGCCTTGAGGATGTCGCGGCCGTTGAGGATCACCTCGCCTCCGGTGATGCGCACGCCGCCGCGGCCATAGGCCATCGACGACAGGCCGATGGTCGATTTGCCGGCGCCGGATTCGCCGATCAGGCCGAGCACCTTGCCCTTTTCCAGCGTCAGCGAGACATCGTGGACGAGCGTGATGGTCTTCGGCGCTTCCCCCGGCGGATAGACGGTCGCTTCGATGCGGAGGTTGCGGATGTCGAGGAGAGGGGTGGACTTCGCCTTGCCGTCAGCCATCAGCCGCGCCCTCCCTTCAGGCTCGTCGTGCGGTTAAGCACCCAGTCGGCGACGAGGTTGACCGAGATGGCCAGCACCGCGATCGCGGCCGCCGGGATGAGGGCCGCAGGAATACCGAAGACGATGCCGTCCTTGTTCTCCTTGACCATGCCGCCCCAGTCCGAATCTGGCGGCTGCACGCCGAGGCCGAGGAAGGACAGCGCCGACAGGAAAAGCACGGCGAAGATGAAGCGCACGCCGAGTTCGGCGACCAGCGGCGAGAGCGCGTTGGGCAGGATCTCGCGGAAGATGATCCAGCCGCTGCCCTCGCCGCGCAGCTTCGCCGCCTCGACATAGTCCATGACGTTGATGTCGACGGCGACCGCACGCGACAGGCGGTAGACGCGGGTCGAATCGAGGATGCCCATGACCAGGATCAAGGTCAGCGCGTTCGTCGGCAGCACCGAGAGCACGACCAGGCCGAAGATCAGCGTCGGGATCGACATCAGAAGGTCGACGAAGCGCGACATCAGCGTGTCGAACCAGCCGCCGAACACTGCCGCCGAGAAGCCGAGGATCGAGCCGAGCGAGAAGGAGAGCGCCGTCGCCGCCACCGCGATCTCCATGGTGATGCGCGCGCCGTAGATCATGCGCGAGATGAGATCGCGGCCGAGATTGTCGGTGCCCAGCCAATGGGCCGCCGACATCGGCTCCCAGACATCGCCGACGATCTCGCCATTGCCGTGCGGCGCGACCCACGGCGCGAATATGGCGCAAAACGCAAAGGCGGCCGTCAGGATAAGCCCGACCCACGCGGTGAACGGGATTTGTCGCAGCGCCATTCGCCTCAGTATCCCTTCTGATAGGTCACTTCGGATGCCTCAGTCTCGGATTGGCCACGATGGCGGCGATGTCCGCCACGATGTTGAGCGTGATATAGACCGCGGCGAAGATCAGCCCGACCGCCTGCACCACGGGCACGTCGCGCTTGGAAACATGGTCGACGAGATACTGTCCCATGCCAGGATAGACGAAGATCACCTCCACCACCACGACGCCGACGATGAGATAGGCGAGGTTGAGCATGACGACATTGACGATCGGCGCGATCGCGTTGGGGAAGGCGTGCTTGCGGATGACGTCGAAGGGCTTCAGCCCCTTCAACTCCGCGGTCTCGATGTAAGCCGACTGCATGACGTTGAGGATCGCGGCGCGCGTCATGCGCATCATGTGCGCCAGCACCACAAGCGTGAGCGCGGTAGCCGGCAGAACGACGGCCTGCAGCCGCTCGAGGAAAGGTGTCGATTCATCCACCGTCGAGATGCTCGGGAAGATCTGCCAATGCACGGCGAAAACGAAGATCAGCACATAGCCGATGAAGAATTCGGGGAATGAAGTCGAGGCCAGCGCCAGGCCGGAGATCAGTTTGTCGACGAAGCCGTTGCGGTAACGCACGGCGATCAGTCCGAGAATGACCGCAAGCGGCACCGCGACGATCGCCGCGCATGCGGCAAGAAACAGCGTGTTCTTCAGCCGGGTGCTGATCGAACTTGCGATGTCCAGCCCGCTCGACTGGGCCGTGCCGAAGTCGCCGTGCAGGATCCCGCCGAGCCAGTGCAGGTAGCGCAGCCATGCTGGATCATTCAGGCCGAGCTGTTCGCGCAGGTTGGCCAGGGCCTCGGGCGTCGCGGCCTGGCCGAGGATCGCCTGGGCGACGTCACCGGGCAGAATCTGGGTGCCGGCGAAGATCAGGACCGAAACGGCCAGCAAAAGAACCATGCCCAGCAAGATGCGCTGAGCGACCAGTCTCAGGATCGGAGACGACATCGGCAACCCGCAACGTTGAGGAAGGGACGCCTGCCTTCGGGCAAGCCATGAAAGCAAGGAAGGGCCGGTTCTGCCGGCCCTTCGTTTTCCTTCGTCACGCCTGCAGCCAGCACTGGATCAGGGCGTGGCCGTTGCTGAGTTCCTGCGCCGGGTTGTCGACCCAGCCTTCGACGCCCTTGCCGGTCGCATCGACGAACTGGTTGAAGAACGGCACGATCAGGCCGCCCTCGTCGCGCATCATCTCACCCATGTCGCGGTAGATCTTCTTGCGCTTGGCTTCGTCGAGCTCGCCGCGCGCCGCAAGCACCATCTTGTCGAAATCGGGGCGCTTGAAGTGCGTGTCGTTCCAATCGGCGGTCGAGAGATACGCCGTCGAGTACATCTGGTCCTGCGTCGGCCGCCCGCCCCAGTAGGAGAGCGAGAAGGGCTGCTTGTTCCAGACTTCCGTCCAGTAACCGTCGCCCGGCTCGCGCTTGATCTCGATCTTGATGCCGGCCTTGGCGCAGCTCTGCTGATAGAGCTGCGCGGCGTCCACCGCGCCGGGGAAGGCGACGTCGGAGGTGCGCAGAAGGATCGAGCCGCTGTGGCCCGATTTCTTGTAGAGCGCTGCCGCCTTTTCCGGATCGAACTTGCGCTGCTCGATCTCGGTGAACAGCGGATAGGCCTTGTTGACCGGCATGTCGTTGCCGACCGAGCCGTAGCCGCGCAGGATCTTGGTCAGCATCTCCTCGCGGTCCATGGCGAGCTTCAACGCCATCCTGAGGTCATTGTTGTCGAAAGGTGCGGTGTCGCAGAACATGTTGAAGGGATAGAAGCCGCGGCCCGAGGCGGCGCGAATGGTGACGCCCGGCAGCCGCTTGACCAGATCGACGATCTTCGGCTCGACGCGGTTGATCATGTTGACCTGGCCGCCTTGGAGCGCGGCGGTGCGCGCCGTTGCGTCGTTGATGATGATGATCTCGACCTGGTCGGCATGACCATATTTGTCGGGCTGCCAGTAATTGGCGAAACGCTCGCCGCCGTACTTCACGCCCGGCTTGTTGATGGCCACCTTGTATGGGCCGGTGCCGATGCCGGCGTCGGGCTTGTCCATGCCGCCGTTCGGCTGGATGATCAGGTGGTAGTCGGCCATCAGATAGGGCAGGTCGGCGTTCGGATCCTTCAGCGTGACCACGACATTGCCGCCATCGGTCTTGATGGTGTCGATGCCCTTAAGCACGCCGAGCGCGCCAGACTTCGACTTCTCGTCGCTGTGGCGCTTCAGCGTCGCCACCACGTCGTCCGGCGTCACTTCCTTGCCGTTGTGGAACTGGACGCCCTTGCGGATCTTCATTGTCCAGGTCTTGGCGTCGTCCGACGCGCCGATCTCCTCGGCGATGAGATATTCGACGCCGCCGCCCGGCGCGAGTTCGACCAAGGTCTCGCCCCAGACTTTGCCGAAGGCAAACGGAACCTGGCTGGCGTCCAGCGCCGGGTCGAGGCTGTCGGTGGATGCACCGCCAACCATCCCGGCCTTCAGCGTGCCGCCCTTGACAGGGCCGGCGGCGCGGGCTGCGCTCGAAAGCAGCGAATTGGCGAAGGGCGCGGCGACGCCGAGCGCGGCGGCACGGCCAAGGAAATCGCGGCGGCTGAGCTTGCCGGACGCGACACGGCGGCTGAGATATTCGAGTTCTTTAGACATTATGGTTCCTCACTCTGATGGTTCGACCTTGCGGTCGTTTCTTGTTTTCTTGTGAGGGATAATGACCGCAACGGAAAGCTGTAAGCAAGACCGAATGCGACATGCCGTGGCGTAAATGGCGCGTCGCATTGGACCAATCTATCAGCAGTCAGACAAGGGCGCGGGGAATCGCCTGCTCGAAGTTGCGCTCGAAAACCAGCTTCTCGTCCTCATAGGCCTCGATTGTGGCGCTGAGGATGAAGTTTTGCGCGTCCGAGCGCATGCTGGCGAAGGTCTCGGTCCGCACCGACCATTCATTCCGCGACAAGGTCTGTGTCCAGTGGGTGCTTCCCGTCGCCGACGTCGGATCGTCGGGATGGATCGCCCATGTCTCCCGGACGATGCTGCCGTTGACGAGCCCGTGCGCGAGGTCGCGCACCTCGCCGAAATCATCCGTTATGGAAAGTGTGACGACGCCGGTCGTCTCGTTGCGGTCGATGTGCCGTTCGGAATTGGTGGGCCTGATCGTCTCCGTCGCCCAGGGGGTGGCTCCCTCCGGTTCGGCGAACGAGACCTCGTGGCCCTTCGCCAGCGGGCGCAGCGGCAGCTTGAGCGTCGCCGCCGACAGGTCGAGCGTCACTGGCTCCGGTGAGGGCCAGATCATCGGCCAATAAGCATTGGAAACGGCGATCCGCAGGCGATGACCCGCCGGCACGCGATAGGCGCACTGGTCGAGCACGACGCGGGCCGAAACGAACTCGCCCGGCACGAGAGCTTCCGGGAATTCATGCGAGTTGCGGTGCGTGAGGTTGAGCACGCCATAGGAGATCAGCTCCGAGGCGCCGTCGGGATGCACGTCGCAGAGCCGCACCGCGATGTTGGCCTGGCGCCGATCGGAGGCAATCCGCACCTCGAGCTCCGGGGCGCCGACGATGTCGATAGCCTCCTCGAGCTCCGGCTGGTCGAAGCACACCGAAAGCGCATCGTCGGGCCGCTGGTCGCCCGGCAGCTCCGGCCCGAAGGTGAACGGAAAATACTCGCCGCCGGCGAGCCCGCAATTTTGCGGCGAGGCGACGATCGCCGGCTTAGTACCTTCAGGAATGAGCTTGATCGCCTCGGCCTTGATGTTGGGCGACGGCCATTCCCGCTCCGCCACCCAGCGGCCCGGCCGCTCCGGATGCCAGCGGGCCGGCCGCACGCTGTCCATGACATAGGCGCGGTAGTCCGGATCGTTCTCGACGCCTGTCTCGGCGCCCTTCAGCCAGCGGTCCCACCAGCGCAGCGCCTCCTGCAGGAAGCCGATGGCCGGATTGGGCGCGGCGTAATGCGGGTATTTGTGGATCCAGGGCCCGACGATACCCTTCACCGGCGCCTCGATGTTGGTGACGAGATTGGAGATCGTGTTGCGGTAACCGTCATGCCAGCCGCCGATCGACAGCACGGCCGCATGAACAGCCGAGAAATCCTCGCAGATCGAGCCGCGCTTCCAATAGGCGTCGCGATGCTGGTGGCTGAGCCAGAGCGGCAGAAGGAAAGGCTGGTTCTCCAGCCGGCTGAGCCACAGGTCGCGCCAGCGGTTGTCACCGGCAATCAGCGGATCCGGCGGGCGCGACGAATAGGAGAGCATCGTCGAGGCCCAGCCGAAATTCTCGAGCAACAGGCAGCCGCCCTTATAGTGGATGTCGTCGGCATAGCGGTCGACAGTCGAGCACAGGCTGATCACCGCCTTCAACGCCGGCGGCTGCTTTGCCGCGACCTGCAGGCAGTTGAAGCCGCCCCAGGAGATGCCCATCATGCCGACATTGCCGTTGCACCAGGGCTGCGCGGCGGCCCAGGCGATGACGTCACAGGCGTCCTGCAATTCCTGCTCGGAATATTCGTCGTCCATCAGCCCTTCGGAATCGCCATTGCCGCGCATGTCGACGCGGATCGAAGCGTAGCCATGGCCGGCGAAATAGGGATGCGTCAGCTGATCGCGGAAGATGGTGCCGTCGCGCTTGCGATAGGGCAGATGCTCGAGGATCGCCGGCACCGGATTTTCCGCCGCATCCTCCGGCATCCATATGCGGGCCGACAGCCGGCAGCCATCCGGCATGACGATGCCCATATCGGGAAATTCGACGACCTTGCGAGGGAATTCAGTGACGGTTTTCATGGGCCGCATAACGCCCTGCCCGGAGATGACTTTCAATCGCTATTCGCGACCTGGCGCAGCGAAATCTGCGACCTGTCATGAAGACGGACGGCTGGAGCGGCTCAGCGTTTGGCAGAATCGCTCCAGCCGCTCCAGCTATTTGTTTTTTGCGCAATTCCGGACGGGATACGCGCCTTACTCGTCCGCCTTGAAGGTCTGCTTCTGCTGGCCCATGCCTTCGATGCCGAGCTCGACCACGTCGCCGGCCTTCAGGAACACCGGCGGCTTCATGCCCAGGCCGACGCCGGGCGGCGTGCCGGTGGAGATGATGTCGCCGGGATGCAGCGACATGAACTGGCTGAGATAGGACACCAGATATTTGACGCCGTAGACCATGGTCCTGGTCGAACCGTTCTGCATGGTCTTGCCGTTGACGGTCAGCCACATCTTCAGATTCTGCGGGTCGGCGATCTCGTCCTTGGTCACCAGCCACGGGCCGATCGGACCGAAAGTGTCGCAGGACTTGCCCTTGGTCCACTGACCCTGGCGCTCGGCCTGGAAGGCACGCTCCGACACGTCGTGCGTGACGCAATAGCCGGCAACATAGTCCAGCGCATCGGCCTCGCTGACATACTTCGCCGTCTTGCCGATGACGACGCCAAGCTCCACCTCCCAATCGGTCTTGACCGAGCCGCGCGGGATGAGCACGTCGTCATCCGGCCCAACGATGGCCGAGCTTGCCTTCATGAAGATGATCGGCTCCGGCGGCACGGTGGCGCCGGTCTCGGCGGCATGGTCGGAATAGTTGAGACCGATGCAGATGAATTTTCCCGTGCCGGCGACGCAGGCGCCCATGCGCGGTTTACCGGAAACGGCGGGAAGCGATTTCGGATCGAGCTTGGAGAGCATGTCCAGCGAAGCCGGATTGAGCGCCGTGCCGGCGATGTCGGCGACATAGGCCGAAAGGTCGCGGATTGTCCCATCCGCGTCGAGCAGACCGGGCCGTTCGCTGCCTGCCTCGCCATAGCGCAACAACTTCATCTTTCTTCTCCACCTTGCGGCCAAAGGCCGTTTTGCAAAACTCTTCGCCCGGATGACGACTTCACTGCGAAGGCCAGCGGACCGTATTCATCAGCCCGATCCCCGGCAAGCACGCATGCCGCCCAGGGCAGCCGGCGGGCAGGATTTTCAGACTTTTCGATCCTCCGGCGATAACCGCCGTTCGGGGCGTGATCTTCCAGTTCGCCAACGATCTTTTCCCGGCGGCGATCAGATCGACCAGCCGCCGTCGATATTGTAGGCCTGCCCCGACGTATAGGTCGCTCCCGCCAGATAGACGGCGAGATCGGCGATCTCCTCGGGCGTGCCCAGCCTTCCCATGGGCTGGCGGGCGATGAAGGCCGCGCGCGCCGCCTCATAGTCGCCCTGCGCGTGCATGCGATCCTGCAGCGACGGGCTCTCGACCGTGCCCGGGCAGATGGCATTGCAGCGGATCCCTCTGGCGACATAGTCGGCGGCGACCGCCTTGGTGAGGCCGACGACCGCCGCCTTTGTCAAACCATAGACGAAGCGGTTCGGCACGCCCTTCTGCGAGCTCGCCAGCGACGCCATGTTGATGATCGAGCCGTCGCCGCGCTCCAGCATGCCGGGCAGCACGGCGCGGATGGTGCGGATCATCGAACGGACATTGAGGTTCAAGGCGAAGTCGAGGTCCTCATCCTTCATTTCAAGGATGGAGCCCGAATGGACGAAGCCGGCGCAGTTGAACAGCACGTCGACAGGGCCGATCTCGGCGAAGGCAGCAGCGACGGCCGCATCGTTCAGCACGTCGAGCTTGCGGGGCTTGATGCCGAATGTCTTGGCGAGTTCGGCGAGTTGCGGCTCGTTGATGTCGGTGGCATGTACGGAGGCGCCCGCCTTGGCGAAGGCCAGCGCGCTGGCCCGGCCGATGCCTTGCGCCGCCGCGGTGACGACCACGACCTTGCCAGCCAGATTCGCCATGCTTTTTCTCCTCTCCTGCCGATGCAACCGCATTTATCGATGGCCGGGAAAGGCGTCATGTGCCAGTCAGGCGGCTTCGTAAAGCCTGCGCCACCACCGGTTTACAGATAAATATGTTTTTTCTCGTTAAAGAACACGCGCACAGGCGTCAAGCCTGAACGTGATCGCCGGCGTGTACTTGAACGCATAGGTTCGCTGGGTTTGGCCGCAGCAATTCAGTCACCGTAGGGCACCCAGATATTCTTGACCTCGATGGCACGGCGCAGAAAGGCATCGCCGGCGGCCTCGCTCGAAGTCCAATCGAGGCTGCGGCCATTGCCGGTCCAGACGCGCTTGAGATTGCCGATAGAGTCGGCTTCAGCCTTGGCGCAGGTGTCGGCATCGGCGAATACCCAAAGCCCGTCGACATCGTCGTGCTTCGCCAGCACGCCGGTCAACTCGGCGCTGTGGCCGGTGATGATGTTGATGGCGCCGGCCGGGATGTCGGAATATTCGATCACCTGGTAGAGATCGGTGGCTAAAAGCGGGTAGCGCTCGGACGGAATGGCCACCACCGTATTGCCCATGGCGAGCGCCGGCGCCACCAGCGAGACGAGGCCGAGCAGCGGCTGGTTGTCCGGCGCGACGATGCCGACGACCCCCACCGGCTCATGCAGCGCCAGCGTGACTGCGCGGGCCGGCGGCTGGTGGACGCGGCCCTCGAACTTGTCGGCGAGGCCGGCATAGAGGAACAGCCGCTCGATCGACTGCTCGACCTCTTCACGGGCCGCTTTGGCGCCAACGCCGGTGAGCTGGACAAGACGGGCAGCGAACTCGTCGGCGCGGCCGGACAGGTTTTCGGCGAAATAGTAGAGCACCTGGCTGCGGTTGAAGGCCGTCGCATCCGGCCAGGCCTTGCACGCGCGGGCCGCGGCGACGGCATCGCGGATGTCCTTGCGGTTGCCGAGGCCGACTTCGCCGGCAAGCTTGCCCTTGGCGGTCGCGACAGCCAGCGAATAATTCCCATCCGGCCGCACCTGCTTGCCACCGATGAACAGCTTTGCCGTGCGGTCGATTGCCGTGCCGTCGGCCTGCTCGACAGGCTGGGCCGAGCCGGCTGTAGCCGGCTTGATGGCCGGGCCGGCAGGCAGCTTGGCGGCAAGATATTCGAACATGCCTTCGCGCCCGCCTTCGCGGCCAAAACCGCTTTCGCGATAGCCGCCGAAGCCGCAGGCGGCGTCGAACATGTTGGTGCCGTTGACCCAGACGACGCCGGCCTTCAATTGCGGCGCGACGTGCAGCGCAAGGTTGACGTTCTCGCTCCACACCGAAGCGGCGAGGCCGTAACGCGTGTTGTTGGCAAGCTCGATCGCTTCCTCGGTGTTGCGGAAGCTCATCGTCGCCAGCACCGGTCCGAAGACCTCCTCCTGCGCCAGAATATTAGCCGGCGAAACAGCGGTCGCGAGCGTCGGCAAATGATAGTAGCCGGAGGGCGGCAGGGCAGCGTCCGGTTGCCAGCAAACCGCGCCTTGCCTGGCGCCCTCGGCAATCAGGCCCTTGACGCGATCGAGCTGCGTGCGGTCGACCAGCGGGCCGATATCGGTGTTCTTGTCGAGCGGGCTGCCGACGCGCAGCCGGCTCATCCTGACCTTGACCTTGGCGATGAAGGCTTCGGCGATGCCTTCCTGCACCAGCAGGCGCGACCCGGCGCAGCAGACCTGGCCCTGGTTGAACCAGATGCCGTCGACCAGACCCTCGACGGCGCTGTCGAGGTCGGCATCCTCGAAGACGATGAAGGCCGACTTGCCGCCAAGCTCCAGCGACAGTTTCTTCCCCGATCCCGCCGTCGCCTTGCGGATAATCTTGCCGACCTCGGAAGAGCCGGTGAAGGCGATCTTCTGCACGCCAGGGTGATTGACGATCGCCGCACCCGCCTCCGGCCCGCCCTGGACGATGTTGACGACGCCCTTCGGCACCCCTGCCCGCTCGCAGATCTCGGCAAACAGGATAGCGGTGAGCGGCGTGAATTCGGCCGGCTTCAGCACCACCGTGCAGCCGGCCGCGAGTGCCGGCGCGATCTTCCATGCAAGCATCAGCAGCGGGAAATTCCACGGAATGACCTGGCCGACGACGCCGACCGGCTTGTGATCCGGAAAATCCTTCTCGAGCGTCTGCGCCCAGCCGGCGTGATGGATGAAGTGGCGGATCGCCAGCGGCACGTCGATGTCGCGGCTCTCGCGGATCGGCTTGCCGTTGTCGATCGATTCCAGCACCGCGAACAGGCGCTGGTGACGCTGCATGGCGCGGCCGATGGCATAGAGCACCTTGGCTCTGGCGTAGCCCGAGCTGGCGCTCCACTTCGGCAGCGCCTTGGCGGCCGCCGCGACCGCCGCATCGATGTCGGCGGCGCCCGCATCCGAGACCTTGGCGAGCAGCTTGCCGGAGGACGGTTCGCTGGTGTCGAAGGTCTTGCCGCTTGCCGCCGCCTTCCAGGCGCCGTCGATGAACAGCGCTTTTGCGAAATCGCGCGAGGCGATCCAGGCATCGGCTTCGTTGCGGGCTTCCGGCGCCGGGCCGTAATCCATGGCGTGATAGCGTTCGAGGATGTTCATGGGGCGCCTCCTTTGCCCTCCCCCTTGTGGGGAGGGTCGATCGGCAGAGCCGATCGGGGTGGGGGTAAATGGCTAGCGGATTGGTGCATTTGACAAGTTGATTTGCTTTTTCGACCCCCACCCCGCCGCTTCGCGGCGACCCTCCCCACAAGGGGGAGGGTGGGTGCTACGCCATCGCGTGGCGGTGGTTGGCCGAATAATGGCCGGTCAAGTGATGCTCGAGCTGGCGTTCGATGTCGGTGAGCAGGCTGGAGGCGCCGAAGCGGAACAAGTTCGGCTCGAGCCAGGGCCGGCCGAGTTCTTCCTTCATCAGCACCAGCCAATCGAGAGAAACCTTGGCGGTGGAAATGCCGCCCGCCGGCTTGAAGCCGATCAGATAGCCGGTCTCCTCGAAATAGGCGCGGATGGCGCGCACCATGGCGAGGCCCACGGGCAGCGTGGCGTTGACGCTTTCCTTGCCGGTCGAGGTCTTGATGAAATCGGCGCCCGCCATCATCGCCACCATCGAGGCCAGCATCACATTGCGCAGCGTGGAAAGGTCGCCGGTGCCGAGGATGACCTTGAGATGAGCCTCGCCGCAGGCGGCGCGCATGGCGACGATCTCGTTGAACAGCTCGCGCCATTTGGCGCCGTAGACCAGGCCGCGCGGAATGACGACGTCGATCTCGTCGGCGCCGTCGCGCACCGAGGCCTCGATCTCCTGCAGGCGGGTCGATAGCGGCGCAAGCCCGTGCGGGAAGGCGGTCGAAACGGCGGCGACATGGACGCCGGTGCCGCGCAGCGCCTCGACCGCGGTGGCGACGAAGGGATGATAGACGCAGACCGCCGCCGGACGGATTACTTCGCCGGCGATGCCGAGGCCATCGACGATATCCTTACGCAGCGGGTTGATCGCCTTGGCGCAGAGCCGGCGCACGCGCTCGTCGGTGTCGTTGGAATTCAGCGTGGTAAGGTCCATGCAGGCTATCGCCCGCAGCAGCCAGGCGGCCTGGTTGTCGGCCTTGATCGAGCGCCGCTTGGTGAGCGTGGCGACGCGGCGCTCCAGCGCAGAGCGGTTGACGCTGCGCACCGATTCCAGAAAGCCGAGATCGAGCTTTATGCCGGGATTGCGGGCAATGCCGTGTTCCGCCGGCATCGGCGTGTTGGCTGCGGCGCGCGCCGGCAACGGCATGACCTTGGACGCGCCTGCGCCCGCCTCGCGGATCGTGCTGCTCATCTCCTGCCCTTTCTCAGCGACCTCAGCCGAAGATAGCCCGTGAAGCGATGCTTCACGAGTCCTTCAGTGGGTCATAGCGGAAAAAGGCCACCGAAGCAGCAGATTTTTGACCATACGGTCAAAACAACATGTTGGCGGACTGCGACGCGCCTCAGCCGACGAAGGCGCGCTCGACGACGAAGCTTGCCGGGTGGCTCAGCGAGCCTTCCTGGAAGCCGAGGCTCTCGGCGAGTTCCTTGACGTCCTTGAGCATATGCATCGAGCCGCAGATCATGATGCGGTCGGTCTCGGGGTTGAGCTTTTCGATGCCAAGGTCGGAATAGAACTTGCCCGAGCCGATCAGCGCAGTGATGCGGCCCATGCGAGGCGACTCCTCGCGCGTCGTCGAATTGTAGAGCGTGACGCGGCCGCCGGTCAGCTCGCCGATCAGCGGATCGTTCTCAAGTGCCGCCACCAGTTCCTGGCCATAGAGAAGCTCGGCCTTGTCGCGGCAGGTGTGGGTAAGGAAGACGTGGTCGAACTTCTCATAGGTGTCGGGGTCGCGCAGCAGGCTGGCGAAGGGCGCGATGCCGGTTCCGGTCGAGATCATGAACAGCCGCTTTGCAGGCGTCAGCGCGTCGAGCACCAGCGTGCCGGTCGCCTTCTGGCGCATGATGACGGTGTCGCCGACCTCAATCTTCTGCAGTTCGGAGGTCAGCGGACCGTCCGGCACCTTGATCGAGAAGAATTCGAGCTCGTCGTCCCAGGCGGGGCTGGCGACGGAATAGGCGCGGAAGATCGGCTTCTCGGCATTGGGCAGGCCGATCATGACGAACTCGCCGGAGCGGAAGCGCAGCGACTGCGGACGGGTGATGCGGAAGGAGAACAGGCGGTCGGTGTAGTGCTTCACCGAAACCACCGTCTCGGCATAAACATTGGCCGGGATCGGGAACTGAAGCGGCCTGGCGCCGGCGATGTTGACCGCGGATGTCGTGTTCATCAAACCCAACTTTCCGGCGCGGACGCGAGGCGCGGGCGCCAAACTTTATCCCTTCGCGTCTGAACGGTCGGGTTCCGACGCGATTCTCACACACTGCCAGCAGCAGGCCCTTGTGTTGGAAAGTTATTAGTATACAAACGATCTTGAGGTCAAGATCAGGGCGTAAAACACCTTTCCAAACTGGGACATGTCTGTAGTCTTAGCATTTCGGGTTTCGACAATGGATGAGAAATTTTCGGCGTCGGCGGGAAATGTTGTCGCAGGCATCGATGTCGGCGGAACCTTCACCGACCTGCTGCTGATCGACGGCAAGGCGGGCGGCAAGGTGCATATCGCCAAGAGGCCTACCACGGTGGAAAACCAGGCTTTTGGCGTGGTCGCCGCACTTGCCGCGACCGGCTTCCCGGTCGACGGCATCGACCTCATCGTGCATGGCACGACGACCACCACCAATGCGGTGCTGGAGCGCCGGCTGGCCAGGACCGGCATGATCACCACGCGCGGCTTTCGCGATGTGATCGAGCTCGGACGGCGCACGAGGCCGCAAGCCTATGGCATGACGGGCACCTTCGTGCCGGTCATTCCGCGCGATCTCCGGCTCGAAGTTGCAGAGCGCGTCGAGGCGTCCGGCGCCGTGCGCGTGGCGCTCGACGAGAACGAGATGCGCGACGCGGTGAAGCGATTGCTCGCCGCCGGCTGCGAGTCGCTCGTCATCCATTTCCTGCATTCCTACGCCAACCCGACGCATGAGCGCCGCGCGGCGGAGATTGCCCGCGAAATCTGGCCGAACGGCCACATCACCACCGGTCATGCGCTGCTTTCGGAAGCGCGCGAGTTCGAGCGAGGCGTGACGGCGGCGGTCAACGCCTCGGTGCAGCCGATCCTCGAGCGCTATGTCGAGCGGCTGCGCAAGGAACTCGCGGCGAAAGGCTATGGACGCGACTTCCTGATCATGAATGGCAATGGCGGCATGATCTCGGCCCGCTTCGTCACGCAGGAATCGGCCAAGACGGTGATGTCTGGCCCCGCCTCGGGCGTGATTGCCGCCGCCTACACCGGAAAGCGCGCCGGCTTCGGCAATCTCGTCACCTACGACATGGGCGGCACCTCGACCGACGTAGCGCTGATCCGCAATGCAGAGCCCGCCGTGTCGAACGAGATCGAGATCGAATATGCGATGCCGATCCATGTGCCGATGGTGGCGGTGCATACCGTCGGCGCAGGCGGCGGCTCGATCGCGCGCGTCGACGCCGCCGGGCTGATCCAGATCGGCCCGGAAAGCGCCGGCGCCAATCCCGGACCGATCTGCTACGGGCGCGGCGGCACGGAACCCACCATCACCGACGCCAACCTGGTGCTCGGCCGGCTGGCGCCGAAGAAGCTGCTGGCGGTCGACAATCCCGTCACCGTCGAGCGCGTGACCTCGATCTTCGAGGACAGGATCGGCAAGCGCACCAACCTCTCCGGCGTCGAGGCCGCGGGCGCCGTGCTCAGGCTCGGCAACATGAAGATGGCTGGCGCGATCCGCATGGTGTCGGTATCGCGCGGACACGACCCGCGCGATTTCGCGCTGTTCGCCTTTGGCGGCGCCGGGCCTCTGCATGCGACGGCGCTTGCCCGCGAACTTGGCCTGCCGAGGGTGCTGGTGCCGGCGCGTCCCGGCATCACCAACGCCCTCGGCTGCGTCGTCGCGGATATGCGGCACGACTTCGTCAACACGATCAACCAGCCGGTGGCGAGCCTCGACGAAGCGAAGCTTTGCGAGGTATTGGAACGGCACCGTAACGAAGGCGAGGCGCTGATCGCCAAGGAAGCGGTGAAGCCGGATGCGATCCGCGTCACCCATTCCGCCGACATGCAGTTCGTCGGTCAGACGCATATCATCAACGTGCCGCTGCCCTCCTCATCGGTTTCACGGGCGACGCTGCAGCAGCTATTCGAAAAGGCCTACTTCGCGCGCTTCAAGGTCGAGCTGCCGGAAATCCGCGCCAACCTCGTCAACCTCAACACCTCGGTCACTGGCGTGCGGCCACAGATCGACCTGTCGCGGCTGATCGACCCGGCAGGCCGCGCGGCAACGCTTGACGAAGCGCGCCGTGAAATCCGGCCAGTCTGGTATCACGGTACCTGGCACGACACCCCGGTTTACAGTCGCGAAAAACTGCCGCTCGATGCCGTCATCGAGGGGCCAGCGATCCTGGAACAGATGGACGCCACGACGGTGCTGGAACCCGGCGACCATGCGCGCTCGGACGCGGACGGCAACATCATCATCGACATCGGCGAGGCCTGATATGGCAAAGCTCGACACGATCACGCTTTCGGTGCTGCAGGCGGCCCTGCAACAGGTCTGCGACGAGATGGATCTGACGTTTTCCCGCGCGGCCTTCTCGCCGGTCATCGCCGAAGCCAATGACCGCTCGGACGGCATCTATTCGGCCGTCCACGGCTCGCTGATCGCGCAGGGCAGCCAGGGCCTGCCGGTGTTTGTCGGCGTCATGCAATATTCGACCAAAACGGTGATCGAGATGATCGCCGACGGAAGCTGCCTGGCGCCGGAACCCGGCGACATCTACATCGTCAACGACCCCTATCTCGGCGGCACGCATCTGATGGATGTGCGCTTCGTCATGCCGGTTTATCGCGGTGGAAAAATCTTCTGCTGGCTATCCAACACCGGCCATTGGCCGGACATCGGCGGCTCGGTGCCGGGAGGCTTTTCGGCGTCGGCCACCGCCGTCGAGCAGGAAGGACTCAGGCTTCCGCCGGTGAAGCTGTTCAAGAGGGGCGTGCTCGATCCGGAGATCTACGCCATCATCTGCTCGAACATCCGCGTCGCCGACCAGCGCATCGGCGATATTCGCGCGCAAGCGGCGGCCTTGCTGATCGGGCAGGACAGGCTCAATGAAATCCTCGATCGTTACGGAGACGAAACCGTCATCGAGGCTATCGCGGAGTTGCGCCGCCGCGCCGCAGATCAGATGCGCGCCTCGATCGCCGTCATCCCGGACGGCGTCTACCGCTCGCAGGCCTTCGTCGATTCCGACGGGGTGGTGAACGAGCCGCTGACCATCAATCTGGCCGTCGAGAAGAAGAGCGACACGCTGACCTTCGACTTTGCCGGCTCCTCAAAACCCTGCGCCGGGCCGATGAACAGCGTGCTGGCGACGACCTTGTCGTCGGTCTATCTCGCCATGCGCCATATTTTTCCGGAAGTGCCGATCAGTGCCGGCGCCTTCGAGCCGCTGAATGTCAAACGGCCGGAGGGCACCTTCCTCGACGCGAAATATCCAAGGCCGGTTTCCGGCTGCGCGGCGGAGGTTTCGCAGCGCATCGCCGAGGCGGTGTTCGCGGCGATGGTACAGGCGTTGCCGGAGAAGGTGACGGCGGCGCCCGCCGGCTCCAGCGGCAATTTCGCGCTCGGCGGCAACGATCCGGCGCGCGGCCGCGACTATGTCATGTACCAGATCTCGGGCGGCGGCTATGGCGGCAATGCCGCCCATGACGGCTTAAGCAATGGCTGCTCGACCATCGGCATTTCGAAGTCGCCGCCGGTCGAGATCATGGAGCAGGCCTTTCCGGTGCTCTACCGGCACTATGCGCTGCGCGAAGGCTCCGGCGGTGCCGGCAGGCATCGCGGCGGCTTCGGGCTGGCCTATGAGGTCGAGATATTGCGAGGTGAAGCCCGCGCGTCCTTCGTCATGGATCACGGCCGCTTCGGACCGCAGGGCGCGCTCGGCGGCAGGGACGGGGCGCCGAACAGCGTAACCGTGTTCCGCGGCGGCGAAGCGCATGTGCCGCCGCATCTTTCCAAGGAGCAGGACATAGCGCTCAAGGCCGGCGACCGCGTGCGCGTCGGCACGCCCGGCGGCGGCGGCTATGGCGATCCGCGCGAGCGCGATCCGAAGCTCGTCGTCGAAGATGTCCGGCTTGGCTATTATACGCCGGAGCAGGCCAGGGAGATGTTCGGGGTGGACGTGTAGGCGGACGGGCGTGACGGATAGGCCAAACGCTTAAGTCGAGTTCCCGCCAACCCCCCTCTGGCCTGCCGGCCATCTCCCCCTCAAGGGGGGAGATCGGATATGACCTTCGCCTTCGCCAATCGCCAACGCTGCAGGAAGAGCACCAGCGACCGAGCTGCTAATCTCCCCCCTTGAGGGGGAGATGGCCGGCAGGCCAGAGGGGGGTGCTGTCCCTCCAGCGTCGAAAGCAACCCTTCACGCCAGCTTCGCCAGCAGCCGCAAGAAGGTCGCAGCTTCCTTGGCCGTGAGCGGTGCCAGCGTTTCCTCGGTGATGGCGCGGGCGAGCGGGATCAGCCGCTCGATCGCCTCGCGGCCTTCCGGCGTCAGATTGACCAGCAGCCGCCTCTTGTCGACCTCGTGCTTGGAAAGCTCGACGAGACCACGCGCCTTCAGCCGGTCGATGACACCCTTGACCGTCGCGGCATCCATGGCAATCAGCGTGCCGAGTTGGTTCTGCGAGGTCTCGCCGATGTCGTAGAGCTTGGCCAAAGCCGCGAATTGTGGCGGCGTCAGATCGGCGATGTGGGCGGCGAAGATCGCGACATGGCGCTGATGCGCCTTGCGCAGGATGAAGCCGACCTGGTCCTGCAGATGGTAATTGTTTTCGTCCGGCTCTTCGGCCTCTACCAGCCGCAGCAGATTGTCCTCGCCGCTCATCTTAAGCCGTCCCATGCCTTGATGTCCCCGGCCGCGAGACCGCCCATGCGATCATGAACGCGCGGGCCGCACGACATGGCGAGGCAGAACAGGATCTCGTCGGGACGCGGCCCGTCGCTGATGCCGACCTCCATGGCGTCGAAATGGCTGCGCACATAGGCGGCATTGATGTGGCCGAGCGGCACGTCGAGCCGCGAGCCGAAGGCGCCGACCTTCTTTGCCGACGGCACGATCGCCTTGGCGTCGCCGAGCCGCTCGCGCATGGCGTAGCCGCCCGGTACATGCCACAGCGCGCCGTGCTCCAGCTCGCCCGCGGTGCCGACGATGGCGCCCTTGCCGTAACCGTCGATCTTCTTCACGTCCCCGCCGAGCGCTGCGATCAGCCTGTCGGAAAGCAACAGCCCAAGCGGCTTCAGGTCTTCCATCGCGCCTTGCAGGTCCTCGACATAGCGGCCAGCGAAGGGGTTCTTGACCACGGCAAGAGCAGCGGCACGCAGGCGCGGTTCTTTCGCCACAGGGCCGCCGTCGTGAAAAATCTCTTCGGTCAGAACCGCGACCTTGCGGATCGGAAAGTCAGGCATGGGCAGTTTCCTTCACCTTATGATTGTTGGGCGCGGCCAGCGCCACGGAACCACTGACGCGGGACTGGCCCGCGAGGAACAGCGCCGATGCGGCAATCAAGCCGCGCCGGCGAAAATCTTCGGCGACGGCGAGGCCGTTGTCCAGCGCGCTAGCCACTTCGCCAGCCGAAAGCGCGCCGACGCCTTGCGTCACCAGCCGCTCGCCGAGATCGCTGTCGGGTGCGAGATCACGCGCCGGCGCGCGATGGATCGCCGGATGTCCGGGCAGATCGACGGCATTGGCGATGAGCGTCGCCGCCGCATCGGCCTCGGCGCCGGTCCGCGCGAGAATCGTGACGGCGTCGGCTATACCCAGCGAAAACGAACGGCCGCGCCAGCCGCTGGTGGCAACGCCACGCACGCCGTCTTCGGCACGGATGGTGACGCGATCGGCGAAGCCGTGCCCGGTGCCGGCGATGGCCAGCGTCATCGACTGGCCCTTGCCGAGATGAATGGCGCTGTCGCCGCCATTGTTGACGTAGGCGCGCTCAAGCCGGCGTCCGGCGACCAGCGCGGCGAGAATTTCGTCGGCTACCGAACCGGCAACCGCAGCCATCGGCGTGATGAATTCTTCTGCCAGCGGTGTGACCGCAGCCTCCATGCGCCGCGCCGTCGGGCCGGCGAAAGCGCGCGCCCCCGAAGAGGCCGGACGGCGCAATTCGGGAAGTTCTTTGACAAGCTCGGTAAGGATCGTCTGGAAGCGCGCAACAGCCTGCGCGTAGGCGGCGCGGCATTCATCCGGGTCGCCGAAGGCCTCGACAATGAGGTCGATCGGCCCATGGTTGAGATGGAGCCGCCGGCCATCGGCAAGCCAGTGCGCCTGCGGGCCGTTCATCACTCGACCCCGTTGGCCCAGCCACGACGCAATTGCGCCAGCGGCGGCCAGGGATTGCCGGCCGGCGCGCCGGCGCCACGGCGCGGATTGAGGTATTCGCCGCCCTTGGCGAGGATGTCCTCTACGCTGCGAATCTCGCTCTCATAGCCGCCGAGCCGGACATAGTCGTCGCGTCGCATGGTGAATTCGATCGGTGCCACCAGCGCCGGCGTCGGCACATAGCCGAAGGCGCCTCCCGGCACGCGGGTGACGTCGACCATCAGCGTGATGCCGCCGCCCGGCCAGACGTAGACCGGCGCGCCGCCGACAGTCACATAGGTTTTCAGGCCCTGTACCGAACGGGTGAGGTTGACCGGGTTTTCAGTGACGCCGGCGCGCAGCGAGCCGCCGGCGCCGCCGACGAAGAGAACGGTGCAGAGCGCGGGCTCGCAATTCTCCTCGATCAGGCCGACGGATTTCTGCAGCCGCTCCGGGAACGGCTTCTCGACCGGCTTGAGCTGGTCGTCGAGCTCGTAATAGGCGAACTGCTCGCCGGTGGTCGACACCATGAGCAGCGACAGGCCCGGCCGTGCGCCCTTCCTGGCGTTCCAGTCGCCAAGGATCGACAGCGGGTCGGAGATCGTGGTGCCGCCCCAGCCGAGGCCGGGCTCGGAGACCTTGAAATAGCGGCCCGGCGTCGAGCGGCGGCCGATGATTTTGATGCCCGTATCCTCCCAGCCCAGCACCTTGCCGGCCTGGTGCTCGGAGACGACGCCGGTGATGTGGTCGTCGACCACCACCACCTCGTCGACCAGGCCGCGCCATTGCGTGGCGAACATGCCGATGGTGGCCGAGCCGCAGCCGACGCGCATGCGATGCTCGACCTTGCCGTCGATGACCGGCGGTTTGCCGGCCTCGACGACGACCGTCGCGCCGCCGTCGATGGTGAGCTCGACCGGCTTGCGATTGCACAGATTGAGCAGCGCATCGCAGGTGGCGCGTCCTTCAGCTTTCGAGCCTCCGGTCAGATGATGGACCCCGCCGAGCGACAGCATCTGCGAGCCGTATTCGCCGGTCGTCACATGGCCAATCGCCTCGCCTTCGGAGCGTACCGTCGCTGTCTCATCGCCGATATGGCGATCGGTGTCGATCTTCACCTTGACGCCGCAGTAGGAGAAGATGCCTTCGGTGACGACGGTGACGAGATCGACGCCTTCGACCTCCTGGCTGACGATGAAGGGCGCCGGCTTATAATCCGGATAGGTGGTGCCGGCGCCGATCGCGGTGACGAAGCGGCGGCCGGTGTTGACCAACTCGCCATTCCAGGCTTCGCCCTCGGCCGCGAAAGGCACCACCGCGCCGCCAGTCTCGGCAGCGTGGTCGAGGATGGTCAGCGGGTCCATGCGCACGATACGGCCGCCGACATTGCCGTAGCGGTCGCAGGCGCCGGTGCGGCCGTCGGCGATGTAGCACATGACCGGGCAGGCATCGCAACGGATCTTCTCCGCCACCTGCTTCTCGCCGGGATCGTGGGTTTCGAAACGTTCGGCAAGCTCGCTCATCGGCGCGCCTCCTTTTCGCGGATCGCCGCCAGAATGCGGCTCGGCGTCGCCGGCACCTTGGTGACCAGGACGCCTGTGGCATGGCGGATGGCGTTGAGGATCGCCGGCGCGGTCGGGATCAGCACATGCTCGCCCAGACCCTTGGCGCCGAAGGGTCCTTCCGGGTCCGGAACCTCTACCAGTATGTGCTCGATCGGCGGCACGTCGCCGATGGTCGGAATGAGATAGTCGTGCAGGTTCTCGGTGCGGCCAGGGATGTATTCCTCCATCAGCGCCATGCCGATGCCCTGCGCGATGCCGCCCTCGATCTGGCCTTCGACCAGGACAGGGTTGATCGCCTTGCCGACATCATGCGCGGCGGTGATCTTGATCAGTTTCACGGTACCGAGCTTGAGATCGACCTCGAGCTCCGCGATCTGCGCGCCATAGCCGTAGACGGCATAAGGCTTGCCCTGGCCCTTGGCGTCGAGCGGCTGCGTCGGCGGGTCGTAGGTCTCTTCTGCGACGAACACCAGGCCGCCGGCATCGGCCTTCAGTGTCGACAAATCGATGCGCCGCGTCGCGTCACCTTCGCGGATGGAGATGCTTGGGCCATCGAGCGCGATCGTCGCGTTCCCGGAGACATTGGCGAAACGCAGGATTTGTTCGCGCAATGACCGGCCGGCCTTCTCGGCGGCCTTGCCGGTCACAAAAGTCTGGCGCGAGGCGGATGTCTTGCCGGCGTCGGGCGAGATGGCGGTGTCGGCGCTCTCCAGCCGGAATTTATCGAGCGGCAGGCCGAGCGCGTCGGCGCAAATCTGGGTGATGACGGTGTTCGATCCCTGGCCGATATCGACCGCGCCCTGGTGGAGGATGACCTCACCGGAGCCCGAGATGCCGACCTTGATGGTCGAGGGATTGGGCAGCGAGGTGTTGCCGCAGCCATACCAGCAGGAGGCGACGCCAACGCCGCGCTTGCTTGCTCCATTGACGGCGTTGAAGGCTTCGGCCTCCGCGAGCGCACGCGACCAGTGCGGCCGAAGCGACTCCAGGCATTCGCCGATGCCGACGCCCGATTCCAGGCGTTGTCCAGTGACCGTTTCGGAACCGTTTCGAAGACAATTGTTCAGCCGGAAATCAAGCCGGTCCATGCCGAGCTTGCCGGCGAGCTCGTCATAGAGCGTTTCCTGCATGATGGTCGCCTGCGGCACGCCGAAGCCGCGAAAGGCGCCGGCAATAGGACCGTTGGTGTGGATGGCGTAACCCGTCGCCCGGTAGTTCGGCGTCAGATAGGGACCGGAGGCATGCACCGGCACGCGGTTGGCGACGGTGGGGCCCCAGCTTGCATATGCACCGGTGTTGAAATCGCCCTCGAAGACCATGCCGGTGACGCGGCCTTCGGCATCGGCGCCGATCGTCGCCTTCATCTCGGCCGGATGGCGCTTGGTGGTCGACATCATCGATTCGTTGCGCGTGTAGGCTAGCGCTGCCGCTCGGCCCGTCTTCATCGCCACAAGGCCGATGAGAGGCTGCAGAGAGACATCAAGTTTTGAGCCGAAGCCGCCGCCGGTGGCGGTCGGCACGATGCGCACCTTGTCGACGGCAAGGCCGAGCACCTTTGCCGTGTCGTCGCGGTCCATATAAGGCGCCTGCGTGCAGGCGACGATCACCAGCATCTCGCCGTCCCTATAAGCGAAGCCCGCTTCCGGCTCGATATAGGCATGCTCGACGAAGGACGTCTCGATAGCACCGGATACGGTGACCGCAGCGCTGCCTAGCGCCGCATCGGGGTCGCCGCGCTCGACAAAGCCTGAGGTGAGCAGGTTCGCAGGCCGATGCTGGTGAATCAGCGAGGCGCCGTCCGCCCTTGCCTCGCAAGGCTGCAGCACATGCGGCAGTTCCGTCCAGGCGATCGGAAAATCCGTAAGATCGAGATCGAGGATTGCTTCGCGCTCGCCCGCCACCAGCGCCACCGCCTCGCCGCGGAAGCGCGCGAAACCATCGGCCAGCGCCGGCTGGTCGGCAAAGGGACCGATGACGCCGAAGCAATTGTGGCCCGGAATGTCGGCGGCGGTGAAGACGCCGGCGATGCCGGGGCGAGAGCCTGCCCAGGCTGTCAGATCGCCGAAGCTGAAACGGGCATAATAGTGCGGCGAGCGCACCACAAGCACGGCCAGTGCATCGGCCGGGAAGCTGTCGCCGCCGAATTTTTCGTCGCCGGTGACCTTGGGCACACCGTCGAGACGGATCGGCGAGGCGCCGACGGCGCGGCCAACCTCCGGCAGGCGATGGTCGACACCATACATGTGGCGCGAGGCGTCCATCACCGCGGCGATGATCTTGCGATAGCCGGTGCAGCGGCAGAGCACGCCGCCCAGCGCATCCTGCGTCTCGGCCTCGCTCGGCGTCGGATTGCGCTCCAGAAGTGCCGTGGCCGCCACCAGCAGGCCCGGCGTGCAGATGCCGCATTGCGCGGCGCCGTGCTCGAGGAACGACGCCTGCAAGGCGGACAGCCTGCCACTGGCGAGGCCCTCGACCGTGGTGATGGTCGCGCCAGAAACGGAGGCCGCCGGCACCAGGCAAGCACAGACGGGATTGCCATCGACCAGCACGGTGCAGGCGCCGCAATCGCCGGCATCGCAACCGACCTTGGTGCCGGTCAGCCGCAACTCGTCGCGCAAAACCTGCGACAGCCGCCGCACCGGCGGCACCGAGACGCTGACGGCGGCGCCATTGACCTCGAAGGCAATGTCGGCGCGTTCGATGCCGGATTGGGTGATGCCGGGCCGGACTGTGCTCATGCCGCCACCTTGCTTTCGCCGAGGCCGATTGCGGCACGCACCGCGCGGGCGACGATCTCGCGCGCGGCGTGTTTCCGGTATTCGGCGCTGCCGCGCACATCGGCTATCGGCGATAGTTCATCGATATGCGCGGACAGAACCGTGTCGGCGAGCGCGGCTGTAACAGGCTGACCGCGCAAAGCCGCCTCGACGCCGGCAAGGCGGCGGGCGACGGCGGAGCAGGCACCGACGGCGATTGCGGCATCGGCGACCACGCCATCGTCAACCACCAGGCGAGCCGCCGCCATAGCGATGGAGATGACGAGATAGCGCCGCGCACCAAGCTTGACGAAGGCCGACATGCCGGCGGCAGAACGCTTCGGCACAAGAATGGCGGTGACCATCTCGCCCGGCTGCAGCGCCGTGCGGCGATTGCCGAGGATGAAGTCGCCGAGCGGCAGGTGGCGGGTCGCCATCGCCGACCGCAATTCGACATCGGCATCGAGCACCAGCAGCGCCGGCACGCCATCCGCGGCAGGCGAAGCGTTGCAGAGATTGCCGGCAACGGTGGCGACGTTCTGGATCTGGACCGAGCCGACCTCGCGCGCGGCCGCCTTCAGCCCATCGAACGCGGCCGGTAACGGGTGACGGACGATGTCAGTCCAGGTGGTGCGGGCGCCGATCCGCCAACGTTCTTCCGCCTCGGCGATACCCCGCAGTTCGACCAGCCCGTTGACGTCGAGGATGTTGTCGCGGAAGGGTTTTGCGCCCTGCGCCGGATAGAAATCCGTGCCGCCGGAGAGGATGCGCCAGCGGTCCTCGCCAAGCAAGGCGAGCGCCTCGTCGACCGTGGTGGGTTTCGCGTAACGGATCACGTCTTGCCTTCCCAGAAAGGGCCTTTCCGAGGGAACCTGCCGGGCAATCAGGCTCGGGCAAATTCATTCGTATGCAAATGATATCAACTTCGCCGCAATTGTCAAAGCGGAGCACCGGACAGTCTGTAGGAAACGGCCGGCACGGCTTTGTTAAACCTCTGGCGCATGACCCAAAAATCGGATCGATTTTCGGAAAAGAGATCACGCGCAAAATCTAGAATGCTACAGCGTCCTTTGCGCGTCCAAAGGGACGCGCGGCGCTGTAGAGGTTGACGCCGCCGGCCAACTGGTCAAGGTTCCGTGTCCAGTCGCGTCAGTGGCACTTCGACTGGAGCCCAAGCCAAGACAGAGGGAGGCCGCATGGCCGCAGAAGCGCTCATCGTCATCGACCTGCAAAACGACTTCTGCCCCGGCGGCGCGCTGGCGGTTGCCGGCGGCGACGAGATCGTGCCGCTGGTCAACGATCTGATCCGCCACACGGAGCATGTCGTACTGACGCAGGACTGGCATCCTGCCGGCCATTCGAGCTTTGCCTCCAGCCATCCGGGGAAGCAGGCCTTCGAGACGATCGAGATGCCTTACGGACCGCAGACGCTCTGGCCGGACCATTGCATCCAGGGCAGCCTCGGCTCGGATTTCCATTCCGGGCTTGCCTGGACGAAGGCGGAGCTGGTGATCCGCAAGGGTTTTCGGACCACGATCGACAGCTATTCGGCTTTCTTCGAGAACGACCACACGACGCCGACTGGTCTTGCCGGCTATCTGAAGGAACGCGGTATCCACACCGTCACCCTGGTCGGGCTCGCCACCGATTTCTGCGTTGCCTTCTCAGCGCTCGATGCGGTGAAGCAAGGCTTCAAGACGACTGTGCGGCTCGACGCCTGCCGCGGCATCGATCTCAACGGGTCGGTCGACACGATGATTGCACGCATGCGCGAAGCCGGCGTGACGCTCGAAGATCATTTGTCGGACTGACCGGACCGTGGGGCAGGTGAAGGTTCCTTTCGCGTCCTCCCTTCGGGGGGACCCCCTCACCCGGATTGCCAACAGAATTGCAAAGGGCAATTCGGGACAATCCGACCTCTCCACAAGGGGAGAAGGGAGGGCGCGCAGCGGCCGGATGAGGGGGCTTTTCCCCCACTTCACCGCGCTTGCCGTTGCGGTGCTGTTTCCAGCACAGGCGCTGGCAGCCGAGGCTCATGAGCTGCCCGGCGCCGCGATGTCGCTCTGGTGGGCGCTGCCCTTTGCCGGCTTGTTGCTCTCGATCGCGACCGGGCCGCTGCTCTTTCATCATGTCTGGGAGCATCACTATGGCAAGATTGCCGCCGCCTGGGCAGCTTTGGTGGTTGTTCCCCTCGCGGTCGCGTTCGGCGTTCCGACGGCAGGCGAGGCGGTGCTGCACACGCTGCTCACCGAATACATGTCCTTCATCATCCTGTTGTTCGCGCTCTATACGATTTCGGGCGGCATCCTGCTTGCGGGCAACATCCACGGCACGCCGCTGGTGAATACCGGCCTGCTGCTTGTCGGCGCGCTGCTCGCTTCCTTCATCGGCACGACCGGCGCCTCGATGATCCTGATCCGGCCGGTCCTGCGCGCCAACGACAACCGGCCGTTCAACGCGCATGTGGTGATCTTCTTCATCTTCCTGGTGTCCAACATCGGCGGGTCGCTGACGCCGCTCGGCGATCCGCCGCTGTTTGTCGGCTTCCTGCGCGGCGTCGATTTCTTCTGGACGACGGTGCACATCCTGCCCGACACGCTTTTCGTCGGCGGCCTGGTGCTCGCCGTCTTCCTCGCGCTCGACATCGTCCTGCATCGCCGCGAGGCCGGCATGCCAAAGATCAAGGACCCGACGCCGGACACGAAGGTGCGCCTGCGCGGGCTGGCCAATTTGCCGCTGCTTGCCGGCGTCATCGGCGCGATCCTGCTTTCGGCGAGCTGGAAGCCGGGCGTAAGCTTTTCCATCCTCGGCGTCAGCCTGGAGCTGCAGAACCTGGTGCGTGACGCGATCATCCTTGCGCTGGCCTTTCTGTCGCTTCAAGTCTCGTACAAAAGCCACCGCCAGGCGAACGGCTTCACCTGGGGTCCCATCGCCGAAGTGGCGAAATTGTTTGCCGGCATCTTCATCTGCATCGTGCCGGTCATCGCGATCCTGAGGGCAGGTCACGACGGCGCGCTGGCACCGCTGGTCTCGCTGGTCACCTCGGCGGATGGCCAGCCCAACGACCTCGCCTATTTCTGGCTGACGGGCGCGCTGTCGTCCTTCCTCGACAATGCGCCGACCTATCTCGTGTTCTTCGAGCTTGCGGGCGGCGATGCGAAGCACCTGATGACGGAGGCCGCCTCGACGCTCGCCGCGGTCTCGGCCGGCGCGGTGTTCATGGGCGCCAACACCTATATCGGCAATGCGCCGAACTTCATGGTGTTTGCCATCGCCAGGCATCGCGGCTTCAAGATGCCCGGCTTCTTCGGCTACATGGCGTGGTCGGGCCTGGTGCTGATCCCGACTTTTCTGATCGCCGGTTTTGTGTTCTTCCATTGAGCCGAGACACGACCAGCGTTTGGCGCTGCCCTTGTCGGGTGAAGCCGAGGCCGCCGGCAGCCGCTGGCATGGAGTAGCCGGTTGGCGACGGCGCTTGCGTATGCGGGGCCTGCAGTTTCTGCTATTGTCGAGTAGGTGCGGAGTTAGGTTGGGGCGACAATGACGACCATCGAGAAGCTGCCCTATCTGTCAGCCGAATTCCTGGATGGCTTGGCGATTTCGACATCCGACGTGGTCGACGAAATCGAGCGACAGATCATCGGTCAGAGGCGTGGCGAAGTATGGTGTGCGCCCAAGGCGGTGGTGCTGCCAGGCGACGACCGCTACATCATGGCGACCCTCGGCGTCGCGACCGACCCCCGGGTGCTGGCAACCAAATCGCTGGTGGTCAACCCCCGCAACGCCGAGCGGGGACTTGCAACCCTGAACTCGCTGGTCACCCTTCTCGACGCTGAGACGGGTCTGCCGCTTGCTGTGGTCGACGGCAATTGGGTGACGTCCAAGCGCACGGCCGGTCTAAGCGCCGTAGCAGCCAGGCGTCTGGCTCGGGTTGACTCAGCGTGCGCCGCGTTCATCGGATGCGGCGTTCAGGCGCGCGCTCATCTCGAGGTCCTGGCCGATCTTTTTCCGCTGCAGGAGATTCGGGCCTTTGGTCGGGGCAAAGGCAATCGTGACGCGCTGTGTCGGATAGCCGAGACGCGCGGTCTAACCGCGGTACCGAGTGATACTGCCAAAGCGGCGGTCGAGTCTGCCGACATCGTCGTGACGACAGTCACTTTGGTGCCCGAGCCCGTTCCATTTTTGGATGCGCGTTGGCTGAAGGCCGGAGTCTTCGCGACCATGACCGATCTGGCACTGCCCTGGCTGCCTGAAACCATGGCTGTCTTCGATCGCATCGTCATCGACGACTTGGTGCAGGAGGCGACGATGAGCAGACCGATGATCAAGCCCGAACTCGTCGCCGGCGACTTGACGGGTTTGGTCGGCGGCGACGTGTCAGGTCGTCAAAGCGCGAGTGAGCGAACAGCTTTCGCGTTCCGCGGCATAGCGGTCGGCGATCTTGCCATAGCCGGCCTGGCATTTGTACGCGCGAAAGCGATCGGCGCGCTGGACGACTAGCGTGAAGGCCCAAGGCCTGGCTCAACCTACGCCGACATACCGCCGAACCGCCGAAGGATCGGCGCGCAACTCCTCGACATCGACCGTCTCGCGGTTGCGGCCGTTCTCGATGAATGAGACGCGGTCGGCGACCGAAAGCACGGCGTCGACGCGCTGCTCGACCAGGATCGTCGAGACTCCGAGTTCCCGCAGCTTCGCCACCGTCTCGCGGATCTTGGCGATCATCGACGGCATCAGCCCTTCGGTCGGCTCGTCGAGCAACAGCACCTGCGGCTCGAGGCAGAGCGCGCGAGCCATGGCCAGCATCTGCTGCTCGCCGCCGGACAGCGTGCCGGAGCGCTGCTTCAGCCGTTCGCGCAGCAGCGGGAAAAGGTCGAGGACGTTTTCGCGCGTCTGCTTGCCTTTGCGGCGCGTCATCAGACCGATATCGATGTTCTCCGCCACCGTCATGTCGGCGAACAATCGCCTGCCCTGCGGCACATAGGCGACGCCAGCCTTCGGCACGTCATGCGCGGCGAGCCCGGTCAATTCCTTGCCATCCAGCGTGATCGAGCCGGCCGCCGCCGGGACCAGCCCCATGATCGCTTTCAGCGTCGTCGTCTTGCCGGCGCCGTTGCGGCCGAACAGGCAAAGCACCTCGCCCTTGTTCAGCACGAGGTCGAGACCGTAGAGCACCTGGACCTCGCCGTAGAAGCAGTCCAGCCCGGAAATGGTGAGGAGCCCTCGATCGACCATGAGGGGATCAGCCATGGGTCGCTCCGAGATAGGCATCCTGCACTTCAACGTCGGCGCGGATCTGCTCCGGCGTGCCTTCGGCGAGGATCTTTCCCGAATTGAAGACGGTGATGCGGTCGGCAAGATCCATCACCACCGGCATGTTGTGCTCGATGAGCAGCACCGTGGCGCTCTTGGCGATCTCGCGGACGAGAACGATAAAATTGTCGATCTCGCTGTCGGCCAAGCCTTGCGTCGGCTCGTCAAGGATCAAGAGGCGCGGCTTCAGCGCCAAGCCCATCGCCACTTCGAGCAGACGCTGATGGCCATAGGAAAGGTGCGCGGCCAGCGTGCCTGCCCGGTCGGCGAGGCCGGTGCGCTCCAGCGCCGCCATGACCCCGGCCCTCACCTGCCCCTTCGAGCGGCCATCGGTCAGCGTGCGCTGCACTGGCAGCGCGACATTGTCGAAGGCCGTGAGGTTGGCGAAGACGCTGGTGATCTGGAAGGTGTAGGCGACGCCGAGGCGAACCCTTCGGTAAGCCGGCATGCCGGTGATGTCGGCGCCGTCGAAGACGATCGTGCCGGAGGACGGCCGGATGCGGCCGCTGAGCAGGCTGACGAAGGTGGTCTTGCCGGCGCCGTTGGGGCCGATGATGGCGCGGATCTCGCCCGGCATCAGCGCGAAGTCGACCCCGTCAACGGCTCGCAACCCGCCGAAATGGCGCGACAGACCCTTGGTGGTGAGCAGCGGCGTCATGGCAGCCATCCCAGCCAGCGCTGGCGGATGCTGCCCAGAATGCCCTTTGGGGCAAACAGTACCAGCAGGATGAGCGCGACGCCGACGATCAGCAGATAGGCCGAGGTGAAGCCGCTGGTGATGTCGGTGACATAGTACATGAAAAGTGTGCCGATCAGCGGCCCGAGCGTCGTCGCGGCGCCGCCGAGCAGCACCCACAGCAGCGGCAGGATCGAGTATTGCACCGAAGCGAAACTCGAGCCGATATAGCCGAACAGCAGCGCATAGGCTGCGCCGGGTGCGGCGCAGATCGTGCCGGAGAGGACCACGGCGGCGAGCTTGTTGGCGACCGTGTCGTAGCCCAGCATCCTGGTGCGCTCCTCGTTCTCGCGGATGGCGACCAGCACGCGGCCGAAGCGGGAGCGGACGACGGCAAGCGTGATGAACAGCACGACCGAGAACAGCGCTAGCGCGCTCATGTAGCGCACGGTCGGGTTGGTGAGGTCGAACGATGTGCTGCCGAAATTCAACGCGCGCGACGTTTGCTGGATGACCAGGCCCTGGTCGCCGCCGGTCCAGGCGGCGAAATAGAGGATGAGCAGGTAGAAGACCTGCGCGAACATCATGGTGACGATCATGAACGCCACACCGGAGGTGCGCAGCGCGAGCAGGCCGATGACCAGGGCAAGCAGCGCGCCGCAGGCCACACCGGCAACGAAGGCTTCCGGCACGCCCCAGCCGAGATGGTACACCGTCAGCCCGGCGCCGTAGAGGCCGGCCGAGAAGAACATGGCATGGCCGAGGCTGAGCAGGCCGACATAGCCGAAGAGCAGATTGTAGCCCATGGCGAAGACGGCAAGCGTCATGATGCGGGCGAAAAGCCCCTGGTGGTAGTCAGGCAGGACGAAGTTCAGCACGAACAAAAGCGCGATGATCCCGATATGCAGGGCGTAGGTCTTTGCCAGCGAAACATCCTTCATCGCTGAGTGGTCCCAAACAGGCCCTGCGGCCGGAACACCAGTACCATGGCGACGACCAGCGTGGCGATGATCTTGGCCAAAGTCGGCGAGAAGAACATCGAGATGATGCCGTCGGAAAGACCGATCAGGATGGCGGCGACCACGGTGCCGCGCAGCGACCCCAGCCCGCCGATGATGACGACGATGAAGGACAGGAGCAACGGGTCCTGTCCCATCAGGTAATGCGCCTGGCTGATCGGCACGATCAGCACCGCGGCGATCGCCGCCAGCATGGCGCCGATGGCGAAGACGCCGGCATAGACGCGCTCGACCGGAATGCCGAAGGCCTGCGCGGTCTCGCGATCGTACTGCGTGGCGCGCATGATCAGGCCGATCCTGGTGCGCGTCAGCACCAGCCATGTCAGCACGAGGAGAATGGCGGAGGCCGCGACCACCGACAGCTTGTAGCCGGAATAGCCGAACCATGGCAGGAGGATGCGGTAGCTGAAAGGCGGCTCGACCGGGCGCGCCTCCGGCCCATAGAATGTCAGCGCCAGTTGCTGGATGATGTAGAGCATGCCGATGGTGGCGACGATGGTGCTTTCGGGATTGTAGTTCAGCCGGCGCAGCACCAGCCATTCAGCGAAAAACGCGACCAGCCCGACCATCAAGGGCGCGATCACCAGCGCGGCAACGAAGCCGATCGCCGGATGGCCGGAGATCGCCGTCGAGATAGCCCAGGCCAGCACCGCGCCCAGCATGAAGAATTCGCCATGGGCGACATTGACGATGCGCATGACGCCGAACACCAGCGACAGGCCGAGCGCCGTCAGCGCCAGCACGGCGGACGTGACGAGGCCCTCGAGGGCGGCGAGGAGGAGATGGGGTCCGAAGTGCATGGGTTAGACACCGGCGGATGCGCGAGGCACCCCCCTCTGCCCTGCCGGGCATCTCCCCCACAAGGGGGGAGATTGGATGTCACGGCCGCCTTCGCAAATCGCGAACGTTGCAGAATGAGTGCCGGCGCGCGAGCTGCCGATCTTCCCCCTTGAGGGGGAGATGTCCGGCAGGACAGAGGGGGGTGGCTTGGCGCCCACGCTTTGCTGGTAAGGCAAGCCTAAAGCGCCTGCGTCGTATAATCCCCTTCCGGCTCGTAGAGACCGTCCTCGATCTTGGTCTTGTGGACGACCTTGAGCTTGCCGCCCTCGACCTTGGAGATGTTCTGGATGCCGAAACACTGGTGGATCTTGCCGTTGAAGATCTTGGGGCCCTGCGGATGCTCCGGGCCTTCGGCGAATTCTTTCAGCTTCTCGGTGGCCTCGACCAGCTTGGCGCGGTCCTCCGGACCCTTGTAGCCGGCATCCTCCATCGCCTTCTTGACGACATAGAGCGTCTCCCAGCAACCGAACATGTGCGAGGCGGTGGAGACGTCCTTGGGATCGCCGACGGCGGCGCCGTTGTCGTCGATGCCGACGGCGGCGCGATAGGCTTTCTGTGCGGCGGAATCGTCAGGCTGCGCGTAGCGCGGCGAGCCTTCCCAAAAATGGCTGCCGTCGAGGAATTCGAGGCCGGGGCTGTTGATGTCGACGGCCTCGAGCGAGTCCATGAAGCCGAAGAGCTGCGGCCTTTGCGAGCCGTAGAACTCACCGAGCTCCTTGACGAAGGTGAGCACGGCCGGGCCGACCATGACGTGGTATATGACTTCGGTCTCGGCCGGGATCTGCGGGAAGTATTTGGTGAAGGAGGATTCCGTCGGCGGGATGGCGATCTGGGCGATGACGTCGGCCCCTTGCGCCTTCAGCGCCGGCGGCAAGTAGTCGCGATGGTCGTAGCCGAAGGCGAAGTCGGGGAAGATCTGCGTCACCTTCTTGCCGGCGTTCGCCGCGATCCACGGCGCCATCGACTTGATCTGGCTCTTCACGTCGGTGATGCCGGGCTGGAAGACGTAGCGGTTGAGCTTGGTCGAGGCGACGTGGTGGCCTTCGCTGACCACGAAATAGGGAATCTTGTTCTCGCCGGCGGCGGGCGCCGAGCCGATCACGACATGCGAGAACAGCGTGCCGAAGACGATGTCGGTCTTGTGCTGCTTGGCGAACTTGCCGACCACCTCGGCGCCGCGCGCGGGATCGGTGCCGTCATCCTCGATCACCAGCTCGACCTTGCGGCCGCCGATGCCGCCGGCGTCGTTGATCGCCTTGACCGCGGCAGCGCTCGTCCTTTCGTACCAGCGGCCATAGGCGGCGCCGATGCCGGTGCGGTGCAACTGGAAGCCGATCTTGATCGGCGCGGAGCTCTGCGCCTGGCTGTAGCGGACGAAGCCGGGAGCCAGCGCAAGGCCGGCGCCTGCGGCCATGCCCTTCAGCGCGGTGCGGCGAGAAAGCGTGGTCTTGGAGAGGTCGAAGAATCCGTTCTTGTCAGCCATGTCCGTTCCCCTGTTTTTTCAGTCTTGACCAGCGATAAGGCGGCTCGCTCCTCCTTGCTCGGAGGATGCGAAAATTGCATGTGTACAAACTAAATCACCAAAGCCGTGACCTGGCAAGCAAGCTTCCCAGGGACACTCTCATCCAGCGGTCGGCGTGGCAAGCAGCCACAGGCCAAAGATCGTGTAGGCGATCATCAGAAGCGTCAGCGGAAGCTGGCTGAGCGCCGCGCGAGAGGCTTGCGAATGCAGCCGCGCAGCCAGGCCATGCGCCACAAGCACGGCCAGCACATGGCCGCCGATGATGACGCCGGCCTGCAGATTCCACAGCCACCAGGCCGACCCGGCGCCGGCCACGATGCCCGCTTCGACCAACCGGTCTGCGGTGCCGAACAGGTTCCAGCCAAGGCCGGAGGGGTCGGAAAAGGCGACCAGCGCGTACTGGCCGTCGACGAGCAACACCGTCAGGTAATGCGCGATATGATAGGCGAGCGCGATCGGCACGATCGACCACACCAGCAGGCCGGCGGCTTTTTCGAACGGCTGTGCATCACCGGCAAGGCGTTGGCCGAGGAAGACGGCCAGCGTGAACACCAACGCGAGCAGAACGAAAGTGAGCACGAGACCGAAACTGCCGATGCCGATCAATGCGGTGCGGCCCGGAAATTCCAGCGGATTGACGCCCGACAGGCCGAGCCAGAAAAAAGTCTTCGACAAGCCGTCGAACGATACCGAAGACAGCGCCAGCAGAAGGAAGGCCACGCCGCTCGGCGGCAGCGGCTCGGCTGCGAGCAGCTTGGCCCCTGGCCAGCAGAGACTGAGCCGACCTTCGTCGCGCTGGAAGGGCGCGAAGCGGGCGACCATGGAAAAGAAGATGCCGAGGAATTCGCCGCGCCGGCTCCAGTCGCTGTAGCCGAAGGCGAGCATGGCGCCAAAGCTGACCAGCCAGTAGAGGCGGGCGGCGAGAGCCAGGCGAGACGGATCGTCGGGCGCAGGGTCGATCAGCTCGAACCAGGCGAAGGCGAAAAACAGCACGAAAGCGGGCCAGAAGCCGAGCAATGAGGGCAGGCGGGATGGATGTGCTTTGTCATCCCGAAGGCCGAAGACATGGACCGTCACGCGCCACGGTCCGTACCATGGGTTAAGCCAGGACCAGAGATCGCCGAACACGCCCTGCAGCAGCGTGAAGCCGGCCCACAGCAGCGTCCAGATCACCAGCGGCAGCGGGTTGGAGAGCGGGTCGCGGCTGCCGAAGAGGCCGGCGGCGATGAGAAGCGCAAAGCCGGCAAAGGAAAGCAGGCTGATGATGGTGCGCGAAGCGTCGCCGAAGGTGAACAGGGAGAGGCGCCGACGCCAAAAGCGGTCGAGAGCAGCCGGCGGCAGCAGCGCCAGCACGAGAAAACTGACGGCAACGGCAAAGGCACCGCCGGCGATGTAGTAGCCGGTCGGGAGCAGCAGCACGTGGCCGCGGTCGGACGCGTGGGCGAGGGCGGGGGTGGGGAGAAGCGGCGTCAGCACCAAGGCGCCGGCGAACGCCCAAAGGGAATTATCTCCAGCGTCGAGATCCTTCGCACGCCTCTCTGTCCTGCCGGACATCTCC
>SAQE01000060.1 GCA_004020545.1 Mesorhizobium sp. | reverse complement strand
CGGCGCGCAAATCGGCCAAAATCACAAAAGAGTCAGCAGCCAAGACCGTTGGTATAAGGCTTTGTCGTGAGCGCCAGGCAGTCGTTGGAGATGTGAAGGGAAGTCGCCAAGGATCTTATGTAGATCATATGAATGGGTGATTTACATAAGACGTAAGCTTTCATACAACAGCTTACTACGGCGTGCTCTATCGGGAGAGGATTGCGTGGAAACCATCGTTCCTTCGGATGCGATCGGCTGGATGCCTTCGGTCGACCAGGGCGGGGCGAGCGTGCACAACGCCGTCGTCAGCACGCTGGGCGGCCGCATCCTGGGCGGAGAATATGCTCCCGGCGCCGCCCTGCCGCGCGAGGATGATCTCTGTGCCATGCTGGGCGTCAGCCGCACCTCGGTGAGGGAAGCGGTCAAGGTGCTGTCGGCAAAAGGCCTTGTCGAGGCCAGGCGGCGCGCCGGCGTCCGTGTTTTGCCGCGTGACAACTGGCGCCTGCTCGACCCTGTGGTGCTCGGCTGGCATCCCGCCATCCAGGATGATGAAGAGCTGGTTTCCGGCCTGCTGGAGGCGCGCCGCATCTTCGAGCCCGCGGCAGCCGAACTCGCGGCCAGGCGCGCCACTGCCGCCGATCTTGCCGAGATCGAGCGCGCGGTGGATGGCATGCGCGACAACATCCCCAATGATCTCAACGCGGTCTGCCAGGCGGACCTTGCCTTCCATAAGGGTGTCATCGCCGCCAGCCACAATGTCGTGCTCAAGGGGCTTGTCGGCATGCTTGAGGCCGCGCTGCGCGCCACTTTTCTCGTCACCAACCCCTTGATGGAGGCGCAGTCGCGGGCGCTGTCGGCGCATGTCGCGGTGTTGGAGGCGATCCGCGTCCGCGACACCGCCGGCGCCCGAGCCGCCATGAACCGGCTGCTCGACATCGCAGCCGACGACCTTCACGCAAAGGGCTGACGTTTCCGTCTTGACGCCATTTTAGATCATATGATAACTCGTTTTCATATGATCTAAATGCCGCCTGGGAGGAGTTGCGCTTGAAGATCGTGGCGATCACCACGCGCGTCGTGAACGCGGATATGCGCAACTGGGTGTTCGTGCGTATCGAGACCGACCAGCCGGGCCTCTACGGCTGGGGCGAGGCGACGCTCGAATGGAAGACCCAGGCGGTCGTCGGCGCCGTCAACGACCTGGCGCCGCTTTTGATCGGCCGCGATCCGCGCGACATCGAGCAGGCGGTGCGCATCCTCAAAAAGCACTCGTTCTGGCGGCTTGGCGTCATCGGCATGTCGGCGGTCTCCGGCATCGAGCTGGCGCTCTGGGACATTTTTGGCAAATGGCTCGATCAGCCGGTCTGGCGGCTGCTCGGCGGCAAGGTGCGCGACCGGGTCAAGGTCTATACCCATCTCGGCCTCGGCGACATGCGCGCGGTCTATGAAACGCTCGATGCCGAGCCGCTGGTGCAGCGCGCCTCCGAGGTGGTGGCCAGAGGCTATCGCGCGCTGAAGGCCGTCTTCATCCCGTACAGCCACTATCACGCCCCACTTGTCGAGGTCGACAAGGTCGGCCGCCTCATGGAGACGCTGCGCAAGACGGTCGGGCCGGAAGTGGAAATCATGGTCGACTTCCACGGCCGCCCCGCCTCGGCTTCGACCGCGCTCGCCTATATCGACGTGCTTGCGCCATACCGGCCGATGTTCATCGAGGAGCCGCTGCCGCCCGGCGAGACGGGCGCGCTGGCGCAACTCGCCGCCAAGTCGCGCGTGCCGATCGCCACCGGCGAGCGGCTGGTCGACCGTCCCGAATTTGACGATCTCTTCCGGGCAAGGGCGGTCGACATCGTGCAGCCGGACATTTGCCACTGCGGCGGCCTGCTCGAGGCCAAGAAGATCGCGGCCATGGCCGAGGCGGTTTCGGTGGGTGTCGCGCCGCACAATCCGCTTGGTCCTATCGCCGGCGCGGCGGCGCTGCATTTCGCCGTCTCCACGCCAAACCACCTGATCCAGGAAGAGATGGTCGGCGCCGTGCCCTGGTATTTCGAAGTGGTGAAGGGGCCGATCCGCATGGTCGACGGCTGCTGGCAGGTGCCGGACGCGCCGGGGCTCGGCGTCGAGGTCGACGAGGCGGTCGCCGACCGGCATCCCTACAAGCCGGAGGTCATGCACACCACCAACGCCGTGCTTGCCGACGGCACCATTGTGGACTGGTGACGATGGCTGGGCGTCTCCAAGATAAGGTGGCGATCATCACCGGCGCCGGCCGCGGCATCGGCGAGGCGACGGCGCGCGCGATGGCGGTGGAAGGCGCCGCGATCGTCGTGGCGGAAAAGGATGCGGCAAGCGGAACAAGCGTTGCCGCCTCACTCGTCGAAAGCGGCGCGCGGGCGTTGTTCGTGGAAACCGATGTCGCCGACAGCGGATCCTGCGAGGCGATGGCCGAGCGGACACTCGGCGCCTTTGGCCGTATCGACGTGCTGGTCGCCAATGCCGGCATCAACGTCTTCCACGAGCCGCTGGAAACCACGGAAGAAGAATGGCGGCGCTGCTTTGCCGTCGATCTCGACGGCGTCTGGTATTCGGCGCGCGCGGTGCTGCCGGCGATGCGGGCTCAGAAGCAGGGCTCGGTCGTCGCTATCGCGTCCTGTCACTCCTTCGCGATCATCCCTTCGACCTTTCCCTATCCGGTCGCCAAGCACGGGCTGCTCGGCCTGGTGCGGTCGCTCGGCATCCAATACGCCGCCGAAGGCATCCGCGTGAACGCGATCGCGCCGGGCTACATCGAGACGCAGATCGCGGTCGACTACTGGAACACCTTTCCGGACCCGCAGGCGGAGCGCCAGCGCACCTACGACCTACACCCGCCGCGCCGCATCGGCCGGCCGGAGGAGGTGGCTATGACCGCCGTCTTCCTCGGCTCCGACGAGGCGCCGTTCATCAACGCGGCCTGCATCGTCATCGATGGCGGGCGTTCGGTTCTCTACCACGAATGAGGTTTCGCACCGGCGGCCGGTCGCCGGAAACGTCTTCAGAAAGATCACGTCCCACCGGCCGGGACCGATTGGGAGGAAATCAATGAAAAGCATGATCAAGGCCTGTCTTGTGGCGGCCGCGACCGCCACGATCGCGCTGACCGTCCACGGCGCCGGCGCGCAGGACAAGATGAAGTTCGGCTACATCAACAAGATGGGCGATCATCCCTGGTTCGTGCGCGAGGTGAAGGGCGCCAAGGACAAGGCCGCCGAACTCGGCGTCGACCTTTTGGTGCAGGACGTCCAGTTCGACGCCAACCTCGCCGTCACCACCTTCGACACCTATGTCGGCGACGGCGTCAAGGGCATCGCCGTGGTGGTGCCGGACCGCTCGCTCGGCCCGGTCGTCGCCGACAAGGCCAAGGCGGCCAAGATCGGCCTGATCGCGGTGGACGACGACATCGCCTTCGCCGACGGCACGCCGGTCGCTTATGTGGGCATGAACGCGCTCAACATCGGCAAGCAGGTCGGCGGTGAAATCGCCCGCATCGTCAAGGCCGAGGGGTGGGACAAGGATCTTTCCAAGGTGCGCGTCGGCTCGATCGAGGATCAGAAGGCCGACACCTGCATGCGTCGCAACAAGGGCGCCGAGGAAGCGCTGGTCGCGGCGATCCCGGAGATCAAGTCGCGCATCGTCTCGATCCCCTACGACAACACCATGGTTAATTCGATTGACGTGGTGTCGACGACGCTGACGGCCAATCCGGATGCCGAGAAGTGGATCTTCTACTCGTGCAACGACGATGGCGTGCTCGGTGGCGTGCGCGCCACCGAGAATGCCGGCATGAAGCCGGAGAATGTCATCGGCATCGGCATCGACGGCTCACGCTCCTGCGAGGCCTTCGGCGCCGGCAAGCCCACGGGCTTCCGCGGCACGATGTGGCTGGACAGCGCCAAGCACGGCGCGGCCGCAATCCAGGCGCTCTACGACCAGGCAACCGGCAAGGAGATGCAGAAGGACTACTTCCAGGACGCCACCCTGATCAGCGGCGAGAACTTCGCCAAGTTCAAGGACACGCTCGGTTGCAAGTCTTAGGCTTTCTTTCGGCCCCATTGTTGGCGGCCCCATTGTTGGCGGCTTCGTGGCGGGCGGCTTCTTGCGGAGCCGCCCACCCATGACCGTGCCCGTCGTTTCCGTCGAGAACGTCAGCAAGCGCTTCGGCGCCGTGCAGGCGCTGCGCGACGTCTCCGTTGCCTTCAATGCCGGCGAGATCACCGCGCTGATCGGCGAGAACGGCGCCGGCAAGTCGACGCTGATGCGCGTGCTGGAGGGCGAGCATCGCCCAGATAGCGGCCGGGTGCTGGTCGACGGGCACCCGGTCCAGCTCAGCTCGCCGCGCGCCGCACATGGCTCGGGCATCCGGGTCATCCATCAGGAGCCGGAGATCATCCCGGAACTGACGGTGGCGGAAAACATCTTTATCGGCGACATCAAGGCGCGGGGTGGGCTGTTCCTCGACCGCGCCGATCTCGAGCGGCGCGGCCTCGAGCTGCTCGGCACCTTCGGCGTGGTCGATGTGCTTTCGCCAGGGCAGCGCTGCCATGGCCTGAGCCCGGCGCTCAGGCAGCTCATCGAGATCATGCGCGCGCTGCGGCCGGGCGCGCGGCTGCTCGCCTTCGACGAGCCCACCTCGTCCCTGACGGAGGACGAAGCGCAGCGGCTGTTCCGCGTCATCCGGCGTCTGAAGGCCGACGGCGTCGCCGTGATCTATATCTCGCACCGGCTGCGCGAGATCATCGATCTCGCCGACCGCTGCGTGGTGATGCGCGACGGCAGCCGCGTCGCCGACGAACCGATTTCGGCGCTCGACGAGCAGCGGATGGTAAGGCTGATGGTCGGCCGGCCGGTGAGCGACCTGTTCAATCGCAGGGAGCGCACGCAGGGGCCCGTCCGGCTGGCGCTGGAAGATGTCACGACACGCCGCGTCCAGGGGATCGGCTTCGAGGTGAGGGCCGGCGAGATCGTCGGGCTGGGCGGCCTGGTCGGCGCTGGACGGACGGAAGTCGCGCGCGCCATCGTCGGCCTCGATCCTTTGCTGTCAGGACAGATGGCCGTCGGCGGCCTGCCTTACAGGCCGCGCGAGCCCGCCGACGCGGTGGCCGCGGGCATCGGGCTGGTGCCGGAGGACCGAAAGCAGGAAGCGCTGCTTCTTATGCAGGCAGTGCGCGACAATGTCAGCCTCGTGGTGCCCGACAAGGTGTCGCGCTACGGCTTCTTCAGCCGCAGGCGCGAGCGCGCGCTGGTCGCCCGTCATGTCGCCGAGCTCAGGGTCAAGACGCCGTCGATCGACCAGGCGGTCGGAAAACTTTCCGGCGGCAACCAGCAGAAGGTCGTCTTCGCGCGCTGGCAGGCGCGGGGGCCGGCCGTGCTCATCCTCGACGAGCCGACGCGCGGCATCGATGTCGGCGCCAAGGCGGAGATCTACAGGCTGATCGAAAGCCTGGCCGACCAGGGCCTCGCCATCCTGCTGATCTCCTCGGAAATGCCGGAGCTGCTCGGCCTGGCCGACCGCGTGCTGGTCATGCAGAGCGGCCGCATCAACGGCGAGCTTCCGTGGAGGGAGGCGAGCGAGGAGGCCGTGCTGGCGCTGGCCATGCGCTCGGGCAAAGAGACAATCGAAAGGAGGGTGTCGTGACCGATACCGCGACGACCGGCCGCGAGCGCGCGCCGGCCAGCCTGTTTGGCCGCATCGGCGCGCAGAACATCAGCCTGCTCATCGCGCTGGTCGTGCTGCTGGCGATTTTCGGCGCGCTGAGGCCCGACGTCTTCTTCACGCCGCGCAACCTCATCAATATCGGGCTTGCGGTTACCATCCTCGGCATCCTCGCCATGGCGCAGACCGTCGTCATCGTGTCGGGCGGGCTCGACATCTCGGTCGGATCGATCGTGGGCTTGAGCACCATGGTGCTTGCCGTCGCCGCCCAGGAAACCGGTTCGATCCCGGCCGGCATCCTCGCCGGACTGCTCGCCGGACTGCTGGCGGGTGCCGTCAACGGGCTCATCATCGTCTATGGCCCGGTCAACGCTGTGATCGCGACGCTTGGAACGATGTCGGCCTTCCGCGGCCTCGCCTATCTGATGAACAACGGCAACTCGATCCCGATCACCGGCGACAGCCTGCGCGCGCTCGGCATCGGCACGCTCCTCGGCCTGCCTTTCGCCATCTGGCTGCTGATTGCCGCGATGGCGGCGTTCATCGTCTTCACCCGCGAGACGGTCGTCGGCCGCAACATCTATGCGCTCGGCGGCAATCCGACGGTGGCACGGCTCGCCGGCATTCCGATCCGCCGCTACCAGATCTCGATCTATGCGATGAGCGGCTTCGCCGCCGCCGTCGCGGGCCTGGTGCTGGCCAGCCGCACCATGTCGGGTCAGCCGGCCTCCGGCAGCCAGGGGCTGGAGCTCGAGGCCATCACCGCCGCGATCCTCGGCGGCTGCGCGCTGCAGGGCGGCAAGGGCACGATCATCGGCGCCATGCTGGGGGTGCTGATCATCGGTGTCCTCAACAACGGCATGATCCTGACCAGTGTGCCGACCTTCTACCAACTGCTCGCCAAAGGCGCGCTGCTGATCCTGGCGGTCATCGTCCAGGAGCGCCAGCGGGCGCGGTCTGGAGAATAGCCCGTGTCGTTCAAGCGCGGAGATTCCGGTCCTATTTCAGGAATTGACGGAAGCGGCGGAGCGAGAACGCAAACAGCAGCATGCCGATGACCAGCAGTGCCGCAAGCTGCGGCCAGACGACATCAAGGCCGGCGCCGCGGAACAGGACCGCCTGGGCCAGCATGACGAAATGCGTGTTGGGCGCGACGGACATGATGGCCTGGATGGCGAGGGGCATGCTCTCACGCGGCGTCACGCCGCCGGACAACACTTGCAAGGGCAGCAACACCATCATCAGCAGCAGGCCGAATTGCGGCATAGAGCCGGCGACGGTGGCAAGGAAGATCCCCAGGCAGGTCATGGCGAAGATGTCGAGGGCCGCGCCCACCATGAAGAGCGCGACCGATCCGTTTATCGGGACCGACAGCAGCCCCTGGATGACGAAGACGAGCGCAAGGCCCGACGCCACCAGGACGACGATGCCCATGGACCAGATCTTGCTCGTCATGATTTCGAACGGGGTGACCGGCATCACCAGGAGATGCTCGATCGTCCCGTGCTCGCGCTCGCGTATCAACGCGGCACCGGTGAGCACGATCGAAAGCATCGTGATGGAGGAAATGGCGTCGGTGATGGCGCCGAACCAGCCCTTGTTGAGTTCGGGGTTGAATCGCGCCCGCAGGTCGAGCTCAACGGGGAGCGAAGTCTGGGAGCGGTAGTGGTTCAGGAATTCGTTCACTTCCCCCGAAACGATCGACTGGACGTAGCCTCCGCCGGTAAAGGCCTGCGACATGCGGGTGGCGTCGACATTGAGCTGAACCGTCGGAGCGCGGCCGGCCAGGAGGTCGCGTTGGAAGTTCGGCGGAATGTCCAGCGCGAACGTGTCCATGCCTGAATCCATGCGGCTGTCCATCTCGGGCTGGGAAATCAGTCGCGGTGCGACGAAGTAAGGCGGGTAAAATGCCGTGACGATACGCGATGAGACCGGCGACTGATCCTCGTCGACGATGGCGATCGCAGCGCGATTGAGCGTCTCGGGCATCGCCTTGGATTCGGTGTAGATGGCGACGGTGAAGGCGTAGACGATCAGCACAAGCATCATCGGGTCCCGCACAAGACCGCGCAGTTCCTTGACGCCGAGCTCATATATGTTGGCGATGCGCATCAGCGGGCCTGTTTTCTCAAGAAAGCCGCTCCAAGGCCGAGCAGCACCGGAATGGCGACGAGCAGCGGAACGAACGCGCCGGACAGGTCGGCGAAGCTGAGCGCCTTGGAAAAGACGCCGCGCGAGATCGTCACGAAATAGGTGGTCGGATAGATTTGGCCGATGAATGCGCCAGCGCCCTGGAGCGACGACACCGGATCGATCATCCCCGAATATTGGGTGGCCGGGATCATGGTGATAAGTGCGGTTCCGAAGATCGCCGCGATCTGGCTGCTCATGAAGGTCGACAGAAAGAGCCCCATTGCCGTCGTGGCCATCACATAGAGGAGGGCCGCGGCGGCGAAAGCCGGAAGGCTGCCGGTCAACGGCACGCCGAAAATGAAGACGGCAAAGGCGGTCAACAGCACGAAGTTCAGCATCGCGAGGACCACATAGGGAATCTGCTTGCCGACCAGGAACTCGAGCCGGGTGACGGGCGTGACGTAGAAATTGATGATGGAGCCGAGTTCTTTCTCCCGCACCACACTCAGCACGGCCAGCATCGCCGGGATCAGCAGGAGAAGCATCGGGATGACGGCCGGAACGATGGCGTCGAGGCTGCGGACGTCGGGGTTGTAGCGGTAGCGGATATCGAGCTGGAAGGCGCTGGCCGTGGCGGCGTCGCCGTAGAGTTCGCGCGCCTTCTGGGTGAGCCAGTCGGCATGCATTCCCGAGACATAGCCCTGCACGGTTTCGGCGCGCGTCGGCATGGCGCCGTCGATCCACGCGCCGATTGTGACGTGGCGGCCGCGCGCAAGGTCACGCCCGAAGCCGGTCGGAATTTCGATGGCGAGATTGAGCTCCCCGTCCTCCATGCGCCGGTCGAGATCGGCATAGTCGGTGATCGGCGTCTTCTCGGTGAAATAGCGCGAGCCGGCGATCTGCAGCACGTAGTCCCGGCTGATCGTCGTGTCGTCGCGATCGAGGACGGCGAAGGAGAGATTCTCGACGTCCATGTTGATGCCGTAGCCCACGACGAACATCAGGATGAGGCTGCCGATGGTAGCCAGCGTGGCCCGGATCGGATCGCGCGCGAGTTCCAGCGCCTCGCGCCGGGTGTAGGCGAACATGCGGCGCAGATCGAAGAAACGGCCGGCAAGGCTCTTTTCGCGGCGGCTGTGCGGCGTGCCTTCCGCGAGCGGCATTGTTTCAGCGGCCGAGCCCGGGGCACCGGGCTGCTCGGGCCCTGTCGCCTCCTCCAGATATCCAACAAAGGCTTCTTCCAGCGTTGCCGCCGAGCGGCTCCCGATGATGCCGGCGGGCGCGTCGCTGATCAGGACCTTGCCGGCATGCATGAGCGAGATGCGATCGCAGCGCTCCGCCTCATTCATGAAATGCGTGGAGACGAAGATCGTCACGTTCCCCTTGCGGGAGAGGTCGGCAAGGATCTGCCAGAACCCGTCGCGGGCCACCGGATCGACGCCGGAGGTCGGCTCGTCGAGGATCAGTATCTCCGGAGAATGGATCATCGCCACCGCCAGCGACAGCCGCTGGCGGATGCCGAGCGGAAGCGCTTCGGGCAGCGCGTCGACATTGTCGGCCAGACCGAACTGCCGCGCGACCTCCTCGACGCGGGATGGGATCGCGGCGTCGGCCATGCCGAAGAGGCGGGCATGCAGATCGAGGTTTTGCCGAACCGTCAGTTCCGAGTAGAGGGAAAATCCCTGCGACATGTAGCCGACACGCCGCCGCACTTCGATGTCGTGGGGGTCGATCTCGCGCCCGAACAGCCGTGCCTTGCCCTCGCTCGGCTCGAGCAGTCCGGTCAGCATCTTCATGGTGGTCGTCTTGCCGCAGCCATTCGAGCCCAGGAAGCCGAAGATTTCGCCTCGGCCGATGCGGAAGCTCACGTCGTCGACGGCGGTGAAATCGCCGAAGCGCATGGTAAGATGTTCAGCCTCGATGGCGGATACACCGTCGGCACCGGCGGGCCGCGGAGGGATCACGACAGCCTTATGTCTGTCGCGCTTCTCCGGAGGGAGAAGGGCGATGAAAGCCGCGTCGAGATCGGGTGTGCCCGTCCTTTCGAGCAGGTCGGACGGGGTTCCGGACGCGAGCACCCGGCCTCCATCCATGGCCACCAGCCAGTCGAAGCGCGAGGCCTCCTCCATATAGGCCGTCGCGATGATGACGCTCATCCCGTCGCGGCTCTTGCGAATCTCGCCGATCAGTTCCCAGAACTGGCGGCGCGACAACGGATCGACGCCGGTGGTCGGCTCGTCCAGGATCAAGAGGTCCGGATCGTGGATGAGAGCGCAGCAGAGGCCGAGCTTCTGCTTCATGCCGCCCGAAAGCTTGCCGGCCGGCCGACCGGCGAAAGGCGCAAGCCCGGTGCGCCTCAGGAGCTCGCCGATGCGGCGCTCCCGTTCCTGCCGGTCGTGCCCGAAAAGGCGGCCGAAGAAATCGATGTTGTCGAAGACCGACAGCGTCGGATAGAGGTTCTTGCCAAGGCCCTGCGGCATATAGGCGATCCTGGGGTAGACGCTCTGCCGGTGGCGGAGGTCGGCCATGTCGCCGCCCAGCACCTCGATATGCCCCTGCTGTATCGTCCGCGCTCCGGCGATCAGGGAAAGCAGGCTGGATTTGCCGACGCCGTCCGGTCCGATCAGGCCGACCATGCAGCCGGCGGGAAAGTCGAGCGTTATGGCATCGAGAGCCCTGACTTTTCCAAAGACCTGGCCGACGTTCTCCAGCCGCGCGACCTGCCCTGACGAGAAGACTGCGGCGCCGTCCGGCCGAGCATTCATTGCACAAGCTTTCCTTGGACGCCGGCCGGCCATTGCGCCTGCGGATCGAGCTGCACATAGGCTACGCCGGGCAGCCCGGTCTTGACTTGCTGGATATACTTGCGGAGCAGCTCCGGTGAGATATGCGCCTTGATCCGGAACATGAGTTTCAGGCGCTCTTCCTCCGTCTCGACAGTCTTGGGCGTGAACTGCGCGACGTCCGCGACGAAGGTTACCTTGGCGGGGATGATATATTGCGGCGCCGCATCGAGCACGAGGCGCACCTCGGAGCCGATCGCGACGCGTCCAGCCTGCGCGGTCGACAGGAAGAAGGTCATGTAGACATCGCCGAGATCGACGAGGTTGAGCACGCGTCCGCCACCCGCGAGCACCTCGCCGGGTTCCGCTACACGGAATTGGACGCGTCCGTCGCGCGGCGATTCCAGCGTGGCGTCGTCGATGTCGGCATCGATGCTTTCGATCGCGGCCTGCGCGGCGTCGACCGCGGCCTTGGCATCGACCACCTGTGCCCGCGCCGCGTTGATTGCCGCCTCGCTGGCGGCGAGCTGGGCCTGCGCCGCGGCAACGGCGGCCTTCGCGCTCTGTTCGGCGGCACGGTCATTGTCCAGGACTTGCTGGGAGACGGTGTTGTTGACCGCAAGCTGCTGGGAGCGCGCCAGAGTCCGCTCGGCGGCGTCAAGCTCGGCCTCGCGCTGTGCGACGACAGCAGCCGCTGCCGTCTTTTCGGCCTCGCGTTGCGTCACCAGGCTGCCGGCGGTCTCGACCCCGATGGTGGCGCGCTGGAGCTGCGCCTCGGCCTGGCGGCGCTGCGCCTCGAGCTGCGCGGTATCCATGCGGGCAAGTACTTGGCCGGCTTTGACGAAATCGCCTTCGCCGACCAGGATCTCCTTGATCCGCCCGGCCGCCTTCGTCGAGACATCGATTTCAACCGCCTCGATGCGGCCGTTGCCGCTGGCGATGCCTTGCGGCAACGCCCCGTCCTCGGACCGCTGCCATGCGTAGTAGCCGGCTGCCGCGAGGGCGATCAGAATAACGGAAGGCAGCCACCGCCGAGAGCCCTTCATAGGCTGCCTCCTGCGTTGCGCGACACGCCGAAGAGCACGGGCGGCGCGGAATGGATCTGTTCAGGGCTCAACTTGATGCCGACCATGGCGAGGGACTCCGTTCGGGGCTACGAGGCGAACGGGACCAAAACAGAGGCCCGGCATGGCGGCCTTGATCCGCATCAATCGCGGGAGAAAGCATGGCGGCGGTGCGGAACTTGAGGGAAGTGCCCGATGCGCCGTGAGAGCTCAGACGCTTTCGAGATAGGTCTCGATCTCGAAGTCGCTGACGTTGAGCGCGAAGGTATTGAGCTCCTGGCGCTTGCAGGCAACGAAGGCTTCGCGCAGCACGGCCGGGAAGATCTCCGCCACACGCGGTCCGGATTCGAAGGCGGCAATCGCGGACGCCCAATCCGGCGGCAGCTTGGCGAGCGTCTGTCCCTGTCCCTCGCCGCCGGTCGGCTCGCCGGGCGACAGCTCTTTTTCGATGCCCATCAGCGCGGCGCCCAGGATCGCCGCTAGCACCAGATAGGGGTTGGCGTCGGCGCCGGAGACGCGATGCTCGATGCGGCGCGCCGCCGAAGGACCGCCCGGAATGCGGATCGCCACCATGCGGTTCTCGTAGCCCCAGGCGACGGCGGTCGGCGCGTAGGAGCGCGGCCGCAGCCGGCGGTAGGAATTGAAATGCGGCGCGAACACCAGCGTGCTTTCGGCCATGGCGGCGAGCAGGCCGCCGACCGCGTGGCGCATGGTATCGGAACCCTGGTCGCTGCCGTCGTCGAAGATGTTGCGGCCTTCCTTGTCGACGACGCTGAAATGGACATGGAAACCGTTGCCGGCGCGTTCGCCATAGGGCTTGGCCATGAAGCAGGCGGCAAAGCCGTGCTTGCGGGCGATGCCCTTCACGGTGCGCTTGAAAAGCACGGCATCGTCCGCGGCGCGCAAGGCGTCCGGCACATGGTTGAGGTTGATCTCGAACTGGCCGACGCCGTTCTCGGCGATCGCGGTGTCGACCGGAATGCCCTGCATGCGGCAGGCTTCGTAGATGTCGTGGATGAAGGCCTCGAAATCGTCGATCTCGTCGATCGAAAGCGCCGCGTCGGAATCGAGACGCCGCCCGGTGACCGGTGAAACCGGACCGACGGGCCGCTGTGACGTCAAGTCGACAAGGTAGAATTCGAGCTCGGTGGCAGTGACCGGCGTCAGCCCGAGAGCGGCATAGCGGTCAAGGATGCGGGCCAGCGCGCGGCGCGGGTCGCCGAGATAGGGCGCGCCGGCATCATCCGCCAGCCAGAGCGGCAAAAGCGCCGTCGGGTGCGCTGTCCAGTTGACCGGCAGGATGCCGCGCCCTGTCCACTGGCAAAGCCCGTCGGCGTCGCCGGTTGAGAAGACCTGCGCGTTGCCTTCGATGTCCTCGCCCCAGATGTCGAGCCCGATCGCCGAATAGGGCATGCGCAGCTTGCCTTCGAGCGCCTTGCGCGCCTGCTCGACCGGAATGCGCTTGCCGCGCATGATGCCGTTCAGGTCGCACACCGCCGCCCTCAGGCTCTGGATGTCGTTCCTGCTTTCAAGCCAGTTCAAAACGTCCGCGATTGCATCGCCCAATTTCCAACCCCTGGTTCTTCTGTAGCCATTTCGGCTACGATATCCATTTTGCAGCTTATGAGTTCCTGAAGACCGTCCTGGAGGGATCCAGGCGAGGTTCCTTCATTTTTTCAATTCACTAGCTGGGATATCGGGCGGCATTTCGGGTCCATATTGTGCGATCTGCGATCGCAACATAGCTGGCGAACGAGGGAAAGCCAAGGGGGCATTCGAGCGGTCGTTTGCTGGCTGCGGCAGAACCCTTTGAGATGTCGGCGGGACAGCGCCCCCCTCTGTCCTGCCGGACATCTCCCCCACAAGGGGGAGATTGGCCGTCATCGGCGATTTCGCCAATTGCCGACGTCGCAGAGGAGGCGGGGCGCCGGACCTGCTGATCTCCCCCCAAGTGGGGGAGATGGCCGGCAGGCCAGAGGGGGGCGCGAGGGATCGCCAGCGCCCGAATCTACGGCCGCAGTTCCGGGAACTTGATCTGCTTGAGAATATGCGCGGCACCCTCGTCGATGTCGCGCACGATGGCCGCGCGCGCCCGCCTGCCGTCGCCGGCCTCGATCGCCGCGACGACCTCCTCGTGGTAGTCGATCTCGAGGATGCCGGCGAGGTCGTCCTCGAAACCGATGCGGAGGTTCCGAAGAAACGGACCGACCTGCATCCACACTGTCTCGATCAGGAAGATCATCTGCTCGTTGCCGCAGTGGCGGTAGATCGAGAATTTGAAGTCGTGGTTCTTGCGCAGATAATCGTCGATGTCGCCGCTGCGGGCGGCATGGGTGAGCGAGGTGCAGTGGCGGCGGATGGCGCGCAGATTGTTGCCGTTGATGCGTTTTGTCGCGAGTTCGGTGGCCGTGCCTTCCAGGATCGTGCGCACATCGGTCAGTTGCTGGAAGCGATCGGCCGAGATCATCGGCACCTCGACGCTGCCATTGGGCATCGGGCTCAGCGCTCTGAGCGCCTGTAGCCGCATGAAGGCGCTGCGCACCGGCATGTCGCTGGTGCCGAGCTCCTTGGCGAGCCTGCGCGAGGTCAGCTTTTGGCCGGGCTGGAACTGACCCGACATCAGCGCCCGCACCAGCTCCAGATAGACTTTCTCATGCAAGGGTACGGTGTCGACGGCAGTCAGTCCGAATTGCGTTTTGTCGGCCATTGGCTATGCGCTGCTTCCGTCCGTCCTGAAATCCGTTTCGTCATGCAATCCGGCGCCGGGATGCTTGGCCGGCGGTTTTCGAGCCGCACGATAGACGGTTGACGCGCGCTGCGGCAAGGGAGGGCAACGGGCCCGATGCCAGCCTTGGCCGGTCAGCCGATGCGCGCGTCGATGATCTCGACGAAGCGCGCGAACAGTCCGGCCTGCGACTTGATCTTGAGCTTGCGATAGATGTTGCGGCGGTGGACCTTCACGGTCCCCGGCACGATCCTGAGCGCCCTGGCGATCGATTCCGTCGAATGGCCCTGAAGCACCAGGTCGACGACCTGTTTTTCGCGCGAGGTCAGCGACAGGCTTTTCCATATATGCGCGCGATCCAACTCGTTGACCGTCGCGACGGGTTCGCCCGGCGGTGTGACGCTGGTCTCGTCGGCAGGCAAAGCAGGCCAGCGCTGCCGGCAAAAGCCGACCACCGCCGGCGCCATGTCGCGCAGCAGCCTTGCGTCGGCGGTGCCGAACGGCCCGGAGGCGCGCAGCCGCATCAGCGACAGCACCAGCGCGTCTTTGTCGGCCAGCGGAACGAAGAAGCCGACCTCCTCGGCGAGCCGGGTCTGGCTGTAATAGGAGCGGTAGTATTCGCTGGCATAGAAGCGGTCCGGCGCCAGCTCGCGCATGCGCCAGAAGCCCTCCTTGCGCTCGACCGCGGCGTGATGGAAAGGGTCGAGCAGATAAGGCCCTTCCTGATAGAGCGCGACGAAGATGTGGCTTTCGGCCGGCGAGAAGGTTTCGAACAGGAGCGGCGGCCGCGCAGCGCCGCGATAGCCGAAGATCACGCAGTGGTCGAAGCGGACATGTCCGCGCAGCCAGCCGACGATCGCCTTGCCGAAATGGTCGCCGCCGGTCTCGCGCGTCTCGGCAATGACGGCGCCGAGCGCGTTGTAGTCGTCACTACGGGTGGCGGCCAATTCGTACCCCTCTAAATGATAAAATCAGCTAAATATACCACCTGCGAGGTATATACTAGATACCATTGGCTCTGCTAGCGTCGCAAAAAATGCCTCACGCTGTCGCTGGAGCCCTTGGCTTGACTGCAGTGCCCGATATCGAGTTTCGCGCGGTCACCAAGCGCTACGGCGCCGTCACCGCGGTCAGCGGCATCGACCTTGCCATCCCGCCCTCCGCTTTCGTCGCGCTGCTCGGACCCTCCGGCTGCGGCAAGACGACCTGCCTGCGCATGATCGGCGGCTTCGAGCAGCCGAGCGAGGGCCAGGTGCTGATCCGCGGCCGCGACATGGCCGGCACGCCGCCCTACCGGCGCCCGGTCAACATGGTGTTCCAGCAATATGCGCTATTTCCGCATCTCGATGTCGAGGAGAACATCTCCTACGGCCTGCGCCAGGCGAGGCCGCGCTTGTCGTCTCGCGAGATCAGCCTGAAGGCGGGCGAGGCGCTGGCCATGGTGCAGCTCGCCGGCTACGGACGCCGCAAGATCCACGAGCTTTCCGGCGGTCAGCAGCAGCGCGTGGCGCTCGCCCGCGCGCTGGTCAACAAGCCGGCGGTGCTGCTTCTCGACGAGCCGCTGGCGGCGCTCGACAAGAAATTGCGCACCGACATGCAGATCGAGCTGCAGAACCTGCAGCGCGAGATCGGCATCACCTTCGTGCTGGTCACCCACGACCAGGAGGAGGCGCTGTCGATGAGCGACTTCGTCTGCGTCATGAATGGCGGCCGTGTTGTCCAACTCGGCCAGCCAAGCGAGGTCTATGACGAGCCGGCCGATCTGTTCGTCGCCGATTTCGTCGGCAAGACCAATCTGCTCAGCGGCAAGGTGGCAGGCCTTTCCGGCGAGCTCGTCGACGTCGCACTTGCCGACGGCACGGTGATTTCCGCGCGCAAGCGGGCGCCGCTCAGCCGGGGCGAGGCCGTCTCGATCAGCCTGCGGCCGGAATCGCTCAGCCTCTCCGTACCCGGAGGCGGCAGCTTGAAGGGCATCGTCCGCAACCGGATTTTCCTGGGGTCGACCGCGGAATACGCGATCGAAGTGCAGGGTATTGGATCATTGCTCGCCAGGGCCGATCACGGGATCGGCCGGGGCAGCCTTTTCAAGCCGGGCGAACCCGTCGCCATCGGCTTTGCCGCTGGAGCGCCGCTGGCGTTTCCGCAAACCAAGAACAACGGGACCAACCAGAGGGAAGACCAACATGTCGAAATCCTATCGTGACGGACTGCCTATAAGCCCCGAAAAATTCGTCGACCAGTTGATGCGTCTGAAGCGCGGATCGATCAGCCGGCGCGACTTCCTCGGCCTCACCGGCCTTGGCGTCGCGACCGCGGTGATGGCGCGCGAGCTCGGCATGATGCCGACGCCGGCCTTTGCCGCAGAAAACCTCGGCGACCGCATGTCGATCGCCACCTGGCCAAACTACCATGACCCGCAGACGTTCGAGAATTTCAAGGCCGAGACGGGTGTGGCCGTCGAGGTCAACGTCTTCGGGTCGAACGAGGAGATGCTGGCCAAGCTGCAGGCCGGCGGCTCGGGCTGGAGCCTGTTCGTGCCGACCAACTATACCATCTCGACCTACAAGAAGCTCGGCATCATCGAGGCGCTGGACATGGCCAAGCTGCCGAATTTCGACGGCTCGCAGGAGGATGCGCGCTTCACCGCGGAAGGCACGATCGACGGAACGATCTACGCCGTGCCGAAAAACTGGGGCACGACCGGCTTCGCGGTCAACACCAAGAAGCTCACCAAGCCGATGTCGAGCTGGAAGGAGTTCTGGGACACGGCGATGGCGGAAGGCGACGGCCGCACCATGGTGCATGACTATCAGCTCACCACGATCGGCAACGCGCTGAAATATTACGGCTATTCCTTCAACTCGCTGAAGCAGGACGAGCTCGCCAAGGCCGAGGAATTGCTGCTCAAGGTCAAGCCGCATCTGTTCGCCGTGTCGAGCGACTATCAGCCCTCGATGCGCTCGGGCGATGCCTGGATGACGATGTGCTGGACCAATGACGGGGCGCAGCTCAATCGCGACATTCCCGAGATCGCCTATGTGCTCGGCAAGGAAGGCGGCGAGATCTGGACCGACTTCTACGCCATCCCGAAGGATGCGCCGAACAAGCCGGCCGGCTATGCCCTGCTCAACTACCTGATGAACCCGAAGGTCGCGGTGAAGGAGCATCTGGCCAATGGCGCGCCCTCGACGGACGCACGTGTCAACGCGCTGCTGCCGAAAGAGGTGCTCGACAATCCGATCCTCTATCCGGCCGCCGATCTGCTCAAGCCGCTCGAGTTCGGCGCCGCAGCGACCCTCACCGATCCGGGCCGCGCCGAGCTGATGGCGCGCTTCAAAGCCGCGTGAGGCAAGGCGCCAACTCCGGTCAGGTTCGTGCCGCCGGCGGGCAGATGCCCGCCGGCGCCGAAACGGCTTTCTCGATGCGCGGCAGTCTCTTTCGCAAAAATCTCCTGACGGCACTGCTGCTCGCCCCGGCGGCGCTGTGGCTTGTCGTGTTCCTGGTCCTGCCCTTCGTCGCCATCGCCATCTTCAGCGTCGGCGAGCGGGCGCCCGAGGGCGGCTACCAGGCTGCGCTGACGTTCGCGCAATACGCCAACCTGCCGGCGAGAGCGACCGCGTTCTGGAACACGATGGTGCTGGCGCCGGTCGGCGCGTTCGCCTGCCTCATCGTCGCTTACCCCGTCGCCTATTACCTGGCGCTGCGCGCGCCGCAGCGCTGGCGGCTGATCCTGCTCGCGCTGATCGTCATCCCGTTCTGGACCAGCCTTCTGATGCGAACCTATGCCTGGATGTACATCCTTGGCGGGCGCGGCATCCCGGCCCTGCTCGCCTATGTCGGGATCGAGGATCTTAGGCTGATCAACACGCCGGGCGCGGTGCTGCTCGGCATCGTCTACGGCTATCTGCCGCTGATGATCCTGCCGATCTATGTCAGCCTCGAACGGCTCGACCGCCGGCTGCTGGAGGCGTCCGCCGATCTCGGCGCGACGCCTTTGTCGACGTTCATCGGGGTGACGCTCAGGCTGTCGCTGCCCGGCGTGATGACCGGCTTCTCGCTGGTGATGATTCTGCTGCTCGGCGAATATCTGATCCCGACGCTGCTTGGCGGCGGTAAGGTGTTCTTCATCGGCAACGCCTTGGTCGACCTCTTCCTGCAGTCGCGCAACTGGCCGTTCGGATCGGCCATCGCCATCACACTGGTGCTGGTCTCGGTGGTGGTGCTGATCGTCGCCAATCGCATCTCGACCCGGCTCTCGGGCGCACGCCGGGTGGACCTGATCTGATGCGCGCCTTCGTCGTCGCCGTCTTTGCCTTCCTCTATCTGCCGATCGCGCTGGTCGTGCTGTTCTCCTTCAATGCCGGCCACCATGCCAGCGAGTTCACCGGCTTCTCGGTGCAATGGTACGGCAAGGCGCTGTCGAACCCGTTCCTGGTCGAGGCGCTGAAGAACAGCCTGTTCATCGCCACCACCAGCGCCCTGCTTGCGGCCGTCTGCGGCACGGCCGCGGCGCTCGGCCTGCAGCGCGTCGGCGCGCGGACGAGGGCGCTTTTCGACGCACTCCTGGGCGCCGCGATCGTCGTTCCGGGTGTGGTCATCGGCATTTCGACGCTGGTTGCGCTGGTGCAGCTCTTTGCCGTGGTCAATCCGTTCCTCGCCTCGCTGTGGCCGACCGACCAGCCGCCGCGGCTTGCGCTCGGCTATGGCTCGATCATCGCCGCGCACGGCCTGTTCTCGATGGCGCTGGTGACGATGATCGTCGGCACGCGCCTCAGCAGCCTCGACCGCAACCTGGTCGAGGCATCGAGCGATCTCTACGCCACGCCGCTGACGACGTTCCGCTCGATCGTGCTGCCGCAGATCATGCCGGCGGTGGTCGCCGGCTTCCTGCTCGCCTTCACCTTCTCCTTCGACGATTTCATCGTCGCCTTCTTCGTCGCCGGCGCGCAGACGACCCTGCCGATCTATGTCTTTGCCTCGATCCGGCGCGGCGTCACGCCGGAGATCAATGCCATCGCCACGATCGTGCTCGCCGCCTCGGTCCTGCTCGTCCTGCTCGCGCAATCGCAGCTCGGCCGACGAAAGCCATCGCCTTGAAAGACAAATCCATGATTTTGAAAGATCGCATCGCCGTGGTGACGGGCGCCGGGTCGGGCATCGGGCGCGCCGGCGCCATGATCATGGCGCGGGAAGGCGCGGTCGTGGTGATCGCCGACCGGGATCCGGCGGCCGGCGAAGCCACGGCGTCGGAGATCCGCGAAGCCGGCGGCCGCGGCGAAGCGGTCACCACGGATGTCGGCAGCGATACGGCGGTCGAAGAGCTCATCGCCGGAACGCTGGACAAGCATGGCCGGATCGACATCCTGCACAGCCACGCCGGCATCCAGGTCGGCGGCACGCTCACCGAAGTCAGCACCGACGGCATGGACGCCTCGTGGCGGATCAATGTGCGGGCCCAGTTCCTCGCCGCCAAGACAGTCATGCCGGCGATGATCGCGCAAGGCGGCGGCGTCATCCTCAACACCGCTTCGAATTCCGGCGTTTTCTACGATCGCGAGATGATCGCCTATGCCACGTCGAAGCATGCGGTGGTGGCGATGACCAGGCAGATGTCGCTCGACTATGCAAAGCACAATGTTCGCATCAACGCGCTCTGCCCGGGCTGGGTCGACACGCCGTTCAACGAGCCGTTCATCGCCCAGATGGGAGGACGCGAGGCGATCGAAAACTATGTCCGCACCAAGATCCCGATGGGGCGCTGGGCGAGCGCGGAAGAGATCGCCGAAGTCATCCTGTTCCTCGTCTCCGACCGCTCGTCCTTCATGACCGGCCAGGCGCTGGTCGTGGACGGCGGCGAGAGCATCGGCTGAGCTGCACCAACAGAGCGGGCTTGCGCCGGCAGCCATGATCGGTCAAACCATAAGCTCCACCTCGATGAGACCCGTCATGCAAGCTGCAAAACAGCGATACCGCGCAAGGCATTCGATTTTTGCCTGCGGTATTTCTTTTGCGCGTGCGGGGTGTCACTGATCATGCGCTGCTGCCGCCACGAGAACCTGCAGCGTGCGGAGGAGACCAAGGTCGGCTCGCACGTCGTTCGTGACGGCTGGACCGAAGGGGTGCAAGGCGCGCTGGACCCGGCCTCTTGGCCGGCTGCCATCAGGCGGGCGTCCGTCCTCGGATAATGCAGCTTAGATAACGCCCTAACCCGGAACGGACATGCCCGCCGAAGCGATTTCTCCTTCGTACGGACATGACCAATGCCTGACAACCTGAACTCTTCAATCCCCGGCGCGGACACGCAAAGCTGGCTCAAAACGCATGGGATAAACGAGGTCGAGTGCCTCGTGCCGGACGTCAACGGCGTGCTGCGCGGCAAGGCCTTGCCGGCGGCCAAGTTCCTCAAATCGCTCGAGGACCGGGCGCTCTATCTGCCGAGCAGCGCCTTCCTGGTCGCCATCGACGGCCGCTATTCCGGCTCGGTCGATGAGGGCTTTGCCTATCAGGACCCCGACATGCGCATGGTGCCCGATCTTTCGACGCTCTGCCTCGCGCCGGGCGCCGGCGCCGGCAGGGCCTATGTCTTTGCCGACACATTCCATATGGACGACCGGCCATGGATGGCCTCGCCGCGTCATGTGCTGCGGGCCGCGCTCGATCTCTATCGTCGGCGCGGCTGGCGCGCGGTGATGGCACCGGAGCTGGAATTCTATCTCACGGCCCCAAACCCCGATCCGGACCGGCCGCTGACGGCGCCGGTCGGGCGTAACGGCCGCCCGGAAAGCGTGCAGCATCCTTACGACATGCAGGCGCTGGAAGAGTTCGAACCGGTCATCCGGCGCATCTACGCGCATTCGGCTGCTGTCGGCCTGCCGCTCGACACGCTGATCCATGAATCCGGCACGGCACAACTCGAGATCAACTTCCTGCATGGCGATCCGCTGGCGCTGGCTGACAAGGTGCTGCTGTTCAAGCGCATGGCGCGGCAGGCGGCGCAGGCGAGCGGCATGCATGCGACCTTCATGGCAAAGCCGATCGCGGCGCAGGCCGGCAGCTCGATGCACCTGCACATGTCGATTGTGGACGAGAGAGGCGAGCCATTGTTTGCCGGCAAAGACGGCGACGATACGGAGATGTTCGCGCACTTCATCGGCGGCCTGCAGAAATACATCCCGGAGGTGATGCCGCTGTTCGCCCCCAACGTGAACTCGTACCGCCGCGTCCGGCCAGGCCACAGCGCGCCGGCCAATATCGAATGGTCGCACGACAACCGTTCCTGCGGCCTGCGCGTGCCGATGGGCGGGCGCGCGGCGCGGCGGGTGGAGAACCGGCTGCCCGGGGCGGACGCCAATCCGTATCTTGCCATGGCCGGCTCGCTGATTGCCGGCTATCTCGGCATCGAGGAGAAGCTTGCCCGCTCGCCAGAAGCCTTCGGCAATGCCTATCGCAGCCAGAGCACGCTGCCGAAAACCATGGAGGAAGCGCTCGACCGCTTCGCCGCCTGCGAACCAGTGCGGGCGCTGCTCGGGGAGGATTTCTTCCAGACCTATCTGCGCGTGAAGAGCGTCGAGCTTGAACTGTTCCAGACCGTGGTCACGTCGTGGGAACGCGACCATCTGCTGCTCAAGGTGTGACCATGGCTTCCAGTTCGACAGGTTTCAATTCCGGTCTCGATATCGGCAAATCCTATTATGTCGCCACCGCCAATCCGGCGCCTGACCATCCGGCGCTCGCCGGCGATGTCGAAGCCGATCTTGTGGTGGTCGGTGGCGGCTGCACAGGCCTTTCGGCGGCGCTGCACGCGGCCGAACGCGGCCTGAAGGTGGTGCTGCTCGAAGGCGGCAAGATCGGCTGGGGCGCATCCGGGCGCAATGGCGGCCAGATGATTCCCGGCCTGCGCAAGGGTGCCAAGGGGCTGGTCAAGGCGTTCGGCCCGGAACGGGCGAAGGCGCTGTTCGACCTCGCCTTCGAGGCGCGAGGCCTGGTGCTCGACATCATCGAGCGCCACGGCATCGACTGCGATCTTCGCCTGACGGGTCATCTGGTCGGCGCGGTCAACAGCTCGGACATGCGCGACTTCGAGGAAGAGGCCGAGTGCCTCGCCAAGGTGATGAACTTTCCGCATGTCGAGATCCTGTCGGCGGCAGAGGCGCGGCGAATGGTCGACACGCCCTATCACGGCGCATCCTTCGAAAAGCTCGGCGGCCATATGCACCCGCTGAACTACACGCTGGGCCTCGCGCGCGCCGCTTCCGCCGCAGGTGTTGCCATCCACGAGAACTCGGTCGCGGTGCGCCTCGAGCGCGAGCCGTCCATTCGCGTGTTCACCGACAAGGGCTCGGTCCGCGCCCGGCATGTCGTGCTGGCAGGCGATGCGCTGCTCGAGGGACTGGAGCCGCGCGTCAACAGCCGCATCATGCCGATCGGCAACTACATCGTCGCCACTGAACCACTGGAGGGCGAACGCAATGTCATCCCGTCCAACGTTGCGGTTTCGGACACGCTCTTTGTCGTCAACTACTACCGCATGTCGGCGGATGGACGCCTGCTGTTCGGCGGCGGCGAGCGCTACACGCCTTCGCCGCCTGCCGACATCGCCGGCTTCGTGCGCCCGCATATGGAAAAGACCTTTCCGCAACTCAGAGGCTGTCGCATCGATCACGCATGGGGCGGGCTGGTATCGGTGACGACGTCGCGCCTGCTGCATGTCGGGCATTACGGCGAGGTCTATTTCGCGCATGGCTATTCCGGCAAGGGCGTGATCCTGTCGACGCTGTCGGGCAAGCTGCTGGCGGAAGCGATCACGGGCGACGCTTCGCGGCTCGACCTGTTCTCGACGCTGACGCCGCTGCCATTCCCGGGCGGCACGGCGTTGCGCGGGCCGCTCTATGTGCTCGGCATGTTGTGGTATGCGATGCGGGATCGGCTGCGGCGTTGATGCGCCGGCCCGGCGGCGGTGTCATGGCTAATGTCCTGGCGCCGGGGGACGAAATCCCGACGCGGCCGTGGGCAATCGCATATGGCAGCGCCAGCCCCCTCATCCGGCCGCTTCGCGGCCACCTTCTCCCCATGGGGAGAGGTCAGCCGAGCAAAGCGGAGGCTGGGTGAAGGGGAGCGCCATATGCGATAGTCCTGCGGCGCGGCCCGACGTTCGTCATTCGGACGGCGCAGAGCTCGCCGGTCACAGCAAAGGAAGAGCGATGAATATCGAGCCGGGCAAACTGACCAAGAAGCAGCGACACGAGCTGATCCTGTCGGAAGTCAGGCGCTCGGCATCGATCCGCATCTCAAAGCTCGCCCGGCGCATCGGCGTCGCCGGCGAGACCATCCGCCGCGATCTCATCGAGCTCGGCGAGGCCGGTCTCATCAACCGCACCTATGGCGGCGCGACGATCTCGCTGATGACGTCCGAGCCGGTGATCGCCGAACGCGGCCTCACCATGGTCGAGGAGCGCGCCCGCATCGGACGGGGCGCTGCCGGCCTGATCGAGAAAGGTGGCATCGTGATGATCGATGGCGGATCGACCACCTATGAGGTCGCGCGCGGCCTGTCTTTGCTCGGCCGGGAACTCACGATCGTCACCAACTCCATCGGTGTCGCCTCGGTTGCCGGCGCCAATCCGGGCTTTCGCGTCATCCTTTGCCCCGGCACCTATGACAGCCGCGAGGCCGCCGTGCTCGGCGAGGACACGGTCGAATTCGTACACCGCTACAATGCCGACATCGCAATCATTGGCGCTTCGGCCGTGAATGCCGAAGGGCCGAGCGATATGATCTCCGGCGCGGCGGCGGTGAAGCGGGCGATGATGGCGCGATCGCTGTCGACGATGCTGGTCGTCACCAACGACAAGTTCGGCCGCAGCAGCCTAGAACGGGTCTGCGCTTTGAGTGAGCTTTCCGATGTCGTCACCGACAGCGAGCCGGCGCCGGAACTCCGCGCCGCGATCGAGGAGGCGGGCGTCGAGCTTCACGTCTTTGCCGGCTGACGGAACCGCCCCTGGAAGGCGGCCGTCAAGCCGGAAACAGGAATGCCGAAGCGGGATCGAAGAAGATCTGCCGACCCGAAGCGGCATCGGCGCTGTCCGGCTCCGCAACTCGGGGATGTAAGCGGCGCCGGGTTGGGCCGGCAGGCCGACGGTCGAGTCGGGATCGATAGCGTTCGCGAAGGCGGAGGTCACGGCAGGTTCGAATCCTGTCGGGTTCGTAAAGGCTATACCAGAGTGCGATATTGCCATCTTGGCGCTAAGCATCGAACAGCGTGAACGACTCGACCTCAGGATCCTTGTCGAGAAGGGCGCGAAACCGGGCAAAATCGCCGCGTCGTGTGCGCCAGGCGACATAGGCGTGCTGCTGTTCGATCGAGTCCCAGCCTTGAACCAATAGAAAGGCGTTCGCGGTTGAGGTGCCTTGATAGGAATGGCTGTAGCGGCAACCCGGCGCGAGCCGCGTCACGGGGATCACGTTCAACAAGTGGCGCTTGAACGCGTCCGCGTCCTTTGCGCTAAGCCGCATGGTGATAAACATCGGCCTTGCATCGGTGGGAGTTGCAACGGCTGGCGGCCTGTCACTCGCCGATGTGACGGCCTGCAGCACGAGCTCGGCCACCTTCGCAGATGACATCGGATTCTGACCGGTGATCAGGTTGCCGTCTTGCACCGCGAATGGTCGGAAGTTGGACGTCTTCTCAAAATGTGCGCCCAATTCGCGCAAGCGCGTCTCGAGCAGGAAGGGCATGATCTCCGTCAAACCTTCCGCCTCCTCCTCTGCGTCCGTGAACCCGCTGACGCGCCTGTCGCGCACGATGGGGCTGCCGTCCGCGCGTTTGGCAGATATGAGGCCCGCCGCACCGTGACACACCGCGGCGACCACGCGCCCCTCGTCGAATGCTTGACCTAGGGCGTCGGCGAGCGCCGCATTGCCTGCAAGATCCCACATCGCAGCGTGGCCTCCTGGCAGAAAGATCGCGTCATAATCTGAGGCGCGTACCTTATCGATGGAGGGTGTCGACCTCACGGAGGCCATCGCATGATCGTCGGAAAGGAACCGCTGCACCGGCGGAGGATTGTTGCCATCAGCTTTGATGCTCCTCGCGTCGAAGGGCACCTCACCGCCCTTTATCGATGCCACGGTGATGTCGGCGCCGCTATCGAGCAGGGCATAATAGGGCGTTGCCAGCTCTTCGAGCCACAAACCCGTCTGACGACCGGTGCCGCCGAGTTGATCGTGCGACGTGGTGACGATGAGTATCTTGGGCATCGGAGGTCTCCATAACAAACCGCTTGATGCTGCTCATATGGCTTGGCCTCACATCTGAAAAATCATATTGTTGAGCCGGATTGATAAAAATAATTATGAATCAGCTCAACCAACTGCGAACCTTCCTCGCTGTTTACCGTGTCGGCTCGGTAACGAAGGCCGCGGTCCAACTCGCTCTTACGCAGCCTGCCGCGTCCGGGCACATCAAAGCGCTGGAAACTCATCTCAAGCGCAAGCTTTTCCGGCGAGTTGGACGCGGCATAGCTCCGACAGCCGCCGCGGAATCGCTTGCCCGTGCCGTTGCGCCGCATCTCGACGGTATCGAGGCAGCCTTGGCCGCGGCAGCGATGCGCCACGACAGTCTTGTCGGTACGGTGCGCTTGGGCGGTCCCATAGAATTCATGACCGAGAAGGTGCTCCCGGCGCTGAGCGGGTTCCCGGACATGGGCATTCGACTCGAATTGCGGTTCGGTGTGGCGCGCGACCTAATCGAGAGTGTCCAAAGCAGCGAACTGGACATGGCGATTGCCACCGTCCGCATTCCGCGCAAGATGATCGGATATGATCCGGTGTTCCGCGAAACCTTTGTGCTCGTCGGGGCGCCGAGGTGGGCGGCGTTGATGCCGCCGGCGATGGTGTCGCGCGCCGGAGCAGCGGCGGTCACCGGCTTGCCTTGGCTCGGTTACGGGCCTGATCTGCCGATCGTGCGGCGCTACTTCCGCCAGGTCTTCCGCGCTGAACCGCCGCCCGAGGCCGTCCAAGTTATCCCCGACCTGCGCGCGTTGACCGATGCCTGTGTTGCCGGAGCCGGCATCACCGTGCTGCCGAAGTATCTGTGCGCATCATATCTCGCAGCAGGTTCCCTGGTGGTAATGCACGACCCTTCGGACCCGCCGAGCAACGACATTCTTCTCGCCTGGAATCGCCTGGGGCTGCGGCAGCCGCTGAACGCATTCGTGCGGGACCGGCTGCTACAAGCGGCAAGAAGTTGGTAGTCGTCACAGAAAATAGCGCTCAATAGCGCTCCTACCCCTCCATCGCCGACCGCAGCCACGCCGTGATAGCGCCGAAGTCGATCGGCTTCGTCGTATCGACATTGAGAAGCGGACCGCGCCGCAGCGGCTCGGCGCGCTTGGCCAGTTCTATAAGCTCCGGGATGTAGGCGGCGCCGGGGTGGCCGGCTGGCCTCTGGTCGAGCCGGGCGCGATAGCGCTCGGCGAGTGCCTCGCCAGGGGCGTGGCACCAGATCTCGACGGTCTGCCCGACGCCCGTCCTCAGCAGATGAGCTTCGAGAACCTCGCGCGGCTGAAAGCCGAACCAGGCATCGACGACGAAGGTCGAGCCTGCCGGGGCTTCGGCGATGATCGACCAGATCGCCTGGTAGCTGGCGCGGCCGAGCGTGCGGTTGAACTCCCGGTCGGCCCCGCCGAGTATTTCGAGGAACGGGTTCTTGACCGCATCGAGCGAAAGCAGGGGCCAGCCCATGCGATCGGCGATGCCGCGTGAGACGGTGCTCTTGCCGCTGGCGGGGATGCCGTTGACCAGCACGGCGCGCCTTGCGGATGGCGTGGCCGCCTTCGCTTTGAGCGCCTGCAGGGCGGCGCCGATCACACCGGCATCGTCACCGAGCCCGGCTGGCGCCACCGCGCATTGGTACCAGGGCGCGAGCGCCGGGGCGCAGGCCAACGCCCTGTGCGCGGCCCGGCCGAGGCCGCCGCCGAGCAGGATGAGATCGGGGTCGAACATGGCGACGGCCGAATCGATCGCCGCCCGCAAAGGCTTGGCCCAGGCTTCCAGTATGTCGCGTGCCGCGCCATCGCCCGCCGCTTCGCGGTCAAACAGATGATCGACGGAGATGCCGGGACCCAGTCCCGCTCGCTCGATATGGCGCCCCAGCGCCGTGCCGGAACTGGTGGTCTCGACGCAGCCGCGCCGGCCGCATGCGCAGGTTTCGCCGTTCATGTCGACGGTGATGTGACCGAGCTGGCCCGCTGTCGCGCGGCCGCGCAGGATCTGCCGGTTCTGGGCCACGGCGCCGCCGATGCCGGTGCCGATGGTGAACATGACGACGTTTTCGTATCCGGAAGCCGCCCCCAGGGTCATCTCGGCGACCAGCGCCATGTTGCAGTCGTTGTCGATGGCGACGGGCTTGCCGGTCATGCCTTCCAGCCGCTCAGTCAGGTCAACCGAGGCAAGATCGACATAGCCTCCCGACAGGACGGCGCCGCGCCGGGCATCGACGCGACCGGGAACGCCGACGCCGATGGCCGTCACCTCGGGCGTGTCGAGACGGCGCACCATGTCGACGATCCGGCCCAGCACCAGCTCCGGGTCCGGCGCGCTCTTCTCGGCCATGCGCTCGAGTATTTCACCCGTCCCGGAAATACGGGCGGCACGCAGATTGGTGCCGCCGATATCTACACCTATGGCCATCGACGTGTGTGGCATGACGTCTCGTGCGTTCCTGGTGTGGTATCCGGAGTCGCGGGAAGGCCGCTTGCTCGCTTGGCCGCTAAGATGCGCTAGGCAGCCTTCCGGCGATAGTGTCCAATGACAGCCTGGATCTCGCGCAATCGCGGCACCGCGATGGTCTTCAGCCGTTCACGCTGGATATCACGGTCGAGCGAGATGCAGTCCTTCCATAGCGAACGGCCGGCGATCACGCCCGAGGCGCCGTTTTGCATGGCGATCTCGACCTGGCCGAGGAAGGTGGCATGGTTGACGCCTGCGGAAAGCACCGCCCACGGCACCTCGCCGGCTATCCTGGTGATGTTGGCGCAGGCCTCGGGCGTTCCGGGGTAGGGGAGCTTCAGCACCTTCGCGCCGCAATCCAGTGAAATCCGCGTGCCTTCCTCGACGAGCCAGGGCGTCTTGGCCACATAGTCCTGCGGGCTTTCGTCGTCGAGCTGATAGGTGAGGAACTCGACGACGAGCAGCAGGTCCTCTTTCCCGAAATCGGCGATACACTGGCGCAGGATGGCAATGTTGCGCTCGTTCGCCTCCGGCTTGTCGGCCCTGAGATAGACCATGATCTTGCCGCCGGTGCCGCCCAGCTCACGCACGCGCCGCGCATCGATGCCGGGCACCAGGCGCGACAGCCGGTAGCCCTCGGGCGAGACATCGAAGCCGGAGGCGTCGAGGCCGATGAGCAGTGCCGTATCGCGATTCAGCACGCCGTCATCGACCACACGCGGCACAGCGCAGAGCGGGTCGAGCAACACGCAGGACGCGGCGCTGGCAAGATAGCGCGTGATGTCCGCCTTGGTGTCGCCGAGCATGTCGTTGGTGATCCTGGCCTGTTCGGCGGGGTCTGACGCCAGCAAGGTGCGCATGCCGCCACGCTGGTCGCAGGCGATAGCCACCATGGCCCCGTCCGGTCCGCAGATTTGCTGGTAACCGCGCAACTCCGCGGTGGTCATCTTTGCCATTTGCCTTCTGTCCGATGTTGGCGCTCTCTCGCCGAGGGCGCGGATCCCGTGGAAACAAGAATGTTCAGTTTCACCCCGCCTGCCGGCAGGGAAATTTTAGCCGCCTCGATGTGCCGTGGACTGCTGGAGAAGCGGCCTCGCCGGCGCCGTGACCTCAAGTTGCGGGTTCGCCGGATTTGCGCGATAACTCCCGTCGGCGAATGTGTGTGTAACACGTTGCTGAAAGGAATTGCAACCTGTCTGTCCCTCCTATTCAGGATGCGGCCGCATCACGGACGATGCTGCATACGGTCGCCAAGCTGCACTATGTGTCGGAGATGTCGCAGGTCGATATCGCTCGGCAGCTTGGCGTTTCGACAGCGACGATCTCGCGCCTGCTGCAGCGCGCGCGAGCCGAGGGCATCGTAAGGATCGAGGTTATCGATCTGGCGACGCCGGCGGACATCACCAAACAGCTGATCGACAGGCTGGGGCTTCGTGACGCCGCGGTGATCGAAACGCCGTCGACCGGCGCGCTGACGGCGCTGGCCGCTCCGCTCAGCGGTTTACTCAAGCAAGCGCAACTGGCCGCCGGCTCCGTGGTGGCCATCGGCTGGGGGCGAGCCGTGCGCGAGGTGATCCGGGCAGGTCTGCCGCGCATTCCCGGCGTGCTGACCGTCGCCGCCACCGGCGGCATGCAGCAACACGCCCCGCATTTCCAGATCAACGAGTTCGTGCGGCTCGCGGCCGAGGAGTTCGGCGGCACGCCGCACTTCATCCATGCACCCTATCTGCCGTCAAGCGAGCTGCGCGAGGTTTTTCTTGGCGATGCCGCCATCCGCGATGCCGTGGCACTTTGGGACCGGACCGACGTCGCGATCGTCGGCGTCGGCCTGCCGCATGCGATCAACGCGCCTGAGGCGAGCGCCGCCACGCCGAGCGAGCAGGCGCTGGTTCACGCGGCTGGCGATGTGCTTCGGCACTATTTCGACGCCGAGGGCACGCTGATCGCCTGGGAAGGGGAGAGCCGGATGATAGCGATGTCGCCGGCACAGCTCCGCGCCGCGCCGCTGGTGATCGGCGTCGCCGCTTCGCCGGAGAAGGCAACCGCGATCATCGGCGCCGTCCGCGCCGGGCTCATCAATGCCCTGGTGACGGATACGAAGACGGCGCAGGCCATCATCGACATCATGCCGGCTCGTTAAACAGAATCCGCCAAGAGCCGGCCCGGCGAAGGTCGCCGGCTCGAAATCAGTTGTGTCGCCGCAGGCTCGGAGCAATAGCCGGGGCTCTTCGGAGCAGGCACATGCTGTCCGGTGCGAAAAGCTTGTTGCTGCAACCTCGGAAAAACCGGGTTGCAATTTATTTCTGCAAAGTGTTACAAGACTGCGAGCCCGATGCGCATGCGCCACGGGCGGCGCGGTTCCTCGAACCTGACCGAGGCTGGCAAACGAGACCGCGGCCAGTGGCCGGCCTGACTTCGACCGGCTGACATAACGACCGGAGGGCGCTTGGGAGGAAAGCTGCCCGCTACAGCAAACAGGCGTTCCCGGCCGTCGGCATCCTGAGCGGATCGGCGGCCATACCGATGTCACTTGCAACGGCAATCTGCCAACCACTGAGGAGGAGTTCATGAAGAAGATTGTTGCCGCGCTCGCGGCGCTCGCGGTCAGCGCCACGGTGCTGATCGCTCCCGCGCAAGCGCAGGACAAGAAGTACACCATTGCGCTCATTCCGGGCCTGACCACCGACGGTTTCTACATCACCATGCGCAAGGGCGCCCAGGCGGCGGCCGACGCACTTGGCGTGAACCTTGTCTTCCAGGGCGCGCCCGACTTCAATCCGGTGACGCAGGTTCCGGTGCTTGATGCCGTCATTGCCAAGAAGCCGGACGCGATCCTGATCGCGCCGACCGACAAGGTTCAGTTGGTCGAGCCGTTGCGCAAGGCCAACGATGCCGGCATCCCAGTCATCACCGTCGACACCTTCATCGGCACCGGCATGTACCAGACCGGCGCCGGCGATGCCGACTTCCCGCTGGCCTACATCGCCTCCGACAATGTGCTTGGCGGCGAGATCGCGGCGCGGGCACTCGCCACGTCCATCGGCGACAAGGGCAAGGTCTACGTCTCGAACGTCAAGCCCGGCATCTCGACCACCGACCAGCGGGAAGAGGGCTTCAAGAAGGAGATGGCCAAGCACCCCGGCATCACCGTGCTGGAGACCCAGTTCAACGACGACGACGCCAACAAGGCGGCCTCGCAGCTGCAGGCGGTGTTCGCCCGCAATCCCGATCTCGTCGGCGTCTTCGGCGCCAACCTTTTCTCGGCACTGGGCGCCGCCAACGGCGTCAAGCAGGCCGGACAGACCGGCACCGTCAAGGTCGTCGCCTTCGACGCTCCGACCAGCATCGTCGACAACATCAACACCGGCCTGGTCGACGTGGCGATCGCGCAGCATCCGGCCGAGATCGGCTATTTCGGCGTCGTTTCGGCCTATGCGCACCTGACCGGCCATTCGATCCCGGTCTCGATCGGCACCGGCTTCACGATCATGGACAAGTCCAACATCGCGGATCCGAACATCTCGAAGTATCTTTACTCCGAATAACCAGCGCGCCTGGTCTCCTCCCGGTCCGCCGGGAGGAGACTTGCATCGGATCCCGGCGGCAACCGGGGTCCTGTTCGAAGGAAGCCCGTGGTGGAGCGTTCATGACCTCAACATCACCAGCCCAGCAGGCCGAAAAGCATGTCGCTCCCCAGGCCGACCACAGCGATGCGGCCAAGAGCCTTGTCCGACGCATCGCCGAAGGCCGCGCATGGCTGTTCCTCGCCGGCCTGATCGTCTGTTTCGAGGTCTGGTCGCGGTTCGCCTATGGCGCGACCTTCGTGCTCAATCCGTTCAACCTGCAATCGATAGCGATATTCGCCGTGGCGCCGCTGCTGCTCGCGACCGGGCAGACCTTCGTCATCATCTCGGGCGGCATCGACCTGTCGCTCGGCTTCATCATGGGGCTCGCCGCTGTCATTGCCGCCCATGCGACCAACATGGCCGGAGCCGCCATCCCGTTGCCGCTGGCGATGCTGGCTGGAATTCTCGCCGCCGTGATCGTTGCCGGCGTGCCCGGTGTCATCAACGGCCTCTTGATCTCGCGCCTCAGGATTCCGCCTTTCATCGGCACGCTGGGCATGTTCGGCGTCGCGCGCGGCGCTGCCTACCTGCTTGCCGGGGGCACAACGGTGCCGGTGCAGAATTCCTGGTTCGCGCTGCTCGGCAACGGCAAGTTCTACAGCGTGCCCTACCTTGTCATCATCACCGCAATCTTCGTCATCGTGATGCACTACATCTTGAGCCAGACGCGGTTCGGCCAGCACAATTACGCGATCGGCGCCAATGCGCAGGCCGCGCGCCGCGCCGGCATCGACATCAAGGATCATATCTTGCGCCTTTATGTGCTGTCGGCGATGTGCGCCGGCCTCGGCGGGGCGCTCTACGCAGCGCGTTTCACCGCGGGCGCCGCGCAGGCCGGCGAGCCGCTGCTGCTCGACAGCGTCGCCGCGGTTGTGATCGGCGGCGCCAGCCTGTTCGGCGGGTCCGGCACGATCTTCGGCACGGTGGCCGGCGCGCTGGTGATCGCGGTCATCCAGTACGGGCTGGTCTTCGTCAATGTCGAGCCGTTCTGGCAGTTCATCGCCGTCGGTGTCGTCATCATCATTTCCGTCCTTATCGACCAGGCGCAGCGCCGGTTCAGTGGAGCCCGTCAGGATGAATAGCAGCGTGCAGACCGCTCCTCTCCTCGAAGTCAGGAACCTGTCCAAACACTTCGGCGCCGTGCGCGCGCTCAACGATTTCTCCATGGTCGTTCGGCCGGGCGAAGTGGTGGCGCTTGCTGGTGACAACGGCGCCGGCAAGACGACGCTGATCAAGGCGATATCCGGGGTCTATCAGCCGACCGGCGGCGAGATCCTGCTGAGAGGTCAGCCGGTGAGCTTCACGACCCCGCAGGAGGCGCGCGAGAAAGGCATCGAGACGATCTACCAGGATCTCGCCCTGGCCGACAACCTGTCGATCGGCGCCAACATCTTCCTCGGCCGCGAGCCGATGCGCAAGGCATTCGGCTTCCTGCCCGTGCTCGACCGCAAGGCCATGGCGGCGGCGGCCAAGGAAACGATGAGCCGGCTCGATTTCCATGTCAGCCGGCTGGAGGCGCCGGTCAGCAATTTCTCCGGCGGCCAGCGCCAGGCCGTCGCTATCGGCCGCGCCGTCTATTGGGATGCGCAAATTTTGATCATGGACGAGCCGACCGCGGCGCTCGGCGTGCCCGAACAGCGCAAGGTCATCTCGCTGATCCATCAGCTCAAGGCGCAAGGGCGCGGCGTGATCTTCATCTCGCACAATCTGCACGATATTTTTGCCGTCTCCGACCGCATCGTCGTGCTCAGGCGCGGCGTCCAGGCCGGCGAGCGCAAGATCTCCGAGACCAATCACGACGAAGTCGTGAAGCTGATGGTCGGCGGATAGGTCACTGGTTTCAACCGGCGTTCCGGTTGGTCAGCGCTATGTGGCAGCAGCCTGGGCCGTGGCCCGGCGTCCAGGTGACGTTGGCGAAGCGCACGCCGGTCGCTTCGAACAGGCCGCGGTCGAAAGCGCCGGCGATGCGGCAGAGCGTGGCGAGCTTTTTCTCGCCGACGCCGGCCTCGACCCAGGCATCTTTCAGCGGACAGCGCTTCACCTTGAAGGCGATGTGGTCCGACCCGCGATCGACATCGGTCGGATACATCCGGCCGCCATCCGGGCTGACCGAGAGGAACGCCTCGCCGATCGCCGGCGCGTCGTCGGGGCCGAAATCGGCGAATGCCGCCGCCGCGACTTCCCGGCCGCGCTTCTCGATGGTGCGGATCATGACCGCTTCGGCCTTCTCGGCGCCGATCTCGGCGGTCAGCTCGTCGAGGAAAAGGCGATAGAGATCGGCCCGGTTGCGGAAGGCGGAGTCGAGCTCGCGCGACAGTTTTTCGGCTCTGGCTGCGGGGTCGGTCATGCTGCGTCCTGACTGGTTCTGACAAGCTTCGGCGTTGCCGCCACCAGCGCCTTGCCGATCGCCGATTGCGGCGACGCGATCACGGTGCGAGCATCGCCGCTCTCGACGATCCGGCCGGCGTCGAGGATGACGACGCGATGGGCGACGGCACGGATGACGCCGAGGTCGTGCGAGATGAAGAGATAGGCGATCCGTTCCTGTCTTTGCAGGTCGAGCAGCAATTCCAGGATCTGCCCGCGCACTGACACGTCGAGCGCCGATACCGCTTCGTCGAGCACGATCAGTGACGGCCGCGTGGCGATGGCGCGGGCGATCGCCACGCGCTGGCGCTGGCCGCCGGAAATCTCGTGAATGGCACGTCCGGCAAGGCCGGCGTCGAGACCGACGCGCTCCAGGAGCGCGGCGATACGGCGCGGGCGCTCTGCGCGCGAAGCGATACCGTGGATGCGCAGAGGATCGTCCAGAACGCGCGCAACCGTGGCGCGCGGGTTGAAGGCGGCGAGCGGGTCCTGGAATACCATCTGGAGACGGGCGCGGCGAGCACGCAGCGCGCCGCCTGAGAGCGACAGGAAGTCCGCGCCTTCGAATTCGATACGGCCGGCGTCAGGCTCGATCAGTCGCAGCACCAGCCGCGCGATGGTCGACTTGCCGCTGCCGGAGGGACCGGCGAGCGCCAGCGTCTCGGCCAGCCCAATCTCGAAGGAGACGTCGTCGACGGCCGCAAAGGGCTTGCCGCCGCGGCGGTAGCGCTTGGAGAGATTGGAGACGGCAAGCACGCTCATGCCGAAGCGCCCTGCCGGTCAAGCAGCGGCTCGGCGTCGAGGCTGAGATGGGCATCAAGCAAGGCGCGGGTGTAGGCGTGGCGCGGCGCTGCGATGATCTGACGGGTCTCGCCCGACTCGACCAGTTCGCCGTGGCGGAGCACCACGATGCGCTCGGCAAGCGTGGCGGCGAGCGCAATGTCGTGGCTGATGAAGAGCAGCGTCATGCCGTCCTCGGCGACGAGCCGGCGGATCAGAGCGACGATCTCGGCCTGCACGATGGTGTCGAGCGCGCTGGTTGCTTCATCGGCGATGAGCAGTTTCGGTCCGGCCGCGATTGCCGCCGCGATCGCAACGCGCTGCTTCTGGCCACCTGAAAGCTGGTGCGGGTAGGCGCGCAAGGCGGATTCCGGGTCGGGCAGGCGGACGCGCTCCAGCAGGGTTTTGGCTTTGGCATAGGCTTCAGGCCAGGCAAAGCCGACATGGGTGCGGACGACTTCGGCGATCTGCTTGCCGATCGGCATCACGGGGTCGAGGCTGGAGGCAGGGTCCTGGAAGACGAAGCCGATGTCGCGGCCGCCTATCGAAGCGTTAGTTAGCGAGAGACGTTGGCGATCCTTCGCACCCCCCTCTGTCCTGCCGGACATCTCCCCCGCAAGGGGGGAGATTGGCAGCATCAACGCCGGCTCCCACTCTTCGACCTTGGCGATTTGCAGAGCCGGAGATGAGGGAGCAATCTCCCCCCTTGCGGGGGAGATGTCCGGCAGGACAGAGGGGGGTGTGACGGAACGAGGCGTTTGAAATTGGCTTGCTGACCATCCGATCGTTCCGCCGATCTCAGCCGAGCCCGCCAGCAACCCCGCCACCGCCAGCGCCAGCGTGCTTTTGCCCGAACCGCTTTCGCCGATGATCGCCAAGCGCTCACCGGCTTCAATATCCAGACTCACACCCTTCAGCGCCGCCACTTCGATGCCGTCGCGCCGGTAGCGCACCGTCAGGTCGTGGATCGAGAGCAGCGCCGTCACGACAGGCTCCTGCGCACCGCGGTGCTTTCGACCACACCCTCGCCAGCGAGGTAGACGCCGAGTACGGTCAGCACCAGCGCGATGCCGGGAAAGATCGACAGATACGGCGCGGTGCGCAACACGGCCCGGCCCTCGGCGATCATGTCGCCCCAGGTGACGCGGTTGGGATCGCCGAGACCGAGGAAGGAAAGCGCCGCCTCGGTGAGAATTGCCGCCGCCACGATCACCGACGACAGCGCCAGCACCGGCGGCAAGGCGTTGGGCAGGACTTCGCGAAAGGCGATCTCAAGTGGGTGCATACCGATGACGCGGGCACCCGCCACGTAGTCGCGCTCGCAGATCGACAGCACCTCGGCGCGGGCAACGCGCGCCGGGCCGGTCCAGGCGCCAAGCGCGATGGCTGCGACCACGACACCCAGCGAGGGGCCGACGATGCTGACGAAAGCCAGCGCGAGAAGAAAGCTCGGCACGGTCTGGAAGGCGTCGGTGACACGCATCAGCACTTCGTCGATGACGCCTCCGGCAAAGCCAGCCAGCGTGCCGACCGCCGCGCCGATCAACAGCGCCGCGGCGGCCGCCGCCAAGCCGACGGCCAGCGAAGTGCGGGCGCCGTGGAAAAGTTCGGCCAGCACGTCGCGGCCGAGCCGGTCGGTGCCGAGCGGCAGCGACCAGTCCTGGAACGGCGGCAGCAATGCCGGGCCGGCGATCGCTTGCGGATCGCGCGGGAAAAGCAGAGGCGCGGCCAGCGCCATGGCGACGAGCAAGACGAGGATTGCCGCACCGGCAACCGTTTCCGGCGTGCGGAAGAAGCGGCGTAACTGCCTCATACGCCGGCCTCGCTGGCGCCGACGCGCGGATCGAGGAAGGCGTAGGCGAGGTCGACCAGAAGGTTGATGCCGATGACGAGGACGGCGCTCACCAGGATGATGCCGAGCAGCAGCAGCGTGTCGCGACCGGCGACGGCTTCCTGCGCCAGCCGGCCGAGGCCTGGTACAGCAAAGACGCTTTCGATGACGACGCTGCCGCCGAGCATCTGCGCCGATTGCAGGCCGAGCATGGTGACCAAAGGCAGGAGCGCGTTGCGGGCGACATGAGCGAGCACGATGCGGCGGCGCGGCAGGCCCCTGGCGCGGGCGGCGAGCACAAAATCCTGACGCCAGGCTTCCGCCATGCCGGCGCGCATCATGCGCAAATAGAGGGCGAGGTAGATGAAGCCGAGCGCCGAGACCGGCAGCACGAGATGGGTGGCGATGTCGGCGGCCCGCGCCAGCCCGGTCTTGCCCGAAGCGATGGTCTCGATGCCGCCGATCGGCAGCCAGCGCAGGTCGACGGCGAAGACGACGATCAGCACAAGGCCGAGCCAGAAGCCGGGCACGGCGTAGAGCGCCAGCGAGCCGATCGAAAGCAAACGGTCGCGAAAGCTGCCGGGCCGCGCGCCGGCATAGATGCCGAGCGCCGAGCCGAGGCCGAAGGAGAGAGCGGTGGCGCTGCCCATCAGGATCAACGTGGTCGGCAGGCGTTCGAGGATGATTTCGCGGATCGGCCGGGAGAAGGTGACGGACTGGCCGAGGTCGAGGTGCAGCAATGCCCAGAGATAGTTGGCGAGCCTGGTCAGTTCAGACTGGTCGAGGCCCCAGCGGTGGCGCAGCAATTCGATCATGCCGGCATCGCCGCCGGTCGAGACGATATAGGCGTCTACGGCGTCGCCGGGAGCAGCTTCGAGGAGCAGGAAGCTGCCGATGACAACGATGAGGAGAACGAAGATGCTGCCGACGAGGCGACGGCGAAGGAGGATGAGGGCGCGGGTCACGCGCGCCTCGGCGACATGAGGTGACAATATGAAATGTCGCGCCCAGGCACCCCCCTCTGTCCTGCCGGACATCTCCCCCGCAAGGGGGGAGATTGGAAGTCACCTCCGCTTTCGCCAATCTCCGAAGTTGCATCTCCTCGGCAAAGAGGGCGCCGTCGAAAAAGCTGCCGATCTCCCCCCTTGCGGGGGAGATGTCCGGCAGGACAGAGGGGGGTGGCCGGGAACTCGGCCTTTGCCCAAGATCCCATTTCCTTGCGAACTCTCATCCGCGCGAGTGTGTCACGATTCCAAATAGGTGTCCGCCCAGTTCGACACCGCCCAGCGCGGGTTGTTGGCGATGTTGCCGACGGTGTCGCGGGCGACGGAAATGAAGCTCCATTCGGCGACGTTGATCAGCGGCAGGTCGGCCGCGACCTTTTTCTGGAATTCCTTGTAGAGCCCGGTGCGGGTGGCGGTGTCGAGTGTCTCGGAAGCCTTGGCGATCAGCGCGTCCAGGTCGGCGTTCTTGTAGCCGCCCTGGTTGGAGAAAGGCACGCCGTCGGGAATGCCGCTCTGCACCAGGATGGTGGTGGAGATGGCGGGGTCACCGCGGAACACCGGCGGGCCGACCGCGAGGTCGAAGGCATGGTCGGTGTAGACAGCCTTGATGTGGGCCGCGGAGTCGTTGTTGACGATCTGGGCGTCGATGCCGATCGCGGCCAACGCCTGGCGCAGATAGTCGCCGAACTGTTTCGTCTCGTTGAAATAGGGCGCCGGCAGGAGTTTCAGCGCAAACCGCCTGCCGTCGTCAGCACGCTTGTAGCCGGCTTCGTCCAACAGGGCGTTGGCCTTGGCGACGTCGAAGGCATAGGTCGGCACCTCGGCAGTGTAGAACTGCGGATCGTTCTTCGGCACGGGGCCCGTGGCGGTCGCGGCATAGCCGAGGAAGATCGTCTTGACGACGAAGTCCTTGTCGATGGCATGGGCGATCGCCTGTCGCACCTTGAGGTCGGCAAGCTCCTTGCGGCGATGATTGATCTCGACGACGAGCTGGTAGGTCAGCCCTTCATAGCCCTTGGTGACGACCTTGAGGCCCGGCACCTTGGAGATGCGGTCGAGATCGGCGAGCGGCACGGCGGAAAAAGCGGCGAGCTGGATCTCTTCCGCCTCCAGCGCAGCGGCGGCAGACGTACGATCGGGGAGAACCTGGTAGATGATCTCGTCGAGATAGGGCTCTTCCTTGCCCCAATAATCGTCGTTCCGCGCCAGCCGATAGTACTGGCCGGCCTTGTATTCGGCGAATTTGAACGGACCGGTCCCGACCGGGGCGTTGTTGGCCGGGTTCTCCTCGATCTTGCCATTCTCATAGACATGCTTCGGCACGACGCTCGTCAGCGCCGGCAGCGCGTTGCGGATGAGCTGGAACGGGGTCGGCTTGGCGAATTTGAACACGGCGGTCAGCTCGTCGGGCGTGTCGACGGCGACGAGGTCCTTGAACACGGTGCGGCCGAGATTCTGCAGCGGCTTCCAGATCTGCAGCGCCGAGAAGGCGACATCAGCGGAGCTGAAGGGCTTGCCGTCATGCCATTTGACGCCGTCGCGCAGCTTGAAGGTTACCGACAGGCCGTCGGCCGCACCTTCCCAGGAGAGCGCAAGGCGCGGCTGAAGTCCGTCCTTGCCGTCGAAGGAGGCTTCGGCCAGCGTCTCGACGACCTTGCTGGAAATGAAGAAGACCCCGTTGGAGGCGACGATCGCCGGATTGAGGTTGCGCGGCTCGGAGTCGGCGGCGACGATCAGCCTGCCACCCTTTTTCGGCGTCTGCGCCCGGCCGATCGCCGGCAATGCGGTCGAGGCCAAAAGCAGCGCCGAACCGGCAAGCAGGCCGCGGCGTGAAATCAGTTCGGACATCGCTCAAACTCCCCTCTTCGTCCCGCGTCAGGCACAGGCAGTCTCGAAATGAGCGGGATTATGGCCCTTGGCAAAGGTTTCGCCAGTGACGGTTTTGGCGCAGTATGGCTTGGCTTTGAAATTTTCGTCCGCTGGACCAGTTAAATTCGGGCTGCGGGTGCGGCAATCTGGTAAGACCAGTTTTAGGAGAATTGCTTCTGCGAACCGTCCTGCCAGGTTGAGTTGGCCACGCTCTGCCGAATCTGGCTGGACCAGTGTGGTCAAAATGGTGCAGATTTAACCGACAGCCAAACGTTCAAGAAGATTGGCCGCTGCAGCGGCCAGCAGGGAGAGGCAGATGAACATCGCTCCGGGCAAGACCGACGTCAGCGGCATTCCGTTCGACCAGGCGCGGGTGGACCGGCTGATAGAGGAGGCCGGCATCGACGTGCTGTTCGCCACTTCCAAGCATAACACGCAGTACCTGCTTGGCGGCTACAAGTTCATCTTCTTCGCGGCGATGGATGCGATCGGCCACAGCCGGTATCTGCCGATCGTCCTCTATGAAAAGAGCGGACCGGAGCACGCGGCCTATATCGGCAACAAGATGGAAGGCGGGGAGCACCAGAACCATCCGTTCTGGACGCCGACATTGCATGCGGCCTGCTGGGGGACGCTCGACGCCGCCAACCTTGCGGTGGAGCATTTGCGGAAGATCGGCAAGCAGGCTGCCCGCATCGGCATCGAGCCGGGCTTCCTGCCGTCGGACGCCTATACGCTGATCCGCAAGGCGCTGCCGGACGCCAAGCTCATCGACGCGACCGGCATGCTGGAGACCATGCGCGCGATCAAGACCGAAGCGGAGCTCGAAAAACTGCGCATCGCCTCCGAGTTGATCACCGATTCCATGCTGGCGACTATTCGCTGGGCGCGCGAGGGCACGACCAAGACCGACATCATCGAACAGCTTCGGCGCGAGGAGACCAATCGCGGCGCGCATTTCGAATACTGCCTGCTGACGCTGGGCTCCAGCCACAACCGCGCGGCCTCCGATCAGGCGTGGAAGAAGGGCGAAGTGCTGTCGATCGATTCCGGCGGCAACTACCATGGCTATATCGGCGACCTTTGCCGCATGGGCGTGCTTGGCGAGCCGGATGCCGAACTGGAGGATCTTTTGGCCGAAGTCGAGGCGGTGCAGCAGGCGGCCTTTTCCAAGGTCAAGGCCGGCACGCTCGGCGGCGACATGATCGCCCATGCCGAAAGCGTGCTGAAGGCCTCGAAGGTCGCGCCCTACACCGATTTCTTCGCCCACGGCATGGGGCTGATCACGCATGAGGCGCCGTTCCTGATGACCAACCATCCGGTCGCCTATGAAGGCACTTATGCCGCCAAGCCTCTGGAAAAGAACATGGTGCTCTCGGTCGAGACGACCATGCTCCATCCGACGCGCGGCTTCATCAAGCTGGAGGACACGGTGGCGGTGACCGACGCCGGCTATGTGATGTTCGGCGACCGCGGGCGGGGGTGGAACAGGGGC